>NZ_JBASTH010000098.1:0-9070 GCF_049274795.1 Aquabacterium sp.
GCATTGATCACTTTGTCGCCGCATACAACACCGAGTGCCAACCGTTCAGGTGGACTGCTGCCGCTCACTCAATCTTGGCTAAGCTGCACCGACTTTGCTCACGTATCAGCGGGACAGGACACTAGCCAAGCATCTGCGGCAGGTTCACAGGCGCAGCTTGCCCGTGAGCGATTGCCACAGCATCACCCAGTCGCCCATGAAGCTGTAGAGCGGGTACTCGAACGTGGCCGGCCTGTTCTTCTCGAACACGAAGTGCCCGACCCACGCAAAGCCGTACCCGGCCAGCGGCGCGGCCAGCAGCCACAACCATGAGCCGGTGATGAAGGCCGTGGCCAGCACGCCCAGCACCAGCAGCGAGCCCACCAGATGCAGGCGGCGGCAGGTGAGATCCTCGTGCTGAGACAGGTAGAACGGGTAGAACTCGCGGAACGACTGGTAGCGGTTCATGGGGGGCTCCTCGGTGTGCCCCTTTCAAAACGGGGCTCTTTGATGCTTGGCGACAGGCGTGGGCTGCAGGCAATCGGCAGGCCCACCTGATCAATGATCCTCAAGACCACAGCTTGCAAGCTCTCGTGCATAAAATCAAATGAACAAATACCGAAGAAGCCATGAAATGAAAGAATGCCATGCTGGGGTCTGACATCACTTACTTCGTGGCCGCAGCCACCGCAGGCAGCCTGGGCCGTGCCGCCGAGCAACTGGGCATGACCCAGCCAGCCCTGACCAAGGCCATCCAGCGCCTGGAGGCGCGCCTGGGTGTGGGGCTGTTCCACCGCACGCCCCGCGGCCTGGATCTGACCGACGCCGGTCAATCCTTCCTGCGGCGCTGCCAGACGGCCTCCGGCCTGATGGACGATGCCGTGCAGGAAGCGCGTGACATCGGCGGGGGCCACGCAGGGCTGCTGCGCCTGGGCATGAGCCCGGCCAGCGCGCACTTCACGCTCAATGCATTGTTCCCACGGCTGCGGCAGGAGCGCCCGGCGGCCGTGCTGCAACTGCACACGGCGTTCGGCGATGCCTTGCTCGATGCCTTGCTCCGGCGCGAACTGCACCTGGCCGTCTGCCCGCTGCCGGCCGAACTGCCCCCGGAAGTAGAAGGTGAGCCGCTGTACGACGACACCTTCAGCGTGGTCTGCCATGAAAGCCATCCCTTGGCAGAACACACGGGCCAGCTGGAACTGGCGGATCTGATGCAGTACGAGTTCGCCGCCTCCGGCAAGCACGAGTTCGCTAGGCAGATGATCGAGCGTGCATTGGCTGGTGCCGATTTGCCCTTGCCGCGCGTGGTGGTCGAAGCCAACACCCTCGAGGCGCTGGTGCACATCGTGGCCTGCGGAGGAGGGCGCCTGCTCACCGTGCTGCCGCGAAGCGCCTTGCCGCCATCGGCCATCCCTGCCAAGCTGGTGTGGCGGCCCCTGACGCTGCCGGGCGCGCAGCGCCGGATCGGTTTCTTGCGGCCACGCCACACACCATCGCCCATGGCGCAGCGGGCCACGGAGCTGCTGCGCGAGGCCGCCAGCCACCACCGCTGACGGGCTGATCCGATCGGGTCAAGCGCATGCCCCTGCATCCCCCTTGCAGAAAGGTGGATACCCGCATTGACGTTAACCCTAGGCCGGAACAGGATCAGAGATTACCGAGATCAAAGCCCTGGCAAGGAGGGACGCAGCATGAACCGACCCCTGATGAGCGTGGTGCCGCCAACCGGCACCGACATCCTGGAAGCCGATCACCAACTGATGGCGCAGGTGTTCGACGCCCAGCAAGCCACGGCCCTTGCCTGGCGCCGCTCCACGGCCGAGGAGCGCATCGAGCGCATCAAGCGCCTGCGCGACGGCATGATGGAACAGCGCGAGGCCCTGTACGAGGCCTTCATGCAGGATTTCCACAAGCCCCGCATGGAGGTCGATGGCACCGAGATCATCCCCACGCTAGACGAGGCCAAGCACACCATCAGCCACCTGCGCAAATGGATGCGCGCCACGCGCGTGAGCCCCACGCAGCTCACGCTGGGCAACACAGGCCAGGTGCAGTACCAGCCGCGTGGACGCTGCCTGATCATCGCGCCCTGGAACTACCCGCTGTACCTGATGTTCGGCCCGCTGATCTCGGCACTGGCCGCGGGTAACACCGTGATCCTCAAGCCGTCGGAGCTGGCACCGCGCGTGTCGGCCGTGATGGCGCGCATCATTACCAAGGTGTTCCGCCCTGAAGAGGTGGCCCTGTTCGAAGGCGCTCTGCAGACCTCGCAGGAGCTGCTGACCAAACCTTTTGACCACATCTTCTTCACCGGCTCACCGGCCGTGGGCAAGATCGTGATGGCGGCCGCAGCTAAGCACCTCACTAGCGTGACGCTGGAGTTGGGCGGCAAGTCCCCCACCATCGTTGATGAAACAGCCGACCTGACCAAGGCCGCGCAGACCATCATGTGGGGCAAGTTCCTCAACAGTGGCCAGACCTGCGTGGCGCCCGACCACCTGTACGTGCACGAGTCCGTCAAGGAGCGCTTCGTTGCCGAGTGCAAGGCCGTGCTGGCCGAACGCTATGGCAGCACCCCCGATCAGCAGAAATCCAGCCAGGATTTCACCCACGTGATCAACCAACGCCACACCCAGCGCGTGAGCGGGCTGCTGGCCGATGCCGTGCAGCGCGGCGCCCGGGTGCTGGCTGGCGGTGAGGTCGATGCCAGCCAGTGCTACATCGCGCCCACACTGATCGATCAGGTGCCAGCCCAGGCTACCATCATGGGCGAGGAGATCTTCGGCCCCGTGCTGCCCATCATGGGTTTCGCCAGCATCGACCAGGTCATCGCCGAAATCAACAGCCAGCCCAAGCCCCTGGCGCTGTATGTGTGGAGCCGTCAGGAATCCACCATCGACAAGGTACTCACCAACACCAGCTCGGGCGGCGTGTGCGTGAACCACTGCATGGTGCACGTGGCCCACGGCAATCTGCCCTTCGGTGGCGTGAACAACTCGGGCATCGGCAACTCGCACGGCATCTTCGGGTTCAAGGCCTTCTCGCACGAGCGTGCGGTGCTGCGCAGCACCTGGCTGAACACGATCAAGATGTTCTTCCCCCCTTACACGGAAGGCCGCCAGAAGATCGTGACCTTCCTGGCGGGCTGGCTGGCGCGCTGAGCGGGCGGGCAGGGCGCTTGCCGTGCTCAAGCCCTCTCAGCAGCCGCAGCCGATCCCCGGCCGCTTTCAGGCAGATTGTCGGCTCATCCAGCGGCGGTACTTCCAGTTCTTGAACAGCGTCTCGGCCTGCTGCTCCACCAGGGCGCACGCCGGCGTCACATTGGGGTTGGGCTGGCGGCCCTTGCTCACCCGGCGCAACTGGTGCTTGACCATGGCCATGTAGCCCACCGAACTCAGCACCTTGTTCTTCCAGGTGATCGGGCGCAGCATGGGCGCGCTGGCCTGGCCTGACTGCCACTCGCGCGCCAGACCAGGGTTCAGCGCGATGGCCGTGCCGATGCCCACCATGTCGATGCCGCTGCTCAGCACCTGCTCGGCCACCGGCAGGCGGCGGATGCCGCCCGTCACCATGACCGGCATGCGCGCCACGGCGGCGATGTCCTTGGCGAACTCCAGGAAGTAGGCCTCGCGGGCCAGTGTGCGCCCATCGCGTGTCTGGCCGTGCATCGCCGGGGCCTCGTAGCTGCCACCAGACAGCTCGATCAGGTCCACACCCAGATGGTTCAACTGGGACACCACCTGCTTGGCATCATCAGGGCTGAAGCCGCCGCGCTGGAAATCCGCGGAGTTGAGCTTCACAGCCACCGAGAACGCCGGGCTGACCGCAGCACGGACCTCCTGCACCACATCGGTCAGGATGCGGGCGCGGTTCTCGAGCGAGCCGCCCCAGCGGTCCTGCTGCTTGTTGGTCAGCGGTGAGAGGAACTGGCTGAACAGATAACCGTGCGCGGCATGGATCTGCACGCCATTGAAGCCGGCCTGTTCGGCCAGCATAGCGGTGTTGACGAAGCGTTGCTTGACCTCGGTGATGTCGGCCTCGGTCATCTCCTTGGGCGGGGTGAACTGCTTGGATCGCTGAAGCGGCCAGGATAAATACGCAAAGTTTTTTGAATTGCCGGGCTTGACCTTAAAGTTAGGTTGAAACCTAGGATGCTTTTGCGCGCTGCCTGAAGCGCCAGATCAACCTCAAGCATCCAAGGTGAAAAGCCCATGAGCATCAGACACATCGCGTCCGTGAGCGGACTGCTGCTTTCGATCGCATCTGCCAGCGCGGCGGCAGACCAGGGCGGGCAGGGTGCCACGACAACGATCGACATCGCGGGACAGGCCGTGCCGGTGGTGGCGGGCTTTTTTACAAGAACAGTCGTGTCACGGCCATCTACACAGCGGATCTGGCGCAGTTGAAGGCGCTGATGCCGCCCATGGTGCTAGCACAGGTCCAGCCGCTGTAGATCTGGCCGGCGCGCGCGAACCTGGGGCCGTTCTCGCTGGTGGGGCAATCGATGTCCAAGGATTTCTGGGGCTATGTACTCAAGCTGCCGGTGAATACCGAGTTGGCCAAGCTACGCGGCGTGGTCGGCTACAACTCGGCATGAGCTTCGCGATTAGCTCGAAAATAGGCCTCCAAAAGGGGAGGCTGGGCGCGCGATGGCGGTAGGAGAGCGAGGCTTATGTGATGGACAATTTGTCCCAGCCACGCGGTTGGACCTCAACCGAAGGCTGTGTGAGAATAAAACACCATGCAAACTCTGCGTCCATCACCACTGCTTTCCCGCCTCATCGTGGCGTGGTTTGCATTGGCGCTGGGCGTTTTCAGTGCGTTGCCTCTGAGCTTTCCAAAAAGCATCGACGTGGTTTGTACAGCCGGCGGTGGTGTCAAAGTCATCGTGGCGAATTTCGACGGCAAAGGCGGCCTATCGCATCACGCGGTAGATTGCCCGCTTTGCTTGGGGGCAGCGATGCCCTTGCCTGAGGTACCCGCCGTGGTGGGTACACGCCATCAGCCGCTGTCCTATGCGCTGAAACCAACCATCGCGGCTCACATAGCGTCGTTGGTTGGTGCGCCGTTCCCGCCGCGCGGACCGCCAAGCTTCGCCTGAAGCATTCCCTCGATCGCTAGCCAATCCCTGCAACACGTGCTTGTGCACGTGAACATGCGGGAGTGAGGCCGTCTGGTGGCTTCTGAACAGGTTGCCGCCAGCCCGAGCGTGAGAGTTCAGTGCAAACAAGAGGCCTTTCAACGTGCCGTCTCAGGCCGAGGCGGGTACACGCTCGTGCCTACATCGCCATGAAAACCATCGTTGCTTCGTGCACGCCTCCCCTTTCGCGCCTCTCGCGTGGAGCCCTCGTGCTCCCTGGGGCTGCTGCCCTCGCCCTGGCCAGCCACACTGCTGTCGCCCAAGACACCGGCACACCCCCTGCGATCACCGTGGTTGGCAAGGCCCCCCGCGGGCTCGATGCCGCTTCGTCCACCGGCTCGAACCTCGATGTGACGCCCATGAAGACGCCTGCCAGCATCGAAGTGATCACTCAAGAGCAGCTTCGGGAACGCGGCGACACTTCCCTTATGGACGCCATCACTCGAGTTGCTGGCATCACCAGCCTGGCCCATCCAGGCAACAGCGGCAGCGCACTGTCTGCGCGAGGCTTCATCGACAGCACCTCGGTCATGCGGTTGTACGATGGCACGCGCCAGTACGGCGGGGTTGGCGTCAGCTTCCCATTCGACACCTGGTCGGTCGAGCGTATTGAGGTGCTTCGCGGGCCTGCGTCCGTGATCTATGGCGATTGGGCCATAGGTGGCGTCATCAACGTCATTCCCCAAAAGCCCATGCGCGGCCCCGTCCGCAGCGAGATCCAGGCGACCGTTGGCACACAAGGCAAGCGCGCGCTGGACAGGTGGTCCCAAGAGACGCTGGCTGCCGTAGGCGCACATCTCATCCATGCGGACCTTCAGTCTGCGCAATTGCTCACCGAGCACGACGCCATCTACTCCATCTACTATCAGCGTGGTGCGGCCTTCATGTACGCGGCAGCCGAGCGACGCCTGCCGGTTCTCAAGCTGAGCTTCAAGGACGCTGGTGAGACCGTCGCCTACCTGGATCCCTACACTGGAGATGTTTCGCTGAGTTTGGACCATTCCCAGCGGTTGGATCGTTGGTTGTTCAATCTGCTGCACAGTTGGGATCTACCAGCGTTCCTGCACTTTGACATAGCCCGAAATGCTGTGCTGACTCTGCTCAGCTTGGGAGGAGCAGCGATCGCTGCCACAGGCTGCGTGATCGGATATCGGCGGCTGCGATTGCAGGCGAAAGCGGGTGCACGGCGCAGTACGCCTGCCAGACCGGAGGCACGGTGAGATTCTTCCTGCCTAAAGTTCGCTTGCCTAAGCGCGCAGCCGTCCTTCTGTTGTGCCTTGCGCTCGTGGTCGGGAGTGTGCTGTCAAGCGCCCACGCACGCCTCTCCTTGATACAGGTTGCCCCGCAGAGGGCAACGCTTTGCTCGACGATGGGGGGCTCATCACGAGAAGCCCTGTCCTGGGGCGACAGTTCAGCGCCCCTGTCTCGGGCTCACTCGCCATGCCCTTGGTGCTCCTGCGACACGCCAGCATTGGTCCCGCCACCATCGCTGCCTCTGGTCCATCCGCTTGACTTTGCCCAGGCATACCAGCCACAGGGGATGGCTCAAGACCTTCGGCCGTACGCGTTTGGCTTCGTATCGCAACCACGCGCTCCGCCTAGGACTGCCTGATCTTCCGGTGGCATACGCCTCCCACATGTCTTTGCCATACCCGTATCAAACAGATGCGGCATCAAGTACCCATGGCTCGCATCACATAGGTGCTAGTCATCGAACCACGAGAGTTCACATGAAGAAGATCAATGTCCTGGCGGTCATGATGACTTCCGTCCCATTGTTGGCCACAGCCGCCGACGAAAACGTGTCCCTGCCCAACGTCACCGTCCATGGGAAGCGGCTTAGCGATGCTGCCGACAGCCTGGGCACGTCCGATACGGCAGCTTCGCTCAGCAACCGTCCCGGCGTGAGCACCTATGCTGCAGGCGGTGTGTCAGGTCTGCCCGTGCTGCGCGGCCTGGCGGGTGACCGTATCAAGGTCCTGATCGACGATGCGGAATCCACGGCGGCCTGTGGCAACCACATGAACGCACCCTTGTCCTACATCGACCCCACGCAGGTCAGCATGACGACAGTGATGGCGGGCCTGTCACCTGTCAGCGCAGGGGGGGACAACATTGCCGGCGTGATCGAGGTCAAGTCGATCCAGCTCACATTCGCTGCGGAAGGCGAAGGACTCAAAACCAGCGGGGCGCTCACTCTGCAGAGCCGCAGCGTTGACCATGGCCGGACGGCTTCGCTGAGCGCGACCGCCGCCAACGACCGCTTGAGCGTCACCTACAGCGGTGCAACCACGGAGGCAGACAGCTACAAGGATGGCCGCGGCCGCAAGGTACTGAACACCCTGTACAAGAGCACCAACCAGGCCCTCACGCTGGCCGCCAAGGGCGATGGCAACCTGTGGGTATTCAAGGTGGGTGAGCAGCGCATCCCTTACCAGGGCTTCGCGAACCAGTACATGGACATGACGCACAACCATGCCATGACCGCCAACCTCCGCTACGAAGGCGAGATGGCCTGGGGCAAGCTGGAAGCCTCGGTGTTCTGGCAGAACACCTTCCACGAGATGGGCTTCTTCTCACCTGAGCGCACCGGCACCATGCCGATGAACACCCATGGCCGCGACAGCGGCTACACCCTCAAGGCCGAGCTGTCCGTGGCAGACGGCACCTTGCGGTTGGGGCATGAATACCGGCGCTTCCGTCTGGACGACTGGTGGCCACCGGTCAGCGGTTCGATGATGATGGCGCCCGACACCTACCGGAACATCAACGACGGCCAACGCGACCGCATCGCGCTCTTTGGCGAATGGGAGGGACGCATCGCCCCGAAGTGGTTGCTGCTGGCGGGTGTGCGCGGTGAGCGTGTCAGCATGAATGCCGGTGCTGTGCAGGACTACGGCTGCGGGATGATGTGCATGGAGGATGCCGCGGCAGCAGCATCCTTCAACGCCAGCGATCGTAGCAAGCGCGACAACAACATCGATGCGACCCTGACTGCACGCTACGAGGCGGCAGAGACCGCTACTTATGAACTGGGGCTGGCACGCAAGACCCGCTCACCCAACCTCTACGAACGCTATTCATGGGGGCGCGGGACCATGGCGATGACCATGATCGGCTGGTTTGGCGATGCAAATGGCTACGTTGGCAACATCGATTTGAAGCCTGAAGTGGCCAATACCGTCAGCGCCACAGCCGATTGGCACGATGCGGACAAGCAGCGTTGGGGCATCAAGGTCACGCCGTTCTTCACCTACGTGCAGGACTTCATCGACGTGGACACCTTGGGCTCATTCAATCCGGGCGTGGGGGAGACCAAGGCCCTGCTGCAGTTCGCCAACCACGATGCCTACCTGTATGGCCTGAACGTGTCGTGGCAGGCGGTGGCCTGGTCCAGCGCGGGCTGGGGCACGGGCACATTCCGTGGAAAGCTCGATTGGACCCAAGGCAAGCGGACCGACGGGGGCAACCTGTACCACCTCATGCCCTTGAACACAACGCTGAGACTGGACCAGACGGTCGGGGCCTGGAAGAACTACGCCGAGCTTGTGCTTGTCGCCAAGAAGTCCCGCGTGGACGACCGGCGCGACGAGGCTACGACAGCCGGCTATGGCCTGGCCAACTTGGGTACCCGCTATCAGCTTACTCACGGCATCGAGATCCAGGCTGGTATTCGCAACCTCTTTGACAAGAGCTATGAACTGCCCCTTGGCGGCGCGAATCTTGCAGCCTTTGCAGCCAATGGCTGGAGCATCCAAACCCTGCAAGGGCAAGGCCGTTCGTTGGATGTTGGCTTGAGCATCAAGTTCTAACTTGCTGGCGCGCTCCATGGGCACGTGCATGGCAGACTTGAAGCGCCCCGGGTTTGGCGGAGGCTCCAACTGAGGTTGCCCCTGTAAAACGTAGTTCTTAGCTCCTGTTCAAATAGACGTAGGAGCACGGAAATGACAG
>NZ_JBASTH010000099.1:0-59335 GCF_049274795.1 Aquabacterium sp.
GGTTGATCGGCGCAAAGAGGCCGACAACAAGCGACGTGATCCGAAGAAGAAGGCGCGCCGCTGGGTTGTCGAGGTTTGCCATAGTTGGTTCAATCGGTTCCGCAAACTCCTCGTGCGATACGAGAAGTTGGAACGCAGCTTCCTTGCGCTCAACCATCTGGCTGCTGCCATCATTGCGTTCCGCAAAGTACCACTACGCGCAAATATAATTTACGGATAGATTCCAAGAATTTCGGCAATCAAGGGCAAACTCACTGGGTGCCTGCGGCCGCCTGATTCCGGGCGACTGCTTGTCAACGTGTGATGCCCGGACGCTCACTGCGATGACGATCTGACCCAACGCGATCCGAGCGGATCAAGGTTGCCCACACCAGGCGCCATAAAGCCTGAGCCGCCCCTCAGATGCGGGGATCCTGGCAAGTTCGCGGGAACTTCGGGTGCACCAAGCCAACAAGGCCTTGGCAAAAAGACGTCAGCCGGGCACGTCCTGCCAGTCCAGCGGCCATGCACCTGCGCGCCACTGCCGCAGCCACATCATGCCGACGATGGTCTTGGCATCCGTCAGCTTGCCCTGCTGCATCCAGGCCTCGAGATCATCCTGCGTGGCCGCGAAGACGTCGAGGAACTCGCCATCGTCCAGGTGGCGTTCGGTCAGGGTCAGATCCTGGGCAAACCAGATCTCGATGAACTCGGTGGCGTAGCCGATCACCGGGTGCATCACACCGGCACGGGCCCAGAGGCGACCCACATAGCCCGTCTCTTCGAGCAGTTCGCGCTTCGCGCAGGCCAAGCTGCCTTCACCGGCGTCAAGCTTGCCGGCCGGGAACTCGATCATCGTCATGCCCACGGGGTAGCGGAACTGGCGCTCCATCACCAGGCGCCCATCGGGCAGGATGGGCACGACCATCACGGCGCCCGGGTGCACCACGTACTCGCGCGTGGCCTCGCGGCCATCGGGCAGTTGCACCCGATCACGGCGCCATTGCAGGAACTTGCCCTGCTCGAGCAGTTCGGCCTCCACCAGCGTCTCGCGCAGGTGGCGGTCGCCGTCGTTGGGCTCAGGGGGCTGTGAAGGCGCGCCGCTCATCGGCGAGCCCCTCGGCGCAGATAGCGCCACACGAAGCCCGGGAAGGCCAGCGTCAGGAAGACGCAGCCCCAGATGGCGTAGAACTCCCAGCGCTGCGGGGCTGCCTGGCCCACGTGCGCTTCCAGCACGCGCCCCAGCAGGGCCACCAGCACGGCGTAGACCAGCAGTTCCAGCACATGCCAGAAGGTGGGCTTGGGCTTGCGCGCCGGCCCCACCAGGAAAAGGCGCTGGTTCATGAACGGCAGGTTGGCGGCCACCAGGGCCACCACCAGCACACTGATCACCGCCCAGGCGGGCACCAGGCCGTTCATGCGGGTTTCTTTACTTCACCGCAGCGGTCAGCCCGCCAGCGATTGCGTGATCACGCGGGCGCACAGGGCCATCAGGCCACCGGGCAGGATGCCCAGCAGCAGCACGGCCGCTGCGTTGGCCGACAGCAGCGCACGGGCCTCACCACCCTGCACCACCGGGGTGGTGTCGGTGGGCTCGTCAAAGTACATGACCTTGACGACACGCAGGTAGTAGTAGGCACCGACCAGCGACAGCAGCACAGCGATGATGGACAGCTGGATCAGCCAGGTCGAGTTGGTCGTGATCAGCGACTGCAGCACGGCCAGCTTGGCGTAGAAGCCCACCGTCGGCGGGATGCCGGCCAGCGAGAACATGAACACCGCCATCACGGCGGCCAGCAGCGGGCTGCGCTTGGCCAGGCCGGCCAGGTCGGAGACCTGTTCGGATTCGAAGCCCGGGCGCGACAGCAACATCACCAGGCCGAAGGTGCCCAGCGTGGTCAGCACATAGGTGATCACGTAGAACAGCGACGAGCCATAGCCGTTGCCGGCGGACACGGTATTGCCGGCTACCACGCTGGGCACGAAGCCCAGCAGCATGAAGCCCAACTGCGCGATACCGGAGTAGGCCAGCAGGCGCTTGAGGTTGGTCTGCGCGATGGCGGCCAGGTTGCCCACCACCATCGAGCACACGGCCAGCACGGTCAGCATCTGCTGCCAGTCGGTGGCGGAGTTGATCAGGCCTTCGACCAGCAGGCGCACAGTGATGGCGAACGCAGCCAGCTTGGGCGCGCCGGCCACCATCAGCGTGACGGCCGTGGGGGCGCCCTGGTACACGTCGGGCACCCACATGTGGAAAGGCACCACACCCAGCTTGAAGGCCAGGCCAGCCACGATGAACACCAGGCCGAAGGTCAGCACCTGCTTGTTGATCTGGCCGGTCAGCGTGGCCTTGTAGACCTCGTTGATGTCCAGGGAGCCGGTGGCGCCGTACATCATCGACAGGCCATAGAGCAGGAAGCCCGAGGCCAGCGCGCCCAGCACGAAGTACTTCATGGCGGCTTCGGTCGATGCGGCATGGTCGCGGCGCAGCGCCACCAGGGCGTACAGCGACAGCGACATCAACTCCAGGCCCAGGTAGATGACCAGGAAGTTGTTGCCGGCGATCATGATCGAGATGCCCAGCAGCGAGAACAGGCTCAGGGTGAAGAGTTCACCCTTGAGGATGTCCCGGTCGCCGGCATAGACCTGCGCGTAGACCAGGCCGCCCATCACGGCCAGCGTGGCGCACAGGGCCAGCAGGTGGCCCATGGCGTCGATCACGAGCATGCCCTGCATGGCATAACCCGAGGTCGGGTTGTCCAGGTACCCGATGTGCAGGCCGGCCACGCAGGCCAGGGTCAGCATGGTCAGCAGGTAGGTCGGACGGCGGCGAGGGGATGTGACGAACAGATCCACCAGGGCGATGACGCAGGTCATCGCCAGCAGGAAGATCTCGGGCGCCACCGCGAGCCAGTTCATGTTGTTCATTTGGTGTGAACCTTCGTCGTCAATTCAGCTTGCTTTGCGACACGTGCTTGATCAGCTCGGTCACCGAGACGTGCATCACGTCCGTGAAGGGCTTGGGCTGGATGCCCATCCACAGCACGGCGGCCGCCAGGATGGCCATGATCAGGAACTCGCGCGCGTTGATGTCGGTCAGGCCGCGCACGTTGTCGTTGGTGACGTCACCGAAGTACACGCGCTTGTACATCCACAGCGTGTAGGCGGCGCCCAGGATCAGGGCGGTGGCCGCCAGCAGGCCGATGAAGAAGTTGTACTGCACGGCGCCCAGGATCACCATCCACTCGCCCACGAAGCCGGCGGTACCCGGCAAGCCGCAGTTGGCCATGGCGAAGAACAGCGCGAAGGCGGCGAACTTGGGCATGGTGTTGACCACACCGCCGTAGGCGGAGATCTCACGCGAGTGCACGCGGTCGTACAGCACGCCGATGGCCAGGAACATGGCGCCCGACACGAAGCCGTGGGCGATCATCTGCACCAGGCCGCCGGCGATGCCCAGCTCATTGAAGATGAAGAAGCCCAGGGTCACGAAACCCATGTGCGCGATGGACGAATACGCCACCAGCTTCTTCATGTCCTGCTGGACCATGGCCACCAGGCCAATGTAGATCACCGCGATCAGCGACAGCGTGATCACCGCCGGCGCGAACTGGTGGGCCGCATCAGGCACGATGGGCAGCACGAAGCGCAGGAAGCCGTAGCAGCCCAGCTTCAGCATGATCGCCGCCAGCACGACGGAACCACCGGTCGGCGCTTCCACGTGGGCATCGGGCAGCCAGGTGTGCACCGGCCACATCGGCACCTTCACGGCGAAGGCCGCGAAGAAGGCGCCGAACAGCAGGGCCTGCGGCGTGGCGGGCAGCGGCAGCTTGTGCCAGTCGGTGATCTGGAAGGAGCCGCCAGACTTGTAGTACAGGAAGATCAGCGCCACCAGCATCAGCAGCGAGCCGAGCAATGTGTACAGGAAGAACTTGAAGGCCGCGTACACGCGACGAGGGCCGCCCCACACACCGATGATGATGTACATCGGGATCAGCGTGGCCTCGAAGAACACGTAGAACAGCATGCCGTCCAGGGCGGAGAACACGCCGACCATCAGGCCCGACAGGATCAGGAAGGCACCGTAGTACTGGTGCGGGCGGTCTTCGATGACCTCCCAGCCGGCCAGCACCACGATGATCGTGATGAAGGCCGTGAGCGGCACGAACCACATGGAGATGCCGTCCACGCCCAGGTGGTAGAACACATTGAAGCGTTCAATCCAGGCGGCCTTCTCGACGAACTGCATCGCGGCAGTCGTCTCGTCGAAGCTGGTCATCAGGGGGATGGTGACCAGGAAGCCGGCGATGGCGCCGACCAAGGCGATCCAGCGAGTGGCCTTGGCGTTGTCCTGCCGGCCAGCGACCAGCAGCAGCAGGCCGAAGGCCACCGGCACCCAGATGGACAGGGAGAGGATGTAGTTCATTGTTTGCATGTGCGGGCCCCGTGCTCAGTGCTGCCAGAACACGAACCAGGTCATGAGGGCGAACACCCCCAGGATCATGACCAGCGCGTAGTGATAGAGGTAACCCGTCTGGAACAGGCGGACCAGCGAGGCGGTCAGGCCGACCAGCTTGGCCGAGCCGTTGACCAGCAGGCCATCGATCAGCGTCTGGTCACCCACCTTCCACAGGCCACGGCCGAGCAGGCGCGCACCACGGGCCAGCACGTTCTCGTTGAACCAGTCCAGGTAGTACTTGTTCTCGCCGATCACGATCAGCGGGCGCAGCACGCGGCCGAAGAACGCCGGGATCTGCGGGTACATCATGTAGAACACGTAGGCCGTGACGACACCGGCAAGCGCCAGCCAGAACGGCGCGGTCTGCACACCATGGGTCGCCATGGCAGTGGCACCGTGGAACATCTCGGCCAGTTCGGCCATGGCCGGGTGGCGTGCCGCGTCCACGAAGATCGCGTCCTTCAAGAAATCGCCGAACAGCATCGGCTGGATCGCCAGGAAGCCGATCACCACCGAGGGGATCGCCAGCAGCAGCAGCGGCGCCGTCACCACCCAGGGCGATTCGTGCGGCGTGTGCGCGTGGTGATCGTCGTGGCCGTGACCATGGTCGTCATGATCATCGTGGTGGTCATGCTCGCCCGGGAAGGGCTTGTGGTGGAAGTGTTCCTTGCCATGGAAGACCAGGAAGTACATCCGGAAGCTGTAGAACGCCGTGATGAACACACCGGCCAGCACCGCGAAGTTGGCAAAGCCAGCACCGGGCAGCGTGCTAGCGTGCACGGCCTCGATGATCGAGTCCTTGGAGTAGAAGCCCGAGAAGAACGGCGTGCCGATCAGGGCCAGCGAGCCCAGCAGCGACGTGATCCACGTGATCTTCATGTACTTCCACAGGCCGCCCATGTTGCGGATGTCCTGATCGTGGTGCATGCCGATGATCACCGAGCCCGCGCCGAGGAACAGCAGTGCCTTGAAGAAGGCGTGCGTCATCAGGTGGAACACGGCCACGTTGTAGGCCGACACGCCCAGGGCGACTGTCATGTAACCCAGCTGCGACAGCGTGGAGTAGGCCACCACGCGCTTGATGTCGTTCTGGATGATGCCCAAAAAGCCCATGAACAGCGCCGTGATCGAGCCGATCACCAGGATGAAGTTCAGCGCGGCGTCGGACAGCTCGAACAGCGGCGACATGCGCGTGACCATGAAAATGCCGGCCGTCACCATGGTGGCGGCGTGGATCAGCGCGGAGATGGGCGTCGGGCCTTCCATCGAATCGGGCAGCCACACGTGCAGCGGGAACTGCGCCGACTTGCCCATCGCGCCGATGAACAGGCACACGCAGATCACGGTGATCAGCGCCCAGTCGGTGGCCGGCAGGGTCTGCGTGGTCAGCGTGCCGGCCTTGGCGAACAGCTCGGTGTAGTTGAGCGTGCCGGTGTAGGCCAGCAGCAGGCCGATGCCCAGGATGAAGCCGAAGTCACCCACACGGTTGACCAGGAAGGCCTTCATGTTGGCGAAGGTGGCCGTGGGCTTCTTGAACCAGAAGCCGATCAGCAGGTAGGACACCAGGCCCACCGCTTCCCAGCCGAAGAACAGTTGCAGCAGGTTGTTGCTCATCACGAGCATCAACATCGAGAAGGTGAACAGCGAGATGTAGCTGAAAAAGCGCTGGTAGCCGTCGTCCTCTTCCATGTAGCCGATGGTGTAGATGTGCACCATCAGCGACACGAAGGTCACCACGCACATCATCATCGCCGTGAGGCCATCGACCATGAAGCCGACTTCCATCTTCAGCGTGCCCAGCGTCATCCACTCGTAGACGGTGGCGTTGAAGCGCGCGCCGCCCACCACGTCCTTGAGCACCATCACCGAGATGATGAAGGACACCAGCACCCCCAGGATGGTGATGACGTGCGCGCCGCGCCGGTCGATCACCTTGCCGAACAGACCGGCGGCGATGGCGCCGACCAGCGGGGCCAGGGGCACCGCCAGCAGCGAGTTGACAGAAAGTTCTGACATTGTTGTATCTCTCCTAGCGTCGGCCGGTCAGCCCTTGAGCGTGTCGAGTTCGTCCACGTTGATCGACGAGCGATTGCGGAACAGCACGACGAGGATGGCCAGACCGATGGCCGACTCGGCGGCCGCGACGGTCAGGATGAAGAACACGAAGACCTGCCCTGCCATGTCGCCCAGGTAGTGCGAGAAGGCCACGAAGTTCAGGTTGACGGCCAGCAGCATCAGCTCGATGGCCATCAGCAGCACGATCAGGTTCTTGCGGTTCAGGAAGATCCCAATCACCGACAGGGAGAACAGGATGGCGCCGAGCGACAGGTAATGTCCGAGGGTGATGCCGGTCATGCCTGGCCTCCTTGGGTGGGTGCCGTGGGAGCGGCGTCGGCAGCGGCGGGCGGTACCGAGGGCTGCTCGATCACAGGGGCCATCTTCACGATGCGCAGGCGGTCGGCCTTCTTGGCGCGAACCTGTTCGGACGGGTTCTGGCCCTTGGCATCCTTGCGGGCGCGGTGCGTCAGCGCGATGGCGGCGATGATGGCCACCAGCAGGATCACGGCTGCCACCTGTACCGGGAACAGGTAGTTGGTGTACAGGTCGATGCCCAGCGCCTTGGTGTTGGCCACCTTGGCCACTTCAGGCGCGAACGGGGCCGCTTCCTTGACATCGAAGCCGCGCACCAGCACGAAGGCCATCTCGACCGCGATGATCGCGCCGATGATGCCGGCTACCGGGAAGTGCTTCCAGAAGTTGCGCCGCAGCGAGTCCATGTTGATGTCGAGCATCATCACGACGAAGAGGAACAGCACCATCACCGCGCCCACGTAGACCAGCACCAGGGTGATGGCCAGGAACTCGGCTTGCAGCAGCATCCACACGCACGAGGCGTTGAAGAAGGCCAGCACCAGGTGCAGCGCCGCGCTCACGGGGCTCTTGGCGGTGATGACGCGGAAGGCCGCGTACACCAGCACCAGCGAGAAGATGTAGAAAAGCAGGGTCGTTGTTTGCATGGGGGTCTCGGATCAGCGGTATTTCGCGTCCGCCTCCTTCGTGGCAGCGATGTCCTTCTCGTAGCGATCACCCACCGCCAGGAGCATGTCCTTGGTGAAGTACAGATCACCGCGCTTTTCGCCGTGGTATTCGAAGATGTGCGTTTCGACGATGGAGTCGACGGGGCAGCTCTCTTCGCAGAAGCCACAGAAGATGCACTTGGTCAGGTCGATGTCGTAGCGCGTGGTGCGGCGGGTGCCGTCGTCACGCACGTCGGATTCGATCGTGATGGCCATGGCCGGGCAGACGGCTTCGCACAGCTTGCAGGCGATGCAGCGCTCTTCGCCGTTGTCATAGCGGCGCAGGGCATGCAGCCCGCGGAAACGCGGCGACAGCGGCGTCTTTTCGTCCGGGAACTGGATGGTGATGTTCTTGGACAGGAAGTGCTTGCCCGTCACGCCGAACCCCTTGAGGAAGTCGATCAGCAGGAAGCTCGAAAAGAAATCCTTGAAGGACGCCAATGCGGTTGTCATGGTGAGTCCCTTCCTTATTTCCAGATGTTCCAGGGCGACTGGATCCACAGGCCTACGACCACCAGCCACACCAGGGTGACGGGGATGAAGATCTTCCAGCCCAGACGCATGATCTGGTCATAGCGGAAGCGCGGGAACGAGGCGCGCACCCACAGGAACAGGGTCACGACCACAAACGTCTTGCCGAACAGCCACACCCAGTTCCAGAACCAGATCGTGCTTTCGATCCAGCCCGGCGTTTCCATGCCGAAGGCGCTGAAGGACACCGGCGCGGCCCAGCCGCCCAGGAACATCAGCACGGCCAGGGCCGACACCAGGATCATGTTCGCGTACTCGGCCAGGAAGAACATGGCGAAGGCCATGCCCGAGTACTCGACCATGTGGCCGGCCACGATTTCCGATTCGCCTTCGACCACGTCGAAGGGGTGGCGGTTGGTTTCGGCCAGGCCCGAGATGAAGTACACCACGGCGATCGGCAGCAGCGGCAGCCAGTTCCACGACAGGATGTTCACGCCCATGCTGGCGAACATGCCGGTGTTCTGGCTGACCACGATGTCGGTCATGTTCAGCGAGCCGACCGTCATCAGCACCACCACGAAGCAGAAGCCCATGGCGATTTCGTAGGACACCATCTGGGCCGATGCGCGCAGCGCACCCAGGAAGGCGTACTTCGAGTTGGAGGCCCAGCCGGCGATGATCACGCCATAGACCTCCAGCGAGGTGATGGCCATCAGGAACAGCAGGCCGGCGTTGACGTTGGCCAGCGCGGCATCCGGGCCCATGGGGATCACGGCCCAGGCGGCCAGGGCCGGCATGATCGTCATGATCGGGCCCAGGAAAAACAGGCCCTTGTGCGAGGCCGTCGGCACGATGATCTCCTTGAAGATCAGCTTGACGGCGTCGGCGATGGGCTGCAGCAGACCGGCGGGGCCCGTGCGGTTCGGGCCCGGGCGGATCTGCGACCAACCGATGGCCTTGCGCTCCCACAGGGTCAGGTAGGCCACGCAGCCCAGCAGGGGCAGCAGCAGCGCCACGATCTTGATCAGCGACCAGACCAGGGGCCAGGCAGCGCCCAGGTGGGCGGCGCCGGCGTTGTAGAGGGTGTCAATCATGGTGTCCTATCCCCCTGCTTCAGGCTTTGTCGACACGCACGGCGCCGAAAGCGGCGCCCAGCGAGGCGGTCAGCGGATGGCCGGCCGGCACGCGCACCACGTTGGCGGGCAGGCTGGCATCGAGCACGGCGTTCAGCACGGCGGAGCCTCCATCCTGCGAGACCTTGACCTGGGCGCCCTGAGCGCCTTCGGCCAAGCCCAGCTCGGCCCACAGGGCCTGCGGCAGGCTGGCCACCGGGGCGGCGGCATCAGCCGTGGCCTGCAGCGCGGGCGAGCGGCGCACCAGCGCGTCGGCGCTGTAGATGGGCAGTTCGGCGATGCGTTCCAGGCCGCCCGTGGAGGCGTTGACCGTGGCGGCAGCGCTGGTCTGGTTGGACAGGCGCGAGGGGATCGTGGACAGATCACCCAGCGCCTGGGCCTTGACCTGCTCGGACGTGTCGGCGTTGAAGCCCGGCAGGTCCAGCATCGTGCCCAGCACGCGCAGCACCTTCCAGCCCGGACGCGCATCGCCCAGGGGCTTGACCACACCGTGGAAGCTCTGCACGCGGCCTTCGGCGTTGACGAAGGTGCCCGAGGTTTCGGTGAACGGGGCGATGGGCAGCAGCACGTCGGCGAACTCGTTGGCGGCCGTCTTGAACGGCGACAGCGACACGACCATCTCGGCGTTGGCCAGCGCAGCGCGCGCGGCAGCCGGGTTGGCCATGTCGTACTGGGGCTCGACGCCCAGCAGCAGCACAGCCTTAAGGCCCTGCCCGCTCAGCATCTGGCCAGCGTTCAGACCGCCCTGGCCAGGCTGTGCGCCCACCAGTTGCGCGCCGACCGTGTTGGCCGATTCGCCCAGGAAGCCGAAGGAAGCGCCGGTCTGCGTGGCGATCCACTGCGCCAGGGCCTGCAGGCCGGAGGCGTTAGGATGCTGCGCGGCGGCATTGCCCAGCAGCACGGCCTTGTTGGCGCCGTCGATCAGCGATTGCGCGATGGCCTGTGCGGCTTGCGTGGCATTGCCTTGCGCAGGGGCGGACACGCCCTTGGCCTCGCCCACGGCGACGGCCACGTCGGCCAGGGCCTGGGCCCAGGCGCTGGGCGCCACGGTGACGCGTTGCGCCAGCGGGATCAGCCAGTCGTCCGTCGTCGCACCGATCGCGCTGATGGCGGCACCCTTGCGGGCAGCCTGGCGCAGACGCGAGGCGAACAGCGGGTGGTCCTTGCGCAGGAAGGAGCCGACCACCAGGGCAGCGTCCAGCGTGGACAGGCCAGCCACGGGCAGGCCCAGCCAGCGGGCGCCCGGCCCTGGCGTGAACTCGGCGTTGCGCAGACGGGTGTCAACGTTCTCACTGCCCAGACCGCGGACCAGTTGGCCCAGCAGGTACAGCTCTTCGATGGTGCTGTGCTCGGTGGCCAGCGCGCCGATGGCGGCGGCGCCGTGGTCGTTCTTCACGCCCTTGAGGCCATTGGCCACGTACTCCAGCGCGGTGGTCCAGTCGACCTCGCGCCACTGGCCGCCCTGCTTGAGCATGGGCTTGGTCAGGCGCTCTTCGCTGTTGACGGCCTCGTAGCTGAAACGGTCGCGGTCGGCGATCCAGCACTCGTTGACGTCTTCGTTCTCCAGCGGCAGCACGCGCAGCACCTTGCCGTTCTTGACCTGGACGACCAGGTTGGCGCCGGTGCTGTCGTGCGGGCTGACGCTCTTGCGGCGCGACAGCTCCCACGTGCGGGCGCTGTAACGGAAGGGCTTGCTGGTCAGCGCGCCGACGGGGCAGATGTCGATCATGTTGCCCGACAGTTCGGAATCGACGGTGTTGCCCACGAAGGTGGTGATCTCGGAATGCTCACCGCGGTGGATCATGCCGAGTTCCATCACGCCAGCCACTTCCTGGCCGAAGCGCACGCAGCGGGTGCACTGGATGCAGCGGCTCATCTCTTCCATCGAGATCAGCGGGCCCACATCTTTGCGGAACACCACGCGCTTTTCTTCTTGATAGCGCGAAGCGGAACCGCCGTAGCCCACGGCCAGATCCTGCAACTGGCATTCACCGCCCTGGTCGCAGATCGGGCAATCCAGCGGGTGGTTGATCAGCAGGAACTCCATCACGCCCTGCTGGGCCTTGATGGCTTTGTCGCTCTTGGTGCGCACGATCATGCCTTGCGTCACGGGCGTGGCGCAGGCGGGCATGGGCTTGGGCGCCTTCTCGATGTCCACCAGGCACATGCGGCAGTTGGCGGCGATCGAGAGCTTCTTGTGATAGCAGAAATGCGGGATGTAGGTGCCGGCCTGTTCGGCGGCATGCATCACCATGCTGCCTTCGCGGCACTGGACCTTCTGTCCGTCGAGTTCGATTTCAACCATAGCGTTTACTCACCTTTACGGACTGGCGCCGGGCCGTCCCAAGTCAGTCCAGCCCCCGCGGGGGGCAGCGACGAAGGAGCGTGGGGGCACTTAGTCATAGGTCGGGACCGTGCAGGTCTTGTGTTCGATGTGGTGCAGGAATTCATCGCGGTAGTGCTTGATGAATGCGCGCACCGGCATGGCGGCGGCATCGCCCAGGGCGCAGATGGTGCGCCCCTGGATGTTGTCGGCCACGGAGTTCAGCAGGTCGATGTCTTCGACGCGGCCGTGGCCCGTCTCGATGCGATCGACCATGCGCCACAGCCAGCCCGTGCCTTCGCGGCACGGCGTGCACTGGCCGCAGCTTTCGTGCATGTAGAAGTACGACAGGCGTTGCAGGCTCTTGACCATGCAGCGGGTCTCGTCCATCACGATCAGCGCGCCCGAGCCCAGCATGGAGCCGGCCTTGGCGATGGAGTCATAGTCCATCGTGCAGTCCATCATGATGTGGGCCGGCAGCACGGGCGACGACGATCCGCCAGGGATCACGGCCTTGAGCTTCTTGCCGCCACGCACGCCACCGCACAGATCCAGCAGCACCGAGAACGGCGTGCCCATCGGGATCTCGTAGTTGCCGGGGCGCTCCACGTCACCGCTGACGGAGTACAGCTTGGTGCCGCCGTTGTTGGGCTTGCCGGTGTCGAGGAAGGCCTGGCCGCCGTTGCGGATGATCCAGGGCACCGCGGCAAATGTCTCGGTGTTGTTGATCGTGGTGGGCTTGCCGTACAGGCCGAAGCTGGCCGGGAACGGCGGCTTGAAGCGGGGCTGGCCCTTCTTGCCTTCGAGCGATTCCAGCAGCGCGGTTTCTTCACCGCAGATGTAGGCGCCGAAACCATGGTGCGCGTGCAGCTGGAAGCTGAAGTTGCTGCCCTGGATGTTGTCACCCAGGAAGCCCGCGGCACGGGCCTCTTCCAGGGCGGCCTCGAAGCGCTTGTACACCTCGAAGATTTCGCCGTGGATGTAGTTGTAGCCCACGCTGATGCCCATCGCGTACGCGGCGATGGCCATGCCCTCGATCACGATGTGCGGGTTGTACATCAGGATCTCGCGGTCCTTGCACGTGCCCGGCTCACCTTCGTCGGAGTTGCACACCAGGTACTTCTGGCCCGGGAAGGCGCGGGGCATGAAGCTCCACTTCAGGCCCGTGGGGAAACCGGCGCCGCCACGGCCACGCAGGGCCGAGAGCTTCACGTCGGCGATCACCTGCTCGGGCGTCATGCCCTCGCCGCCGTCCAGGCCCAGGATCTTGCGCAAGGCCTGGTAGCCGCCGCGCGCCTGGTAATCCTGCAGGCCCCAATTGCTGCCGTTCAGGTCGGCGTAGATCTGGGGGGAGATGTGGCGACCGTGGAAGACGGTCTCCTTGCCGGTCGACTGGAATTTCGAGAGGTCAAGCATGTCGGTGTGTCCTTGGCCTGGTCGTTCAACGGGCCTGCGACTTGAGCGTATCGACCAGATCGTCGATCCGCTCTTCGCTCATGAAGCTCACCATCTGCTGGTCGTTCACTAGCATCACGGGCGCGTCGGCGCAGGCGCCCATGCACTCGCCGTACTGCACGGTGAACAAGCCATCGGCCGTGGTGCCGCCCGCCTCGATGCCCAGTTTGTGGCACAGGTGCTCCAGCGCCTTCTGGCCATCACGCAACTGGCACGGCAGGTTGGTGCAGACGTTGACCTTGAAACGGCCCACCGGCTGCTGGTTGTACATGTTGTAGAAGGTCGTGACCTCATGCACGGCGATGGCCGGCATGCCGATGTGGTCAGCAATCTCCTGCTCGCTCTCGGGCGAGACCCAGCCACGCTCTTCCTGGATGATGGTCAGGCAGGCCATCACGGCGGACTGGCGCTGGTCGGCCGGGTACTTGGCGATTTCGCGGTCGAAACGCGCTTTGGTTTGTTCGCTCAACATAGGGGAGTCTGTCTCGCTGGTTGATGCCAGGGTTGACTATCGATCGATCTCGCCGAACACGATGTCCATCGTGCCGATGATGGCCACGGCGTCTGCCAGCATGTGGCCACGCGACATTTCGTCGAGGGCGGCCAGGTGCGCGAAACCGGGGGCGCGGATCTTGAGGCGATAAGGCTTGTTGGCCCCGTCGCTGACCAGGTAGATGCCGAACTCACCCTTGGGGTGTTCGACGGCGGCGTAGGCCTCGCCTTCAGGCACGTGGAAGCCTTCGGTGAACAGCTTGAAATGGTGGATCAACTGTTCCATCGACGACTTCATCTCGACGCGCGAGGGCGGAGCGACCTTGTGGTTGTCGGTGATGACGGGGCCCGGGTTGGCCTTGAGCCAGTCCACGCACTGCTTGATGATGCGGTTGGACTGGCGCAGCTCTTCGACGCGCACCAGGTAACGGTCGTAGCAGTCACCGTTCTTGCCGATGGGGATGTCGAAGTCCAGGCGGTCGTAGACCTCGTAGGGCTGCGTCTTGCGCAGATCCCACGCGATGCCGGAGCCACGCAGCATGGCGCCCGTCAGGCCCATGTTCATGGCGCGCTCGGGCGTCATCACGCCGATGCCGACAGTGCGCTGCTTCCAGATGCGGTTGTCGGTCAGCAGGGTCTCGTACTCATCGACCAGGCGCGGGAAGCGCTGGGTGAAGTCGTCGACGAAATCCAGCAGCGTGCCTTGACGGTTCTTGTTCAGCTCGTTGATGGCGCGCTGGTTCTTGATCTTGTTGACCTTGTACTGCGGCATCGTGTCCGGCAGGTCGCGGTAGACACCGCCCGGACGGAAGTAGGCGGCGTGCATGCGCGCGCCCGACACGGCTTCGTACAGGTCGAACAGGTCTTCACGCTCACGGAAGCAGTAGATGAAGATGTTCATCGCGCCGCAGTCCAGACCGTGCGCGCCCAGCCACATCAAGTGGTTCAGGATGCGGGTAATCTCGGAGAACATCACGCGGATGTACTGCGCACGCAGCGGCACATCGATGCCCATCAGCTTCTCGATGGCCAGGCAGTAGGCGTGCTCGTTGGACATCATCGAGACGTAGTCCAGGCGGTCCATGTAGGGCAGCGACTGGATGAAGGTCTTCGATTCGGCCAGCTTCTCGGTGGCACGGTGCAGCAGGCCGATGTGCGGGTCAGCGCGCTGGATGACTTCGCCGTCCAGCTCGAGCACCAGGCGCAGCACGCCGTGCGCGGCCGGGTGCTGCGGGCCGAAGTTCAGGGTGTAGTTCTTGATGTCAGCCATGATTACTTGAGCCCGCCGTAGTTGTCTTCACGGATGATGCGCGGGGTGATCTCGCGCGGCTCGATGGTGACGGGCTGGTAGATCACGCGCTTTTGCTCTGCGTCGTAGCGCATCTCGACGTGGCCCGAGACCGGGAAGTCCTTGCGGAAGGGGTGGCCGATGAAGCCGTAGTCGGTCAGGATGCGGCGCAGGTCTTCGTGGCCTTCGAACACGATGCCGTACAGGTCGAAGGCCTCGCGCTCGAACCAGTTGGCGGCGTTCCAGATCGGGTTGACCGAGGCCACGATGGGCAACTCGTCATCGGGGGCGAACACGCGCACGCGCAGGCGCCAGTTCTTCTCGACCGACAGCAGGTGCAGCACGGCGGCGTAGCGCGGGCCTTCTGCGAACTGCGATTCGGCGCCATCCTTATAGGCCGAGTAATCCATGCCGCACAGGTCGATCAGGATCTCGAAACGCAGCTGGTCGTGATCGCGCAGCGTGGCGGCGGTCTGCAGGTAGTTGGCGGCCTTGACCGTGAGGGTGAGTTCACCGCGCTCGCGGTCCAGGCGCGCAACGGCGTCGCCCAGCACGCTCTGCAGCGTGGCTTCCAGGGTGTCGAGTTTCAGGCTCATGGTGGGGACTTAGGGCTTGAACGGGCGTTGCGGGCTCAGCGGGCGATGGTGTTTTCTCGTCGGACCTTGGCTTGCAGTTGCAAGATGCCGTAGAGAAGCGCCTCTGCCGTGGGCGGACAGCCCGGCACGTACACATCGACCGGGACGATGCGGTCGCAGCCACGCACGACCGAATAGCTGTAGTGGTAGTAGCCGCCGCCGTTGGCGCACGAGCCCATGGACAGCACCCAGCGGGGCTCGGCCATCTGGTCGTACACCTTGCGCAGGGCGGGTGCCATCTTGTTGCACAGCGTGCCGGCCACGATCATCAGGTCGGACTGGCGAGGGCTGGGGCGGAACAGCATGCCGAAGCGGTCGATGTCATAACGGGCCGCACCCGCATGCATCATCTCCACCGCGCAGCAGGCCAGACCGAAGGTCATGGGCCACATCGAACCGGTCTTGGACCAGTTGATGAGCGAATCGGCCGTGGTGGTGATGAAGCCTTCTTTGAAGACGCCTTCGATACCCATGTGGTGCTACCTTGAATGCTGATGCTCGACGACAACGGTTTCTGAACGGGAGATCACTCCCAGTCCAGCGCGCCCTTCTTCCATTCGTAGACAAAGCCGACCACCAGGATGCCCAGGAAGAGCATGACGGTCCAGAAGCCCACGGCGCCGATTTCCTTGAGCGCGACGGCCCAGGGGAACAGGAAGGCGATTTCGAGGTCGAACAGGATGAACAGGATGGCCACGAGGTAGTAGCGCACGTCGAACTTCATGCGCGCATCCTCGAAGGCCTCGAAGCCGCACTCGTAGGGAGAGTTCTTGGCCGGATCCGGTCGGCGCGGGCCCAGCAGGAAGCCCAGCAACTGTGGGGCAACGCCCACACCCACACCCACGAGGATGAACAGGATGACAGGAAGGTATTGCTCAAGGCTGAACATGGATCAGATCCCTTTGCCGCCCGGTGGTCATCGCCCGACGAGCAGCGCAACAAAAAAGCCCAACAAAAAAGCGCGCTGGGAGCCTAGCACCTGGCCACGTCAAACACGTGACCATCCTTGCCAAACCCTCAACGCGCCCGCTTGAGCCTCGCGTACCACCAACAACACTGCTGCAACACCACCACCAGACCGGAAGCGGACACTTGCCTGCCCTTGATCAACCTTGGTCATGCGAATGGGGCTGATCATTGTGTGTGAGGGCACGAAGACTCTATGAATTCTCTGGTGCCGACGGCGAGACTCGAACTCGCACAGCTTTCGCCACTACCCCCTCAAGATAGCGTGTCTACCAATTTCACCACGTCGGCAAAACAGGCCCTAAGGCCGGTTTCATCACAGCTTCGGCTTGCATGAGGGCTTGCTTTACCAAGGGTAAAAGCATCGCTCACCGAAGCCTCTCATTGTAACCCTTTTTCAGGTTATGCCCCAGAGGGGTGCCCAATTTGCTCAGGCATTGCCCCTCTGTTCACCCTCATTTGGTAGGGATGAGCGCCGCGCCCGAAGCCGGGGTGACGGGAGCGGACGGCACCACGGCCGCCGGGGTTGCTGCAGAGGCCGGCGCGCTGGCCGCCTGATCGAGCACACTACCCTGCGCCGCAGGGGCATCGCCCCGGCTGCCGATGTAGGCCAGCGCCAGGGTGCTCACGAAGAACACCGTGGCCGCCGCCGCCGTGGAGCGCGACAGGAAGTTGGCGCTGCCGGTGGCGCCGAACAGGCTGCCGGAGGAACCACCGCCAAACGAGGCACCCATGTCGGCGCCCTTGCCGTGCTGCACCAGCACCAGCACGATCATGGCGAACGCAGCCGCCAGCTGAACCAGAAGAAGTAACACTTGCATGAAAGAAAACTCCTAACCTTCGGAACGCAGGGCCGTCAGGCGGCCCGCGCGATGGCGGCGAAATCGGCCGCCTTCAGGGAGGCGCCACCGATCAGGCCACCGTCGATGTCGGCTTGCGAAAACAGTTCGGCGGCGTTGTCGGGCTTGACGCTGCCACCGTAGAGCAGCGGTACACGAGCGGCATCCGCCTGGGCGGCCGTCAGGCGCGCACGCAGGAAGGCGTGCACGGCCTGAGCCTGCTCGGGCGACGCGGTCTTGCCGGTGCCGATGGCCCACACGGGCTCATAGGCCACCACGACACGGACCAGATCGGCACCCAGGGTGTCGATCACGGCCTGAAGCTGGCGGCCGACGACGGCCTCGGTCTGGTCGGCTTCACGTTCAGCCAGTGTCTCACCCACACACACGATGGGCACCAGGCCGTGCGACAGGGCCGCGCGGGCCTTGTCTGCCACGAGCTGATCGCTCTCGGCGTGGTAGGTGCGGCGCTCGGAATGGCCGACGATGGTGTAACGCACGCCTAGCTCACGCAGCATGGGGCCGGCCACCTCGCCCGTGAAGGCGCCTTGCGCCTGCACGGACACGTCTTGCGAACCGACTGCGATGGCGCCGCCCTGCAGGGCGGCCACCGCATCGGCCAGGTAGACGAAGGGCGGACAGACCGCCACATCCGCGCGGGGCGCAGACGTGGACAGGTCGGCCGCCAGCAGGCCCTGCAGCAGTTCGGCGTTGACCGAACGGCTGCCGTGCATCTTCCAGTTACCAACAACCAGCTTCTTCATGGCCGCCATCACTGTTGCTGCTGTTGCTGCTGCTCGCCGGCATCACCGTTGTCGGCGGCCTGCTGCTCGGCGCGGGGGGCGCGTTCACGGCGCTCGCCACGGTCACCGCGGTCTCCGCGATCACCACGGTCGCCGCGATCGCTACGCTCACGGCGGGGGCGATCACCACGGTCACCGCGCTCTTCGCGCTCGGGCATGCCCTCAGGGCGCTCCAGCAGGGCCTTCATGGACAGCTTGATGCGGCCCTTCTCGTCGGTCTCCAGGACCTTGACCTTCACGACCTGGCCTTCCTTGAGGTAGTCGCCGACGTTCTCGACACGCTCGTGGGCGATCTGGCTGATGTGCAGCAGGCCGTCCTTGCCGGGCAACAGGTTCACCAGGGCACCGAAGTCGAACAGCTTGGTGACGGCGCCTTCGTAGACGGCACCGATCTCGACCTCGGCCGTGATCTCGCCGATGCGCTTGATGGCGATGTCGGCCTTGGCGGCGTCGGTGGAGGCCACGGTGACGGTGCCATCTTCGGAGATGTTGATCTGGCAGCCGGTCTCTTCGGTCAGGGCACGGATGGTGGCGCCACCCTTGCCGATCACGTCACGGATCTTCTCGGGATTGATCTTGATGGTGTACAGGCGGGGCGCGAACTCCGAGACTTCGGTGTTGGCCGTGCCCATGGCTTCGACCATCTTGCCCAGGATGTGCAGGCGGGCTTCCTTGGCTTGCGCCAGCGCCACCTGCATGATTTCCTTGGTGATGCCCTGGATCTTGATGTCCATCTGCAGGGCAGTGATGCCGCCGGTGGTACCGGCCACCTTGAAGTCCATGTCGCCCAGGTGATCTTCATCGCCCAGGATGTCGGTCAGCACGGCGAACTTGTTGCCGTCCTTGATCAGGCCCATGGCGATACCGGCCACGTGCGCCTTCATGGGCACGCCGGCGTCCATCAGCGCCAGGCAGCCGCCGCAGACGGAGGCCATCGACGACGAACCGTTGGATTCGGTGATCTCGGAGACCACGCGCACGGTGTAGGCGAACTCGTCCTTCGGGGGCAGCAGGGGCACCAGCGAGCGCTTGGCCAGGCGGCCGTGGCCGATTTCGCGGCGCTTGGGGCTGCCCACACGGCCCGTTTCGCCGGTGGCGAACGGAGGCATGTTGTAGTGGAACAGGAAGGTGTCGCGGAAGTCGCCGGTCAGGGCATCGATGCGCTGGGCGTCTTGTTCCGTGCCCAGCGTGGCGATGACCAGGGCCTGGGTTTCACCACGGGTGAACAGGGCCGAGCCGTGCACGCGCGGCAGCACGCCGGTGCGGATCTCGATGGGGCGCACGGTGCGGGTGTCGCGACCGTCGATGCGGGGCTCGCCGGCCAGGATCTGGCTGCGCACGATCTTGGCTTCGATGTCGAACAGCAGGCCCTCGACCTTGACGCCGTCGAACGCGATGCCTTCGGCCGTCAGGGCAGCCTTGACGTCAGCGTAGGCGGCGCGGGTGGCCTGCGTGCGCTGCTGCTTGGAGCGGATCTGGTAGGCGGCGCGCAGCTTCTCTTCGGCCAGGGCATTGACCTTGCCGATGAAGTCTTCGTCCTTGGCGGGAGCTTCCCACTGCCATTCGGGCTTGCCGGCTTCGCGCACCAGCTCATGGATGGCGTTGATGGCGATCTTGCCTTGCTCGTGGCCGTAGACCACGCCACCCAGCATCACGTCTTCCGACAGCTGGTCGGCTTCGGATTCGACCATCAGCACAGCGGATTCGGTGCCGGCGACGATCAGGTCCATCTTGGACTCAGCCACTTGGGCCGGGCCCGGGTTCAGCACGTACTCGCCGTTGATGTAGCCCACGCGGGCGGCACCGATGGGGCCGTTGAAGGGGATGCCGGAGATCGACAGCGCGGCGCTGGAGGCAATCATGGCGGCGATGTCAGCCGACACGTCGGGGTTCAGCGACACCACATGGATGACCAGCTGCACTTCGTTGAAGAAGCCTTCGGGGAACAGCGGGCGGATCGGGCGGTCGATCAGGCGCGAGGTGAGCGTTTCGTGCTCGCTGGGCTTGGCTTCGCGCTTGAAGAAGCTGCCGGGGATCTTGCCGGCGGCGTAGGTCTTCTCGATGTAGTCGACGGTCAGGGGGAAGAAATCCTGGCCGGGCTTGGCGTTCTTGGCGCACACCACGGTGGCAAGCACGACGGTGCCTTCGATGTCAACGACGACGGCGCCGGTGGACTGGCGGGCGATTTCGCCCGTTTCCATCACGACCGTGCGGTCGCCCCATTGGAAGGACTTGGTGACTTTGTTGAACAAGCTCATGGAAGTGTTCTCCGTTTTATGAGGTGCCGTTCACTCTGTCGCGATGCCATTCCAGCAGGGCCTGCGGGGGCCTTGGAGGCCGAGGGCCTGCTGGAATGACACAGCGGTCGCTTGATCGAGTGGTTGGCGTTGAAAAACAAAAAGCCTGTGCTGGGAAGAACCAGACAGGCTTTTTGTCGTCATGCGGTGCTTACTTGCGCAGGCCCAGCTTCTGGATCAGGGCCACGTAGCGGTCAGCATCCTTGGACTTGAGATAGTCGAGCAGCTTGCGACGACGGCTGACCATGCGCAGCAGACCGCGACGACCGTGGTGGTCCTTCTTGTGGGTCTTGAAGTGCGGGGTCAGTTCGTTGATGCGAGCGGTCAGCAGGGCCACTTGCACTTCGGGGGATCCGGTGTCGTTGGCGGCACGGGCGTTCGACTTGACGATCTCAGCCTTGTTGAGGTCTGCGACGGACATGGTGTGTTTCCTAAACAGCATGTGCAGAGCCTTGGCAACCCTGTCTGGCCATGAAAACGGCCGGGCGCTTCGGTTTCTGCGTTGAACTTGCGGCACCAGGTGAAACCGACCCGGGCCGTGCGAAATGCCGCACTTTGCGGTACGGCAAGCTCGCCAGTGTAGCAGAAACCCGCCCTTCTGCGAAATCAGGGGCGGCTGGGGTGGGGCTGGGCGGTCTTTCGCCCTGTAGGTGCTCTCTGAAGCTATGCCCTTCTTCATTCGAGGAGGCTGGCGCTTTTTCGGGGCAGCGCGGGGCGCGGGATGTGGGGGCCGCCGGCAGGGCTTCTTTGTTGGCGGTCACGCCAAGGGCGTGACTCCCCTGTGCTGCTCACGGCGAGGTGGGGCCGCATAACTCACTCCGCGGCCGAAGGCCGCTGCGTTCAAACAGATGCGGCCAGTCAGATGACGAAGCATGTGCTACGCACATGCCCACCTCGCCGCTCCGCTGCTCGGCGCCAACAAGGCGCCCTGCCGGCGGCCCCCACATCCCTGTTTCGCCCCGCTGGTGGCGTGCGCAGAAGGTCCGTGCGTATGACGGCCTGCGCGCCCAAGCCGCCGAGGACAACACCCTCCGCATGCGGAGAGCGGGGCACCAAAGGGCTGAGCCGGCATCCGGCCGGGCGCCTTGTTGGCGTCGCAGGCGCGCAGGCAGGGACAGGTCTGCCCCTGGCCTATGGCCAGGGGATGGCGAGCATGTTTGAGGCCCGCAGGGCCGAGTTGCGCAGCCACCCGTCCCGTACGAGCACCGGAGAGCAGTCCTGCCGCAGGCAGGACCGACAACATTGAAGCCCGGCCGGATGCCGGCTCAGACCCCGCCCCGCGCTGCCACCCGAAGCGCCCTGCCCCATGCAGGCAAAAAAACAAACTCAGGCAGCCGACAAATCCCACCGCGGCTTCACATCGAACACAGGCTCCCGCGTCGGCTCAGCCAACCCGGATTGCAGCCGCATCGCCGCCGCCAAAGCAATCATCGCCCCGTTGTCCGTGCACAAATGCATCTCCGGGTAGTGCACCCGGATGCCGCGCCGGGCACAAGCCTGGTCCAGTTGCTCGCGCAGCAACCGATTGGCCCCTACCCCGCCCGCCACCACCACCCGCTTCAAGCCCGTGGCCTTCAGCGCCGCCAGCGATTTCTTCACCAGCACCTCGACGATCGCCGATTGCGCCGACGCCGCCAGATCCGCCAGCACCACACGGTTTTCAGCCGCAGCCAGCCCCGCCACGTCGTCCAGCAGGTTCAGCCGCACCAGATGCGTGCGAACCGCCGTCTTCAAGCCCGCGAACGAGAAATCCAGGTTGCCGCTGTGCAGCATGGGTCTAGGCAGCTCGAAGGCATCGGCACGGCCCTCGGTGGCCAACTTCGACAGATGCGGCCCGCCGGGATACGGCAAGCCCATCAGCTTGGCAGATTTGTCGAACGCCTCACCGGCCGCATCGTCCACAGTCTCCCCCAGCAGCTCATAGCGGCCCACGCCATCGACGCGCATCAACTGGGTGTGCCCGCCCGACACCAGCAGCGCCACGAAGGGAAACTCGGGCGGATCGGCCGACAGGAACGGCGACAGCAGATGGCCTTCGAGGTGGTGCACGCCCAGCAGGGGCTTGCCCAGCGCCACGCCCATCGCACAGGCCACGCCTGCACCCACCAGCAGTGCCCCCGCCAGCCCCGGCCCCCGTGTGTAGGCGATCAGGTCTACATCAGGCAGCGCATGCCCCGATTCGGCCAGCACCTGCCGCGCCAGCGGCACAACACGGCGGATGTGATCGCGCGAGGCCAGCTCGGGCACCACGCCACCATAGGCCTGGTGCATGTCGATCTGGCTGTGCAGCGCGTGTGCGAGCAGGCGCGCGGGGCCTTGCGGCGGCAGCGCCACCAGCGCCACGCCGGTTTCGTCGCAAGAAGATTCGATGCCCAGCACGAGCTGATCGGCCGCATCGGCCCCCTGCCCCCCGGGAATGTGGGTAACAACTGACATCCCGCCAGTGTAGGCGGATGCGCCAACGGGCGTACTTGTTGCATGATGCCACCCCATGAGCATTGCGAAAGACCTGCGGCTGGTGATCGTCCTGCCCGTGCACTTGTCCTTCGAGCCCGACGACGACGAGGCGGCCGAGGTCGAGCGCTCGCGGATCCTGCGCATGGCTCTGCTGGAGGCCGGCTACAACGTGGTCGCCACCCTGCCCGGCGACCACTTCCTGCCCGACCGCATCGCGCAGATACAGCCCGACATGATCGTGGTGGATGCCGAGTCGCAAGGCCGCGACATTCTGGAGCACGTGGTGATGGCTACGCGCGACGAACGCCGCCCCATCGTGCTCTTCTCGGATGATGAAGACACCAGCCACGTGCGCCGCGCGATTGCGGCCGGCGTGTCGGCCTATGTGGCCTCGGGCGTGCCGTCTGAGCGCATCAAGCCGGTGATCGACGTGGCCATGGCCCGTTTCGAGCAAGAGGAAAAACTGCGCCGCGAACTGGCCGATGCCAAGAGCCAGCTGGAAGAGCGCAAGGTGGTCGATCGCGCCAAGGGCCTGCTGATGTCACGCCAAGGCCTGAGCGAGCAGGAGGCCTATGCCCGCCTGCGCAAGGCCGCGATGGACAAAGGCATCAAGCTGGCCGAAGTGGCCCAGCGCCTGATCGACGCTGCCGATCTGCTGGGCTGATCGACAACGGCGCACGGCTGATCAACAACGGATCGCCACCGCACGCCCAAGCGGCATCACCGCACCACATCGGCGCAAAAAAACCTGCGAGAGGCCCGCGAAAGGCTGGCACAGCGATTGCATAAATGCCTGCACGCAGGGTCAACGGCGACTCTGCCTCGCGTTGGGGCCCGATGTAGGGAAACCCAAGCTTCCGACAAAGGTGTCATCGATGGAGCAACCGTGCATGCACGGCGGATCCACCGAGACACCTTTTTTGTTTTTCGCAAACAGGAACGCTTGCCACATGAACTCGCAGGATCTGAAAATGACCCGCCGCACCGTCTTGAAAACCGCAGCCGCCGCCAGTGCCGTCGGCGCTGTGCCCGGACTCCAGTCCGCTGTCTGGGCCGCAGGCTCCGACAAGCCCGAGCTGGAAGAAGTCAAGATCGGTTTCATCCCGCTGACCGACTGCGCCTCCGTCGTGATGGCCTCGGTGCTGGGCTTCGACAAGAAGTACGGCGTCAAGATCATCCCGACCAAGGAAGCCTCCTGGGCCGGTGTGCGCGACAAGCTGGTGAACGGCGACCTGCACATGGCCCACGTGCTGTACGGCCTGATCTACGGCGTGCAGCTGGGCATCGGGGGCCCCAAGAAGGACATGGCCGTGCTGATGAGCCTGAACAACAACGGCCAGGCCATCACGCTCTCAAAAGCCCTGGCCGACAAGAAGGCCGTGGATGGCCCTTCGCTGGCCAAGCTGATGGCCACCGAAAAGCGCGAATACACCTTCGCGCAGACCTTCCCCACCGGCACGCACGCCATGTGGCTGTACTACTGGCTGGCCACCTACGGCATCAACCCGATGAAGGATGCCAAGGTCATCACCGTGCCCCCGCCGCAGATGGTGGCCAACATGCGCGTGGGCAACATGGACGGCTACTGCGTGGGCGAGCCCTGGGGCCACCGCGCCATCATGGACGGCATCGGCATCACCGCCGTCACCACCCAGGACATCTGGCAGGACCACCCCGAAAAGGTGCTGGGCGCCACGGACGAGTTCGTCAAGAAGTACCCTAACACCGCCCGCGCCGTGATCATGGCGATCCTGGAAGCCAGCAAGTGGATCGACGCCGGCCTGCAGAACAAGCTGAAGATGGCCGAGACGATCTCTGCCAAGTCCTATGTGAACACGGGTGTGGACGCCATCAACCAGCGCATCCTGGGCCGCTACCAGAACGGCCTGGGCAAGACCTGGGACGATCCCAACCACATGAAGTTCTTCAATGACGGCAAGGTCAACTTCCCGTACCTGAGCGATGGCATGTGGTTCCTGACCCAGCACAAGCGCTGGGGCCTGCTGAAAGACCACCCGGATTACCTGGGCGTGGCCAAGCAGGTCAACAAGGTCGATCTGTACAAGCAGGCGGCCAGCGCCATGGGCGTGCCCATCCCCAAGGATGTGATGCGCACCAGCAAGATGATCGACGGTACCGTATGGGACGGCAAGGATCCCAAGAAGTACGCCGACAGCTTCAAGATCAAGGCCTGATCGCGAAGCACCCCGCTTGTGCATCCTGCCCGATTCGACGTTTTCGCTTCAAAGACCTACTGAGTCCCGCTGAGACCCGGCCCCGGGGCGCCCACGAAGGCACCGGACACGATCCAGGTCATCCACACCGATGGATGGCCCCGATGGCCAACTATTTGCAGACATCGAATCGGGCAGGCCTTGCGCTTGGCCCGCCCGCCCCTTGACCCCTCACAGGAGTCCGCCATGGTCAGTGCCGTCTTCCACAGCCCCCTCGATGCCAGCGATGCCCACAAGGCTTCCCGCGCGCCCGCCACGACGTCTTCCAGCAGCCCCATGACATCCGCCGCCCTCGCCCCCACATCGGCCACCCCGGCAGCGCCTGCCGTCAAGCCCGCCGCGCCGCCCAAGGCCCCCATCGACTGGGGCGCGCTGGCGTTCAAGACCCTCTCGCCCGTGGCCGGCCTGGCCCTGCTCGTGGGCATCTGGGCGCTGCTGACGATGAACAGCACGACCTTCCCCACGCCGGCCGCCACCTGGCAGGCCGCCGTGGCGCTGTTCTCCGACCCGTTCTACAGCAACGGCCCCAATGACCAGGGCATCGGCTGGAACATCCTGTTCTCGCTCAAGCGCGTAGCCATGGGCTTCGGCCTGGCCGCGCTGGTGGGCATCCCGCTGGGCTTCATCATCGGGCGCTCCAAGGTGATCGGCAGCATGCTCAACCCGATCATCAGCCTGCTGCGCCCCGTGTCGCCGCTGGCCTGGCTGCCCATTGGCCTCTTGGTGTTCAAGTCGGCTGACCCGGCCGCGATCTGGACGATCTTCATCTGCTCGATCTGGCCGATGATCATCAACACCGCCGTGGGCGTGCAGCGCGTGCCGGACGACTACCTCAACGTTGCCAAGGTGCTGAACCTGAGCGAGTGGAAGGTCGTCACCAAGATCCTGTTCCCCTCCGTGCTGCCCTACATGCTGACCGGCGTGCGCCTGTCGGTGGGCACGGCCTGGCTGGTGATCGTGGCCGCCGAGATGCTGACCGGCGGCGTGGGCATCGGCTTCTGGGTCTGGGACGAGTGGAACAACCTGAACGTGTCCCACATCATCATCGCCATCTTCGTGATCGGTGTGGTGGGCCTGCTGCTGGAAACGGCCCTGGTGTCCATCGCCAAGCGCTTCAGCTTCGAGTAACCATCATCCTGAAGGAGTTCGTCATGACCCGATTCATCGACATCCAGAACGCCGAGATGGTGTTCAACACCAAGAAGGGCCAGTTCCACGCCCTGCGCGACATCAACCTGGGCATCGACAAGGGCGAGTTCGTCGCCTTGATCGGCCACTCGGGCTGCGGCAAATCGACCCTGCTGAACCTGATCGCGGGCCTCTTGATGCCCAGCAGCGGCGGCCTGATCTGCGACAACAAGGAGATCGCCGGCCCCGGCCCCGAGCGGGGCATGGTGTTCCAGAACCACTCGCTGCTGCCCTGGCTGACCTGTTACCAGAACGTCTACCTGGCGGTGGAGCGTGTGTTCGGCGGCAAGGAGAGCAAGGAGCAGCTCAAAAAGCGCACCAATGACGCGCTGGAGCTGGTCAACATGGCGCACGCCACGCACAAGCGGCCCAACGAGATCTCCGGCGGCATGAAGCAGCGCGTGGGCATCGCCCGGGCGCTGGCGATGGAGCCCAAGGTGCTGCTGATGGACGAGCCCTTCGGCGCGCTCGATGCCCTGACCCGCGCCCACCTGCAGGACGAACTGCTCAAGATCGTGGCCCGCACGCAGAGCACCGTGGTGATGGTGACCCACGACGTGGACGAGGCCGTGCTGCTGTCCGACCGCATCGTGATGATGACCAATGGCCCGGCCGCCACCATCGGCGAGATCCTGGACGTGCCACTGGCCCGCCCGCGCAACCGCGTCGAGCTGGCCGAAGACCCGACCTACATGCACTGCCGCAAGGCCGTGCTGGACTTTCTGTACACCCGCCACGGCGTGGGGCACAAGCAGGCGGCGTGACCGCTGGCGGCCGCCCCGGCCTCCCGTTGAAAGAAGCTGGCACAGCGCTTGCTTTTTAGACGTGGGCCCCCGATGTTCGCCAGACCGTCGGGGTCCTCCTCAGCGGGGGTCAGTGGGTCCGCGAAAACTCCACAGACCTCTTTACCGCCCTCGGGTTCACCCCCGAGGGCGTTTTTTTCGTCAGGACGGATGGCGGGCCGCGATGGCGTCGGACTGCCGCTGCCACACACCCTGGCGCGCCAGCACCAGGAAGAGCACGCCGGCACCAATCATGGGCACGCACAGCCACTGGCCCATGCTCATGTTCAGTGCCAGCAGCCCCAGGAAATCGTCCGGCTCTCGGAAGTACTCCGCGATGAAACGGAAGGCACCGTAGCCGATCAGGAACCATGCGGACACCGCCCCCAGCGCGCGCGGCCGGCGGCCATACCACCACAGGAAGGCGAACAGCAGCAGCCCCTCCATGCCGAACTGGTAAAGCTGCGAGGGGTGGCGGGGATCCGGGCCCGCGGCCGGAAACACCATGGCCCAAGGCAGGCTGGGATCGGCCAGTCGGCCCCACAGCTCGCCATTGATGAAGTTGCCGATGCGACCGGCAGCCAGGCCCACGGGCACACAGGGCGCCACGAGGTCAGCCACCTCGAAGAAATGCCGGCGCGTCTTCCAGGCGTACAGCGCCATGGCCGCGATCACGCCCAGCAGCCCACCGTGGAAGGACATGCCGCCCTGCCACACCGCGAAGATCTCGGCCGGATGGCTCAGAAAGTGGGCCGGCTTGTAGAACAGCACATAGCCCAGGCGCCCGCCCAGCACCACGCCCAGCACGCCGAAGAACAGCATGTCCTCGATCTGCTGGCGGTTCCAGCCGTTCTGCGCGAACGGCGCCTTGCGCGCCCGCCAGGTGGCCAGCAGGTAGAACGAGGCGAAGGCGACCAGGTAGGTCAGCCCGTACCAATGGATCTTGAGCGGGCCCAGTTCCAGGGCGATGGGATCGATGTGCGGGTGGATCAGCATGGGTGCGAACAATAACCGATGCCGCAAGGCCTGCTGATACGATCGCCCGGATGACCCCCACCACGATCCAGATCATTGGCGCCAGCTTGTTCGCCATCGCCTTGCTGCACACCTTCTCGACCAAGTTCTTCGACCGTCTGGCCGACAGCCGACCGGGCCACGCGGGCCTGTGGCACCTGCTGGCCGAAGTCGAGGTGGTGTTCGGCTTCTGGGCCATGGTGCTGGTGCTGGCCATGTTCGCGCTGGAAGGCAAGCCCGCCGCGGTCGAGTACCTGGAATCGCGCAACTTCACCGAGCCTTTGTTCGTCTTCGCCATCATGGTGGCGGCCGCGAGCAAGCCCATCCTGCAACTGGCCGGCTGGCTGGTGCGCGTGCTGGCAAAGCTGCTGCCCCTGCCCCCGGGCATCGCCTTCATGCTGGTGGTGCTGACGGTGGTGCCGCTGCTGGGCTCGTTCATCACCGAGCCCGCCGCGATGACCCTGGCGGCCCTGCTGCTGCGTGATCGCCTCTATGCCCACCCGGTGTCCGAGCGGCTCAAGTACGCCACGCTGGGCGTGCTGTTCGTCAACGTGTCGATCGGCGGCACGCTCACGCCCTATGCCGCACCGCCGGTGTTGATGGTCGCCGCGGCCTGGGGCTGGGATCTGCGCTTCATGTTCTTGAACTTCGGCGACAAGGCGGCCCTGGCCACCGTGATCAACGCCGTGGCGCTGGTGCTGATCTTCCGCCGTGAACTGCTGGCCCTGCCCGATCAGGTGCGCCTGGCGCAGACGGACAGCCAATCGCTGCCGCCCTGGCCTGTCACCGTGATCCACCTGCTGTTCCTGGTCGGGATCGTGGCCTTCGCCCACTACCCGGCCGTCTTCCTCGGCATCTTCCTGTTCTTCCTGGGCTTCACCGCCGCGTACGAGCGCTACCAGGATCGCCTGATCCTGCGCGAGGGCCTGCTCGTGGCCTTCTTCCTGGGCGGCCTGGTGGTACTGGGTGGCCAGCAGCGCTGGTGGCTGGAGCCCTTGCTGCTCAGCATGGACCACAACGCCGTGTTCTTCGGTGCCACGGCCCTCACGGCCATCACCGACAACGCGGCCCTGACCTACCTGGGCTCGCTGGTGCCCGGCCTGAGCGATGAGTTCAAGTACGCCCTGGTGGCCGGTGCCGTGACCGGTGGCGGCCTGACCATCATCGCCAATGCACCCAACCCCGCGGGCGCCTCGATCCTCAAGGGGCGCTTCAACGGCGAATCGATCAGCGTGGGTGGGCTGGCCCTGGCCGCGCTGCCGCCGACGCTGGTGGCCTTGCTGGCCTTCCGCCTGCTCTGAGCTGACCACTGATCGGCGTGGCCCAAAAAAGAACCCCGCACGCGGCGGGGTTCAGCAAGATCGCTTCCGGCTGCATGTCGCATCTTGCCCTGCGACAGCCCTCGCATTATATTTGACCAAATACAAGACCAGACAGCCCGTAGTGCCGATCAGAGCGGTGCCAGCGGCGTCTGCGCCGCTGCTGCATCGCCCCCCAGCACCTTGATGAGCCGTTCCAAATCGTTGTCGAGCCGTGCCAATGTGGCGTCGTCCAGCGCATTGAGCGCGTCGGGCAGCACCCCCGCGAACGGCGCGGGCGCCGCCGCCAGCACCGCCAGGCCCGCCTCGCTCACCGACAGGCACACGGCCCGCCGATCCTGGGCATCGCGGCTGGTGCTCAGCATCTGGCGCGACACCAACGCCTTGACCAGATTGCTGGCGGTGGACTGATGGATGTCCATGGCCTTGGCCAGCTCGCCCACCCCGATGCCGGGATTGGCCTGCACCACACTCAGCGCCCACACCTGGGCTCCGCCGATACCGGCCTGCTTCTCTACCTGTTGAAAATGGGTCTTGACCGCATTGAAGACCACCCGGAACTGCCGCAGCACCCGCGTGGCCGATGGTTTGATGGGCTCATGCGAGCCCGGTTCTGGCGAAGCGGCATCAAGGGGTGTCATGTGGGGACCTTCGTAGGTGGCGCGATTGTGCCGGATCTGCATGCGCCGTGGGAGGCTCTGACATGAGTGAACGCCCTATCCCGGAGGCCTTGCGCGAGGAACTGTCTGATTGGCGACGCTGGGCCGCCCGCGCTGTGGTGCTGGTGTTCGCGGCCCTGTCCGGCCTGAGCGTGGTGGCACTGACCTGGCTGGGCGAAGAAGCCCTGGAGTTGTTCTATGCCCTGCAGGAACGCGCGTGGTGGAGCCCTCTGCTGTGGACACCTCTGTGCACGGCCCTGGTGGTGTGGGCCGTTCGCCGGTGGTGCCCAGGCGCGGGCGGCTCCGGCATCCCGCAGGTGCTGGCCGCGATGGAGCCCGGCCAGTCGCCTCAGGAGCGGCGGCGCTTCGTGTCGCTGAGCATGTCGCTTGCCAAGATCCTGGGCACGGCAGGCTCGCTGGTGGCGGGCCTCACCGTCGGGCGGGAAGGCCCCTCGGTGCAAGTGGCAGCCGGGGTGATGCACCACGCCCGGCGCTGGCTGCCCGACCGCACCGCCATCAATGAGCATGGGCTGATGGTGGCCGGTGGCGCCGCCGGTGTCGCGGCTGCCTTCAACACCCCGCTGGGCGGCGTGATGTTCGCCATTGAAGAGCTCACGCGGCGCCCCGAGCAACGCTCCAGCGGCCTGCTGATGGCCGCCATCGTGCTGGCGGGCCTGATGGGCGTGTCGGTGTATGGCAACAACGCCTACTTCGGCGTGATCCAGGTGCCTTCGCTGTCGTGGTCATTGTTCCTGCCGGGGCTGCTGGTGGCCCTGCTCAGCGGGCTGGCGGGCGGCCTGTTCTCTCGCCTGCTGATCCGGTCGCTCACGGGTGTCAGCACCGACCGCTTCAGCCAATGGCGGCGACGCTTTCCGATCCGCTTCGCGGCCGGCTGCGGATTCTTCGTGGCCGTGATCGGCGTGGTCAGCCATGGCGCCACGCTGGGCAGCGGCTACCAACCCACGCGCCTGCTGCTGGAAGGGCACGACACCACCTCGGCGCTGTACGTGCCGCTGCGCTTCATCTCAAGCTGGCTGTCGGCCTGGAGCGGTGCGCCGGGTGGCATCTTCGCGCCTTGCCTGGCTATTGGCGCCGGCATCGGCAGCGATGTTGCCACCTGGACGGGCCACCCCGCCGCCACCGCCCTGATCGCCCTGGGCATGGTGGGCTTCCTGGCCGCGGCCACTCAGACGCCCATCACCGCCTTCATCATCGTGATGGAGATGGTCGACGGCCACACCATGGTGCTGAGCCTGATGGCCTGCGCGCTGCTCGCCAGCGGCGTGTCCCGCCTTCTGGGGCCTTCGCTCTATACCCAGCTGGCGGCGCACATGCTGGGCCTGCCCGGCGACGGGGCGGGCCACGGCGCGCCAACCACCTCAGGCTCTGGCCCATCCTCCGACCCAGCATCGGCCCAGCCCCCCGTGCCTGCGGCCGACCCGGTCAGCGACAAGGCATCCCCACCGGCGCCACAATGAGGGCCCGCCTGCCCGTGGCGCCACCCTTGAGCCAAACCATGAGCCTGAACCGCCGTTCCCGGAACATCACCGAAGGCGTGGCCCGCGCGCCCAACCGCTCCATGTACTACGGCATGGGCTACCAGCCGCAAGACTTCGCCAAACCCATGGTGGGCGTGGCCAACGGGCACTCCACCATCACGCCGTGCAACTCGGGCCTGCAGAAGCTGGCCGATGCCGCGGTGGAGGGTCTGAAGCAAGCCGGTGCGAACCCGCAGATCTTCGGCACGCCCACCATCTCCGATGGCATGGCCATGGGCACCGAGGGCATGAAGTACTCGCTGGTGTCCCGCGAAGTGATCGCCGATTGCGTCGAGACCTGCGTGGGCGGCCAGTGGATGGACGGCGTGCTGGTGATCGGCGGCTGCGACAAGAACATGCCCGGCGGCATGATGGGCATGCTGCGCGCCAACGTGCCGGCCATCTACGTGTACGGCGGCACCATCCTGCCCGGCCGCTACAAGGGACAGGATCTCAACATCGTGTCGGTGTTCGAGGCCGTGGGCCAGTTCTCGGCCGGCAAGATGTCGGAAGAAGATTTCTGCCAGATCGAGCGCCGCGCCATCCCGGGCAGCGGCTCATGCGGCGGCATGTACACGGCCAACACGATGTCATCGGCCTTCGAGGCCCTGGGGATGAGCCTGCCCTATTCATCCACCATGGCCAATGTGGAGGACGAGAAGGAGGCCAACACCCGCGAGAGCGCCCGCGTGCTGGTCGAGGCCATCCGCCGCGACCTCAAGCCGCGCGACATCGTCACCAAGGAAGCCATCGAGAACGCCGTGGCCGTGATCATGGCCACCGGCGGCTCCACCAACGCAGTGCTGCACTTCCTGGCCATCGCCCACGCCGCCGAAGTGGACTGGACCATCGACGATTTCGAGCGTGTACGCAAGAAGGTGCCGGTGATCTGCGATCTCAAGCCCTCCGGCCAGTACCTGGCCATCGACCTGCACCGCGCCGGCGGTATCCCGCAGGTGATGAAGGTGCTGCTCAAGGCCGGCCTGCTGCACGGCGACTGCATGACCATCACCGGCAAGACCGTGGCCGAGAACCTGGCCGACGTGCCAGACACCCCGCGCACCGACCAGGACGTGATCCACGACATCGGCCAGCCGCTGTACGACGAAGGCCACCTGGCCATCCTAAAGGGCAACCTGGCGCCCGAGGGCTGCGTGGCCAAGATCACGGGCCTGAAGAACCCGGTGATCACCGGCCCGGCCCGTGTGTTCGATGATGAGCAATCCGCCCTGGTGGCCATCATGGCCAATCAGATCAAGGCGGGCGATGTGATGGTGCTGCGCTATCTGGGCCCCAAGGGTGGCCCCGGCATGCCCGAAATGCTGGCGCCCACCGGCGCGCTGATCGGCCAGGGCCTGGGCGAGAGCGTGGGGCTGATCACCGATGGGCGGTTCTCAGGGGGCACCTGGGGCATGGTGGTCGGGCACGTGGCCCCGGAGGCTGCCGTGGGCGGCACGATCGCCTTGGTGCAGGAAGGGGACTCGATCACCATCGACGCCCACCAGCTGGTGCTGGCCCTGAACGTGCCAGATGATGAACTGGCCCGCCGTCGCGCCACCTGGAAGCCCCCCGCCCCCCGCTACACCCGGGGCGTGCTGGCCAAGTTCGCGTTCAACGCTTCCAGCGCCAGCTCGGGTGCCGTGCTGGACAGGATCGAGCGCTGACGCAGCCAAAAGCAAAAGGCTGCACCACGTGCAGCCTTTTTCACTGGGCGCCAGGCCGCCCCCTCAGCCCAGGCTTCAGCGCTTGGACTTTTTGGGGCCCATGCCCAGGGCGTCGAGTGCCTTGTCACGACGCGCATCCCGCTTGGCATCGACCTTCTCCATGGCCTTGCGCTGCGTCCAGCCGGACGTGTCAGCCCAGAACCACCACAAGATGGCCAAGCCGAACGGCAGCAGAAACTTCCAGAGATCGCCGTCCCACTTCCAGGTCCACTCCGCGACAGGACCGATCCCTGCGATGTTCATGACCATCAAGGCCACGCCAATCACGACAAACCACATAACACCACTCCCTCGAATAAGGGTTACCTGGGCTCCATTGGAACACCGTCTGTCAACCGTCACAGCCCAGATAAACGTTTATAAAGTCGGTCTGCATTCAATGCAGCCCCTAGAACTGAAAGGACGTCCCCCCATGAGACTGCTGCTGTCCCCGCTGTTGGTCGGCACTGCCCTGTTGTCCACCCTGAGCCTGCCCGCTCACGCCAACCAGCAACTGGCCCAGAGCAAGGCCTGCATGGCCTGCCACCAGGTCGACAAGAAGGTGGTTGGCCCTTCCTTCACGGACATTTCCAAGAAATACGCCGGCAAGAAGGGCGCCGATGCCCAGCTTGCCACCAAGGTGCTCAAGGGCGGCGGCGGGGTGTGGGGCACGATGCCCATGCCCGCCAACCCCCAGGTCTCCGAGGCTGAGGCCAAGCAACTGGTCAAGTGGATCCTGACCCTGAAGTGAGCCCCGGGCAGCTTTCCTGCCCTCTCATGAAAAAAGCCCCGCTCGTGCGGGGCTTTTTGTTGATGGCACCGACCTGCATGAGGCCGGTGCGCGTGGGCAGGATCAATCGTTGGCGTAGATGTCCACGTCCTTGGTGTCACGCACGAACAGCAGGCCAACCACGAAGGTGATCAGGGCCACGATGATCGGGTACCACAGGCCGTTGTAGATGTTGCCGGTCTGCGCCACGATCGCGAAGGCCGTGGTGGGCAGCAGGCCGCCGAACCAGCCGTTACCGATGTGGTACGGCAGGCTCATCGAGGTGTAGCGGATGCGGGTCGGGAACATCTCCACCAGCATGGCCGCGATCGGGCCGTACACCATGGTCACGTAGATCACCAGCAGCGTCAGGATCGCCACCACCACCGGCTTGTTCAGCTTGGCGGGGTCGGCCTTGGCGGGGTAGCCAGCTTCCTTGATGGCGGTGGTCACGGCCTTCTTGAACTCGGCGTCCTTGGCCTTGGCTTCGTCAGCAGGCAGGCCCTTGGAGTTGTAGGACTCGATGGCCTTCTCGCCCACCTTGATCTGGGCAATGCCGGCGCCCTCCACGTTCTCGTAGTTCACCGAGTTGCTGGCCAGCACCTGCTTGGCGATGTCGCACGAGCTGGTGAACTTGGCGGTGCCTGTCGGGTTGAACTGGAAAGAGCACTCCGACTGGTTGGCGATCAGTGTCACCGGGGCGTTGGCCTGGGCATGGGCCAGGTCAGGGTTGGCGGCTTCCGTCAGCGCCTTGAACAGCGGGAAGTAGGTGACGGCAGCGATCAGGCAACCTGCCAGGATGATGGGCTTGCGGCCAATCTTGTCCGACAGCGAGCCAAACACCACGAAGAACGGCGTGGCGATCAGCAGCGAGATGGCGACCAGGATGTTGGCGGTGGCACCGTCGACCTTCAGCGTCTGCGTCAGGAAGAACAGGGCATAGAACTGGCCCGTGTACCAGACCACGGCCTGGCCGGCGACCAGACCCACCAGGGCCAGGATCACGATCTTCAGGTTCTTCCACTGGCCGAACGATTCGGACAGCGGCGCCTTGGAGGTCTTGCCCTCGGCCTTCATCTTCTTGAAGGCGGGCGATTCATTCATCGACATCCGGATCCACACGCTGATGCCGAGCAGCAGCACGGAAACGATGAACGGAATGCGCCAGCCCCAGTCGGCAAAAGCCTCTTCACCGGTGATGGTGCGGGTGCCCAGGATCACCAGCAGCGACAGGAACAGGCCCAGCGTGGCGGTGGTCTGGATCCAGGCGGTGTAGGCACCGCGGCGGCCGTGCGGTGCGTGCTCGGCCACATAGGTGGCGGCACCACCGTACTCACCACCCAGGGCCAGGCCCTGCAGCATGCGCAGCACGATCAGCACCACGGGGGCGAGCACGCCGATCGAGTTGTAGTTGGGCAGCACGCCCACCAGGAAGGTAGAGGCACCCATCAGCAAGATGGTGACGAGGAAGGTGTATTTGCGCCCGATCATGTCGCCCAGGCGACCGAAGACCAGCGCGCCGAAAGGCCGCACGATGAAACCGGCCGCGAAGGCCAGCAGCGCGAAGATGAAGGCGGACGTGGGATCGAGCCCTGCGAAGAACTGTTTGGCGATGATCGCGGCGAGCGACCCGTACAGGTAGAAGTCATACCACTCGAAGACGGTACCGAGGCTGGAGGCGAAGATGACCTTCTTCTCCTCCGCCGTCATCGGCGTGTTGGTTGCTGCGTTAGCCATGTTGGAAGCTCCTCATCGTTGCAGGACGAAGGTTTTTGACCTTCTCAACCCCCAGGTTAGGGGGGTCTGTGAACAGATGTAATGAGGGGGAATGCGGATAGCCCCGGCAAAACCGCACAGATTTCCCTACGGGTATCCGCCGATTCAGACCATCACCCGAAAAATCGGGCCGGGTATCCACCAAGGCAGGCCATCCCTGCCCATCCCCCTCGCCGCGTGTCAGTTGGCCTGGGCCAGCTGCTCCAGGATGGCCGGGTTCTCCAGCGTGCTGGTGTCTTGGGTGACCGCGTCTCCCTTGGCGATCACGCGCAGCAATCGCCGCATGATCTTGCCGGAGCGCGTCTTGGGCAGGTTGTCGCCGAAACGGATGTCCTTGGGCTTGGCGATCGGGCCGATCTCCTGGGCCACGTGGTTGCGCAGTTCGGCGGCGAGCTTCTTGGCCTCTTCACCGCTGGGGCGAGGGCGCTTGAGCACCACGAAGGCGCAGATGGCCTCGCCAGTGAGGTCATCGGGGCGACCCACCACGGCAGCCTCGGCCACCAGCGGGTGCGACACCAGGGCGGATTCGATCTCCATCGTGCCCATGCGGTGCCCCGAGACGTTCAGCACGTCGTCGATGCGGCCGGTGATGGTGAAGTAGCCCGTCTCCGCATCGCGGATGGCGCCATCGCCCGCCAGGTAGTAGCTGCCGCCGAAATCGGCCGGGTAGTAGCTCTTCTTGAAGCGCTCCGGATCACCCCAGATGGTGCGGATCATCGCGGGCCAGGGCTTGCGCACGACCAGCACGCCGCCCTGCCCCCAGGGCACTTCCTTGCCGGTCTCGTCGACCACGGCGGCATCGATGCCAGGGAAGGGCAAGGTGCACGAACCGGGCGTGAGTGCATGGGCGCCGGGCAGCGGCGTGATCATGTGGCCGCCGGTCTCAGTCTGCCAGAAGGTGTCGACGATGGGGCAGCGACCGCCACCGATCTCGCGGTGGTACCACTCCCACGCAGCGGGGTTGATGGGCTCGCCCACCGTGCCCAGCAGACGCAGGCTTGTCAGGTTGAAGTTGCGCGGATGCACCTCGGGCGTGATCTCGGCCGCCTTGATCAGCGCGCGGATGGCGGTGGGCGCCGTGTAGAAGATCGTGACCTTGTGGTCCTGGATCATGCGCCAGAAGCGGGCAGCATCTGGGTAGGTGGGCACGCCTTCGAACACGATCTGCGTGCCGCCGTTGGCCAGCGGGCCGTAGGCCACGTAGGTGTGGCCGGTGACCCAGCCGATGTCGGCCGTGCACCAGAAGATGTCGTCGGGCTTGAGGTCGAACGTCCATTTGGTAGTGAGCGCCGCCTGCAGCAGGTAGCCGCCCGTGCAGTGCTGCACGCCCTTGGGCTTGCCGGTGGAGCCAGAGGTGTAGAGCAGGAACAGCGGGTGTTCCGCATCAACCCACTCGGGCTCGCAGGTGGTGGACTCAGCGGCCATCACGTCGTGCAGCCACACGTCGCGGCCGGCATTGAAGGCCACATGGCCGCCGGTGCGCTTGTAGACGATGACGCGGCGCACGCTGTCGCAGCCACCCAGGCTGATGGCCTCGTCGACGATGGCCTTGAGCGGCAGGCTCTTGCCGCCCCGCTGCTGTTCATCGGCGGTGATGATGAGCACGGCGCCGGCGTCTTCGACGCGATCGCGCAGGCTCTGGGCCGAGAAGCCGCCGAACACCACCGAGTGCGTGGCGCCAATGCGGGCGCAGGCCTGCATGGCGATCACGCCTTCGACCGACATGGGCAGGTAGATGACGACGCGGTCGCCTTTTTGCACGCCCTGCGCCTTGAGCGCATTGGCCAGTTGGGACACCTTTTCAAGCAGCTGCTTGTAGGTGTGGCGGGTCACGGTACCGTCATCGGCCTCGAAGATGATGGCGGTTTTGTCGCCCAGACCATTGTCGACGTGGCGGTCCAGGCAGTTGTACGACACGTTGAGCGTGCCGTCGGCGAACCAGCGGTAGAAGGGGGCGTTGCGCTCGTCGAGCACTTCGTTGAAGGGTTGTTTCCAGCTGACCAGATCGCGGGCCAGGTCAGCCCAGTAGCCTTCATAGTTAGCCTGCGCCTTGGCACACAGCGCGTCATACGCGGCACGGCTGCCGATGTGGGCATTGCGGGCGAAATCCGCGGGAACGGGAACGGTGTTGGCGTGGTGAGGGGTGTCGTGCTGGATGGTGCCGGTTGTCATCTGTTGGTCACTCCGAAGCTGCTGCAGCGCTTGTGGCGCTCTGGTCAAAAGACCGGGGTTGCGCGTCATGCATGCAAGCCCCGTTCAGCCGGAACTTTCCCGTAACTTTAGAATTTGCTGCTACGTAGTATCCCTGCACCAATCTGACACATGTCCAACCCACGCGCCAAACTCGGCCCCCTCCCCTCCATCATCTTCGCCAGCCGCTGGCTGCAACTTCCGCTCTACATCGGATTGATCCTGGCACAGGCGGTTTATGTGTACCACTTCTGGGTGGAGCTCGTTCACCTGATCGAAGCCGCGTTCGGCAACCAGCATGCGCTGGAAGCCATCATCGCGGCCACAGGCCAGAAGGCCTCCGAAGGGCCCAACCACCTTACTGAGACCACCATCATGCTGGTGGTGCTTGGCCTGATCGACGTGGTGATGATTTCCAACCTGCTGATCATGGTGATCGTGGGCGGCTATGAAACGTTCGTTTCACGCATGAACCTCGAAGACCACCCCGATCAGCCCGAGTGGCTCAGCCACGTCAATGCTTCGGTCTTGAAAGTCAAGCTGGCCACGGCCATCATTGGCATCTCGTCGATCCATCTCTTGAAAACCTTCATCAACGCCGGCAACTACACTGACCGGGTGCTGATCGCGCAGACGCTGATCCACGTGACCTTCCTGTTGTCGGCCCTGGCCATCGCCGCCACCGATCGACTGTTGCAGAACCCGCATCCGCAGCCTGAACCGAGCAACTGAACCACCGAGCCCCATGAGCCAACCGAAACGCCGTTGGATGCCTGAGAGAGACCAGATCCTGGCCTCTCGCTGGCTGCGGCCGGTGCGCCCCTACCTGAGCGACGACAGCCTGTGGGACCTGAACCGCGGCAGCGTGGCACGGGGTGTGGCGGTGGGCCTGTTCATCGGCCTGCTGCTGCCGGTGGCGCAGTTCCTGTTCGCCATCGCCGGGGCGGTGCTGCTGCGCGGCCATGTGCCGGTCAGTGCCGCGTGCACGCTGGTGACCAATCCGCTCACGGTCACGCCCATCTACTGGCTGGCCTACCAGATCGGCGGCTACTTGCTGCCCGCCCGAGCTGAAGCCATCGACACGCTGCAAAGCGCCACCACCTGGTTCGCGCAGGCGGTGCAATGGGCCGGGGCCATGGGCGCCCCGCTGCTCACGGGCCTGGCCGTGATGGCCAGCGTCACCGCTGTGCTGGGCTACGTGGTGGTGTGGCTGCTGTGGCCCCGGCCCACAGCCCCAGTCGTGCAGGATTGCGCGCGGGATTGAAACGGCTGTTTGCCCCTTGTCAAGCACAAGCCAGGCACCATAGCGGCCTGCGCCGTGCATAGTTGGCATCGGCGCCTGAAAACCTCGCATCGCCCCTGACGCGCAGGTCAGCCCCTTCACGGACAATGGCGCCATAAGGCTCCATTACGTACCTGGAGCCATCGAAACACCAGCCGTAACGATGGACAAGGCAGTCACGCCATCCGCCTCCAGCACCAACCAACGCCGCCATGTGGTGCGTGGTCTGCTGGCCCATGCCCTGGCGCATCACGGCGTGGTCTGGCTGCTGTTGGCCGCCGCGGCTAGCCAGCACCTCCTGCCCTGGGAGGCCTTGCTGGGTGTGATCGCGCTCACCGTGGCACTGGGCGCCATGCTGCCCATCATGGCCCGGCGGGGCTTTCCTCTGCATCGTTTTGACCCGGCGCTGTTCGGGCCGCTCAGCTTGATCAGCATCGCCTTGCTGGTAGGCGTGACCGCACTGGCGCGCGAGCAAGATCGCCTGTGGCTGGCCGTGTGCGTGCTGCCTGCGGCCTTGATGGCCTGCACGCACCTCAGAGGCCGTGGCTTGCGCCTCGGCGGCCTGATCGCCTCGGCCGTGGTGGGCGGCCTGCTGCTGGCGTGGGGGCTGCACCGGCCCATGGGCATCCCGCTGTTGATGGCCCTGGCCGCGCTGATACTGGCCTGCCTGCTGCCCGCCTGGGCCACCGGGCGCCTGCGCCTGCTGCGCTGGCGATCCGCCGTGCAATGGCTGCTGTCGGGGGATCCGGCCCAGCGCGTCTTCATCCTGCGCTTCCTGATCGCGTGCGTGTGCGCCCTGTCCGGCATCGCGGCGCTGGAGTACGGCGCCTCCCTGGGCCTGATCGATGCCGTGGCCGCGCGCTGGATGACTTGGCTGGCCACCGCCACCGTGCTCGGCTTCTACCTGATGACGCGCTCGGGCCTGAACATGAACATGCGCGACCGCACCATGACCGAGCCCAAGCTGCTGGTGTGCGTGGTGTTCCTGGCCTTTGGCTACTACCTGGGCGGCATCGGCCGCGGCCTGGCGCTCACGCTGCTGGTCACGCTGGAGATGTTCGGCATGTTCGTGATCACGCCTTCGCAGGTGGCGCGCATCAGCGCCTTTGCGGCCGTGGCGTTCTCCGTGTCGATGCTGGCCGTGGCCCGCACGGAGACCGATCCGGGCCAGCTCAAGCTGCAGGTAGTGACCTTCGGCGTGATGATCGTGGTGCTGACAGTGATGTCTTGGCTGGCACACCAACTGGGCCTGTTGCGCAACTCGCTGATGCGCCGCAAGAACGACCTGGCCGAAGCGCTGGAGCGCATCCAGATGCTGGCCACGCGCGACGAGCTGACCGGCCTGGTCAACCGCCGCCGCATGACGGAACTGCTCCATCAGCAGATCAAGCTGGGCGCACGCTCTGGATCGCCCGCCTGCATCGCCCTGATCGACCTGGACCATTTCAAGGCCATCAACGACACGCACGGACACGGCGTGGGCGACGAGGTGCTGCGCAACGTGGCGCAGGCGCTCAAGGCCGGGCTGCGCGACACCGATGTCGTGGCCCGCTGGGGCGGCGAGGAGTTCCTGATCCTGCTCAACGACAGCGACATGGAAGCGGCCGCCCTGGGGATCGAACGTGCAAGGCTGGAGATGGGCCGCACCACCATGTCGGCCAGCGTGCCCCGCCTGCGCGTGACTTTCTCGTGCGGGCTGGCCGCCTGCGACGATGGCCTGGCGCTGGAAAAGCTGGTGGACCAGGCCGACCAGCGCCTGTACGCCGCCAAGGCCCAGGGCCGCAACCGCACCTGCACCACCCTGGCGCCCATGGTGAGCATGGCCGGCCTGGGCCCGCAGAACCCGGCCACTGTGCGCGACACCGCCACCTTGCTGCCTGACTGATTTTCCGGGATGTGTCAGCCGGGCGCCGCCCCCGCTGAACCAGAGGCGACACACGGAACCCGAGCCCCCATGGCCAGACCATGCGCGGTAAAATGCCCGCCGTCACCCAACCACCCTGCCCCAAGGGTGCCCCCAGCCCAAGCCAAAAGCCCAAGCCCACCATGACGACCATCCGCCACGACGACCTCGTCGAATCCGTCGCTGCCGCCCTGCAGTACATCAGCTACTACCACCCGGCCGACTACATCGCCCACCTGGCCCGCGCCTACGAGCGCGAGGAATCGCCGGCCGCCAAGGACGCGATCGCGCAGATCCTGACCAACTCGCGCATGTGCGCCGAGGGCCGTCGCCCGATCTGCCAGGACACCGGCATCGTCAACGTCTTCCTGAAGATCGGGATGGGCGTGAAGTGGGAAGGCTTCGGCGCCCGCAGCATTCAAGATGCGGTGGACGAAGGCGTGCGCCGTGGCTACAACAACCCGGACAACAAGCTGCGCGCCTCGGTGCTGTCCGACCCCATCTTCGAACGCAAGAACACCAAGGACAACACGCCTGCCGTGGTCTTCATGGAACTGGTGCCCGGTGACACGGTCGATGTGACGGTCGCGGCCAAGGGCGGCGGCTCGGAGAACAAGTCCAAGGTCTACATGCTCAACCCGTCGGACAACATCGTCGACTGGGTGCTCAAGACCGTGCCGACCATGGGCGCCGGCTGGTGCCCGCCCGGCATGCTGGGCATCGGCGTGGGCGGCACCGCTGAAAAAGCGGCTTTGCTGGCCAAGGAATCGTTGATGGACGACATCGACATGTACGAACTGCTGGAGCGCGGCCCGCAAAACAAGCTCGAAGAGATGCGCATCGAGCTGTACGAGAAGGTCAACGCTCTGGGCATCGGCGCCCAAGGCCTGGGCGGCCTGACCACCGTGCTGGACGTGAAGATCAAGACCTACCCGACGCACGCGGCCTCCAAGCCCATCGCCATGATCCCGAACTGCGCGGCCACCCGCCACGCCCACTTCGTGATGGACGGCAGCGGCCCCGTCTACCTGGATCCGCCCAGCCTGGACCTGTGGCCCAACGTGCACTGGGCCCCTGACTACAACAAGTCCAAGCGCGTCGACCTGAACACGCTGACACCGGCCGAAGTGGCCAGCTGGAAGCCCGGCGACACCCTGCTGCTCAACGGCAAGATGCTGACGGGCCGCGATGCCGCGCACAAGCGCATCCAGGACATGCTGGCCAAGGGCGAGCAACTGCCGGTCGATTTCACCAACCGCGTCATCTACTACGTGGGCCCGGTTGATCCGGTGCGCGACGAGGTGGTCGGCCCTGCCGGCCCCACCACCGCCACCCGCATGGACAAGTTCACCGACATGATGCTGGAGAAGACTGGCCTGATCTCCATGGTGGGCAAGGCCGAACGCGGCCCCATCGCCATCGAGTCGATCAAGAAGCACAAGTCGGCCTACCTGATGGCCGTGGGTGGCAGCGCCTACCTGGTGTCCAAAGCCATCAAGGGCGCCAAGGTGGTGGGCTTCGCCGACCTGGGCATGGAAGCCATCTATGAGTTCGACGTGGTGGACATGCCTGTGACCGTGGCCGTGGACGCCGGCGGCACCAGCGCACACATCGAAGGGCCGAAGATCTGGCAGGCCAAGATCGGCAAGATCCCCGTGGCTGTGGCCTGACGCCCAGGCTGCTCACAGAAAAACCGGCCATCTCTGGCCGGTTTTTTATGCCCTGCGCTGCAACGGCCAGGGTTGCGGCTTATCAGGCGTGAGCCGGCAAAAAGCGCCTTTCGAGCTCATCGAGATCGGCCTTCAGCAGATCCTTGTCAAGCTCGTCATTGATCACTTCAGCCACCTGCGGGCTCCATGATTGCCGCAAGTAACCCAGGAAACGAGGCGCCGCCGCCACCTTCAGCGACGTGAAGCGACCCTGCTGATGATGCTGCGCCAGCCTTTGTGCCACCTGCTTGGCGAAGCGCTGCGCCTCTTGGTGAAGCTCTGCCTCGCCTGCCGAGGTGGTGGTGCTGTTGCCACGCCGCCCACGGGCATCGTGGCGCATCTCTGCCGCCTTGGCATGGGCATCAGGATCGGTCAATTCTTCGACTGGCTTGAGGATGCGGTCATCGACTTCCAGCACACGTGCGATGGCTTCGTCAGCCACCAGGATCCAGGTTTTTTTCATAGGGGTGCTCCATTCTTCGCCTCATGCGTGGCGAGGCCTTTGTCAGGCAACCCATGTGCCCGGCCCTGGGCACACCGCCGTTCGTTACGATGGGGCCCATGAAGAAGAATCCCTACTTCGACCCAACCAAGCCGCATCACCGCCCCGGAGGCTTCCAGAACAACTACCTGGAGTTTCGGGAAAAGCGCTGGCATGAGTTGCTGCGTTGGCGCTGGGAGGCCTGGCGCAAGGGCGAGCCCACGCCGCCCAAGGATCCCATCCCCGTGGTCGAGCCCGATCTGGCCTTCATCCACGCCAACGCCAAAGCGGGCAAAGCCATGGCACCCGCCATCACCTGGGTGGGGCATATCACCGTGCTGGCGCAGATCGGTGGCCTGAACTTTTTGACCGACCCGGTGTTTTCGGAGCGCTGCTTTCCGGTGCAGTGGGCCGGCCCGCGCCGCCACACGCCACCAGGCCTGCGCCTGGAGCAGTTGCCCCACATCGACGTGGTGCTGCTGTCTCACAACCACTATGACCACATGGACGAAGGCTCGCTGCTGGCATTGGCACGCCAGGCCGGCTGCCCGCCCCTGTTCATCACGCCCTTGGGCCACCAGGCCTGGTTTGCGCGCCATGGCATCCACGGCGTGGTCGAGCTCGATTGGTGGGATCGCCACCTGATCCAGGCCACCGGGCACCACCACCGCATTCCCGTGGTGCTGACGCCTGCGCAGCACTGGTCGGCCCGCACGGCCACGGATGCCTTGTGCAGCCTGTGGGGAGGCTTTGCCGTGCTCTCGCCCGATTGCCACCTGTTCTTTGCAGGGGACACCGCCTATTCCAAAGACTTCGCAGACATCCGCCAGCACTTCGCCATCGACCACGCACCGGGCCTTGGCGGAGGCTTCGACATGGCCCTGCTGCCCATCGGCGCCTATGAGCCACGCTGGTTCATGAAAGACCAGCACTGCAACCCGGCCGAATCCGTGCAGATCTTCAAGGACCTGGGTGCCAAGCAGGCGCTGGGGGTGCATTGGGGCACTTTCCAGCTGACCAATGAGGCATTGGATGAACCGCCGAAGGCCTTGAAAAAAGCGCTGGCCGCCAACAGGATTAACGAACAGCGCTTCTTCGTGATGCCCATCGGCGGTACACGGCGGATCACCCCCCGGTCGCGTTGAACGCCACCAGGCAGCGCCCGAGCCACTCACCGTGCCCGGGCATGAACTCGTTCAGATCGAACGGCGGCGGCGCATCAGGCCGACGATGATGCCCAGGCCAGCCAGGGTCATCAGCGAGCTGTCAGCCTCAGGCACGGCGGTGACCGAGCGATTGGCCAGCGCGCCTGCCACGACCAAGCCTGCAGCAGCCATGCCCAGTGCGCCGGCTTCCGGCACGGCAGCCGTGGTGGCATTGCCGTTCACGGACACCGACAGGCCCAGCGATGCAAACTGGGTGCTGCTGCTCATGTTCACGAACTTGCCGGTCAGCACGTCCGTCAGGCTCTTGACCTCGTCGGTGCCAGGGGTGGTCGTATAGACGTACTGGTAGCTGCCGTAGTACGGGTCGTACACCCAGTTGCCGGTGGTGTAACCAGTGGTCGCGGTCGCAGTGATGCTCTTGCTGATGGTCTGGTTGTAGGACACCGAAGCGCCATCACCCACGTAGTTGTAGGCCAGAGAGATGGAGCCCGTGGCCGTGGCCTGGTCAGAGACACCGCAGTAGTAGTAATAGGGGTTGCAGGTGGCATTGCTGGCTGCGGCCGACAGGCTCACGTCAGCTTTGATCAGCAGCGCGGTGTTGGCCGAGATCGAGATCGTCAGCGGACCGTTGCTGTAATACGAACTGATGCCACCCGTCGATGCGCCAGCATTGAACGACGTGCCCTGGCCATTGGCCACGCCTTGAGCACTCAATTGAGTGCTGCCTACCGTGGCGGTAGCGCTGGCGTTCGTCAACTCAGCCAGAAATTCTTTGCTGAACGAGAAGGTACCTGCACGGGTGCGCGATGCAGCTTCGGACTCACCAAGAACGGTATCACCCGCGCTCACCGACAGGGCCGTGCTGCCATTGCTCGTCAGGAAGCTGAGCGAGGGGGTGAGGTTGTCAAATGGGTCGAGATCGACCAGCGTGAACGACAGATTGCCGATCGTGGCCGAAGCCTGCGAGGCCGCCATGGCCGAAGAGTTAGCAAATGCGAAGACGCACGCGAGCGCCACCGTCGAGAAACGGATCATGGAAATCTCCCTGATGGATGAAAAGCGAAAGCCGGGGAATCCGGCCACACAATTTTCACAAACAGTCACAGCGAGTCACTGCGCATCATCCCCCTCGGGCACGGGTGTTGTCGCGCGCGAACGACTGACCACGCGGGGTGGTTCAGCCTCACGTCAACATGGCAAAGGGTTCATCCCGGTGACTTGCCTCAATGGCAGTGCTACCCCGTCGGATTCAACCAAGTACATCTTGATCGCACGCCCAAAGGCATCATGGCCTGCAACACCGCCTAGGCACTGCACAGAAGACAAGGGGTGGCGCCTCGTCCAGGCCGAACCACTTGAACTGCGTATACTTTACAAATAGTAAAAGCCCGCTTCAGGAAGGACATCCATGCGCACCATCATCGCCGCAGCACTGCTTGCGGCCTCTTTCGCAGCATCGGCTCAAAACGGATCGCTGGGATACTCAGGCTCGTTGATAGATGCCATTCAGCCCGCTGGTGGCAATGGCTCAGGGACTGGGAGCGCCAGCGCCTCGCCGTCCTACACCATCGTCAGCACCAGCATCGACATGAAGACCAAGACCCTGATGGCCACCCTGTCAGACGGCCGAATCCTCCCGCTGGACAGCCTGAAAAACCTGGCGCCAGTGAGCAGCGTGCCCGAACCGGGCACCATGGGCCTGATGGCACTGGGGATCGCGGCGCTGGCCTGGCACGCGCGCCGCAAGCGCTGAAACGCTATCGCCAAATACGAAGCCCCTGCCAGGCGAACCGGACAGGGGCTTTTTTCCAAGGCGGACACCGACCGCCCGCAGCCCGGCTCAGTGCACCGTTCGCCCGAACTCGAAGTTGCCTTCGCCATCGGCCACCACCGGGATCACGTCCTTCGGGCCGAACTTGCCCTGCAGGATCAGCTTGGCCACCGGGTTCTCGATGCGCTGCTGGATGGCTCGCTTGAGCGGCCGCGCACCGAACACCGGATCGAAGCCCGCCTTGGCCAACTCCACCAAGGCCTGCGGCGACACGTCCAGCTTCATCTCCATCTGCTCCAGGCGCTTTTCAAGGCCCTTGAGCTGGATCTTCGCGATGGATTCGATGTTGGCCTGGTCCAGCGCGTGGAACACCACCACCTCGTCGATGCGGTTGAGGAACTCGGGGCGGAAGTGCTGCTTCACCTCCACCCACACCGCGTCCTTGATGTCGGCTGAGGGCTGCCCCGCCATCTGCATGATCTGGTGCGAGCCCAGGTTGCTGGTCATCACGATCACGGTGTTCTTGAAGTCCACGGTGCGGCCCTGTCCGTCGGTCAGGCGGCCATCGTCCAGCACCTGCAGCAGCACGTTGAAGACATCGGGGTGGGCCTTCTCGACCTCGTCGAGCAGCACCACGCTGTAGGGCTTGCGGCGCACCGCTTCCGTCAGCGTGCCGCCTTCTTCATAGCCCACGTAGCCCGGGGGCGCGCCGATCAGGCGGCTCACCGAGTGCTTCTCCATGAACTCGCTCATGTCGATGCGGATCAGGTGCTCCTCGCTGTCGAACAGGAAGCCGGCCAGCGCCTTGCACAGCTCGGTCTTGCCCACGCCGGTCGGGCCCAGGAACAGGAAGGAGCCATACGGGCGGTTCGGATCCGACAGGCCTGCACGCGAGCGGCGGATAGCATCGGACACGGCCACGATGGCCTCGTGCTGGCCCACGACGCGCTCGTGCAGCTTGTCTTCCATCGTGAGCAGCTTGTCGCGCTCGCCCTGCATCAACTTGGACACGGGGATGCCGGTGGCGCGCGCCACCACCTCCGCGATCTCTTCGGCACCGACCTGGGTGCGCAGCAGCGTGGGCTTGCTCGCGTCCTTGCCCTTGGCGTTCTCCTTGTCCTGCGCTTCCTTCAGGCGCTTCTCCAGATCGGGCAGCTTGCCGTATTGCAGCTCGGCCACCTTGTTGAAATCGCCCTTGCGCTTGAACTCCTCGATCTGGAAGCGGATGCGGTCGATTTCTTCCTTCACGTGCGCGGAGCCCTGGGCCTGGGCCTTCTCTGCCTTCCAGATGTCCTCCAGATCGGAGACCTCGCGCTCGAGCTTCTTGATCTCGTCCTCGATCAGGCCCAGGCGCTTGATGGAGGCTTCGTCCTTCTCGCGCTTGACGGCCTCGCGCTCGATCTTGAGCTGGATGACGCGGCGGTCCAGCCGGTCCAGCGCCTCGGGCTTGGAGTCGATCTCGATCTTGATCTTGGCCGCGGCCTCGTCGATCAGGTCGATGGCCTTGTCAGGCAGGAAGCGGTCGGTGATGTAGCGGTTGGACAGCTCGGCCGCGGCCACGATGGCCGGGTCGGTGATCTCGACGCCATGGTGCACCTCGTACTTTTCCTGCAGGCCGCGCAGGATGGCGATGGTGGCCTCCACGGTGGGCTCGCCCACCAGGATCTTCTGGAAGCGGCGCTCCAGGGCGGCGTCCTTCTCGATGTACTTGCGGTATTCATCGAGCGTGGTCGCGCCGATGCAGTGCAGCTCGCCGCGCGCCAGGGCCGGCTTGAGCATGTTGCCCGCGTCCATCGCGCCATCGGCCTTGCCCGCACCGACCATGGTGTGGATCTCGTCGATGAACATGATGGTCTGGCCTTCGTCCTTGGCCACTTCTTTCAGCACGCCTTTCAGGCGCTCTTCGAAATCACCACGGTACTTGGCGCCGGCCAGCAGCAGGGCCATGTCCAGCACCAGCACGCGCTTGCTCTTGAGCGAATCGGGCACCTCGCCCGCGACGATGCGCTGCGCTAGGCCTTCGACGATGGCGGTCTTGCCCACACCGGGCTCGCCGATCAGCACGGGGTTGTTCTTGCTGCGGCGTTGCAGCACCTGGATGGCGCGGCGGATCTCTTCGTCACGGCCGATGACCGGGTCGAGCTTGCCCTGGCGGGCGCGCTCGGTCAGGTCCAGCGTGTACTTCTTGAGCGATTCGCGCTGGCCTTCGGCCTCGGGGTTGTCGACCTTCTGGTCGCCGCGCACGGCCTTGACGGCGGCTTCGAGCGCCTTGCGGGTCAGGCCGAAATCGCGGGCCAGTTCGCCGGTTTCGCCTTTGTGGTCGCTGAGCGCCAGCAGGAACATCTCGCTGGCGATGTACGGATCACCCTGCTTGTGGGCTTCCTTCTCGGCGCCCTGCAGCAGGCTGACGGTGTCGCGGCCGGCCTGCACCTGGTCGGCGCCCTGCACCTGAGGCAGCTTGTCGATCTGTTTGGTGAGGCCGGTGGCCAGTGCCTGCACCTTCACGCCGGCGCGTTCGAGCAGGGCCTTGGGGCCGTCGTCCTGCTGGAGCATGGCCAGCAGGATGTGGGCGGGTTCGATGTAGGGGTTGTCGCGGGTCACCGCCAGGCTTTGGGCCTCGGTGAGCGCTTCCTGGAATTTGGTGGTGAGCTTATCGAGTCGCATGAGGGCTCCTGAGGGCGGCCGGGGCTTGGCTTCAGGTTGGTGCCCAGGGGCCGCAAGAGATATTGAACTGTGTACTGAAATGGGCTCGGGGTGGGGGATTTCAAGTGGGGCGGGTTGTTGCGTTGAGTCAAGGTTTTGTTTTGGGTTGGGGGCGTTCGCGGGTGGTTGGCGCTCAGTGGGGGCGGAGGGTGTTTGGACTGAGCGGCAAGGTTCGGGGGCTCCGCGTGCAACAGGTTTTGCTCGGGTCGCCGAGTGGTGAGGCCTTCGCGTCGGGTTGGGGAGCTCGGGCGTTGCAGAGAAAAGGCCTGCGCGCAAAGCGAAAAGCCTTGCGGGCGGGGTTATGCGGCGCACGGCTGCGGCACCTGTACTTCGCGTGGCAAGCCTCAGAGCCTTGCGGCCAGGGCTCCGGGCCCGCCACCCCGAGTTCCGAGCTTGGCCGTTGCCCCAAAAAGCGTCGCGCCGCGAGGCCTCACCACTCGGCAACCCGAGTTCAGAAGGCGAAGCGCAAGGCAAAAAGCCTGGCGGACCAGCCTTTTGCTTCCCTCCCCGCCACCGCGGTGGTTGTCGTAGGGGCTGACGGGTGGCCCTGGGGGTGCGCCTGTGGGGTGCCGAGAAGCGCAGCGGCGAGGTGGACATGTGCGGAGCACATGCTTCGTTCATCTGACTGGCCACAGTTGTTTGAGCTACGCGGCCTCAGGCCGCGTAGCGAGTTCTGCGACCCCACCTTGCCGCGAGCATCGCAGGGAAGTCATCGCCAGGGGCGATGACCACCCCACTCGAAGCACCCCCGGGGCCACCCGTCAGCCCCGGAGCAACTCAAACCTCCGCAAACTCCACCCGATTGCGCCCATTGTTCTTGGCCGCATACAGCCGCCCATCCGCCTTCGCCAGATCCTCTTCCAGCGACGTCGTCGGGCTGTGGAAACTCACCCCGATGCTGATCGTGATCCGGATCGGCCCCACCTTGGTCTCGCACGGATTCATCTCGACCGCCTTGCGCAGCCGCTCCGCCACCCCATAGGCCTCCTGCGCGCTCTTGACCGGCAGCAGCACCGTGAACTCTTCCCCGCCGTACCGGGCCAGCAAGGCATCGTCACGCAAGCGGTCGCGGATCACCTGCGTCACGTGCCGCAGCACGTCATCCCCGATCAGGTGCCCGTAGCGGTCATTCACCGCCTTGAAATGGTCCAGGTCCATCATCAGCACCGCGATCTGGCTGGACTGGTACTGCTGCAGCGCCAGCATCCGCTCACCCAGTTCACGCAGCCCCCGCCTGGACAAGGCGCCCGTCAAATCATCGGACAACGCCCGCGCCCGCAACTGCTGGCTTAGCCGCGCATTGATCGTCGAGAACGCCAGCGCCGCCACGGCCAGCGGCAGCAGCGCCACGCCGATGCCGCTCACCGGCCGCAGCCACTCGGGCCCGTGCAGCCAGTCCGGCGGATAAGGCCCCGGCACCGTGAAGGCGTGGTACACAACCACCAGCCAGTGCAGCGCAAAAGCCAGTGCCACCACCATCAGGCTCAACTCGCTCACATGGCCCCGCACGTTGTGCACGATCAGCCAGCCCTGGTCCACCGCCATCGCCACGCTCACCACCGCGAAGATGACGGCCACGCAGCGCACGTAATCGGCCTCGGGCAGCAGCGCCGCCGCCCACAGCAATACGCCCACCACCAGGGTGATGCCAGCGCCCAGATAAGGATGCGTGCGGCGCCCGTTGAGCTGCCGGAAGGCCCAGGCCATCAGGCACACGCCCATGCCCGCGAAGCCGATCAGCGCCTTGGTCAGCGCCGGCACCTGCTCGTGCGGCGCGAACAGGATGATGGACATCACCGACACCGAGGCAAAGGCCCAGCGGTAGATGTTCAGGGTCTGCAGCAAGCGCGGCTGGTCGGTCTGGATGAAGCTCATCAGGCCCAGGCCCACCACGGCGCCGATGCCCGCCACCGCATAGCAAGTAAGGATGTCTACAACCAGCATGCCCGTCTTGTAAGGTTGCCGCCTGTCTGTCTTATCAGACCCGACTATGCCTCACATCTTGCAGGCTGGCGCCGCTGTGCGCCATGCGGATTTACCGCGAGATGAAACACGCAAAGCGTTGCGCCGCGTCCACCTCAGCCCAGCCAACTGCGCGCCAGCCGGGCGCCCAGCGCAGCACAGGCCAGCGCCCCCACCACGTGGACCAGGGTATGGGCCAGCGCCAACGGCCAGCGGCCCTTCTCCAACAGCGCCAGCGACTCCATCGAGAACGACGAGAAGGTGGTCAGCCCCCCCAAGAAGCCGGTCACCAGCAGCAGGCGCGCGGCCTCGTTGGGCTGACGCCCGAAGACCACGTAGGCGATGCCGACGAGGAAGCCACCCACCACGTTAACCAGCAGCGTGCCCAGCGGAAAACCCAGCCACAGCGGGTTGAGCCACACGGCAGCCATCCAGCGCGCCAGGGCCCCGACCACGGCACCGGCCGCCACATACACCGCAAACCACAGGGAAATCATGCGCCTTGTTCCTTCGCTGCCTGATGACGAGGGTCGGGGGCAGCCATGGAGGCCGTCGAACCTGCCTGCGCCATATTGGCCACGGCATCGGGCACCTCGCCCCAGCGCGCCAGGGCCGCGTCGTCCTGCTCGCGCGCGTCCACCCATTCACTGCCCTGCGCGGAAACCTCCTTCTTCCAGAAGGGGGCCTGGGTCTTGAGCCAATCCATCAGGAATTCGCAGCCCTCGAAGGCCGCGCGCCGGTGCGGGGCGCTCACGCAGACCAGCACGATCTGGTCGCCCAACGCGAGCGGGCCGACGCGGTGGATCACCCGGGCGCCACGCAGTTCGAAGCGCCGGATCGCCTCGTCGACCATGGCCTCGATGGTGCGTTCGGTCATGCCGGGGTAGTGCTCCAGCACAAGGCTGGGGCCCGTCGGAGCCTCAGTGTAAGGCTTGCCGTGATCGGCCGGCATGTGAGGCACGCCGCGCCATTCCCGCACCGTGCCTACGAAACTGGCCACGGCGCCGATGCCCATGTCGCCCTCGCGCAGGGCCGCAACTTCCGCCCCCAGGTCGAAATCGGCCTCCTGCACGGCCACGTGGCGGTGCGGTGCGGCGGGGCGGGTGTCACCGGCCATGTTCACCCTCCGGTGACGGGCGGGAAGAAGGCCACCTCGGCGCCGTCGCGCAGCGCCTCGTCGTCGTCGCACATCACCTGGTCGCAGGCGGCGCGCACGGCACGGTCGCCGTTGAGTGCGGCCTGGTGGCCGGGTGAGCGGCCGGCCAGCCAATCGCGCAAGGCACCCACGGTGACCGGCGCATCGGCGCCGAAAGCCAGGTCTTCGCCGGGGCCCAGGGCCTCGCGGATCCGGGCGAAGTAGCGGACGGTGATCTTCATGACGGCTTTCTCATCAACCCTGGCTCTGCGTGCCCGAGGGTTGCAGCCATTGTGCCAAGGGCACGAAAGGCACAGGGTCACCCGGGGCCACGGTCTGGCCGGGCTGCAGGTCGATCAGGCCGCCAGCCCACGCGGCCGAGGTCAGCACGCCCGAGCCCTGGTGCGGGAACAGGCTCAGCCCCCCCTGCTCGTTCAGGCGTGCGCGCAGGAACTCGCGGCGCTTGTCGGGCTTGGCCCAGCTGAAATCGGCACGCAACGGCAGCGCCTTGGGCAGCGTCCAGGCCTCGCCGGCCAGCACGCCCAGCACCGGGCGCACCAGCAGCAGGAAGGTCACGAAGCTGGCCACCGGGTTGCCTGGCAGACCCATGTACAGGGCCCGGCTGCCGTCATCGCGGTTCAGCCACCCCAGCACGAAGGGCTTGCCGGGCTTGATGGCCAGGGCCCAGAAGTCCAGCCCGCCCTCGGCCGCCACGGCGACACGCAGGTGGTCTTCTTCCCCCACGGACACGCCACCGCTGGTGATGACCAGATCGTGATGGCGCGCCGCCTCGCGCAGCGCGGCGCGGGTGGCGGCCAGGTCATCGGGCACCACGCCCAGATCGCTGCTCTGGGCGCCGGTGGCCTGCACCAGGCTACGCAGGGTGTGACGGTTGCTGTTGTAGATGGCGCCAGGGGGCAGAGGCTGGCCAGGCATCACCAACTCGCTGCCGGTGGTCAGCACGCCCACACGGGGGCGTTTGAACACGCTCAGGTACTCGGCACCCACTGAGGCGGCCACGCCCAGCGCGGCCGGGCCCAGGCGCAGGCCTGCCGACAGCACGGTCTGTCCAGCCGCGATGTCTTCACCACGGCAGCGAATGTTCTGGCCAGGCTCGACGGGTTGGCTGAAGCTGACCCGGCCATCGTCGCCCACCGTGGCCTGCTCCTGCATCACCACGGCATCAGCGCCCTCTGGCACCGGCGCACCGGTGAAGATGCGGGCACAGGCCCCCGGCGGCAGCGCGCCACCCACCTGCCCTGCGGCAATGCGCTGAGCTTGGGGCAAGGGCGCGCCGGCCTCGGCCGCACGCAGGGCGTAGCCGTCCATCGCGCTGTTGTCCAGCGGCGGCACGTCCACGGTAGAGGCGACATCCTGCGCCAACACACGGCCCAGCGCATCGAAGCTGGACACTGTCTCCCGCGGCAAGCCGGCATCACCGGCGGCCTTGACATGCTGCTCGGCCACCAGTTGCAGCCGCGACCAGGCCTCGTCCAGGGGCATCAGCGGTTTGAAAGCCATCTTCTCAGCTCACATGCGAAACCGGCGCCATAGGCGCCGGTGTGGGGATCAGTCGTTGCAGTGCTGGACGATGTAGTCCTTGACCACCTTGGCATCCGCCGGCACCACCGTGAAGCGCTTGGGCAGCGCTTCCAGCCCGTCCAGCCCGGCGATCCAGAACGGACGCGCCGGCTTCTGGCCCGTGGCCTCGACGATGGTCTCTTCGAACTTGGCCGGCAGCGCCGTCTCCAGCACGATCATGCGCACCGTCGGGTCCAGGTGATCGCGCGCCACCTTCAGGCCATCGGCCGTGTGCGTATCAATCATGGCGCCAAAGCGCTCAAAGGTGTCGCGGATCGTGGCCAGGCGGTCGGCGTGCGTGCTGGTGCCCGACACGAAGCCGTAGCCCGCCACCTTGGCGAACTCGTCGGCCGACACGGCGAACAGGCCGCGCTGCTCCACTTCGTCCTTGAACAGCGACTTGGTGCGTGCACCGTCACGGCCCAGCAGATCAAAGATGAAGCGTTCAAAGTTCGACGCCTTGGAGATGTCCATCGAGGGCGACGAGGTCTCGAACGTCTCGGCGCTGCCCCGCACGCGGTAGCTGCCGGTGCGGAAGAACTCGTCGAGCACGTTGTTCTCGTTGGTGGCCACCACCAGCTTGTCGATGGGCAAGCCCATCATGCGGGCCACGTGGCCGGCGCACACATTGCCGAAGTTGCCCGAAGGCACCGTGAAGCTGACCTTCTCGCCCTCGGACTTGGTCGCGTAGAAGTAGCCAGCGAAGTAGTACACCACCTGGGCCAGCAGGCGTGCCCAGTTGATCGAGTTCACCGTGCCGATCTTGTACTGGCGCTTGAAGGCCAGGTCGTTCGAGGCGGCCTTGACGATGTCCTGGCAATCGTCGAACACGCCTTCGACCGCCAGGTTGTGGATGTTCGGGTCCTGCAGGCTGAACATTTGCGCCTGCTGGAACGGGCTCATGCGGCCATGCGGGCTCAGCATGAACACGCGCACCCCCTTCTTGCCACGCATGGCGTACTCGGCCGCGCTGCCCGTGTCGCCCGAGGTGGCGCCCAGGATGTTCAGCGTCTCGCCACGGCGGCCCAGTTCGTACTCGAACAGGTTGCCCAGCAGCTGCATCGCCATGTCCTTGAAGGCCAGCGTCGGGCCGTTGGACAGCGCTTGCAGCGCCACGCCCGGCTCCAGCAGCTTCAACGGGGTGATCTCGTCGAAGCCGTAGGTGGCCTTGGTGTAGGTCTTGGCGGCGATGGCCTTCAGATCGGCAGCCGGGATGTCGTCGATGTACAGCGACAGGATCTCGTAAGCCAGCTCGGCATACGACAGCTTGCGCCATTTGGCCAGGGTGGCCGCATCGATCTGCGGATACTGCACCGGCAGGTACAGCCCGCCATCGGGCGCCAGGCCTTCCAGCAGGATCTCGGAGAAGCCGCGTTCGGTCTTGTCGCCGCGCGTGGAGATGTATTTCATGTCAGTTCCTCACAGGCGGGCATGCAGCAATGCGCGTACCCGCTGCGTGATCAGGCGAGTTCTTCTTTGCGGAGCTTGACGATGGGGGCCAGCACCGTGGGCAAAGCCTGCATCGCAGCCAGCGCCTGGTTCATGCTGCCTTCCTTGGTCTCGTGCGTCAGGATGATCAGGTCGGTCTGGTTGCCCTCGCCGCTCACCTCATCGGCCTCGCGCTGGATCACCGCGTCGATGCTGATGCCCTGCTCGGCCAGGATGCCCGTGAGCTTGGCCAGCACGCCGGCCTTGTCGGCCACACGCAGGCGCAGGTAGAACGAGGTGATCACCTCGTCCAGCGGCAGGATCGGCAAGGCCGACAGCGCATCCGGCTGGAAGGCCAGGTGCGGCACGCGCGCCTCGGGGGCGGCGTCCAGCAGGCGGGCAATGTCGACCAGGTCGGCCACCACAGCCGAGGCGGTCGGCTCGGAGCCGGCGCCCTTGCCGTAGTACATCGTCGTGCCCACGGCATCGCCCTGCACCAGCACGGCGTTCATCGCGCCTTCCACGTTGGCGATCAGGCGGCGCACCGGCACCAGTGTCGGGTGGGTGCGCAGCTCGATGCCCTTGTCACGGCGGCGGGCGATGCCCAGCAGCTTGATGCGGTAGCCCAGTTGCTCGGCGTACTTGATGTCGGTGGCCGACAGCTTCGTGATGCCTTCCACATGGGCCTTGTCGAACTGCACCGGGATGCCAAAGGCGATCGAACCCAGCAGCGTGGCCTTGTGAGCAGCGTCCACGCCTTCGATGTCGAAGGTGGGATCGGCCTCGGCATAGCCCAGGCGTTGCGCTTCCTTCAGCACCACGTCGAAGTCCAGGCCCTTGTCGCGCATCTCGGACAGGATGAAGTTGGTCGTGCCGTTGATGATGCCGGCCACCCACTGGATCTGGTTGGCCGTCAGGCCTTCGCGCAGCGACTTGATGATGGGGATGCCACCGGCCACAGCGGCCTCAAAAGCCACGATCACGCCCTTGGCGCGCGCAGCCGCGAAGATCTCGGTCCCGTGCACGGCCAGCAGGGCCTTGTTGGCCGTGACCACGTGCTTGCCGGCCGCGATGGCTTCCAGCACCAGGGCCTTGGCGATGCCGTAGCCGCCGATCAGCTCCACCACCACGTCGATGTCGGGGTTGGCGATCACCTGGCGGGCATCCGACACCACCTTGGCGGCGTCGCCCACCACCTTGGTGGCCAGCTCGGTGTTGAGGTCGGCCACCATGGCCACTTCGATGCCACGGCCTGCACGGCGGCGGATCTCTTCCTGGTTGCGCTTCAGCACGGTGAACGTGCCGCCGCCGACGGTTCCGATGCCCAGCAGGCCGACCCGCACGGGTCGCAGTTGTGGTTGGCTCATGCGTTTCTCTCTCGGGGTGCGCAGCCTTGTGGGCCGCGTCTCTTGGGTTCTAGAAATGGCTGGCCGGTCGAGCAACCGGCACTTGCAGGTGTCAGGCGTGGCGCTTGCGGTAGCCGTCCAGGAAGCGCGCAATGCGGCCAATGGCATCGCTCAGGTCGTCGCTGTTGGGCAGGAAGACCAGGCGGAAGTGGTCCGGGTGGATCCAGTTGAAGCCCGTGCCCTGCACGATCAGCACCTTTTCTTCGGCCAGCAGCTCGTAAGCGAACTGCTGGTCATCGGCGATCGGGTACAGCTTCGGGTCCAGCTTGGGGAACATGTACAACGCGCCCTTGGGCTTGACCACGCTCACACCGGGGATCTGGTTGAGCAGGTCATAGGCCAGATCACGCTGCTTGCACAGGCGGCCACCCGGCTGCACCAGGTCCTTGATGCTCTGATAGCCGCCCAGCGCGGTCTGGATCGCCAACTGGCCCGGCGTGTTGGCGCACAGGCGCATCGAGGCCAGCATGTTCAGGCCCTCGATGTAGTCACGCGCATGGCGCTTCTCACCGGACACCACCATCCAGCCGGCGCGGTAGCCGCACGAGCGGTAGTTCTTGGACAGGCCGTTGAAAGTCAGGAACAGCACGTCATCGGCCAGCGAGGCAATGGAGGTGTGCGTGTTGCCGTCGTACAGCGTCTTGTCGTAGATCTCGTCGGCCAGCACGATCAGGTGGTGCTGGCGGGCCAGATCGACGATCTCCTGCAGCAGGCTGTCCGGGTAGAGCGCGCCGGTCGGGTTGTTCGGGTTGATGACCACGATCGCCTTGGTGTTCGGCGTGATCTTGGCCTTGATGTCGGCGATGTCGGGATACCAATCGGATTGCTCGTCGCAGATGTAGTGCACAGGGCGGCCGCCCGACAGCGACACCGCCGCCGTGTACAGCGGGTAATCCGGCGCCGGCAGCAGCACCTCGTCGCCATCGTTGAGCATGGCGTTGAGCGACATCACGATCAACTCGGAGGCGCCATTGCCCAGGTAGACGTCATCGACCGTCACGCCCTGGATGCCCTTTTCCTGGCAGTAGTGCACCACCGACTTGCGCGGCGCGAACAGACCCTTGCTGTCCGTGTAGCCCGCCGCGCTCGACAGATTGCGGATCATGTCCTGCACGATCTCGTCGGGCGGCTCCAGCCCGAACACGGCCAGGTTGCCGATGTTCAGCTTGATGATCTTGTGGCCGTCTTCTTCCATCTGCCGCGCCTTTTCCAACACGGGCCCACGGATGTCGTAACAGACGCTGGCAAGCTTGCTGGACTTGGCGATCGGCTTCAAAACAGGCTCCAAAGAGACGGCGGTAGCGGGGGTTTTCGTCCGCCATCACGCCTGAATCAGGCACGAAAAGCGGGTTTTCTTGGGGAACCTACAATTTAACCACACGCTGCCACCTGCCCGCACCCGCAGGCCACCATGGCCGGCCACCAAATTCCCTGCGATGAAGTTCCAACCCGACCGCCCCGAAGGCACCAACATCATCCACGCCGTCACGCGCACCCAGGTGTCCGTCAACGGCCAGCCCTACACCACCAGCGTGCTGGTGCCCGGCAATGCGCCACTGTCTGCCTGGGCGCCAGAGAACCTGGCCGCCCTCACGGCCGACCACATCGCGGAAATCCTGCCGTTCAAGCCTGAACTGGTCATCCTGGGCAGCGGCCCCAGCCTGCGTTTCGCCCATCCGTCGGTACTGCGCCCGCTGATCGAGGCCGGCATTGGCGTGGAAACCATGGACACGCCTGCTGCGTGCCGCACCTACAACGTGCTGATGTCCGAGGGGCGCAAGGTGCTGGCGGCGCTCATCATCCACGAATGAGCCTATCTATGCCTCGATGTGAAATCCACGTGAACCAATCCACATCAAGGGGCTCACACATTTTCGGGAAGGGATTGCTCCCATCGGGTCGGGGATGGACCCCAAGCTCGTTTTATAATCACGAGTTATTCACGCAGGTCGCTCAGCACTACAACATGACACCCGCTCTCAACAAACCTTTGCCGGAATTCGAAGCAGCTGCCACGGGTGGTGTGAAGTTCACGCCTCAGGCTTTCCAAGGCCAGACTGTGATCCTCTATTTCTACCCGAAGGACCACACCCCCGGTTGCACGACCGAGGCCATGCAGTTCCGCGACAAGCACAAAGAGTTCGTCAAGTCCGGCGCCGTCATCTTCGGCGTCTCGCGTGACAACATGGCCTCGCACGACAAGTTCAAGGAAAACCTCGAACTGCCCTACGAGTTGATCGCCGACACCGAAGAAAAGCTCTGCCACATGTTCGGCGTGGTCAAGAACAAGATCATGTACGGCAAGAAGGTCAAGGGCATCGAGCGCAGCACCTTCCTGATCGACGCCGATGGCGTGCTGCGTGCCGAATGGCGCGGCATCAAGGTGGCTGGCCACGTTGATGAAGTGCTCGACGCCGTCAAGGGCTTGAAGAAGGAAGCCGCCTGACATCCCGTCAGGCACCTTCAGGTCAACCCGAGGAGCCTAAACGCTTTCTTTTGTGAATTGCGTGACAGCTGGTGCTTGTTGTACCCCCCCGACATCCATGGGGACCCGGATGGCCCAGGCCGCCGAGTGTGCATAATGGGTTTCATGCATCTGGGTTGTCATCGACATCACGCTGACTTGTCTCCCCGGCCTCAACGGTCGGCGGAGCACCCCGGCTCAAGGTCAAGGCCGCACACACCGTTGTGCGGCCTTTTTGTTTGTGCCTAGCCTGAAGAAAGACGGAACGCCACCATGCCTCTTCCCAAGCCGCCTGCCAAACGTGCTGACATGCTCTCCACTGCGGACTACGAGTCCCAGCCCAAACCGGCCAAGACCGGGTTGAAACGCGGCTCCAAAAACAGCAGTTCCGTGGTTGCCATCCCACCAGCGGCGCCTCGCATCGTGCCCGCCCAGCCACCCGTGCTAGAACTCGTGCCGCGCCCCCTTGCGGCCGAGGCGCGCGCCAAGGCTCCTGCC
>NZ_JBASTH010000100.1:0-102589 GCF_049274795.1 Aquabacterium sp.
TATGCGGCGACAAAGTGATCAATGCGCTGCACAAGTTGCGTGACGCTGGTGAAGGATCCGCGCCGGATGGTCTTGTCGGTTATCAGGGCAAAAAATCTCTCCACCTGATTGAGCCAGGAACTGTAGGGGCAATGAAGTGCATGTGCCAACGTGGCCTGGCCGTCAACCAAGCCTTGATCTTGGGGTGACTGTGGGTGGCGTAGTTGTCGACAATGCAGTGGACATCAAGCTCGCTGGGCACAGCCTTGTCAATCTCTCGCAAGAACTCCACAAACTCCTGATGCCGATGGCGTGACTTGCAACTGGCCAGCACCGCGCCATTGAGCACGTTGAGAGCAGCAAACAGCGTGGTCGTGCCGTGGCGCTTGTCGTCGTGGGTGACGCCCGCCCTCCACGTAGCCAAAGCCCATCGGCAGCATGGGCTGGGTGCGCTCCCGCGCCTGACACTGGCTTTTCTCATCCACGCAGATGAGCAGGGCGTTATCCGGCGGACTCAGGTACAGGCCAACAAGGTCGCGCAGTTTCTCGATGAAGAACGGATCGGTCGATAGCTTGAATCCTTCGCTGCGGTGAGGCTGCAGACCAAAGAGTTGGAAGTAGCGCTGCACGCTGGTCTTGGAGATACCTGTCTCGGCAGCCACTGTACGCACGCTCCAGTGGGTTGAGCCATCGGCCGCCTTGGTGTGCAACGTCGTTTTGATGAGTTCGGCTACGCGCTCGTCGTCAATCGTGCGCGGCGCGCCCGGGCGCATATCGTCGTACAGCCCTGCGATACGCCGCTCAATGAATCGCGAGCGCCACTTGCCTACGGTTGCCTTGCTCATTTCCATGCGTTCGGCAATCGAGTTGTTGGGCTCGCCATCGGCGCTGCGCAGAACAAGGCGAGCCCTGGCACTCAATGCCGCTGGCAGTGAGCGGCTGCGGGCAAAGGATTGAAGCTGCGAACGCTCCTCGGCTGTCAGCAACAATTCAGTCTTCGGTCTGCCTGTTCTCATCACGGTATCTCCGTTGTCAGGGTACCGCGAAGGCCTGCATGATTAATGCCGATCATTTGCAGGACAGGACACTAGTCACCCACGATGTCTCCGAGGCTGTGGCCCTGGACGAGGGCACCAGGCCTTCGCTGCGCTGGAAGACCGCATCCTGCAGCGCGTGCTGCAGCAGCCTGATGCAGACGATGGTCCGCCCACACAACCCGGCGCTGCAGAGCTGCTCGGCATCGCCCACGTGGAGCAATTGCGCAGGGCCGTCTGAGCCCTTGCACAGAGCTCCTTACCCATATCCGTTTCCTTCAGGGCGGCCTGCAATTTCCTTGCTTCACGCTTGGGGGCCGGCTGGTTAGGCTGAACCCACTGTTCAACACTTTCACACCTGACACAGAAAGGCACACATCATGAGCATCACCTCGATCAACGTCCGTAATCAGTTTCGCGACAAGGTCAAGGAAATCGTCGAAGGTCCGGTCGTCTCCGAGATCGACGTCGAGACCCCCTCCGGGCTGATCGTCACCTCGGTCATCACCACCCGCTCCGTCAAGGAACTGGGCCTGGTGGTGGGCAAGGAGGTCATCGCCCTCGTCAAATCCACCGAGGTCTCTATCGCCGCGCTGTAAGGCACAGCTAAAAGAAAAGGCCCGGACCACCTGAGAAGGCGGTCCGGGCCTTTGGGTTTGTGTCAGCGATGGATGATCGCTCAGCGGGCTGGCGCAGGCACCGGGCGTATCACCACGAAGGACTGCGCCTCCGACGTGCCCACATTGCGGATCGACAGCGAATCCGTGCCTTCGAACTGCAAGGATTCACGCGGATGCAAGGCATGGGGCTGACCTTCGATCAGCACTTCCAACGTGCCCCGGGCCACGCTCAGGTGCACGCGCCGTGCATGCACCGCCACGGACCACAACATCGCGGCATCGGCAGCCAGGCGCAGCTCGTAGAACGCGTCGCCCTGGCCATCATGGGCCTGGTGCAGCGGACGCAGCTCGCCTTCGCCCCTGGACAGCAGCGCCCCCGTTTCGGCGGCCGGGCGGATCACGACCACGCGCGAGCCGTGATGGGCCTCCAGGAACCAACTGACGGACACCTTGAAGGCCTGCGCCACCTGCCACAGAGGACGGATGCTGGGCACGCTCTTGCCTTGTTCGATCTGGCCCAGCATGGCCCGCGAGACGCCGCTGTGCAGGGACTACTCGTCGAGCGACCAGCGATGCTTCTTGCGCAGCCAGCGCAGGTTCGCGCCCACCAGCGCCGACACGGCACCTTCACTGAGCGATGGAAGATGGCGTGTGGGTGGCGTGGCTGGAACGTTGCCCCCAGGGCCCAGGGGCCAGCAACCGGATGTGGGTGTTCGGCCAGGGCCGCGCCATTGATGCTCATCGTGTGATCTTTCCAGACTGACCGACCAACTTGGTGCGGTCACCCGAAAGATACAAAGGCCTACCCTGGACGAAAACGATGGAATTTGCATGCGCTTGCTCGTTTTCGTCATGTGCCCGCCCCGTAGGCATTCAGCCGGCGCGACCTTCTAGTCGTGGCGGAACACAGCGTCAGGCAGCCTGGTGCGGCACAGGGCCAGGAACTCCAGCAGCCCGCCCATCACGGCGAAGGCCAGCGCGACAAGCTTCAGCAGCGGGCGGTGACGGCGGGCAGGCTGTGTCATGGCTGAGGGCGTAGGGCAGATGCCCGCAGGCTATGGCCCTTGGATGACAGCACCGTGACACCCTCCCGGTCCGTTTTTCGCATTTCTGTCATGCCCTGCCGCTATGGTCCGTCGATTGCGACCATGCCACAGCGCGACCAGCGTGCCCACACCCCTGCCCGACATCGATGAGCTGCTTCGTCTGCTGGACGAAGGTGCCGACCACCTGAACACCCGGGTGGTCTGCGAGGTGGAGGTCCGTGGCCGCCGGTTCGACGTGCACGTGATCACGCTGGGGCAAGGCGGCCATGATGCGCCAGCGGTGGGCTTCTTCGGTGGCGTACACGGGCTAGAACGCATCGGGGCCGAGGTGGTCATCGCCTACCTGGGCAGCCTGGTGCGGCGCCTGAGTTGGGATGGTTTGCTGCGCGATCAATTGAAGCAGTTGCGCCTGGTGTTCATGCCCCTGGTCAACCCCGGCGGCTACTGGCTGGGCACTCGTGCAAACCCTCAAGGGGTGGACCTGATGCGCAATGCCCCCGTGGACGCCATCGAGCCCGTGCCCTGGCTCATCGGCGGCCAGCGCCTGAGCCCCACACTGCCCTGGTACCGGGGGCAGCCCCGCCTGCCGATGCAACCCGAAAGCACCGCGTTGTGCGAGGTGGTCGAGCAGGAGTTGCTACCCCACCCCTTCAGCATCGCGGTGGACTGCCACTCCGGCTTCGGGGTGAGCGACCGCATCTGGTTTCCGTACGCACACACCAGCATGCCGATCGATCACCTCGCGGAACTGCACGCACTGCGCGAGATCTTCGACCAGGCGCACTGCTACCACCGCTACGTGTTCGAGCCGCAGAGCCAGCAGTACCTCACGCACGGTGACCTGTGGGATCACCTCTACCTGCAATCGCGGCTTCACCATGCGCACAACACTTTCCTGCCGCTGACGCTGGAGATGGGCTCCTGGCTCTGGGTCAAGAAGAACCCCCGGCAACTGTTCAGCCGGCACGGTATCTTCAACCCTCTGATCCGCCATCGACAGGAACGCGTGTTGCGGCGCCACATGGGCCTGCTGGATTTCATGGCCCGTGCAGCCTGCAGCCACCGACACTGGCGACCTGAAGGCGGCGAGCGAGTGCGACATCACGAAGCTGCATTGGCCCACTGGTACCCCATCGACCACCCGGCGCGTGCCAAGGGAGACACCCCATGAGCCCATGCTGGGTGCTGCTACGCGGCCTGACGCGCGAACAAGGCCACTGGGGCGCCTTCCCGGCCCAGTTGGGCCAGGCCTTGCCGGCCGATGCCCGCCTGCTTTGCCCTGACCTTCCGGGCAACGGCGCACGCCATGAGCAGACCAGCCCGGACACGGTGGCGGGCATGGTCGAGGCGCTGCGCGCCGACCTGTCTGCAGCGGGACACGCGCCGCCGTACCGGCTGCTGGCCATGTCCCTGGGCGCCATGGTGGCCATCGAATGGACGCACCGATATCCACGGGAGCTGCAAGCCTGCGTGCTCATCAACACCAGCGTGCGGCCGTTCAGCCGGTTCTGGGAACGACTTCGGCCCCGCAACTACGCCACCATCTTGCGCCTGGCGCTGATCCGCCCCGATGCCCTGGCACTGGAGCAGGCGGTGATGCGCATGACCACCCGGCACCCGCCGCAGACCCCATCGGTACTGGCCCAGTGGGTTGAACTGCGGCACCGCCATCCCGTCACGCTGGCCAACGCCTGGCGCCAGTTGCGTGCGGCCATGGCCTACTGTGCCCCGCTCCAAGGCCCTGACGTGCCTGTGCTGGTGCTTTTCAGCGCAGCGGATGGGCTGGTGAACCCGCGCTGCTCCGAGTCGCTGGCCCGGCACTGGGGCGTGGACTGGCAACGGCACCCCACGGCAGGCCATGACCTGCCCCTGGATGATGCACCCTGGGTGATCCAGCAACTTCTCTCCTGGCAGGAGCGTCAAAAACTCGACACGCCAAGGGGAACCACTTTGACCTGAGTGCTTGGCAAGGGCTGCTCAACAGCCTATGCTGGATCGACAGCAAGGCACCTGCGCCCATCCTTCCAATGTTTCACCACGGAGACCCATCATGAGCCTGCCGCAACATCCCTGGCACCAGTTCTGGACACGCAGCCTGGATGCGGCCACGGGCGTGGCCGGCTCGGCTGAATCCCTGCCCGAGATGAGCGCGCAGTGGTGGACGCACTCCCTGCAGGCTTCACAGCAATGGTGGCAGTGGTGGTTCGCCACCTTCGTGCCACCGGTGGACTGGACGGCTCAGGGCAAGGTGGGGCAGGTCATGCCCCCGCCACCCCAGCCTGATCACCAAGAGCCCGTACAAGCCCGTGCCCCACGCGCCACGCCAGTCACCGATGCCCCCACGCGGCGCCCGAAAGCCGCTGCCAAGCACGCGCGCAAGGGCTGACTCGCCCCGCCGCGCGCATCCACACTCAGGTCAGCGGCACGCCATCCACAAAGGCATGCAGCTCGCCTGATTGAAAGGGTATCCAGGCCTCGTTGTCCGTCAGGGGTTGGGTGGCAATCAGAGCGACCCGATCGTTGCTGCCCGTCACCTGCGCGAAGTCCACCGTGACGTCGTCGTCCTGAAGGCGGGCCTGCTGGAAGGGGTGCTGGCGCACCAGGTAATGCAGCTTGGTGGAGCAATGCGCCCACAGGGCCTGCCCGTTGCTCATGATGAAGTTGAAGGTGCCGTAGCGGGCCACCATGGGTACCAGCTCGCGCAGCGTGTTGGTCAGCTCTTCAGGCGTGGGCACGCTGGCATGGCTCTTGGCCATTTCCTGCAGCAGCCAGCAAAAGGCCCGTTCGCTGTCGGTGTCGCCCACGGGGCGGAATGCGGCATGCAGCAAAGGGTCATAGCCCTTGAGGTCACCATTGTGGGCAAACACCCAGTAGCGGCCCCAGAGTTCGCGGGTAAAGGGGTGGCAGTTTTCCAGCGCGACATGGCCCACCGTGGCCTTGCGGATGTGGGCCACCACGTGGGTGCTGCGGATCGGGTAACGGCGCACCAGTTCGGCCACGGGGGATTGATCAGCCGCCTGCGCATCGACGAAGCACCGCACGCCCTTGTTCTCGAAGAAGGCGATGCCGAAGCCATCGGCATGCTCCGTGGCCCGCTTGGAAAAGCCCGAGAAGCTGAAGACGATGTCGGTCGGGACGTTGCAGTTCATCCCAAGCAGTTCACACATGGATCAGGGCTCCGCAGAGAGTTGCACCAGCGCGTCGGCCAGCCCGCTGTGGCGCCGGGTGCGCCGCCCAATGGCGGCAGTGAAAACGTCGGCACGCGCCGTCACCAGGCTGAAGGCCTGACGCGCTCGCGTGATGCCGGTGTAGACCAGCTCGCGCGTGATGGTGCCACGACTGTCGTCCGGCAAGGCCAGCACAGCGTGGCCGAACTCGGATCCTTGTGATTTGTGCACCGTCATCGCAAAGGCCGTGTCGACATCGGCCAGGCGCCCAGCCGGCACCGAGCGCAGCTGGCCGCCATCCTTGAAGAACACCCGCAGCGTGGGTGGCCGCTCCAGCGTGCCAGAAGGCCAGCGCAGCACCAGGCCGACATCGCCATTGAACACACCCAGCGAAGGGTCGTTGCGGGTGATCATCACGGGGCGGCCCTCGTACCACTCGCCACCTCTGCGCAGCAGGCCATGGCGGGCCAGTGCATCCTCGATGGCCTGGTTCAAGCCGGTCACGCCCCAGGGGCCTTCACGCACAGCGCACAGCACGCGGAAGCGGTCGAAGGCGTCGAGCACCTGCAGTGCCCAGGCCTTCAGCGTGTCCAGGTCATCACCAGCGGGCCTGTGGGCCAAGCGCTGAAGGTAGTCTCGGTAGCCTCCGCCCTGGTCAACAGCGCCCGCGGCCAGGCGCACCACATCTTCTGTGGTGGTCGGCAGATGCAGCGACAGGGGTGCGGGTGACTGGTCCGGCGACGTGGCGGCCGTGCTGCGCAACACTGTCAGAGCCCGGTCTGCATCACCCGCGTTGACAGCCATGGCTAACTGCCCGATGGGGCCGCCAAAGCGCCGGCTGTGCCTGAGCATGACGGTTTGCCGAAGCAAGGCGGGTGGCGCTGCGGTGCCATCTACCTCAGGGTGCTTTTCGGTGGCGACCGGGCTCGGCTGATCGAACAGATCACCTTGCGCCGACCGCGGTGCGGTGCTTGCGGCCGGGTCTCGCGTGCTCGGTGCAACGGCCGGCAACCGTTGACCAGTCAGGCGTTCGACATAGCCCAGCGTGTCCTGGTCATAGGCTGCTTGATCGGCCTCGCGGCAGAGGTCACCCAACACGGCGCCGGCCTCCACCGATGCCAGTTGGTCCTTGTCGCCCAGCAGGATCAGGCGTGTGTCGGGCGGCAGGGCCTCCAGCAGGGCTGACATCATCTCCAGGTGCACCATGGAGGCTTCGTCCACGACCAGCACATCCAGCTCCAGGGGATGGGCCGCATCATGACGGAAACGACGCGTGCCAGGCTGCACGCCCAGCAAGGCATGCAGGGTTCGGGCCGGTCCGATGTGCTGGGCCAGATCCGGCCCCAGGGTGACCAGCGCCTGTTCGATGGACTGGCGCAACCGGGCTGCCGCCTTGCCGGTCGGGGCGGCCAGCGTGATGCGCGGCGGCTGCGCGCCATCGGCCAGCCGCAGCAGCAAGGCCAGCAGCCTGGCCACTGTGTAGGTCTTGCCCGTGCCCGGCCCGCCCGTGATGATCGACAGGCCGGCGCGCAAGGCCACGGCGCAGGCCACCTGTTGCCAGTCCGGCTCGGCGCCTGGCTGCTCGGCTTCAGCGAACAAGGTGCGCAGGATTGTGCGCGCAGCGGCTTCATCCACCGGCAGTTGGCATGACACCCGGGCCATCACCTGGGTGGCCACCGCGCGCTCCTGCCGCCAGTAGCGGCGCAGATAGAGCCGCTGCCCATGCAGTACCAGCGGCTCATGCCCCTCCGCGAGCGCGCTTGAATCGACAACCGGGCTTGTTTGGAGCGCCGACAGCCAGACGCTCAGCAGTGCTTGAGCCCGTTGTGCGTTCCATAGCATCCACGCCTGCATGGCCTCCGAAGGCCACCCCAGCAACTCGGCCGGGCGTGCGGCCAGCTCATCGAGCGGCAGGCAGGTGTGTCCACGGGCTTCCAGGTGCGAGACCAGGGCTGCCAGCAGGATGACTGGCGCACCCTCGTCACTCGGCGGCACTAGGGTATGGGTGAAGCGGGCGAAGGCCAGGTCCAGTGGCCCGATCCACTCCTGCTCGCGCCAGTGCTGCAGTGTCTGCAGGAGGCCGTGCACCGTGCCGTCGCTCATGCGGGCCTCCCTTCAATGTTGGCATCGCCTTGCGGCTGATCGCCCAGCAAGGCCTGCCCCAGGCCGTCGAGCAGCGCGGGCAAGGCAGGCAGCACGCAACAGCCGTGCTCCGGCCCGGCCACACCGCGCATGAACAGGAAGATGGCGCCCCCCAGGTGCTGTGCAGGGTCATACGCCGGGCCAAGGCGGCTGAGCAGCAGGCGGTGCAAGGCCAGCAGATAGAGCGCGCCCTGCACGTCATACCGGTGGCGCAGCATGGCGGAGGTCAGCGCGGGCGCATCGTAGGCCTCATCGCGGGTGCCCAAGGTGGTCGACTTGTAGTCCATCACCCAATAGCGCCCTGCATGCTCAAAGACCAGGTCGGCAAAACCCATCAGCATGCCTTTGAGATGGCGCTCAGGCAAGGCCGGCCGGGCCTGTCCGGGCCACAGGTGCGCCTGACAGAGGGCGTCTACGCGGGCAACGGCCAGATCCTCGCTGGGCAGCCAGAACTCCATCTCGGGCACCATGCCGCTCAGTTCCTGCAGCGAAGCGCCCAAGGGCGGGATCTGCACGGCAGCCACGGCCTGCAGCCATTGCAGCACGTCGCCGGCCAAGTGGCCCCAGCCCTGACGCTCGCAACGACGCTGAAGCGCCTGCGCCAGATAAGGCGATGTGGACAGGGCGAAGCCTTCGCCCGCCAGCCACTCCATCTGCTCGTGCAGGAAGTTGCCAGGCAAGGCCCCTTTGGGGAAGCGGTGCCACGGCGCAGACGCTGCCACCAGCTCGCGGGCGCCTGGCGCCTCATCAGAAGCATCGGTCGTCACCAGTGCTTCCTGGCGGGCCGAGGTGGGCAGCCAATGCCCGCCGCCTTGCAGCCCCGCCGGCATGTCGCGCACCATGCTGGAGAAGCTGCCGATGGCCCAGTCACGCTCGAAAGAGGCGCAGTACACGGGCGCTGCGATCAGGTCGTTTGCTGAATCGCCCGCAACCCGCCAGAACGAGAGGCCCGCATCGCCTGACACCGTCTGCACCGCCACACTGCCCTGCTCATCGCACCAACGGGACACGAGCTGCCCAATAGCGCCAGGCGCCAACTGCTCCGATGCGCCCAGCAGGTAGCCCAGCGCACTGCGCGGCAGCGTCAGGGTCTTGGCGCTCTGGCGTACCGCGCTCACGCCCAGCCACAGTGCATGGCGCGGGCGGGTCAAGGCCACGTACATCAGGCGCAGGTCTTCGCGCAGGCGTTCCAGATCGGCGGCCTCAAGGTCCGTGGCCGAAGCCTGCAGCGCGATGTGACGCCGCCCCGTGTCATCGACCAGATCAAACAGCCCTTGCTTGCGCTCGACCGGCCTCACGCTCGCAGCGAACGGCATCACCACCACGGGGTACTCCAGCCCCTTGGACTTGTGCACCGTCACCACCTGCACCAGGTCGGCATCGCTTTCCAGGCGCACGATGCGCTCATCGCCCTCGCCATGGTCACCCACGCGCTGCGCGAGCCACCGGATCAGGCCTTGCTCGCCCTGGGCCTGCGCACTGGCGGCCTGCAGCAGCTCGGCCAGGTGCAGCACATTGGTGATGCGGCGCTCGCCCTGCGGGGTGGAGAGCCAGCGCGCGGCCAGGCCCAGCAGGTGGATGGTCTGCCGCAGCATGGCCAGCACGCCTTGCCGCTGCCAGATGAGCTGCAGACGGCGCAGATCGATCAGGCGCTCGTCCCACAGGGCGTCATCGTGGGCCTGTGCGAGCAGTTCATGAAGGGTCAGGCCCATGGTGGCGCTGGCATAGGCCCCGCGCGCCAGGCGCAGATCGCGGGGTGAGGCCACGGCGCGCAGCCAGACCAGCAGGTCCAGCGCTTCCTGGCTGTCGAACACCGAGTCCTTGTCAGACAGGTAGACGGAAGCCACGCCGCGCCGGCCCAGGGCATGCCGGACCAGCTCGGCCTCGGTACCGCTGCGCACCAGCACCGCGATGTCGCCCGGTCGCACGGGTTGCTGCTTGACGGCATCACCAGGCGCGTACAGACCGGCCTGCGCGTCGGACAGCAGATCGACGATGAACTCGGCGGCATGTCCGGCCATGCGCGTGTGGGCGGCTTCCTTCGTGGAAGCTTCTTCATCGACGACCAGGCACATGGCCGGCAGCACCTCGCGGTGATGGCGCAGCTCCTGGGCGCGGCCCTTGGCGCCCACCGGCTCGAACGGCAGCAGAGAGCTGCCATCCGGCCGCTTGAACGCGAAGGCCCCGCGTGGCGCTTGTCGCTCGGCCTGCTGGAACACCCGGTTCACGGCCGCCACCAGGGCCTGGGTGGAGCGGTGGTTGGTGCCCAGCACCGCATGCCGGCCCTCCGTGGCCTGGCGGGCCTGGAGGTAGCTGTAGATGTCCGCACCCCGGAACCGGTAGATCGACTGCTTGGGATCCCCGATGAGCAGCAACACACGGGCTGGATCGTTCTCTGCCACACGGTAGAGCAGGTCGAACAGGCGGTACTGCAGAGGCGAGGTGTCCTGGAATTCATCGACCAGCGCGGCCGGGTACTGCAGCAGGATACGCTCGCGCAGGCGCTGGGCGTGCGGGCCCTGCAAGGCATCCACCAGGCGCTGCAGCATGTCGGCAAAGCCGTAGACACCGGCCTGCCGCTTGAGCGCCTGCAGGCGTGCATGAACCCACCGTGCGGCATGCCAGCGTGCAGGCGCCATGGGGTTGGGCAATTGTTCCAAGGCCGACAGCAAGGTGCCGAAGCGCTCGAAGTGATCCGGCCAGGCATCGATGGGGGCCTTGTCGCTGAGCGCTTCCTCCATGCCGGCCTGGGTCAGGCGCTTGCGGGCGGCGGGCGGCAGGCCCGTGTCTGCGGCGGACTCATCCTGTGCCCAGGCGTCCAGTTGCACCAACCAGGGCTGGTAGTAGCTGGAGCGCAGGCGTGTGCCGTTGAAAGGGCTAGGCTTGCGCGCACATTGTTCATCCAGCCACAGGCGCATGGCCTCGATGCGCGCTGGCCACCCGGCCTTGAGCACGGCCAGCTCATCGAGCCACTGCCTGTGTGATTGCTGGACAAGATCCTCCAGCGACACCTCTTGCTGAACAAGCGGCGCGGCCTCCAGCCGTGGCAGCAAGGCCTTCACATCCTTGTCCAGGGCCTCCACCGTGGGCCATACCTGCTGGACAAGCGCCAGGGTCTGCGCATCCAGCGGGTACATGGCCTCGCGCCAGTAGTCGCGCACGGCCTGCTCACGCAAGGCCTGCTCATCTGCCAGCAGGGTTTCGTCGAACAACTGGCCACTGTCGAAGGCATGTTCGCGCAGCATGCGCTGGCACCAGGCGTCGATGGTGTGGACGGCGGCTTCGTCCATCGCATCGGCGGCCTGGGCCAGGCGCCAGGCCGCCTGTTCACGCACAGGCCCTGGGGCATGGCTTTGCAGCAGATCCGCCAGAAAGGTATCGCTGTCAGGCACGGCTTCTTCACCGCGAAAACAACGCGCCGCCTGCATCAGGCGTTGTCGGATGCGGTCAGACAGCTCGCGCGTGGCTGCGCGGGTGAAGGTCATCACCAGCACCTCGGCGGGCAGCAACGGCCGCTGCGGCGCGCTCGCCTCATCGCCGTGGCCCAGCACCAGGCGCAGGTAGAGCGCGGCGATGGTCCAGGTCTTGCCAGTGCCGGCACTGGCCTCGATCAATCGGCTGCCGCGCAGGGGCAGGCGCAAGGGGTCGAGCAGATCGCTCATGCTGCCCTCCCCGCGGCATCTGCGTCATCACCCGGCTCGCCTTCATCGGAAACGAGCGGCACGGCCGTGACATGGCTGCCCATCCATTGGCGGAAGGCGCCATACAGTTGTTCCGCCAAGGCAGGCATCTGCCCATCGGCCATCAAGGCGTCGAAATCGGGGTACAGGCGCTTGAGGTAGACATCATCACCCTCGGCCCGGCCGTGGTCGCCTGGGTTGTATTTGCGATAGGCCTCTTCGGGCTTGTCCAGCCAGGCCAGTGCGGTCTGGCATGCCACGGGCAAGGGTGCCTGCAAGGCCCGCTGCCAGGCATCGAGCAGCTTGGCCAGTTCCGCGCGGGCGTGGTCGGCGTCCATGGCCCGTGTCACCACCACCCGGTCACGTCCCAGGATCAGGGTGTTGATCGGACGATCACAGGCGCTGGCCAACAAGGACCAGGCCCAGGCGCCCAGCAGACGATCAGCGCGCAAGGCATCCTTGGTGCTGCCAGCCAGGCGTGACAGGGCCAGATCGAAACGCCATGGTCTCGCCCCGTCCAGGTCGTGCTGGTCGGCTGCGGAGGGTGCGCGCAGACCATCGAGCCAGTCATGCAATGCCAGGCCACCATGCTGGAACGTCAGCGCATGGCGCCCTTCCAGCGGAGGATGATCCTGCATCCATGCGCGCCACTGGTCGAGCACGGGCAAGGCTTCGGCCGCCAGCCCCGTGCGGCTGAGATCACCCATGGCGCCCAGCGGCAAGTTGCCCGCACGCTGCAGGCGATGCGAGGCGTCGTCCACGAGCTGATCGAGGCCGGCCGAGCTTCCTTGGGCCGATACGTTGATCGCCTCTTGCACACAGGCCTGCAGGGCCTGGTGCCAATCCAGCCCGCCCAAGGTCATGGGCTCATCGTCCAGAAGCGCTTCGGGCTGATCCCGGGGATCGTCCAGCACCACCTGAAGGCGCCGCTGAAAGAACACCTTGACCGGGTTGCGCAGCAGGGCCACCAGGTCTTTCACCTGCAGGCTGGGCTGGGCTGACATCTCGGGTGCATTGGCAGCTGTGGTTTCAAGGGGCGGGCTGAGCGCAGGAGGCTCCCCGGCCTGGTGGGCCGACTGCCATTCACGCGCATAGGTGAACAACCCTGAAGCCGGTAGTTGCCCCGCCTTTGCCTCGAAGTACCGGCGGCTGAACGGCTGCAAGGGGTGCTCGGTGGTGCGCTGGGCAGGTACCTCATCACCCCAGCCCGCGGCCAGGTAATCTCTGAACTGGGCCACCAGCACCGAGGGTGGTTGCTCGCTGTTGTCGCGCACGCTGCGCCCCGCCCAGCTGATGTAGAGCAGGCGCCGCGCCGACAGCACGGCCTCCAGCATCAGGTAGCGGTCGTCATCGCGGCGGGCACGGTCACCTGGGCGACGCTGGCCAGGCTGGGCCATGAGGTCGAAGTCATTGCGCGCTGATTGCCGGGGATAGTCGCCCTCGTTCATGCCCAGCAGGCAGACCACCTCGAACGGCACGGCCCGCATGGGCATCAGCGTGCAGAAGGTGACACCACCGGCCATGAAGCGCTTGTTCAGGGCCATGTCGTCCACGCCCGAGAGCCAGGCTTCGCGCGCGGCGGTCAGCGGCAAGTCATCTTCGAAGCCGGCGTCACCCGCTGCCTCCAGCCACTGGCCCAAGGCATCGTCGAGTTCGGCCAGCGTCAGGCGGTCATGTTCGTCCACGGCCGTGAACAGCTCGGTCAGCAACTGGCGGATGCGAACGCCCCATTGCGCGGGTGTGGCCGGCTGGGCCACTTCAAGCGCCCAATGCGTCAGGCGATCGACCAGCTCGGCCATGCGCCCCGCCAGCTCGGCCTCCAGCCCGGCCACTTCGCCGTAGGGCTCGATACCGGCAAAGTCCAGCCCATCACCACTGGCATAGCCCAGCATCATGCGGCGCAGGCCGAACAGCCAGGTGTTCTGCTCACCACAGGCGGCCAGCCCCAGCGATGTGCGCTGGGCAGCGTCCAGTCCCCATCGCACCTGTGCCCCGCCCAGCCATTCGGTCAGTTGCGGCAGATCATCCTCGGACAGGCCCAGCCGGCGCCGCACAGCCGGCACATCGAGCAGATCACGCACCTCGGCCAGTGTGCAGCGCTGCTGTGGCAGGCGCATCAGCCAGTCCACTGCCACCATCAGGGGGTTGTGCGCCCGCTGCCGCTGATCGGCGATCTCGAAAGGGATGTGGCGTGGGTCATGACGCGGGTACTGCCCGAACACCGCCTGGATGGACGAAGCCATGGTGTCGATTTCGGGCACCATCACGACCACATCACGCGGGCTCAGCCGGCCGCCCCCTGGCGGGTGGGCGAACAGCGCCAGAAGCTGGTCATGCAGTACCTCCAGTTCACGCTGCGCGCCATGCGCCACCTGGAAGATGATGGAGCGGTCAGCCGCGAGCGCCTCGGCATCCACCTGGCCCAGGGCCTGCGGATGCTCGGACAAAGGGCTCATGTCGCGGATGCGGGCCTGGACCTGCTCCAGCAAGGTCTCACCCGGTGCCTCATCGAACATGTCGATGCGGGGCAGTTCGAAGCGTTGCTGGGATGCGCCGGCATCGTCAAACGCATCGAGTTGCCGGATGAAATCGCGCCCCTGACGTCCCCACGCGACCAGCAGCGGATGGGTGTGGGCATGCAGTGCCTCCAGCGGCAATGCGTCGAGCGCCACACCCTGGCGCAAGGGATGACGCCGACGTTGCGTGAACAACAGCTCGCGGCCATCCATGATGTCGGCCCAATGGAAGCGGCAGGGATTGGGCACGGCCAGGATCACCTGGGTATGGGCCGAGAGCGCCACCAGGGCCTCCAACGTCTGGGATGGCAGGTGCGCCATGCCGAACACCACCACGCGCCTGGGCAGCAAGGACGCCAGGCGCGCCGGATCGCCCACCTCCAGCGCCTTCACGAAGCGGCGGTGGATGCGGTCACGCGAAAGATCATGCTCGCCATCGCCCAACTGGGCCAGCACGTCGCGCCAGAGCGCGGGTTGCCAGCGCTGGTCGTCGGGCACGGGCTGCGCGCCCCGCCCTGATGCAAGCGCCGCCGGGGCCAGCACATCGCGCCCGTGTGTCCAGGCCTCCAGCCAGTCCGAGCGGTAGACCTGGTACTGGTCGTACAGATCAGCCAGGCGTTGGGCCAGTTGCCATCGGCGGGCCACATCCCCATCGGCCAGGAACTCGGCCAGGGGCTCAAAACCCGGGGCGTCCAGGCGGGCCGGCAACTCGCGCATCAGCCGCCACGACAGCGGCCCCTTGTCCAGCGGCGAGCTCCGGGGCACCGTGGCACGGCCCAGCACCTGCCGGTACACCCGCCACAAAAACCGTGAAGGCAACTCCACGCGTGTGACGGCACATACGCCCCGTGCCGAGGCCATCGCCATCTTGAGCCATTCGGCCACGCCGTTGCTCTGCACCAGGAAGATCTCTTCCTCCAGCGGATGCAGGGGGTGACGGCCGGTCCAGTCGAAGACGGCATCGCGCAGCCATTCGAGCCGGTTGCCGTGCAGCACCAGCAGGCCCTTGGCCATGCCTGTGTCCATGGCGCTCAATTCCACCTGAGCCACCAGATCAGGTCGACGGCGTTGTCGTCACCCGACTGGACCCGCACGGTGAAGCGCTGCGCCAGGCGGTAGATCAACTGCCAGGTGCCTTCGGTAGCGTTGATACTGCGCTGATAGCCGACATACCACTTGTTGGCTACCTGCTTGCCGACCACGACAACCGTGTCACGCACCGCACCGCCGCTCTGTCGCACGGATAGCTCATCCAGCCCGATGGCCGAGATCACGTTGTCCGTGCGCGAGTCCCCTTCTCCCGCCAGCAGCGCCACGGCAGCGGTCTGCAGCAGGCCGATGTCGGCGCCACCCAGGCCATTGGAGCCACGCCCCAGCACCAGCCAAGACAGCTTTTCGGTCTCCGACATGGTCGGCTCGGAGTACAGGCGCACGCGCGGATCCTGAGCCGTCCCAGTGATCAGCACCCCCACTCTCACGTCACTGGCAGAGGCCATCGGCGACTGAAGCCGCATGGCCTGGATGTCCAGACGGGGGTTGTTGATCGGCCCGGTGAAGGAGATCGAACCGCGCTCGATCACCAGCTTCTGGCCATAGGCCGCGTAGGTGCCGTCGACCGTGGATACCGTACCGGTGATGTAGGGCTGCCCATTGGGCGTGGTGAGCTTGAGGGCGCCGCGCAGGTGCGTGTCGATGCCCCGCCCGCGCAGGCGCAGTTTGTTGCCCAGGTCGGCTGTCAGCGTCACCTGCAGCTTGCGTCTGGGTGCGGCCGCGGCTGCTGCAGCTGCAGCATCCTCCGCATCTGACACCCCCGGCCGGTTGATGACGTTGACATCGTCACCGATGGTCGGCGCGTCGGAGCGCGAGATGTCCACCAGGCCCTCGTCGACACGGGCCTGCCCTTGCGCCGACAGGGCCTCCTGCGTAAGGCCCAGCTGCAGCTCTGCAGACACCACCACGCGGCGGTCCACACGCTGCAGCAAGGCAAAGCGTTCGGCCCGCAGTTGCAGATTGGCGGTGGGCTCGGCGCCCAGCACCGCATCACCGCTGAGGTGCAGGCTGCCGCCATTGGCTTCGCCATCGCGCGCCGTCAGGCTTTCCAGCCGGGCCCGATCGCCTTTGAGGCGCAGGTCGAGCGTGCCGTCGGCCAGGTGCACGCCCATCAAGGTCTGGGTGGCGCCCAGATCCTGCCCGCGCACCTGCCCTTCATACTGGGGCTCGCCCAGCGTGCCCGACAACTGCGCCTGCGCATCGAGCTTGCCTGACAGGCGCCAGCCCGGCGGCGCCCACACGCCCACGGCGCGCAGGTTGGCTACCTGCGCCGATATCTGGCCGCTGATCGGGTCATCCGCACCGGGCAAGGCACTCGGATCACGCACCTGGATCACTTGCCGACCATCGATGCTGCCAGACACCCGGGCCTCCATCTTCTGGGTCGCAGTCCAGACGCCATCACGTGCCTGCAGCGCCAACCTCATCTCCCGCACACCCAGACGCTGTGCCGTGGTGCCTTCGATGTCTTGCTCGGTCAGGCTCAAATCGCCCTGCTGCCTTGCCAGCTCGGCATCCACCACCCACGGCTGGCCAGGCTGGTGCGAGGCCTTGACCCGGCCAGCCAGCAGCAGATCGCCCCCCCAACCCACCTCGGGTTGAAGGCGGGCCAGCAGTTCGGCCAGCTTCAAGGGCTCCAGTTCGATCAGGACATCGCTGCGGCCCTGGTCTTGCCCACGCTGGTCCCAGACCAGTTCGCGCAAGGCCAGCACCGCACCGAACAGGTCGATGCGGGTCGGGGTGCCCGTGAGGCGCTGCCCTTTTTGATCACGTCGCCAATCGAGCTGAAAGGGCTGTGCCTGCACCCAGGGCTTGGCGCCTGCGGGCGCCACGGGCTGCACCTGAAATGTCTGCACCCTGGAATGCCAGGCGCGGTCACTGTCGCGCAGCAGATTGCCGCTCCAGCCGGATTCACCGCGGGCCTGCGCGATCGCCGACTCCCTCACCGGTTCGCCCGCCTCGTTGCGGCGCGCAGGCATGTCGATTTGCCCTTGCCATGACCACTGGTGCTGGGCCGCCATGCCCTGGATCAGCATCTTGAACTGCTGAACGCCCCACTGGCCCCATTGGCCTCGTCCCAAGCGGGCATCGAGCCGCCAGGGCTTGGCCGTGGCCGGGGCATCGCCCAGGCCCATGCTCCAGTTGGCATGGGCATCGCTCAGCAGGGCTTGGCCTCCACCGGGAAAATCCGCCTGCACGCCATTGGCATCGAGCTCGCCGGTGGTGCTCCAACGGCCTGGCCCAGGGCTTTCCAACAGCACCTCCCCCTGGACCGAGCCCTTCAGACCCCGCCACCCCATGGGCTGTACCCAGGCCTGCAAGCCATCCAGCGCTGGCGCCTTGATCTCGGCTTGCACCTTCGCACCCGCTTCATCCTTGGCCGTTTCAGAAGGGAACAGCCCCCCGGGCCAACGCACATCGGCGCGGACTTCATTGCCAGCCGCATTGAATTGCGCCTTGGCACCCAGCACCACGGCCTTGGCAGACCCCACCTGCTCGGCGCTCACATCACCCGCCACCGGCACGCCCAGCAGCAGACTGTCTGCCAGCTTGAAATTGGCCTGACCATCCAGCGCATCCCAGCGGCCCGGCATGGTCACCGCCATCTGGCCTTGGCCATTCAGACGCGTGCGCTGAACGGCATCGCCCGCAGGACGCGGCCAGGGCAGCCACACGGCGGGATCGAAGTTCTTGACCTGCAGATCGAGCTTGGCTTGCCAGGGCGATGCGCTGTCAGGGGATGCATTGCCAGTAGAGGTGGCCGCCTGGGCACCTGAGGCAGGCACCGCTGGCGCAGAAGCCCCCCCAGGGGCGGCCCCTGAAGCGCCGCCAGACGCCGACGCCGCCTGCGTGCTCAAAGCCAGCCACTGGCCCTTGGCCTGCGCCCGGGCCTCGCCCGCCGTGAGCGACAGATCGGCCAGGTCAAAGCGCCCAGGTTGCCAGCGCCCCGCCAGCACGGCCTGCACCGCTTCACGCAGCACCTGCCCTTTGCGCCCGCCGGCATCGCGCCCATCGATACGGGCCTGGACCTGCCAACTGTCGTCGTCCTGCCCGTTGACTTGCGCCTCACCCTTGAGCAGCAGGGCTGGTGCCTGGCCATGCAGCATCTGCGTGTCCACGCCCTGCAGGGTCAGCACCAAGGCCGTTTCGCGGCGCTGCTCGAGGTTCCAGCGCCCCTGCAGCCCGACAGTGCCTGCTGCCCGTCCGGCCTGCGCCGGCAAGGTGATACGGGCATCGACCTGACCGTTCAAACCCAGTGTGGCGAGCTTGGCCGTATCCGCCTGAGCAGGCAAGGTGGCCTCGGCGCGCACAGTCTGCACCGGCACAGCCGCGGCATCCCAAGGGCCAGGGCGCTCGTTGGTGATGTCTACCTTGACCAGCAGATCCGAGGAAGCCGCCCGGGCGGCCTGGACAGCACTGGCCGCCGCACGCGAACCAGGCGCACCCGGCTGCAGATCCCGCGGCGCCACGCCCACATGCCCTGTCAGGCTGGTCATGGGCAGAGCGGCCCACAGGCGCTGCAGATCGAAATGGTCGGCGCGCACATCGGCCCGGGGCAGCGGCCACGGCGCGAACGGTGCCACCTCGGCCTGGGCGGCCAAGGTCTGAACCGCGGTGTCACCAGGCTTGGCAGCCCCTTGCTGTGCCACCTCCACCTGGGCGGCCACCTTCAACAGGCGCAAGGGGCCCAGCGCCGTCAGGCGTGCCTGCCCCTTCGGCGCGCCCGTGGATGCTGCGGTCAGCGAGGCGTCCAGCGCCATGTCGCCACGGGTCTGCATGCGTGCACGGCCTTCGAGCGACCAGTTCTGCCAACGCAGCGACTCGATCACCACCTCGTGCGAAGGCGCCGCACCGCCACGCACCTCCTGCAGCGCAAGCCGCCCGGTCAGTGCCGTCAAGGGCTGGGGGCCCAGCAGATTGCTCTGGAAACGCCCGACCGACAAGGCATTGATGCGCACACCGAACGGCAGGTCCACCGCCGTTGGCGCCGTACTCGGCCCTTGCGACGGCGCGGACACCCAATGCAGATCAGCGCTCTGGGCCTGCAGCCGATCCAGATGCAACTGCCAGCCCCAGGCCGATCCTGCGGCACGCTCCCAACGCAACGCACGCCATTCGGGCTCCATCAAGGTCAGACGGGATCCACGCGGCAGACTGAGTTCGACACGCCGTGCACGGAAATCACCCCACAGCATGCCTTTGGGCTCGACCACCTTGAGGCCAGGCACCCAGGCCAGCAACCGGGCCGTGCCGTCTTCACTGCGCAATGCCAGCCAGGCGCCGCCCACGGCCGACACCACGACCATGATGACGATCAGCACCAAGGCCAGCAGGCTGCGCTTGAGCCAGCGCCAGATGCGCGACGGCGGTGCGGTCTCGCTCACAGCGTGATCCCCACACTGAAGTGCAGGCGGTACTGGCGCTCTTCCTGGCCATAGGCCAGATCCAGGCGCAGCGGTCCCACGGGACTGCGCCAGCGCACGCCCATGCCATAACCCAGCTTCGGATCCAGATCGGCCCAACGGTCCGTCGCGTCCCCGGCATCGATGAACACGGCGCCCCACAGGCTGGGAAAGCGCTGCCACATCGGGCGGGCCAGTTCGGCACTGCCGGTGACCATCGTGCGCGCGCCCACCGTCACGCCATTGCGCTGTTCGCCCAAAGTTCGGTAGCCATAGCCGCGCACGGATTCGTCGCCGCCCGCGCGAAACAGCAGCGTGTCCGGCACGCTCACATTGTCGGCGGCGAACACATGCCCGCCTTCCGCGCGCAGCGAGGCGTACCACTGCCCCGGCAGCGGGCGGTACCAAGTCAAGCGCCCGTAGGCGCGACCGAACCAGCCGGCCTCTTCCATGGTCGAGAAGGTGTGGCCGACACTGCCCTGCACATTGGCCGTGAAGCCGCGCGTGGGCAGAATCTGGCTGTCCACGTCGCGCCAGATCAACTGCTGGTTGCCCGACAGCGCCGACGCATCGGACAGGTCCAGGCCATCGGATGAGGTCACCTTGGCACGCAAGAACTCGGCGTAGGTCAGTCGCGCAAGCCGATCCCCCTCATCGGACTGGCCGGCGCGCGCCCGGTAGCTCAGCGTGAGGGCATCGTCCGTGTCGAGCTGGCGGGAGCCTTGAAGCGACAACAGCCAGCGCTTGCGCCCGGCATTGGGGTGCGAGGTCAGGTCGGTTTGCAGCACGGACTCTTCCCGGCCCAACTGGACCTTGGATTTGGCCTGCCACGGCAGCCCCCACAGCAGGCGGTGCAGATGCTCCACGGACACACGCGGCCCCGTGTCGCTGCTCACGCCGACGCCGAAGGTGGCCTGCTGCAAGGGCATCTCGCGCACCTGCACGGTGACGCCTGCCTTCTTGGCCTGCTCCGGGTCGTCGTTCAAGGTAACGAACACGCTCTCGAACAGGTTGAGCTTCTGCAGCCGCTCCTGGAAATCTAGCACCTCGGCCTCGCGGTAAGGCTGGCCCTGCCGGAAGCCCGCCGTGTTGCGGATGGCCGATTCCGGTTGGCGCTTGAGCCCCTCGATCGTCAAGGGCCCGTAGAAAAAGCGCGGGCCGCTGTCGGCCACGATGAACAGCTTGGCCTTCTGGGTCTCCGCATCCACGGTGGCGGCCGTACCGGACCACACCGCCGCCGCATAGCCTTCGGAACGCATGGAGGCCAGGGTGGCGTTCTTGGCGGCAGACCACGTCGCCTGCAGAAAGGGCTTACCCACCGCCAGCGGCCATTGCTGATTGATCTTGCGCACCAGCGACACGGCATCACGATCGCCCTTTTCGGCCTGCACGTCCAGCTCGCCTTCGAACACCAGCTGGACCTGCTCGACTGTGGCCTTCGGGCCTGGCCGCACGGTGATCTTGACCACTACCGGCGCCCCCTCGACCTCGTCAGAGAGCGACACCTTGATCTCGGAAGCGAAATAGCCTTCAGCTTCGAGCAGGGCACGCGCCTGCTCCGGGGAGGCTGCCACCAGACGGCGCAGTTCGCTGCGGGTGATGCTCACGCCTGTGCCGAGGGGCTGAGCCGATCCTGGTGCTGGTGCAGGTGCAAGTGCTGATGTCGGTGGCTGGGTTGGCCCGGAGTCCGCAGGTGCCATCTGCGCCCCCGTGGTCGGGGCCTCGGCATCCAGGCCGTCGTCTGCATCCTGGGGCGCCCCCGTCGACGTCGCCGCCGCAGGCTTGCGCGCCGCTTCACTCACCTGCGCCTGGTAGCGGGAAATGTCCAGGTAGCTGCGCAGCAGCTCATCGAGCGGCTTGGGCGCATCGATGTCCAGCGTCCAGGCCAGCGGTGCTCGCCGTCGTGCGCCCGATGCCGCCACAGCAGGTGCCGCGCTGGCCGAACCATTCGCGGCCGGGCTGGGCACACTCACCCCGCCACCGGCACCCTGCGCCTGTCCGGGGCCAGACACCTGCGCCTGCGCCACCAGCGTCAACAACCCGCCCGCGACAGCCACGGGCACGCGCCATGTGCACCTCAAGACCCTCAGCATCCAGCTCCCGGGATGATGTCCATTGTTTTACTTGCTCAAGAGGCGCATGGCCGATTCCAGGCCCTGCAGGCTCAGCGGGAACATTCGGTTGCCCAGCAACTGCTGCATGATGCCGATGCTCTGGCGGTACTGCCACACACCGGCCGGCTCGGGGTTGATCCAGGCGTGGTGCGGGAAGGCGTGCGTGAGGCGCTGCACCCACTCGGCACCGGGCTCTTCGTTGTTGTACTCCACGCTGCCGCCGGGCTGCAGGATCTCGTAGGGGCTCATGGTGGCATCGCCCACGAAGATCAGCTTGTAGTCCTTGTTGTACTTGCGGATGATGTCCCAGGTGGGGATCTTCTCCGAGAAGCGGCGGTGGTTGTTCTTCCACATGAAGTCGTAGACACAGTTGTGGAAGTAGTAGAAATCGAGGTGCTTGAACTCGGACTTGGCGGCCGAGAACATTTCCTCCACCCGGTGGATGTGGTCGTCCATGGTGCCGCCCACGTCCATCAGCAGCAGCACCTTCACGTTGTTGTGCCGCTCGGGCACCATCTTGATGTCCAGCATGCCGCCAGCAGCCGCCGTGGCGTGGATGGTGTCGTCCAGGGCCAGCTCTTCGGCCGCGCCCTGGCGGGCGAACTTGCGCAGGCGGCGCAGGGCCACCTTGATGCTGCGGGTGTTGAGTTCGACGCTGTCGTCGTAATCCTTGAACTCGCGCTTGTCCCAGACCTTGACGGCACTGCGGTTACGCGACTTTTCCTGGCCGATGCGGATACCCTGCGGGTTGTAGCCGTGCGCACCGAAGGGCGAGGTGCCACCGGTGCCGATCCACTTGTTGCCGCCCTCGTGCCGCTCCTTCTGCTCTTCGAGCAACTGTTTGATGCGGTCCATGAGCTTGTCCCAGCCCATGGCTTCGATCGCGGCGCGCTCTTCGGCGCTGAGTTCACGCTCCAATTGTTTGCGCAGCCACTCTAAGGGTATGTCCTTGGTCAGATCGACGGCAGCGATTTTCCCCCCGAAATAGGTGGAAAACGCGCGGTCAAATTTGTCAAAGTGCGCTTCGTTCTTGACCAACGACATGCGAGCCAGGTGGTAGAACTCATCCATGGACGGGCCGATCAGCCCGGCCTTGATCGCTTCGAGCAGCCCCAGGTACTCTGGAATGGTCACTGGCAGCCGCGCGGAGCGCAACGCGAAGAAGAAGTCGATGAGCATATGCAGTCCTGCGAACTGATGTCTATTGTGTCGTGTTGTCGGCCCTGCCGCACACGCAGGCGTCGGCGTGTGGGGTTTTGGGGCATGCGCCGACTGGGGTGAAGCATGGATGTCAACGCTGTATTACTGGCCTGTGTGCTGCTGGTGCATGGTCTGGTGACCTTGATGTGGTGGATGGCCGCCAACTGGCTGGGCCTGTCTCGTCGTGCCGCCTCGCACTGGATGATCGCCGCGCTGTCCAATGGGGTGGCCCTCTCGCTGCTGCCGCTGCAGCCCATGCTCTCGCTGACGAACCACATCCTGCTGGCCAATGTGCTGGTGATGCTGGGGCTGATTTCCATGCGCCGGGGCCTGCAGAGCTTCCTGCGCCTGCCGCATACGGATGTCTCTCATGTGATGCTCGGTGTTTCGGTCGTGGTGTTCAATCTGCTGGTCTGCCTCCCGATGGGATGGACCACGCTGGGCGAGAGCGTCAGCTCGCTGTTCATCGCCTTGCTCCTGTGGCGCACCGCCTACGACAACCACAAGCCCCTGACCCATGAATTCGGACGAGGTGTGGCCCGCGCCCACAGCGTGCTGCTGGGCACCGCCGGCCTCACCTTCGGCGCCACGGCCGTCATGCTGCCGGTGCCGGCCTTGCTGGGCATCTGGCATCTGATGCCGGCCGACACGGCGCTCTTCACCTTCGTGTTCTCCCACGTGACCATGTCCATCCTGACCTCGTTCCTGGCAGGCTACATGGTGATCATGCGGCTGGTCAGCCGCCTGGAGCACCTCTCGCACCACGACTCGCTCACCGGGCTGCTCAACCGCCGCGCCATCGAGCACCTGCTGTCCCGCGAAGCCCAGCGCCTGCAGCGCTTCAACGAGCACTTCTCGCTGCTGATGCTCGACATCGACCACTTCAAGCGCATCAACGACCGCCTGGGCCATGCCGCCGGCGATGCCGTGCTCTGCGCCGTAGCCCAGACCCTGCAGGCCCATGCACGCGAGGTGGACCGCGTGGCCCGTTTCGGCGGCGAGGAGTTCTGCGTGCTGCTACCCCACACCCTGCACGAAGGCGCCCTGCAGGCCGCCGAACGCCTGCGCGAGGCCATCAACCTGGTGTCGATCCCCTGGAACGACGAAGTGATCTCGGTAACGATCAGCACCGGCCTGGCCACGGCAGACAACCCGGAAGAAACGCTGGACGCCATCATCCAGCGTGCCGACCAAGCCCTCTACCAGGCCAAGGCCGATGGCCGCAACCGGGTGGTGGCGGCCCGTTTCCTCAACGTGGCCTGAGCGCCTGGCGAAACGCAGCGCCCTCCGCCGGCCGATCAGCGGCGTGAATCAGCGGTGATTACGCGCCATGAAGACCAGCTTCTCGAACAGGCTCAGATCCTGCTCGTTCTTGAGCAGCGCGCCCACCAGCGGCGGGATCGCAACCTTGTCGTCCTTGCTCTGCAGCGCCGACAGGGGGATGTCCTCGGCCACCAGCAGCTTGATCCAGTCGATCAGCTCGGAGGTGCTGGGCTTCTTTTTCAGGCCCGGCAGGTTGCGCACCTCGTAAAACTGCTTCATCGCGGCCGACAGCAGCTCCTGCTTGATGCCCGGGAAGTGCACTTCCACGATCTGCTTCATCGTGTCCGCGTCCGGGAAGCGGATGTAGTGGAAGAAACAGCGGCGCAGGAAAGCGTCCGGCAGGTCCTTCTCGTTGTTCGAGGTGATGATCACCAGCGGGCGGTGCTTGGCCTTGACCAGTTGGCGCGTCTCATACACGTAGAACTCCATGCGGTCGATTTCGCGCAGGAGGTCATTCGGGAACTCGATGTCGGCCTTGTCGATCTCGTCGATCAGCAGGGCCACGGGCTGGTCGGCCTCGAAAGCCTGCCACAGCACGCCCTTGACGATGTAGTTGTGGATGTCCTTGACACGCTCGTCGCCCAGTTGGCTGTCGCGCAGGCGGCTGACGGCGTCGTATTCGTAGAGGCCCTGCTGCGCCTTGGTGGTGGACTTGATGTGCCATTGCAACAGCGGCAGGCCCAGCGCCTCGGAAACCTCTTCGGCCAGCATCGTCTTGCCCGTGCCTGGCTCGCCCTTGACCAGCAGCGGGCGCTTGAGGGACAGGGCGGCATTGACGGCCAGTTTCAGGTCGTCGGTGGCCACATATTGGTCGGTACCTTGGAATTTCATGATCCAGCTCAGTCGGGGTAGATACTAAGACGCAGTATAGGGGCCTCCCTATAATGGCCCGAGCTTCGTGTATTTCTCTTAACGCAAAATCCCCATTGCCGAGTCATGAAGAAAGCACTGCGTCTGCCCCTCGCCCTTGCCGGCCTGCTGTCCATCACCTTCCTTGCTGCCTCCGCCCGGGCGCAGGACGTCAAGCCGGGAGACCCGGCCGCGGCGCACAAAAAGGTGGCCATGTGCATTGGTTGCCATGGCATCCCAGGCTATCAGGCCAGTTTTCCGGAAATCCACCGGGTGCCCATGATTTCCGGGCAGAGCGCCAAATACATCGTGGCCGCCCTGCAGGCTTATCAAAAGGGTGACCGCAAGCATCCCACCATGAAGGGCATCGCCGCCTCGCTCAGCGAGCAGGACATGGCCGACATCGCCGCCTACTACGAGGCCGACGGCAAGGCCCTGCCGCCGTCGCCTGCCAAGGTCAGCACCACCAGCGCCGAGATCGACGCCCTGCTCAAGCGCGGCAACTGCATCTCCTGCCACGGCGAGAACCTCAACAAGCCGATCGACGCCAGCTACCCCAAGCTCGCCGGTCAGCACAAGGACTACCTCTACGTGGCGATGAAGTCCTACCAGGTCGACAAGAACCCACAGATCGGACGCAACAACGCCATCATGGCCACGCAGGCCAAGATGTTCACGCATGCCGAGCTGAAGCAGCTGTCCAACTACATCGGCGGCCTGGGCGGCGACCTCAAAACGGTGCCGCAGTCGCGCTTCAAGGCGCAGTGAGGCGTGGGGGTTGGTTTGGCTCGGGCATGCGGATTGCCCGGCTTGCACCATGGCACATGACGCTTTCCTGACTGATTCGGTGACACTGGGCGTGTCGCTGGCCTGCCCCTGGGACAAGGCCTACGCCTTCCTGTCCGCACCAGCCAACATGCCGCGCTGGGCATCCGGGCTGGGTGACTCGATGACGCAAGAGGACGGGGGGTGGATCGCGGAAGGGCCTTTGGGCCGTGTGACCATCCGCTTCGAGCCACCCAACAGCCTCGGGGTGCTGGATCACACCGTGCAACTGCCCGGTGGCGAGCAGAACTACAACCCGATGCGCCTGGTGCACGATGCCGGCGGCAACGCCTGCATCCTGTTGTTCACCCTGCTGCGCCAGCCGGGTGTGACGGACGAGCAGTTCCAGGACGACCAGAACTGGGTACGCAAGGATCTGGCCTCACTCAAGACCCTGCTGGACGAGCATTAAAGGGGCTTTGGCGCAGCGTGGCAACCGGCTGACTCAACTCATCAGCCTTCCGCCGCAATCTGTCTCAAGGCCTGCTCGAACAGTTCCACGGGCTGCCCGCCCTGGATCAGGTGCCGGTCGTTGATGATGACAGAGGGCACCGATCGGATGCCCTGCCCTGCGTAGAACTGCTCCAGCTCGCGCACTTCCTGGGCAAAGCGGTCTTCCTCCAGCACCTGGCGCGCCTGGGCTTCGTCCAGCCCCACCTGCCCGGCCAGGCTGACCAGCAAACCCCGATCGCTGGGATCGCGCCCTTCGGTGAAGTACGCCGCAAACAACGCATGCTTGAGTTCAAGCTGCTGGCCCTGCAGGCCCGCCCAGTGCAGCAGGCGGTGGGCATCGAAGGTGTTGTAGATGCGGCCTCGGCGCTCCATGTTGAACCCGAAGCCTACCTGCAGCCCGCGCTGGCGGATCGCATCGCGGTTGCTGTCGGCCTGCTCGGGCGTGATGCCATATTTCTGCACCAGGTGCTCGGTGATGTCCTGGCCACCAGGGCCCATGTCGGGGTTCAGCTCGAAGGGCTGGAAATGCAGATCGACCTTCAGATCAGGCCCCAGGCGGCCAATGGCCTGCTCCAAGGCATTCAGGCCGATGGCGCACCATGGGCAGGACACATCGGAGACAAAATCGATCTTCATGACAACACCTCGGGCAAACGGATGAATCAGTGTAGGCCGTTGACCAAATCCCTGGCTTCTCGATGCGATCCCTCCCTTCATGGACCGTGCACTGTCGCGGACTTGCATCATTTGACACGAATCGTTGTCAAAAAATAGAATGGCCGGGCTTCTGACACAACGTGGAGACAACACAGATGACGATCGCAAACACTTGCGTGCTGGTGGCTGCCGTGCTGCCGGTGGTGACCATGGGCCTGGCCAAGTTCAGCACTGCTGGCAAAAAGGTGCGCGAAGGCGGCTATGACAACCGCAACCCGCGTGACTGGGCTGCCCGCCAGGAAGGCTGGAAGGCGCGCGCCGCGGCCGCTCAGCACAACGGCTTCGAGGCGCTGCCGCTCTTCGTGTTTGCGGTGCTGGCCGCGCAACAGGCCGGGCTGGACCAGGGCCGCACCGACATGCTGGCCATCGCCTTCATCGTTGCCCGCCTGGTCTACATCGCCATCTACCTGGCCAACCAGGGCGCGCTGCGCTCGCTGGTGTGGGGCGTGGGCCTGGCCATCACCATCGCCATCTTCGCGCCGACCCTGACGCTGGCGCTGTGATGCACCCGGGGCCCCTGGCGTGGTGAGGGGCGTGGTAATGTCGGCGCCCTTGCCGATCATCCCGCCCTGCCAGGAGCCCCGCCTTGACTGCCCGAACGCTCACCCCCACCGAGGCCCGCGTGCTGGCCGTGCTGGTCGAAAAACAGCACACCGTGCCGGACAGCTACCCGCTGTCGCTCAACGCCCTCACGCTGGGGTGCAACCAAAAGACGGCGCGTGAACCCGTCATGCAGCTCAGCGAGGCCGAGGTGCTTCAAGGCATCAATGGCTTGAAAGAGATCAGCCTGGTCAATGAGGTCAGCGGCAACCGCGTGGTGCGTTTCGAGCACAACGCGGCCCGTGGCCTGGGCGTGCCCAGCCAATCGGTAGCGCTGTTGACCATGCTGATGCTGCGCGGGCCGCAGACCTCGGCCGAGTTGCGCCTGCACACGGAGCGACTGCACCGGTTTGCGGACCTGTCGTCGGTCGACGGCTTTCTGGATGAACTGAGCACCAAGACGCCCGCGCGCGTGGTGCGGCTGCCCAAAGGGCCAGGCGAGCGTGAAGCACGCTGGGCGCACCTGCTGTGCGGTGAGGCCGCGATAACAACCGCATCTGGCCCAAGCCAGGCCCTGTCATCCGGCAGCGAGGCTGCCGCCTGGGCCGACGAGTTGGCCGCCCTGAAAGCCGAGCAGCAACGGCAGGCCGAAGAACTGGCCTCGCTGCGCGCGCTGGTCGAGCGCCTGAGCCATGAGCTTGGCCTTAAAGGCGACGACCTGGCCTGAGGCTTCAGCCTTCGCTGAACAGTTTGCGCCAGCCGGCATGACCCAGGCGGCGCAAGGTGTCCATGTTGGTCTCGTAGATGTCCTCGGCTTCCGGAAAGGCCTCCACCGCGCGGTCGATGCTGCTCTCGCGCAGCAGGTGCAAGGTGGGGTACGGCGATCGGTTGCTGAAGTTCTCGATGTCGTCCGGATCGCTGTCGGCGAACTGGTAATCCGGATGGAAGCTGGCCACCTGGATCTCGCCTTCCAGGTCCATCTCCTGCAGCAGGTCGTCCGCCACATCCAGAAAATCGTTGTAGTCCAGAAAGTCGGCCAGCACCTGAGGATGGATCAGCAAGGTGGTGTCGATCTGCGCCGGATCCGCGTCACGCAGCAGGGCCAGTTCATCCCTCAGGGCATCGGCCAGCGCTGCCGGCGTGCTCGCATCGGTCACGGCGTAGCGGATCTGCTGCTTGACGTGCACCGCCTTGGCAAAGGGGCACAGGTTCAGGCCGATGACGGCGCGGACCAACCAGTCGCGGGTCTGCTCGATGACGGGATCGTGGATGGGGCTCATGGCCGCCATTGTCGCCGGCCCGGCTGGATTGCCCCAGCGCGGCATGGTCGCTACGATCAGCGAGCACTTTGCATGATGCCCCCGTTCCTCTCCCTTTGCAGGATGCTCTCTTGACGGCCAAACCGCTTCCCGGTACACCCCGTGATCTTCACTGGCTGGTTCAGCAGTTCCCGCGCCCTGGCCGCCTCGAAGCGATCTGCCTGCGCCCTGCCCGGCGTGAACCGGCCATCCATGTTCCCGCCACCCAGGCCCTGGTGGACCGCGGCCTGGAAGGCGACCACATCGCCGCGCGAACACCCTGGCGCCCCGGCGGCAGCAAACGGCAGGTCACCCTGATCCAGGCAGAGCACCTGCCCGTGATCGCGGCCTTCGCTGCCTTGCCCGCCGTGGATCCGGCCTTGCTGCGCCGCAACCTGCTTGTCTCGGGCCTGAATTTACTGGCCACGCGCGCCCTGTTCCGCAACGAACCCATGGTGCTGCACCTGGGCAACGACGTGATCCTGGAGATCACCGGGCCTTGTGATCCCTGCTCCCGCATGGAAGAGCTGCTGGGCCCGGGCGGCTACAACGCGATGCGCGGCCATGGCGGGCTCAATGCGCGCGTGCTGCAAGGCGGCTCGCTGAAGGTGGGCGATGCCGTACGGTGCCTGCCCGCACCGGCCGGCTTCGAGCCACGCTGAACAGTCCCAAGCCCTTCGGCAAGGCTCATGACGAACGCTGGTTCTGCCCCCGCTCGCGCTCACGCTGGCGCAGCACATCGATCAGCACGTTGAAGGTGCGCGCCAACTGCCCGATCTCATCGCGGTTGCGCACCTGCAGGCTGGCACCGGCATAGTCACCACGCTTGAGGGCATCGGCCGCACCGGTCAGTGCCTTGATGGGGCGCACGATGCTGCGCGCGAACATCAAGGCCAGCCCCGTGAACAGCAGGCCGATCAGCAGCACGCTCCACAGCAGTTGCGTGAAGAGCTTGTTCAGCGGCGCCTCAAAGGCGGAACGTGGCTCGGCCACCCCCACCACCCAGTCGTTCCCCACCACGGGCGAAAAACCCGCGATCTCTTCAGTGCTGCTGATGGTGGACTTGTAGGTGATGTGGCCTTGTTCCTTCGCCCCCACCATGGCACGTGCCAGATCCGGCATGTTCAGGGAGGTGACGGTGTCGCGCTTGAAGCGCTGGTCCGCCCGGATCTTGTCGAGCGTGAGCGCGGGCAGTGTCGTCAGGCTGCTGAAGAGCACCTTCGCATCCGGGTGGTAGATGAGGACGCCATCGCCATCGACCATGAAGGGGGTGAGCGGTGCGCCCTGCCCCACCTGCTCCAGGATGCCATCGAAAGACGCCGAGCGGATGCGCAGCACGACGGCGCCGATCACCTCGTAATCCGGCCCGAACACCGGGTGCGCGTAGAACATGCCCGCCGCACCTGTGGCCGCGCCGACCACGATGCCGGTGATGTGCGGGTGGCCCTTCATGGCCTCACGGAAGTATTCGCGGAAGGCAAAGTTCTTGCCCGTGACCTTGGGGTCACTGGAAACGATGGCCGTGCCCTTGGTGTCCATCAGCATCATCAGGCCGATGTCGGGGTTGGACTTGACCAGACGCTCCAGCTTGTTGCGCATGGTCTCGGCACTGGCCTCATCGGGCTTGGCCAGGAACTGCACGAAGGCTTCGTCCGTGCCCAGGGTGCGCGCCAGGTTCTGGCTGTCGCCAATCAGTTGCGAGACACGCCCGGCCGTGCTGCGGGCCAGTTGCTGCAGGTTGCGCAACTCGCCATCGGAGACGGCCGCGAGGCTACCCTGCAGGTTGTAGTAGCCGGTGATCAGCATGGGCAGCAAGGCAGCCAGTACCATCGCCAGCGACATCTTGATCGCCATGGGCCAGGAGCCGGGGCGCACCACGCGGCGGACGCCACGCCACACACCGAAGGCGATGCGGCGCGGTACCGAACGCAAGGCCAAGTGGTGATGGGGCACATGGTCCGCCGGGTCGTCCGCCGCGTCGCCAGCGCGCAGTGCTTCCTGCAGGCCCAGGCTGGCCGCATGCGAGGCGAACAGGGCCACGCGCCACTGGGCGATGTCCTGCGGGCGATCGGCCGCTTGCAGGGCCAGGGCCCAGTCGATGGCCTTGAGGAAGGATTCGCTGTAGCGGCCCTTGGCGGCCACGGTGACCGGCTCCAGCGGGTCGGCACCGCCACGGCCCACGGCCATGGCGCGGTCCATCGCGTCGGGCGGCTTCTTGCCGGTCACCGTCCAGTACAGGGTGGCGCCCATGGCGTAGATGTCGGTCCAGGGGCCCTGGTCGCCATCCTCGTATTGCTCGATGGGCGCGTAGCCCGGCGTCACGGCCACATCATCTTGTGTGCCGGTGCTCACGGCCTGACGCGCCGAGCCGAAATCCAGCAGCACCAGGCTGCCGTCGCGGCGGCGCACCTGGATGTTGTCCGGCTTGATGTCGCGGTGCAGAAAGCCCATGCCGTGGACCACCGAAAGGCCGTCCAGCAGGGGCTGGATCAGGCCCATCAGTTCCTTCTCGCCGATCTGGGCATGCTCGGGCCACCATGTCTTGAAGGGGCTGCCGCGTTCGTACTCCAGCACCATGTAGGCGGTCTGGTGGGCTTCGAAGAAGCGCGCCACGCGCACGATGTTGGGGTGGCGGAAGGTGGCCAGCGTGCGGCCTTCGACCAGGAAGCTGTCCAGGCCGCTGCGGTAGCGGTCCCGAAAGCGCGAGGAGTGGGCCGACACGGTCTGCCCCGAGGTGCGGAAGGCAATGTCCTCGGGCAGGTACTCCTTGATGGCGACCTTGGTGTTGAGGTTGACGTCGGTGGCCAGGTAGGTGATGCCGAAGCCGCCCTGCCCCAGCACGCGGTCGATGCGGTATTCGTGCAGGCGAAAGCCGGGCGGCAAGGCCAGGGCCGTGCCGGTCTTGGGCTTGAAGGGGCGCAGCGCGGTGGGCGGCGGCACGGGCACGGTACGTACTGGCGCCTGTGCAGCTGGTATTGGTGGCCGAGGGATCGTCGGGGCCTTGACCACCGTTTTCTCGGGGTCGTCCTCAGGCGCGCGCTCCGGCACACGCGGCGTGCCGATCACGCGCGTGATGTCATCGTCCAGCGCAGGGCTTGTGCCCTGCCCGCCAGACGCGCTCATCTCTCACCGAGCCCGAAGGTGCTTGCCATGAGGGCACAGTATGCAGACTGCGCCCCTCGCGCAAGCGCAGAAACGCCCGGTAATTCCGGGAAAAATCCCGCTCAGGCGGCCTCGGCTGCCGTCCCCGTGGGGCTGAGCGTTGGACCGCTGTCACAGGCAGCGCCGCAGCCGGTCTGGACGCCTTCACGGCTCAGCATGATCTTCGCGCCGGGCAGGCCACGGTGCACCTCGGCCTCGCCGTGCTGGGCCAGCAGCGCCATCAGCTTCTTGCGGATCAGCATGCCGGGGCGGTCGCTGTCCATCGAGAACTCGATGCCGCGGCGGCGCACGTCCACCAGCGCATCGGGGTCGGTGGATTCGAGGATGTCCTTGTCCTCGCGCGTGATCACTTCGTCGAAGTCGATCAGCAGTTGGGCCGGGCAGTTTTCTTCCGTGTCGTTGCGGAACAGCCATTGGCACAGTTGGATCGAGCCATCGTCAATGGGCGTGAAGCAGTTGATGATGATGTGGCGCACGCCACCGGGGTACTCGATGTCCAGCCGGCGCGAGAAGGGCTGGAAGTAGGCATTGCGCATGTGGCGCGTGGTGATCGGGTCGGTCACGCCGCTGACGCGCTGGTACTGGGGCGGGTTGGCCGCGTCGATCACGGTTTCCGCATAGAAGCCGGTGTCGTTCTCGACCAGCTCGTACTTGCTGGGCTTGGGCTGGGCGGCCACGCCGAAGGTAGCGCGGTGCACGAAGCTGAAGTGCGAGTTGTCGAAGGAGTTTTCCAAAGCGCGCAGCGGGCTGGTCTCCCAGCGCTCGTAGAACTGGAAGATGGTGCGCCAGCCAGGCGCTTCGAACTCCGGGATCTCGGGGATGTCGGTGACGGGATCCTCCAGCGCCACCCAGGCGTAGCCATAGCGAGCGACGCAGTGGTAGGCCGTGGTCTTGAAGTCAGGCAGGATACGGCGGCCTTCCTCGTACTGGGGGATCTCGACGACGCGGCCGGTGCGGTCGTAGACCCAGCCGTGGTAGCCGCACTGCAGGCGCCCCTTGTTGCACCAGCCCTTGGAGAGCTTGGCCGTGCGATGGCAGCAGCGATCCCTGAGGGCGGCGGGCTGGCCGTGCTCGTCCAGGAACAGGACGATGTTCTCACCAAGCAGGGTGAAGGGCTGGGGCCTGTCGGCCAGTTGGCTGAGCGGGATCACGGCGTGCCAGAAACGCCGGAAGATGGGCTGTTGGGTGGTGAGCATGAGCAGGCTCCTCGTTGAAGCGCCTTGGGGCTGGGCGCCGCGGTTGAACACGAGGGAGCAATTTCCTGGCCGGGCCCTGCCGATCATGGATGGCTGGGGGCTGCTTGAACGCTTCTACTCCGCGCCAGCATTGTCGCAAGCTTCATGCCGACTGTCCAGATGACGCGCGGCATGGCAGAGCACCATGCTGGGGCATGACGCGCCCTCAACCCGCCCGCAGCCCACCCTTACACTGGCGCCTTGCAGTTCCACCACAACCGCGTCCACTTGACGCCTAGGCCCCGATGAGCTGGCACGGCCACCTGACCCTGGACTACCGCCGCGACGGCGAACGCACCACCGCCCATGACCGCCACGACGGCCCCCTTCGGGTGCTGCAACGGCTGTACCCGGAAGGCCCGGGCATCTGCCACCACGTGCTGGTGCACCCGCCCGGCGGCATCGTGGGCGGCGACGTGCTGGATGTGCAGGCCACGCTGGAGGCCGGCAGCCATGCCCTGATCACCACCCCGGGCGCCACGCGCTTCTACAAGAGCGCCGGCCCCGAGGCCCTGCAATCCGTGACGGCGCGGGTGGCCGACGGTGCCCGGCTGGAGTGGCTGCCGCTGGAAACCATCGCCTACCGCACCTGCCGCGCACGCAACGAGATGCGCTTCGAGCTGGCGCCCGGCGCGGAAATGATGGGCTGGGACGTGCTGGCGCTGGGGCTGCCCGCGGCCGGCGAAGCCTTCGACAATGACCCGGGCGGCACGGGCTTCTACACCCAGCGCATCGATTTGCCCGGCGTGTGGCTGGAACAGGGCACCGTGCGCAGCACCGACCGCCTGCTGCTGGACAGCCCGCTGGGCTGGGCCGGGCACCGGGTGATGGGCACGCTGTGGTTTGCAGCGGGGCAGGCATTGCCACGTGAACGACGCGAGGCCTTGCTGGACACGGCCCGCGCCCTGATCGACGGCATCGATCCATCGTTGGGCACGGTACGCGCTGGCGCCACCAGCCCGCATGAGCCCGTGGTGGTGCGCGCGCTGGCGGATCGGGTCGAGCCCTTGATGCGCCTGCTGTCGGGCATCTGGGCCGCATGGCGACCACTGGCCTGGGATCTGCCGCCCGCCACGCCCCGCATCTGGCGAACCTGACGGGGCTATCGCCAGGCTGGCAGCCGGCTCAGGCCATGCTGTGCAGCACCTTCCAGTCCAGCGACTGCACCTGGTTGCGGCCGGCCTCCTTGGCGGCGTACAGGCCCTGGTCGGCACGCTCGATGAGCTGCAGCAGGTTCTGGGTATCACCCAGCCCAAGCTGCGATACCCCGAAGCTGGAGGTGATGCGCAGATTGGGCACGGTGTCGATGGAGGATCCGGCCTCCATCTCGATGGCGTAGCGGATGGCCTCGGCCACGTCGGCCGCCTGCTCCAGGTTGAAGCCGGGCAGCAGCACGCAGAACTCCTCGCCCCCGAAGCGGCACAGCACATCCTGCGTGCGCATGGCGCGCTTGAGCAGGCGCGAGACCTGCTGGATCACCAGATCACCCACGGCGTGGCCATAGGTGTCGTTGAAGTTCTTGAACTTGTCGATGTCGGTCATCAGGCAGGTCAGCGGCTCACCACTGGACTGCGCATGCGCCATCAGGCCCTCAGCCCGCGCGAAGAAGGCGCGGCGGTTGAAGCAACCCGTCATCGGATCGCAGTTGGCCAGCATGGTCAGCTCTTCATTCTGCTTCTGGATCTGGTCACGCGAGGTTTCCAGCTCGGCCAGGGCCGCGCGCAGCTTGGCATTGGCGCGGTCCAGCGCAGTGATGTCGTCCAGGGTGACCAGGCAGCCGCGCGCGTTGCCGGTGGCATCGCGGATGGCGGCGCAGTTGAGCAAGGCGCGGCGCGGCTCGCCGATGGTGTCGGTCAGGTCCACATGCACGCCCAGGATGGGCTCGCTCATGTTGAGCACGCGCTTCCAGGGCGGGATGTCGGATTCGTCGCGCAGGCCCTGGATCAGCCATTCCATCTGGTCGATGGAACGCCCCAGCAGCACGGCGCTGGCCTGCGGGTGGAAGCTGCGGAAGGCTGAGTTGGCCAACAGGATCTGACCATCCAGATCGAGCACCAGCAGGCCTTCTGTCAAGGTGTCGAAGGCCACCCGCACGCGCTCTGGGATGGCCTTGGAGGGATCCAGGTGCTGCAGTACCCGCCGCAGGTACAGGTAGAAGGCGATGAAGCTGACGGTGCTCAGGATGGCAACGAGCTGAACCGTAGGCTGCATCAGCCAGCCGGTCACCGTCTTGGGCCAGGGGGAGTCAAAGCCCACTTCGAGCTGGCCCCAGCGGCCATTGTTGGTGTTGAGCGGCACCACCACGCTGGTGATGGTCGACAGCCCCATGGAGGGTGGCTGCCAGTGCTGCTCATGCTGAGGCGTGGCCACGACCAGGGTGCCGTCTTCCCGGCGGATGGCCACGGTCTGCACGTCGGCAGAGTGCTCGACCAGATCGGTGAACATTGGCTGGATCAGCGGCAGCGACTGCGGCTCGCGCAGCATGCGCTTGACTTGCAGCGCCAGGTGCACAGCCACCTGCTCGCGCACCGTCTGCGTCATGGTGCGCTGATCGGGCAGCAGCTTGAACACCAGGTCCAGCACCATCAGCAGGCCCACCAGCAACGACACCAGCCCCATGCTGATGCGCGCCGTCGGGCTGAGCGACCAGCGCCGGAGCTTGTCCTTGAGCTTCATCCAATCCCTTCCGTCTCACCCTTCAACACATCGACGGAGCTGAACAAATCGGCCGCCTGTGCTTCCATGACGCTTTGCTCGTCGGTGACCTGGCCTCTGTCAAGTCCATTGCTCCCATCGCCATCGCCGTCGGCGTCGGGCGGCACCGGCCCACCCATCACCGGCATCGGGTCGATGGTGCGCCAGGCAGGCACGGTGACCATCATGCTGGTCATCAGGCCGGCCGCCCGGGCAGTCCACCACACCGCGCCCACCGACAATGCCACACTCGAGCCCTGCATGACCGGAGAATCAAGCACCACCAAACGGGATTCCTCCACGGATTGCGCATTGAACGGAATCCGTGTAGGGAAAGTGCCCCCCTGCATACCCGGAATGGGCTGCAGCTGCAGGGTAAGGCGCCCCCTGTCCTTTAGGTCCAGGTTCAGGCGCTCGAGCAACTGCAACAGCGTCGAGCCGTTGGTGGGAGCATCGAAGGGCGGGCGCATGTTCAGCCCGATCTGGAAATCCAGGGCGGGGGCTGCGGGCAGGCCATCTGCGGCGAACGGCCCGGCCGCCGCAGGCAGCATCAGCCCCAAACCCGTGGGAAGGGCCGAAGGCAAGGCGGCCGGCAATGGCGACAGCGCCTCGCTGGCCAGGGCTGTGGCCACATCGCTCTCTCCGTCGGTGGGTGCATCGCCCGTCCCGCCCTCCCGCGCTTGGCCGGTTGATGTCGGCACACGCTCCGTAGCGCTCAACAGTGCGGAAACGGTGTCGGCCGCCATAGGAGGCGACAGCAGGCTGAAGGTGGCCACCGTAGGCGTTAATGGAGTCAATGGAGTCAATGGAGCCAGCCCTGACGAGGCTGCCGGAAGAACAGGCAAAAACCCCGGGGCGGGTGAAGGGGCCTGAGGCACGGGCTCTTCAGGTTCTGGCTGGGGCCCTGGCTGGCTCACGCTCAGGGCCACCAGCTTCTGTGCGCTGTCGCTCTGGCCATCGCTGACGACATAGGCCCAGTCATCCTGACCGGAGAAGCCTGCATCGGCCTGGTAGCGCAGCACGCCGGCCTGGTCCAGGCTGAGCTGGCCGTGGCGCGGCCCCTGCACGACACGGATGCTCAAGGTGTCGCCTTCAACGTCTGCAGCCTGGGCGGTCAGCTCGCTCAAGGTCCACTGCGCCTGTGGGCCTATCGCCAGGTTCAGAACGCCAGCGGTCATCGCAGGCGCGTCGTTGACTGCGTTGATCTGCAGTTGCACCGTGGCGGCCTGGCTGTCGAGCAGGCCGTCACTGGCCACGTAGGTGAAGGCGTCGTTGCCATGGTAGTCGGCATCAGGCCGGTAGCTCCAGCTGCCATCGACCTCGATGTTCAAGGTGCCATGGGCCGGCCCTTGCAGCAGCCTCATCGACAGCGCGGGGCTGTCCACATCCACGTCATTGCCCAGCAGATCCAGGCGGGTGCCGAAGAGCGTGGCGTCCTCGTCCAGCACGAAGCGGTCATTCACGGCCACGGGGGCTTCGTTGACGTTGTCCACGCGCACCACCAGGTCACGCCAGGTGCTCAACTGCCCGTCGCTCACCTGGACACGCACCTCGTAGAGGTTATCGCCATCGGCATCCATCGGCGTTTCATGGTCAGGCGCACTGGCAAAGGACAGCACGCCGGTATCGGCATCAATGCGCAGCCACGAGGCATCCGCGCCACCGGTGAGGCTGAAGCTCAAGGCCCCGCCCGGGGGCAGATCCGGATCGGTTGCGGTGATTTGGCCCACCAGCGTGCTGTTCTCGTTCACGCTGAACAGCGCCCCGCCCGTGAACACCGGCGCGGTGTCGTTGAGATCGCTCACACGCACAGACAGTTGCCGCAAGGTCGTGAAAACGCCATCGCTCACCTGCACGGTCAGCTCATAGACATTGTCTGCATCGGCGTCGAGCGGCGCCTCGTGGTCCGGCGCAGAGGCAAAGCGCAAGGCGCCCGTGGCAGCATCGACCATGAAACTGGCCGCATCCTGCCCCGCCACCAGGCCGTAGACCAAGCCACCCACCGGAGGCGTGGCATCAGCATCGACTGCACTGAGCACGGTCACGGCCTGGGTGTTCTCTGCCACGACAAAGGCGGCGCCCCCTGTGAACACTGGGGCCTGGTCATTGGCATCCAGCACCCGCAACAGCAGGTTTTGCTGGGTGCTCAGCAGGCCATCGCTCACCAGCACGCTCACTTCATAGAGGTTGTCCTGGTCGGCATCCAGGGGCTGCTCATGGTCCGGCGCCTGCAGGAAACGCAGTTCACCCGTGTCCGTGTCGATCGAGAACAGCGCAGCATCGGCACCGCCCTGCAGGCTGAAGCTCAGTCGCTGCACCGGCACATCCAGATCCTGCGCCGTGACCTGCAGCACCGTGGCGCTGTTCTCGGTCACGTCCACCGCGCTGGCGCTGGTGATGCTGGGGGCATGCAGGTTGCTGGGCAGCACGGCCACGGACAGAAGCTGGCTGTCGGTGAATTGCCCGTCCGACACGCTCACCTGCACCTGGTAGATGTTGTCGCCATTGCTGTCCAACGGCACGGCCCACACGGGTGGGGCCAGGAAGCGCAAGGCACCAGTGCCTGCGTCGATGGTGAAGAGCAGCGCGTCATCACCACCGGAGATGCTGTAGTTCAAGACCGCAGCGGGCCGATCGGCATCCACCGCTGTCACCGTGGTCACGTCCAGTCCCAGTTGCACGACATTGACATGGCCCGTGGCACCGCCGCCCTGGCTGGTGATCACAGGCGCGTATTCATTGACACCCAGCACCGTGATGCTCAGTTGCTGAGCATCTGCCCCACCCACGCCATCACTGACACCGACGATGACCTCGTACACCGCATCCGCGTCAGCATCCGTCGGGTTCTCCCGATCCGGCGGGGCGACGAAGCGCAGCACGCCCGTGGTGGCGTCGATCGTGAAGCGAGCCGCATCGGCGCCACCGGTGATGGCATAGCTCAGTGTCTGCAAGGGTTCGTCCGCGTCCTGCGCCGTGACGGCGGTGACCACGCTGCTGCCTTCGGCCACCGACAGGCTGGCCGTGGCACCTCCACCACCAGACGTGATCTGCGGCTGCGCGTTGGTGAAGGACACCTGCAAGGCATTGGAAAACTCGCTGGTGCCGAGGAAATCACCGGCCAGGGTGACCGTGGCCGTGACCCATTCGCCGTCCAGCACGCCGGCCAGGTTGTTCACATTGAAACTGGCCGTACCCGCCACCGGGGTGACCAGGGTCGAGCCCAGGTAGCGCTGCCCTTGCCCGCCCGTGCCACCGCTGGCATAGAACTCCACCCGGGCCACACCCAGGACCAGGGCCGACACCTGCACCTGCCCGCTCACCACGGTGACCGTGCCGTTGCTCACAGCGGTGAGCAGCATCGGTGTGTTGTTGAGAAAGTTGGGGCCGCTGTCCAGATCGCCCGCGTCATTGGCCGTGGGGCCATCCAGCCCCAGATCGATGCCCGGGGCCCCATTGCCGTACAGGCTGTTGCCCAGGAAACTGCCCCCCACACCGCTGAGCATGCCGATGCCCGCACCGCCATTGCCTGCGATGACATTGCCTTCGCCCGGGTTGACACCGCCCACCATCACGTTCGATGCGGCCACCAGCACACCCTGCGTGCCGTTGCCGCGCAGCACGGCACCGCTGCGGTCGGTGCCGATCAGATTGCCCTGCACCACATGCTGAGCCAGCGACACCGCCGACACATAGAAGGCCACGCCAGCCCCGGCATTGCCTGACAGCACATTGCCGGCACCTACGTCGCCGCCACCGACCAGCGATGCCCCCAGTGTGCGGATCTCCACGCCGTTACCGCCGTTGGCCAGCGCTGCACTGCCTGAAGCATCCAGCCCCGCCACATTGCCCTGCAGCACCGTGCGCTGGTTGGCGGCCAGCACACCACCCAGCGTGTTGCCGGAGATCAGATTGCCCTCGCCCACGCCTGTTCCACCGATCGTGGCCGTGCCCAGCCCCGCCAGGGCCACCCCCCAGCCATTGGCCACGCTCACCATGCCGGCGGCATCCGTCCCGATGTAGTTGCCCAGCACGCGCGTCCCTGCGGTCAACCCATCGAGGTAGATGCCGCGCTCCGCGTTGCCACCGATCAGATTGCGCTCGGACAGCGTCGCGCCGCCGATGCGCACCTGGTTGCCCCAGGACTCGATGCCGTCGGACAGGTTGCGCTTGCCTGCGCCCGCATCACTGCCATCCGCATTGAACGAGCCGAGGTAGTTGCCTGTGATGACGTGGTTGTCCGAGCCCGCGTCGATGTGGATCGCATCGCCATTGAAGCCCCTGATCACCAAACCACGCACCGTGCTGCCATCGGCCGTGGCGCCCAGCGTGATGCCGTTGCCCGTGACGCCGTTGCCATCCAGAACGATCAAGGGGTGGCTGCCGGTTCCAGGCTGGCTCAGGCCATCGATCACCACGGCCTGCGTGATGGTCGGCAGTGCACTGCCCAGCACGATCGTGTATTCACCCAGGCTGCCGGCCGTCCCGGTGAAGGCGAAGCGGATCGTGTCCACACCCGGCGTGTTGTTCGCCGCGATCAGGGCTTCGCGCAGCGATACCGCACCATCCGTACCCATCTGTGCATTGAGTTGTTCGATCGTGAAACTGTTACCCAGGCCGGTGTCATTGGTGTCGGCCGTGGTGCTCACCACGAGTTGCGACGAGGCATCGAGCACCCGCACCGTGATGGCCTGCTCGTCATGCCAGGTGCCATCGCTGACACGGACGATCAGTTCATAGGCATTGTCGCCATCGGCATCGACTGGCAACTCGTAATCCGGTGGGAGCACAAAGCGCACGGCGCCCGTCGCCGCATCGATCACGAAACGGGCAGAATCGACACCGCCGCTGATGCTGTAGACCAGCGGGGTTGAGGGCAGATCGGCATCGACCGCCGTGACCGTGGTCACCGTGGTGAGCGTCTCCATGATGCTCACGGTGGCCGCGGCCCCGCCGCCCAGGCTGGTGATGCGCGGCACCTCGTCGTTCACGCCCGTCACCGTGACGGCAATGGCCTGCGTGTCGATGGCCGATCCATCGCTGACCTGAACGATCACGTCATAGACGTTGTCCGCGCCCACATCCTGCGGGGCATCATGGTCCGGCGGCACCAGAAATCGCAGCACACCCGTAACGGCATCGATGGCAAAACGCGCGGCATCTGCCCCACCGGCCAGGCTGTAGCTCAACTGGCCAGCGCCCAGATCGGCGTCCGTGGCGGTGATGGTGATGACCTGGGTGTTGTTCTCGGCCATGGACACGACCGCGCTGGCGCCGCCCCCCAGGCTGGTGATGATGGGCGCTTGGTTGCCCGCCAGGATCTGGCGCTGGAAGAACACGCCGGTGGAGATGCCCGTGTCCGTGCCCGTCCACACCACGACGGCCTGGGCGCCCTGGCTGGCCACGCTGGGCCGCACCTGATCGCCGGCCGTGGTGGTGTTGACGCGTACCTCGGGATCGCCCAAGGTGCCATCGGTCAGGATCTCGCGCCAGTAGATGCCGGCCCCTGAGCCGTCCTGCCCCTGGCTCTGCCAGGCCACGACCGCCCGCCCGCTGCTGTCCATCGACACGCTAGGCGCCGTCTGTGCATCGGCCGTGGTGGTGTTGAGCTTGAACTCGGCACCCAGCGCTGCACCACTGCCCACGGAGAACCAGCGCCCGAAGATGTCGCTGCTGCCATCCTGCGTGCTGGTCCATGCCAGCAAGGCGCGGCCATTGCCGTCCACGGCCAGGCTCGATTCCGATTGCGTGCCCACGCTGCCTTGCGGCACCGTGACCGGGCTGCCGATCGCCGCACGGCTGCTGTCGTAGAACTGCGCGAACACCCCGTCGCCACCACCCGTCCAGCTCAGCACCGTGCCGGAAGGACTCATGGCCACGGCCACCTGGCTGGCCACAGCGCCCGCATTGATCACCTGCGAACCCAGCAGCGTGCCGGCACTGTCCAGCCAGGCCAGCACCACGTTGTTGCCGATGTTCCAGGCCACCGCCGTATTGCCGCTGGCATCCATGGCGACCGCGGGTGTGACCTGCGGGTTGCCGGTGAGCACGCTGCCCAGCAGCCCTTCCAGCAGGTTGGCACCCGCCACGGTAATGCTCGCCGTGCGGGTGCCGGACGCATCGAACACGTCGAGCTTGACATGGGCATCGGCCAGCACCAGGCCCAGCACGCCTGGGTAGTACTCGAAATAGGCCACGGCGGTACGCCCACCCGCATTGCCCGCCACGGCCGAGCCGTAAGCGGTGTACATGTTGTTCACCGTCCCTGACATGGTGGCATCGACACTGCCATCGGCGTTGTAGCGCTGGTAGGCCACGTCGCCACCGGTGTTCCAGATCGCCGTGAACCGCCCTTGCCCATCCATGGCCACGCTGCGCGGCCCGGTGGTGTTCTCGGCCACCAGCGCAGTGGCCGTGTGGGCGGCGGTCTGGCCGCCATTGGCTTGCACCAGCAACTGCCCTGTCCATGTCTCCACGCCGCCCACGCCCATCAGGCCGGCCGCCTCGATGGGGCCGGTGTGGTGCTCGAGCACCCAGTCACCACCCAGTGCGGCATTGGCGCTGAGGTCATCACTGGCCGCGACATCGGCCCCTGTCAGCAAGGCCATGTCGGCCACCAGGGCACGGCCGGCCGGCGTGGCAGCCAGGTCGCAGCCATAGAGCAGCAGGTCGGCATGCTCGCTCAGCGCCGTGCTCCATGAGGTGAGCGCCTGGGCTTGCCCGGCCAGGGTGGAAGCGTCGATCCGGGTGGTGCCAAGTTGCAGCCCCTGTGCATCCGCATGCGCCAGGATGTGCACGGCATCCATCTGGTGCATCGAAGCCAGCGTCGCGGTGATGAAGGCCAGGCCATCCTCACCCGCCGGGATCGCCACGACCTGCAGGTCGCGCCCCGAGTCTTGCCGTGCAACCTGGCGCAGCGCATCCAGCAAGTCTCCGGCACCGTCCATGCTCATGTCCACAAAGGCCACTTCATGGCGCACGGGCGAAGCAGCCGTGTCGGCTGGCGCTTCGGGCTGGGCGACATACCCCGCCGCATGGCCCCCGCTCAAAGGCGCCAGCATGTACTGCAGGCTCAGCGATGCCGCAGCAGAGGCGTGATCAGGCGGCTGTCCCGTGCTCAGCGCAGGGCAAGGCAAGCCCACGGCCTGGGCCAGGTCCGCGGAATAGAGCAACCGTGCCTCGAGTTCTTCGAACACGAAGCGCGGGCCTCGACATCCAGTCGTTGCCGACATGTCGACGACTCCCAGAACATAGGAACCTCATCGCAAGGACAGCAAGGGGCGATCAGTATCCAGTGACGACAAACGTGGCACGGACAACTGGGACGACATGGAGAGCCGGGGCTCCTTCGACGTCAGGTATTGCTTGACCAGCATCCGCTCGGGGGCCTGTGAGGCCGTGGCCAGGCGTGTGGACAGCTGAGAGACGGGCCGCGCCTGGTCTGGCACCGTCTGAGGGGAAACAGCTTGCTGCACCCGCGTCGGCTGCGTGGCGGCGACGGGTGTCGGGAGTGTCTTGGGCGGCTTGGCGGGCAGTGGCGCCTTGGTGGGCGTGACCGCGCCGGGTTGCGCGGGCGCAGAAGGCGCAGCCGGCGGCAACGATGAAGCGAAATCCACCCGGCAACGCAAGCCCGAGGGGATGCGGTTGTCGGGATTGGGCAGTGTCAGCCGCACGCGGAAACTGTTGGAGGCTGGGTCGATCACCCGGTCCACCAGCACCACCTTGGCGGACAGCGCGTTGAAGTTGGGCAGATCGGTGCGGATCGTCGCCACCTGGCCCATGGCGATGCTGCCGAACTGCGAGGCCGGCACGATGGCCTCGACACGCAAGGGATCGATGCGGGCCACCCGCACCACCGGTTCACGCTCGATGCGCTCACCTTCGGTGCGGTAGCGTTCGATGACGATGCCATCGAAAGGGCTGCGCACATCGCGCTGGCCCAATTGCGCGGCCGACAAGCGGTATTCGCGCTGGGCCACCTTCTGGGATTCACGGGCCTGCGACACCCGTTGTTCGGCCACACGGTACTCGGCATCGGCCTGGTCAACGGCCTGGTCGGAGACGAACTCCTGCTTGAGCAGATCCTTGGCGCGCTGCCATTTGCGCTGCGCCAGTTCCGCCGCGGCGATGGCCTGGCGCAGTTCGGCGTCCGCCTCGGAGCGTGCCTCGGCAATCGACACCGATGCCCGTTCGACCTGGGCAGACAGGCGTGCCAGCACCTGCCCGGACACCACCTGATCCCCTCGCTCGACCAGCATGCGTTCAAGCACGCCGATGAACTGGCTGCCGACATCGGCCACGCGGTCGGGCTCGACCAGGCAGCCCATCACCTCGGCATGCGCCGATGCCAGCACCGAGGCACTGGCCATCAACGTCATCAGGGGTTTGAGGAAGGACATGTTCAGGCTTGGCTCACGTAGGCAATGCCCGCTTGAAAGCGAATCTGGTTTTCATCTCATGGTACTGATCGGCATGCCACGGCAAAACTTGAGCCCTTCTCAAAAAGACCTGGGCGCCAAGGCTTACCGCACAATTTGATGTTGTACCTTTATCGCGCTCCGTAACGCGGGATAAAAGGCGAAAAACCCTGCTGAGCGCGCCAAAGGTGCAGGGTTCAGACCCCGCCGTCGCGCCCTGCCCACGCCAACTGGCGCCGCATGGCCCACTGCATCTGTAGTAAATGCCAGCGGCGCCAGAAGGCGCGGCGCCCTTCCTGGTGCTGGATCAAGCCGCACAGCGCCCTGGCCAAGGCACCCGCCTCCGCCTGATCGCCTGCGGCCACGCGCAACAGCCAGGCTTTCCAGCCCTGCGTTGCCCAGGCGTGGATCGCGTCGTCAGAACGGGCCAGGACGCATTCGAACGATCCTGGCTGCCCTTGCCGTGCCGACCGCCCGTACAGCTGTCGATCGATGCGGCGCGAGGCATTGAGGTGCGTGTTCACCACGTGCAGCCCGCCTTGCGCCAGCACGGGCGGCGTGACGTGGATGTCGGTGCCGCGCCCCGCCATGTGCGTGGCCACGGTGATCGCGCCAGCCAAGCCTGCCTGCTCGATCACATCGCGCTCGGCTTCACCTTCCTGCCCGTCATGGCGCGCATTGAGCACCCGGTGCGCCAGCCCCTGCGCCTGCAGCACGGCAGACAGGCGCTCGGAATCGGCCACGGTGTCGGTGCCCACCAGCACGGCACGGCCTTGCGCCACCTGCCGCGCCACACGCTGCGCCACCAGCGCCCATTTGGCGCGGGCATCCGCGCACAGCGCCATGCCCAGATCCTGCCGGCGGCCAGGCTGCTTGAGCGGCACCTGCAGCACCGGCAGGCCATAGATGGCCAGCAGCTCGCGCCGCTCTTCCCACAGGGTGCCGCTCAGCCCGCACACGTGGTGGTAGCGGGGAAAGAACTCCTGGTAGGTGGTCTGCGACACGGTTTCCGTCTCCGGCGTGGCCACCAGCCCCTCCTTGATGCAGACCATCTGGTGCAGCCCGCGCGACCAGGCCCGGCCGATGGCCAGGCGCCCCGTGGGGCCATCGATGATGTGCACTTCGCCATCGCGCAGCAGGTAGTGCGCGTCTCGCTGCAGCACGTGCAACGCCGTGAGCGCCAGGCTCACCTGCTCTTCGCGGTAGCGCTTGAGCTTCCAGGCGCCTTGCAGATTGGCCGACAGTGAGGCCAGGCGCTCCTGGCCCGACTCATGCCATGTCAGCTCGTGCTGTGCCCTCCACTCGAAATCCCGCCCCGCCTGCATCTGGCGCGCCAGGAACAGCGAGAGCCGGTGCTGCTGCTCGGTCTGGCGGGATGGCAGAGCCTGCGACAGCACCAGGGGCGTGCAGGCCTCGTCGATCAGGATGCTGTCGGCCTCGTCGATCACGGTCATGCACAAGCCGCGCAACACCACGTCCCCCTCCTGGCCCTGTGCACGCGCGGCACGATCACGCAGGTGGTCAAAGGCCACTTCCTTGGCCGTCACGTAGAGCACGTCGTGCTCATAGGCCAGGCGGCGCTCGGCGGCGGTGCTGGCTGCGGTGATCCAACTCACCCTCAGCCCCAGCGCGACATACAGTGCAGCCCACTGCTCCGCATCGCGCCGTGCCAGGTAATCGTTGGCCGTCATCACGTGCACGGGTACACCGGCCAGCGCGGCCACGCCCGCCGCCAGCACCACGGTCAGGGACTTGCCCTCCCCCGTGGCCATCTCGATCAGCCGGCGCCCCAGCATCCACCAGGCGCCCGAGAGCTGGACATCGTGCACCTGCCAGTTGCGCTGCTGTGCCACGCGCAGGCACACCAGGCCCATCGCCCGTGCGGCCAGGGCATCGGTGAAGCCTTGCACCGACAGCGCGGCCCTCAGGCGGTCCACGTGCTCATCCAGTTCAGCCGGCGCCAAGGCTGTCCACCGGGCCTGCGCCTCGCGCACGCTCTGGACGAAGCGTCGCGTGCGCCCCGCCGACGGACGGCCAGGCATGCGCCACCGCGCCTGCAGCCAGGCCCAGGTCGGGCTGGCCGACAACGCGGGCACCTCGCGCTCCGGATAGGCCCCCAGCACGGAGCCAGGCACGGGCAGGTGCGCCCCCAGGGCGATGCGCTCGGACCAGATCGCGTGAGGCGTGAGGTGCCCAGCGCGAGGCGACTCGGCCTTGGCAGGCAGCGGTGTCATGCCCTCACATCCGAGAAGTGCTTGAGCAGCAATTGCCGCAGGCGCTGCAGCACGGTGTCCAGCAGGCTTTGCGGCGCCAGATCCAGCCGCACACGCGCCAGCCCACCCGCGCGTGCCAGCCCGTGGTTGAGCTGCACGTCCACCACATAGGTGGGCTCCATGGGGCGCAACCCTTCCTCGTCGGACGGATCGGTGGGCACACGTCCGCCCTTGCGGTCACCCATGGTGGCCTGGGGCAGGCGGTCGGTGGCCGCTGGCACCTCGCGCAGCAGGTGCGCCGGCATCGCATGGCCCGGGGATTCGTCGAGCATCACCTGCACCGTGCGCAAGCGGTGGCGCACGCTGTCGATGTCACGTTGGGGCACCACGGCACGGATCACCGCCGGCCGGTCGTTGAGCACATGGGCCAGCACCTGGCCGCGGTTCACCTGCAGGCCTTCGAGATCCTCCTGGCGGGACATCACGAACCTGCCGGATGTGCCCGCACGCAGCACATTGGCTGCCAGATCCCGGTCGACCTGGGCCAGCGTCGCCCGATCACGCGCCAGGGCTTCCTGGGCATTGCGCATCTTCAAGGGCTCGCTGCCGAACGAGGCGTTGAACTCGGCTTCGGAGCGTTCGATTTGCGCCTGCAGCACTTCGCGCTGGGCACTGAGCGTGGGGGATTTCAGCGACACCAGCTTGGCGCCCTCTTCCACCGGCGTATCGCTGCGCGCCCACACCGTTTCGACCTCGCCATCGGCGGCGGCCCGCACCAGGGCATCGTCAGGCAACCAGACCATGCCCTCCACCACCATCGACGAAGGCAACGGCACCAGCATCGCGGCAGCCCCGCCCAGCACCACCGCCCCGCCCACGGCCGTGACCAGCCGCCCACGCAGCGCCGTGACGCTGGGCTGGGATGCCAGCGCCTGCGTCCACGCCCAGATGGGCTGGGCGAACAGGGTCCAGAAGGACCACGCCGCCACGCCCACGCCCAGCCAGGTGGCCTTGTCGGCCGCCCAGCTCACGATCAGCGCACTGACCGCGACGCGGTACACCCACGAGGCCGGCGCATACAGCCACAAGGCCCAGCGCTCGAACGCGTCGGCCGCGGTGACGTTGTTGTCGAACGCATCGCGCCGCACGCCCAACAGCCCCATGAACAGCATCCGCCAAACCTGTCCCATCGTGCGGCCGCTTCGGCCCGCAAGGTTGGGCAGGTCCAGCGTGTCGCACAGCACATAGTAGCCGTCGAGCTTCATCAAGGGGTTGCCGTTGAACAGCAGCGTGGACAGGCCACCCAGGCTCATCACCACGAAGCTGGCTTGGCGAACCCAGCCGTCTTCGACATTCAGCCACACGATGGCTGCCAAGGCCGCCAGGGCCAGCTCGACCCCGATGCCCGCCACGCTGATGCGCGCCCGCTGCCAGCGGTTGACCAGCCGGTTCGACGAACTGGCATCCACATAAGGCATGGGCACGAACATGAAGAAGTTCACCCCCACCTCGGGCACCTCGCAGCCATAACGCCGCAGCGCCAGTGCATGCCCCAGTTCGTGCAGGGCCTTCATCAGCGGGTAGATCACCCAGGCCGCGGCCAGATAGCCCGGCGACATGAAGTAATGGCGACCATAGGCCAGCACTTCGGACAGGTTCACCAGCACGGCCCAGGTGGCCCCGATCACCAGCAGGAACCAGAAGGCCGTGGCCCAGCTGTTCCAGAACAGCCTGCCCAGCGGCACCAGGCGCTCGAGCATGGCCGAAGGGTTGAACAGTCCCAGCCTGAACGACAAGGGGTTGAGGCGGGCGCGCTTTTCCTTGCGATGGCGCTCGTGGCCATCCTTGACCAGTTGCCGCACATCGGGCGCCACCTCGGCCTGGATCAGGCCAGCATCGGTCATCTGGCCGAGGATGCGGATCACGTCGTGCTGCGAAGGGACCTCGTCGCCCAACTGATCGAGCAACACACTCCAGACCTCATCCACGCTGTGCCGGCCATCGAGCCGGCCGACCAGCTCATACGCCTGGGCATTGACGCGGTGATAACGCCCGGTGGCCTGGTTGAACATCACGTACCAGGCCTGGCCGCGCGTGGTCTGCATGCGCACCGACACGTGCGGCTTGAGCCGCGGGTGCAGCGCCGAGATGCGGTACCAGTAGGGAGACAGGAGGGTGTCCTGCATGATGCGCCCCGCGGCTTAGAACCACGACCAGGTCAGCATGCCCAGCCAATCCCAGGCGCGCATGAACCAGCGGGTGAGCAAAGGCCGCGCAGGCAGCTCGACCTTGGCCACCCCTTCCAGGCCGGGCCGCAGCCCCGCCAGGCCAGCGCCCTTGCCTGCCGGCCAGGCCTCGACCTCGTAGCGCACGCCATCGGCGGTGCTGTGGGCCACGGGTGTGACACGGGCCAGCACCAGCGCGATGGGCTGCCCTGGCATGGCCGCCAGGCGCAGCGACGCGGGCTGGCCTCGCTCGAGCTGCGCCACGTCGGATTCGCTCACCTCCAGAATCACGCGCCAATCCAGACCAGGGGCCAGCGTGAGCAGGGTCTCGCCGCGCTTGACGGGGCCACCCAGTTGCTGGCGCAGATCCCCCTGGATCACGACACCATCGAACGGCGCCGCCAGGCGCACGCGCGCCAGTTGCTGCTCGACCAGTCCCAACTGCGCCTTGGCTTCGGCCAGCTTGGCCTGGGCCTGGGCCGCCTGGGCGCGGTCACCACGCGCGAAAGCCTCCGCAAAGGAGTTCTCCTGCTGCGCCACCTCGGCCTGCCGTGCTCGGCGGGAGGTCTGCAACTCATCGTCGGACAGTTCGGCCAGCACCTGGCCCGCCTTGACCACATCCCCCGGGCGCACGTGCACCTCACGCAGGTAGCCATCCTGGGCGGCACTGAGCACGCGCTGCACAGCGCCTTCCAGGCGGGCCGTCGCGCTCACGTGATAAGGCATGGGCCACAGCAGCCCGACCGTCAACAAAAAGATGGCCGACAGCATCGACCAGCGCAGGCGGCGCTCGGACGGATCCTTCAGGCGATAGCTCAACACGATGGCCTTGGCGCGCACACGCTCCGACAAGGGCCGATCCAGCTTGTAGCGCAAGTACAGCAAGGGCGCCAGGCCTTCGGCCAGTTGCTCCAGCCAGCGGACTTCCTGCGGCTCGAAGGCCACCCGCACCACCTCGTCGATCACCCGCACCGCGAGCGGATCGGACGTGACGGAACGCTCGCAGGTGATCACCCCGATCACACGGCCCTTGTGTGCCAGCGGCACGCTGACCACGCCACCCAGGCCCTGCAACTTGAACAGGCTCTGGTGGGCCAGGGTGATGCGCACGGCATTACGCGTGGCCTGGGGCCACGACAGCGTGGTGTGCTGGTGCACAGCCTCCAGCATGGCCTGGTTCAGTTCGGGAATGGCCTGCCCTTCGGCCAGCACCACCCCATCGGACAAAGCAACGATGCGCAACTGCCCCGCCGCCACCCAGCCGATCGACACCCGCAGGCATTTCAGCCGCTGCCCGATCTCGGACACCACTTCTGCCGCGCTGCCTTGCCAATCCTTTGCGTCCAGCGCCGTGCGCAGGCAGCCCAGCACCGCCGCCACGGACTCCGCATTGAGCGACGCACTGGCAGCGGCCGTCTGAGCCGTAGGCTGCGCTGCCATGGTGGTGGCGCCGCTCAACGGTCGGGGGGTCGGGATGGGCATTTCGTCAGGCAAAAGAAAATCGACCTTCAATCATTGATCCCGCAGCGCGTTACATACAGGGGGACTGCCCTATCATCAACACTGTACGGGCGCCCAAGCGTCAAATAAGCACGGAAAACCCCCCGGTATAGACAATCTAGGAGCTGTGATGAAGGTTTTGCTGATCGACGACCACCCTCTGATCCTGGCGGCCCTGCAATCCGTCATCCAGGGGCTGGGTGATGATGTCGAGGTTGCGGCGGCCGCCAGCGGTGCCAGCGCGCGGGCCATGCTCCAGGCCGACAGCACGTTCGATCTGGTCCTGCTGGACCTGCACCTGGGCGATGCCGACGGCTTCGATCTGCTGACTGAGTTCCGCGGCGCTTACCCGGGTCTGCCAGTGGTCGTGGTGTCGGCCTCGGACCGCACGTCTGACGTCATCCGCGCGATCGACCTGGGCGCGATGGGCTTCGTGCCCAAGCGTGCCAGCAACGAAACCCTGGTGGACGCACTGCGGCAGGTGATTTCCGGAGGCGTGTACGTGCCCCCGTTGAGCATGGGCACCACGCTGGCTGGCGCCGCGGGCTCGGTGCAGCAAGAGGCCAATGCCGCGGGCTTCCAGACCGCATCGCTGGCCCAGTTGGGCCTCACGCAACGCCAGACGCAGGTGCTGGCGCTGCTGCTGCAAGGCCAGCCCAACAAGCTGATCGCCCGCGAGCTGGAGCTGTCGGTCGAGACCATCAAGGACCACGTCGCCTCGGTGCTGCGCATCCTGCGCGTGAGCTCGCGCACCCAGGCCGTGATCGCCGTCAGCCAGATGCTGCAGGCGCAGGATCAGCGGGCCGCCAACCGATTCTCGGCATGGCGGGCCTCCGGCCGACGTTGAGCCTGGGGCTCAGAGGCTGGCGCGCGCCTCGGCGTATTCGGCCTTCAGGCGGGCCACCAGTTCGGCCGTGGGCACGATCTTCTTGATCGCGCCAATGCCCTGGCCGCTGCCCCAGATGTCCTTCCAGGCCTTGGCGCTGCTCTCGCCGCTGCCGAAGCTCATCTGGCTCGGATCACCGTTGCCCAGCGCTTCCGGATCCAGCCCGGCCGCCACGATGGAACCACGCAGGTAGTTGCCCGGCACGCCGGTGAACTTGCTGCTGTAGACGATGTCGGCGCTGTTGCTGTCGACGATCATCTGCTTGTAGGCCTCGGCGGCACGCGCTTCTTCGGTGGCGATGAAAGCCGAGCCGATGTAGGCGAAATCAGCCCCCATGGCGCGCGCGGCCAGAATGGCGCGGCCCGTGGCGATCGAACCGGACAGGGCCAGCGGCCCCGTGAACCACTCGCGAATCTCCTGGATCAGCGCGAAGGGGCTGGTGGTGCCGGCATGGCCGCCTGCACCGGCCGCCACGGCGATCAGGCCATCGGCGCCCTTCTCGATCGCCTTCTGCGCGAACTTGTTGTTGATCACGTCGTGCAGCACCACGCCGCCGTAGCTGTGCACCGCTTCGTTCACGTCGGTGCGGGCACCCAGCGAGGTGATGATCACCGGCACCTTGTACTTCACGCACAGGGCCAGGTCGTGCTCCAGACGGTCATTGCTCTTGTGCACGATCTGGTTAATCGCAAACGGCGCGGCCGGCTTGTCCGGGTTGGCGGCGTTGTAGGCGGCCAGCGTCTCGGTGATCTCGGCCAGCCAGTCCTCGAACAAGGCCGCGGGGCGGGCGTTCAGCGCGGGCATGGAGCCCACCACGCCGGCCTTGCACTGCTCGATCACCAGCTTGGGGTTGCTGAGGATGAACATGGGCGAGGCGATCACCGGGAAGGGAACGTTCTGCAAAACGGGAGGCAACATGACTTCGTAACCTTTGCTTCTCTTGAAAACAGCCGGTGAAGTTGCGTCAACCGGCATGACGGGTGTGAGGGGCTGACGAACGATCGGCCGCATGAAGCGGCCGATCTCGGTGTGTCGTCAGGCGGTCATCGCGAAGACGATGACGCGGATCAGAACAGATCCGCCGGCAGGGCCGTCACGCTGTCGGCTCCTTCCAGCACGGCAGCACGCAGGGCGCTGGTGCGCGTCAGGATGTGGTCGCCGAAGAAGCGGGCCGTGGCTACCTTGGCGGTGAAGAACTCGGTGTCTTCGCCGGCCTTGAGCTTGTCTTCGGCCACGATCAGGGCGCGGGCCATTTGCCAGCCGCCGACCAGGTGGCTGGCCAGGAACAGGTAGGGCACCGAGCCAGCGAAGGCGGCGTTCGGGTTGGCCTTGAAGTTGGCGACCACGAAATCCACCACGGCCAGGAAATCTTCGCGGGCTGCCTTCAGGCGCTTGGCCAGGGTCTTGCCGGCGGCGCTGTCGCGGCCGTTCAGCACGCCTTCCAGATCGGCGATCTGCGCAGCGATGTTCTTGGCCACGGCGCCACCGTCACGGGCGGTCTTGCGGCCGACCAGGTCGTTGGCCTGAATGGCGGTCGTGCCTTCGTAGATCGGCAGGATGCGGGCGTCGCGGTAGTACTGGGCCGCGCCGGTTTCTTCGATGAAGCCCATGCCGCCGTGCACCTGCACGCCCAGCGAGGCCACTTCCACGCTGTTCTCGGTGCCGTAGCCCTTGATCAGGGGCACCAGGTACTCGTAGAAGGCCTTGTTCTGCTTGGCCACTTCAGCGTCCGGGCTGTTGTGCGAGAAGTCGTAGGCGGCGGCGCCCACCATGGCCATGGCACGACCGGCTTCGGTCAGCGCGCGCATCGTCAGCAGCATGCGCTTCACATCGGGGTGATGGATGATGGCGACAGAGCCAGGCTGCGAGCCGTCCACAGGGCGCGACTGCACGCGGTCACGCGCGTAGGCCACGGCCTTCTGGTAGGCGCGCTCGGACAGGCCGATGCCCTGCAAGCCCACGTCGTAGCGGGCGGCGTTCATCATCACGAACATGTATTCCAGGCCGCGGTTCTCTTCACCGACGATGTAGCCGATGGCGCCCTCGCCGACTTCACCCTTGCCGTCGCCGAAGACCAGCACGGCCGTGGGCGAACCATGGATACCCAGCTTGTGCTCCAGCGAGGCGCAGAACACGTCGTTGCGCTTGCCGACGGAGCCGTCGTCATTGACCAGGAACTTGGGCACCACGAACAGGCTGATGCCCTTGACGCCTTCGGGCGCGTCGGGCGTGCGGGCCAGCACCAGGTGCACGATGTTCTCGGACATGTCGTGCTCACCGTAGGTGATGAAGATCTTCTGGCCGCTGATGCGGTAGGTGCCATCGTTTTGCTTGACGGCCTTGGAGCGCACCAGGGCCAGGTCCGAACCGGCCTGCGGCTCGGTCAGGTTCATCGTGCCCGTCCAGGTGCCGTCGATCATCTTGGGCAGGTAGCGCTGTTGCAGTTCCTCGCTGCCAGCGGTGATCAGTGCTTCGGCGGCGCCGCCGGTCAGCATGGCGCACAGCGAGAAGCTCAGGTTCGAGCCGACCAGCATTTCGATACAGGCCGCGCCGATGGTCTTGGGCAAGCCCTGGCCGCCGAAATCGACGGGCTGGTGCACGCCCAGCCAGCCACCTTCGGCCAGCGACTTGTAGGCTTCCTTGAAGCCAGGCGTGGTCGTGACCACGCCGTTGTTCCACTTGGCCGGGGTCTGGTCACCGGCCCAGTTCAGGGGGGCCACCACGCCATCGTTGAACTTGCCGGATTCTTCGATCACGGCCTGGGCAGTTTCGAAGCCGGCATCTTCGAAGCCGGGCAGTTGGGCAACGTGGTCGATGCCAGCCAGTTCCTTGACGCAGAACAGCAGGTCTTTGACGGGGGCGCGGTAAGTCATGAATATCTCCGGGAAACGACAAGGGGGCGTCTCGAAAGACGCCCCCGGAAGTGATTTCAGTCAGACATCAGAGGTCTGCATGAAATGTTTTTCTTCTCAAATCACAGTGCCTTGACCAGTTCCGGCACGGCCGTGAACAGGTCGGCTTCCAGGCCGTAGTCAGCCACTTGGAAGATCGGGGCTTCGGGATCCTTGTTGATGGCCACGATGACCTTCGAATCCTTCATGCCGGCCAAGTGCTGGATCGCGCCGGAGATGCCGGCAGCGATGTACAGCTGGGGCGCGACGATCTTGCCGGTCTGGCCGACCTGCAGGTCGTTCGGGGCGTAGCCAGCGTCCACGGCGGCGCGCGAGGCGCCCAGAGCGGCACCCAGCTTGTCGGCCAGGGGCGACATGACTTCGTTGAACTTCTCGGCGGAACCCAGGGCGCGGCCACCCGACACCACGATCTTGGCGGCGGTCAGCTCAGGACGCTCGGACTTGGTCACTTCACGGCCCACGAACGACGAGGAACCGGAGTCGGCCACGGCAGCCAGCGTTTCAACAGCGGCGGAACCACCGGTGGTGGCAGCAGTGTCGAAAGCGGTACCGCGAACGGTCAGCACCTTCACGGCATCAGCCGATTGCACGGTGGCGATGGCGTTGCCGGCGTAGATGGGGCGCTCGAACGTGTCGGGCGAGACCACCTTGGTGATTTCCGAAACCTGGGCCACGTCCAGCTTGGCGGCGACGCGCGGAGCGACGTTCTTGCCGGCGGCTGTGGCAGGGAACACGAGGTGGCTGTAGCTGGAAGCGATGGCCAGCACTTGGGCAGCCACGTTCTCGGCCAGGCCTTCGGCCAGTTGGGCGCCGTCGGCGTGCAGCACCTTGGCCACACCAGCGATTTGAGCAGCAGCGCTTGCTGCGGCACCGGCGTTGGCGCCAGCGACCAGCACGTGCACATCGCCACCGAGGGCCTTGGCGGCCGTCACGGTGTTGAGGGTGGCCGACTTGATGCTGTTGTTGTCGTGTTCAGCAATGACGAGAGCGGTCATGATTCGTTGTCTCCTCAGATCACTTTGGCGTCGTTCTTCAGCTTAGCTACCAGGGTGGCCACATCGGGCACCTTGATACCAGCGGAACGCTTGGGCGGCTCAGAGACCTTCAGGGTCTTGATGCGGGGGGCCACATCCACACCCAGGTCGGCAGGCTTGACCGTTTCCAGGGGCTTCTTCTTGGCCTTCATGATGTTGGGCAGCGTGACGTAGCGCGGCTCGTTCAGGCGCAGGTCGGTCGTGATCACGGCCGGCAGGCTCAGCGACACGGTTTCCAGACCACCGTCGACTTCACGCGTGACGTTGACCTTGCCACCAGCGACTTCCACCTTCGAGGCGAACGTGCCCTGGGGCAGGTTGGCCAGGGCGGCGACCATCTGGCCGGTCTGGTTGCTGTCGTCATCGATGGCTTGCTTGCCCAGGATGACCAGATCAGGCTTTTCCTTGTCGATCAGGGCCTTGAGCACCTTGGCCACGGCCAGGGGCTGCACCTCATCGGCGGTTTCCACCAGGATGCCACGGTCGGCACCGATGGCCATGGCCGTGCGCAGGGTTTCCTGGGCTTGGGTGGGGCCGACGGAGACAGCGATGATCTCGGTGACCACGCCCTTTTCCTTCAGGCGGGTGGCCTCTTCGACGGCGATTTCGTCGAAGGGATTCATGCTCATCTTGACGTTGGCGATGTCGACACCAGAGCCGTCGGACTTCACGCGAACCTTCACGTTGTAGTCCACAACCCGCTTGACCGGAACCAGAACCTTCATGCGATGTTCTCCTGCGTCATGAGGAAGAGTTGATTAAAGAGTGCGCGCCTAAAAAAGCACGATCGTTCGATTCTAGCGCGACTTCGTGCGCCACCCTACAACAATCCACCTGCCTTGAGGAGAAAATATTGTTTTCCCTGGTGGTGACATGCCTGTTCAAGCCGATTTGCCCTCCCCCACACCCATGAGCGTTCCACACAGCGGCGCCGGTGGCGCTGATGCCACAGGTGCCGAAGGGCGTGGCGCCGTCATCGGTGTCTTCGATTCGGGGCTGGGCGGGCTGTCGGTGCTGCGCGCCATCCGCAGCCATCTGCCGCAGGCGGATCTGCTGTACGTGGCCGATTCCGGACATGCGCCCTATGGCGAGAAATCCGATGAGTTCATCGGCGAGCGCTCGGAGCACATCTGCCGCTTTTTGATGTCGCAGGGGGCCGAGGTGGTCGTGGTGGCCTGCAACACGGCCACGGCGGCGGCCGTGCACCACCTGCGCCAACGCTGGCCAGAGCTGCCAGTGGTGGGCGTGGAGCCCGGCGTGAAACCCGCGGTGGCGCAATCGCACAACCAGCGCATCGGCGTGCTGGCCACGCCCTTCACCCTGCAGAGCGAGAAGTTCCGCACCTTGCTCGAACGGCATGGCGGGCAGGCCCACATCGTGCTGCAGCCCTGCCCCGGGCTGGCGCGGGAGATCGAGCAGGGCGAGCTGGATTCAGCTGCGCTGCGTGAACTGGTTCGTCAATTCAGCCAGCCGCTCACCGACGCGGGCGTGGACACCGCCGTGCTGGGCTGCACGCACTACCCCTTCGTGGCCCCGCTGTTCCAGCAGGCCCTGGGCGATGGGGTGCGCATCATCGACACCGCCGAGGCCGTGGCGCGGCAGACCGTGCGCCTGGTGCGGGACCTGCCCGCCAACCACCCCGCGCGTACAGGGGCCAGCACCGGCGGCGTGCGGCTGTGGTCCAGCGCCGATCCAGCACACCTGGCCCAGGTGGCCCACGCGTGGCTGGGCCTGAAAACACAAGCGGGCGCTCTCCCGAAGGAGTAGCGCCCGCCTGCCAGCCCCCTGCCCCGCTGGCGCGAGGCACGGAGGGCCGGCCGGTGTGAACCGGCCGCAGACTCAGATCAGCAGATTGTTCTGGTTGTTGTCATCCAGCAATCCCTTGGTCGGATCCACCGCCAGCGACACGTTGACCGAGGATGCCTCCGTGGTCGTCGTGCTCGCTGCCGCCGTCGTCGTGGTGTCGGCTGCATGCGAGGGCTCTGCCGTGCCGCCCGCTGTGGATGTGGTCGTGTTCGCCTGCGCCGCCGTACCTGTGGCCGCACCGGAGGTGGCCGTGGTACTCGGCACGGACGATGACAAGGCATCCAGTGCCGCCGATTGACCCGGCCCGGCCAGCACATCTTCTGTGCTCAGGCCCGCCAAGCCATCCTGCGACACGGTGGTGTCACGGTGGAACCAGACGTCGGCCATCGCGTAGGTGGAGCCGTCGACCTTGGTGTAGCTCGACACCAGGCCCAGCAGGTTGCCGTTGTCCATGTCCGTGCCGGTCTTCGCGTTGAGGTCCAGCGACAGGATGCCCAGCTCGGCCAGCGACCGCAGTTCGCCTGCACCGCTGATGCCGTCCTGGTTGGCATCGATCCAGACCTGCAGTTTGCTGAAATCCAGATCGGCGGCATTGATGATGCCATCGCGGTTGCTGTCCAAGGCCGCGAGGGCGGCGTAGCCATTGCCGGCTCGCTGGCCTTCGGCATTGAGTGTGGAGCCACCGAAGAGTTCACTGCCGTTGCCGATCAGGCCGTCACCATTGCGGTCCATCACCAGCAGGCCATCCTGTGCCGATGCCCAGCCCACACGTGCACTGGTGTTGCCCGTGGCATTGAGGTCGAAGTACACGCCGTTGGCGCTCGAGATGGTTCTCACGCCGTCGCCGTTGAGGTCCAGCACGATCGGCGTAGCGGCCTGGTAGGCATCCAGTTGCACACCGGTCATGACCCCGATGTCGGTTGTCTCGAAGGACTGCAATTGCGTCATGGACATCGCGCGGATGTCATCGGTCTGCAGGGCCACGACCTGATCGGTCGTGAAGGCCTGGATCTGCTCCGTGGTCAGGGCCGCCGCCTGGGCGGTGGTCAGGGCCATGATCGACTGGGTCGTCAGGGCCTCGAACTGCTCTGTCGTCAGCGAGCGGATCTGGGTCGTCGTCAGGGCAGCGAACTGCGCCGTGGTCAGCACCTCGATGTCCGTCGTCTCGATGGCCTGGATCTGCGCCGTCGTCAGTGCCGCGATCTGCGCCGTGCCGAACATGTGGATCTGGTCCGTCGTCAAGGCGGCGATGCTGTCGGTGCTCAGACCGGCGATGGCCGCCGTCGTCAGCACCACCAGATCGGTCGTCTCGATGGCCTGGATCTGCTCGGTGGTCAGGGCTGCGGCCTGTGCGCTGGTCATGGCGCGGAACTGGGCGGTTCCCAGCGCCGCGATGTCCTGCGTCTCGAAGGCATGGATCTGCTCGGTGCTCAGTGCCACCATCTGGGCCGTCGTCAGAGCGCCCACATGGTCCGTGGTCAGGGCCTGGATCTGGTCGGTTTCCAGTGCGCGGATCTGGGCTGTCGTCAGCGACTTGATCTGGGCCGTGGTCATGGCCGCCAGGTCACCCGTCTCGATCGCCTGGATCTGGGCGGTCGACAGGGCAGCCACCTGGGCCGTGATCAGCGCCGCCACCTGTTCGCTGCTCAGTGCCGCGATGCCGTCCGTGGTCAGGCCGCGCACAGCGGCTGTCGTCAGGGCGGCCAGGTCCGTGCTTTCCAGCGCGGCCACCTGCTCGGTGGTCAGTGCGGCGACCTGGGCACTGCTCAGGGCGCGGGCCTGCAGCGTCGTCAGCGCGGCGACATCGGTCGTCTCCATCGCCTGCAGTTGCGTGGTGCTCAAGGACGCCACTTGCGCGGTCGTGAGACCGGCCACCTGCTCGGTGGTCAGGGCCTGGATCTGGTCTGTGTTCAGCGAGCGGATCTGCGCGGTGCTCAGCGATGCGATCTGTGCGGTCGTCATCGCGGCCAGGTCACCCGTCTCGATGGCGGCCACCTGCGTGGTCAACAGCGAGGCGACCTGGGCCGTGCCCAGCGCAGCCACCTGCTCGGAGCTCAGCGCAGCGATGCCGTCCGTGGTCAGGCCACGCACCGCAGCCGTCGTCAGGGCAGCCACGTCCGTGCTTTCCAGCGCAGCCACCTGCTCGGTGCTCAGCGCAGCCGTCTGGGCGCTGGTCAGTGTGCGGACCTGGGCCGTGCTCAGGGCGGCGATGTCACCCGTCTCGATCGCCCGGATCTGAGCGGTCGACAAGGCAGCCACCTGAGCGGTGGACAGCATGGCGATCTGATCAGAACTCAGCGCCGCGATGCCATCCGTGGTCAGGGCACGCACAGCGGCCGTGGTCAGCGAAGAGATGTCACCGGTTTCCAGCGCGGCCACCTGTTCGGTGGTCAGCGCGGCGGCCTGGGCACTGGTCAGGGCACGCACCTGCGTGGTCGTCAAGGCGGCGATGTCGCCGGTCTCGACAGCCTGCAGCTGGGTGGTGGTCAGTGCGGCCACCTGGGCCGTGGTGAGCGATGCAATCTGGTCGGTTGTGAGCGACTGGATCTGATCGGTCTCCAGCGCACGGACCTGGGCCGTGGTCAGGGACTTGATCTGCGCGGTCGTCATCGCGGCCAGGTCACCCGTCTCGATGGCGGCCACCTGCGTGGTCAACAGCGAGGCGACCTGGGCCGTGCCCAGCGCAGCCACCTGCTCGGAGCTCAGCGCAGCGATACCGTCCGTGGTCAAGCCACGCACCGCGGCCGTCGTCAGGGCCGCCACGTCCGTGCTTTCCAGCGCGGCCACCTGTTCGGTGGTCAGCGCGGCGGTCTGGGCGCTGGTCAGCGTGCGGACCTGGGCCGTGGTCAGGGCAGCGATGTCACCGGTCTCGATCGCCTGGATCTGGCTGGTCGACAGGGCGGCCACCTGGGCGGTGGACAGCGACGCGATCTGGTCGGAGTTCAGTGCGGCGATGCCATCCGTGGTCAGGCCACGCACCGCGGCCGTCGTCAGCGCCGCGATGTCGGTCGTCTCGATCGCGGCCACCTGTTCGGTGGTCAGCGCGGCGGCCTGGGCGCTGCTCAGGGCGGCGATCTGCGACGTGCGCAGGGCAGCGATGTCGCTGGTCTCGATCGCCTGCAACTGCGTGGTGGTCAGGGCCGCGACTTGCGCGCTGGTGAGTTCACCCACCTGCTCGGTGGTCAGCGCCTGGATCTGGTCGGTTTCCAGGGCACGGATCTGGGCCGTGGTCAGGGACTTGATCTGCGCGGTGGTCATCGCGGCCAGGTCACCCGTCTCGATGGCGGCCACCTGCGCGGTCGACAGCGACGAGATCAAGGCCGTGCCCATGGCTGCGATCTGCTCGGAGCTCAGGGCGGCGATGCCGTCCGTGGTCAGGCCACGCACTGCGGCCGTCGTCAGGGCCGCCACGTCCGTGCTTTCCAGCGCGGCCACCTGCTCGGTGGTCAGCGCGGCGGTCTGGGCGCTGGTCAGCGTACGGACCTGGGCCGTGGTCAGGGCAGCAATGTCACCCGTCTCGATGGCCTGGATCTGGCTGGTCGACAGGGCAGCCACCTGGGCCGTCGACAGCATGGCGATTTGATCGGAGTTCAGCGCCGCGATGCCGTCGGTGGTCAGGCCACGCACAGCGGCGGTGGTCAGCGAGGAGATGTCGCCGGTTTCCAGCGCAGCCACCTGTTCGGTGGTCAGCGCGGCGGCCTGGGCACTGCTCAGGGCACGCACCTGCGTGGTCGTCAGGGCGGCGATGTCGCCGGTCTCGACGGCCTGCAACTGCGTGGTGCTCAGCGCGGCCACCTGGGCCGTCGTGAGAGATGCGATCTGGTCGGTTGTGAGCGACTGGATCTGGTCGGTGTCCAACGCGCGGATCTGGGCCGTGGTCAGGGACTTGATCTGCGCGGTCGTCAACGCGGCCAGGTCACCCGTCTCGATCACAGCCACCTGGTTGGTCGACAGCGACGAGAGCTGCGCCGTGCCCATGGCAGCGATCTGCTCGGAGTTCAGGGCTGCGATCGCATCCGTGGTCAGACCGCGCACCGCAGCCGTCGTCAGGGCAGCCACGTCCGTGCTTTCCAGCGCGGCCACCTGTTCGGTGGTCAGGGCGGCCGTCTGGGCGCTTGTCAGGTTGCGGACCTGCGTCGTCGTCAGGGCAGCAATGTCACCCGTCTCGATCGCCTGGATCTGAGAGGTCGACAGCGCGGTGATCTGGGCCGTCGACAGGGATGCGATCTGGTCAGAGTTCAGTGCGGCGATACCGTCCGTGGTCAGGCCACGCACGGCGGCCGTGGTCAGTGCCGCAATGTCGGTCGTCTCGATCGCGGCCACCTGTTCGGTGGTCAGGGCGGCGGCCTGGGCGCTGCTCAGGGCACGCACCTGCGTGGTGGTCAGCGCGGCGATGTCGGTCGTCTCGACGGCCTGCAACTGGGTGGTGCTCAGGGCGGCCACCTGGGCCGTCGTGAGGGCGGCCACCTGATCCGTGGTCAGGGCCTGGATCTGGTCGGTTTCCAGTGCACGGACCTGGGCTGTGCTCAGGGACTTGATCTGCGTGGTCGTCATCGCGGCCAGGTCACCCGTCTCGATGGCGGCCACCTGCGTGGTCGACAGCGACGAGACCTGGGCCGTGCCCAGTGCCGCGATCTGGTCGGTGTTCAGGGCTTCGATCGCATTCGTGGTCAGGCCACGCACCGCAGCGGTGCTCAGGGCCGCCACGTCGGTGCTTTCCATCGCAGCGACCTGTTCGGTGGTCAGCGCGGCCGCTTGGGCACTGGTCAGGGCACGCACCTGCGTCGTCGTCAGGGCGACGATGTCGTCCGTGGCGATCGACTGGATCTGCGTGGTCGTGAGGCTCACCACCTGCGCGGTGGTCAGGCTGGCGACCTGCTCGGTGATCAGGGCCACCAGTTGGTCCGTGTTCAGGGCGCGGATCTGGGCCGTGCTCATGGCCTTGATCTGCGTCGTGGTCAGGGCCGAGATGTCACCGGTTTCGATGGCCGCCACCTGCGTGGTCGACAGGCTGGCCACCTGCGCGGTGGTCAGCGATGCGATCTGCTCGGAGTTCAGCGCAGCGATGGCATCCGTGCTCAGGCCGCGGATCGCCGCTGTGGTCAGCGCCGCCAGGTCGTTGCTTTCCATCGCAGCCACCTGCTCGGTGGTCAGCGCGGCCGTCTGGGCACTGGTCAGATTGCGGACCTGGGCGGTGGTCAGCGCAGCGATGTCACCGGTCTCGATGGCCTGGATCTGGCTGGTCGACAGGGCGGCCACCTGGGCGGTGGACAGCGACGCGATCTGGTCGGAGTTCAGTGCGGCGATGCCATCCGTGGTCAGGCCACGAACAGCCGCCGTGCTCAGCGCGGCGATGTCGGTGGTTTCGATCGCGGCCACCTGTTCGGTGGTCAGGGCTGCCGCCTGGGCGCTGCTCAGGGCCGCGATCTGCGCGGTTCGCAGGGCAGCGATGTCGCTGGTCTCGATGGCCTGCAGTTGGGTGGTGCTCAGGGCGGCCACCTGGGCGCTGGTGAGTTCACCCACCTGCTCGGTGGTCAGGGCCTGGATTTGATCGGTGTTCAGCGCGCGGATCTGCGCGGTGCTCAAGGACTTGATCTGGGCGGTCGTCAGCGCTGCCAGGTCACCCGTTTCTATGGCAGCCACCTGCGTGGTCGACAGCGAGGCGAGCTGGGCCGTGCCCATGGCGCCGATCTGCTCGGAACTCAGGGCTGCGATGGCATCCGTGCTCAGGCCACGCACCGCAGCCGTGGTCAGGGCGGCCACATCCGTGCTTTCCAGCGCGGCCACCTGCTCGGTCGTCAGGGCCGCTGTCTGGGCGCTGGTCAGCGTACGGACCTGGGCCGTGCTCAGGGCCGCGATGTCGCCGGTCTCGATCGCCTGGATCTGGCTGGTCGATAGGGCGGCCACCTGGGCCGTGGACAGCATGGCGATCTGGTCGGAGCTCAGGGCCGCGATGCCGTCGGTGGTCAGGCCACGCACGGCTGCCGTGCTCAAGGCCGCAATGTCGCCGGTTTCCAGCGCCGCCACCTGCTCAGTGGTCAGGGCAGCCGTCTGGGCGCTGCTCAGGGCCGCGATCTGCGCGGTGCGCAGGGCAGCGATGTCGCTGGTTTCGATGGCCTGCAACTGGGTGGTGCTCAGTGCCGCGATCTGTGCGCTGGTGAGCTCACCCACCTGCTCGGTCGTCAGGGCCTGGATCTGGTCCGTGTTCAGCGCGCGGATCTGCGCGGTGCTCAGCGATTTGATCTGGGCGGTCGTCAGCGCGGCCAGGTCACCTGTTTCGATGGCGGCCACCTGGGCGGTCGACAGCGAGGCGAGCTGGGCCGTGCCCATGGCGCCGATCTGCTCGGAGCTCAGGGCTGCAATGGCATCCGTGCTCAGGCCACGCACCGCGGCCGTCGTCAGGGCGGCCACGTCCGTGCTTTCCAGCGCAGCCACCTGCTCGGTGGTCAGGGCGGCGGTCTGGGCGCTTGTCAGGTTGCGGACTTGGGCCGTGGTCAGGGCAGCGATGTCACCCGTCTCGATCGCCTGGATCTGGCTGCTCGACAGGGCGGCCACCTGGGCCGTGGACAGCGCAGCGATCTGGTCAGAGCTCAGGGCGGCGATGGCCTCGGTGCTCAGACCGCGCACAGCGGCGGTGGTCAGCGAAGAGATGTCGCCGGTCTCCAGCGCAGCCACCTGTTCCGTGGTCAGGGCTGCAGCCTGGGCGCTGCTCAGGGCACGTACTTGCGTGGTCGTCAGCGCGGCGATGTCGCCGGTTTCGACGGCCTGCAACTGGGTGGTGCTCAGCGCGGCCACCTGGGCCGTCGTGAGGGATGCGATCTGGTCGGTTGTGAGCGACTGGATCTGGTCGGTGTCCAGCGCGCGGATCTGGGCCGTGCTCAGGGACTTGATCTGCGTGGTCGTCAGCGCGGCCAGGTCACCCGTTTCGATGGCGGCCACCTGCGCGGTCGACAGCGAGGCGAGCTGGGCCGTGCCCATGGCGCCGATCTGCTCGGAGCTCAGGGCCGCGATCGCATCCGTGGTCAGACCGCGCACCGCAGCCGTGGTCAGGGCGGCCACGTCCGTGCTTTCCAGCGCGGCCACCTGCTCGGTGGTCAGGGCGGCCGTCTGGGCGCTGGTCAGGGTGCGAACCTGGCTGGTGGTCAGCGCAGCGATGTCACCTGTCTCGATGGCCTGGATTTGAGCCGTCGTGAGCGCCCCAACCTGTGCCGTCGACAACGTGGCGATCTGGTCGGAGTTCAAGGCCGCAATGGCGTCGGTGCTCAGACCGCGCATGGCGGCGGTGGTCAGCGAGGAGATGTCGCCAGTCTCCAGCGCGGCTACCTGCTCTGTGGTCAGGGCTGCTACCTGGGCGCTGCTCAGCGCGCGCACCTGGGTGGTCGTCAAGGCGGCGATGTCGCCGGTTTCAACGGCCTGGAGCTGGGTGGTGCTCAACGCGGCCACCTGGGCGGTCGTGAGAGAGGCAACCTGCTCGGTGCTCAACGACTGAATCTGGTCGGTCTCCAGCGCACGGACCTGGGCCGTGGTCAGGGCCTTGACCTGGTTGGTCGTCAGCGCGGCCAGATCACCTGTCTCGATGGCGGCCACCTGCGTGGTCGACAGCGAGGCGAGCTGAGCCGTGCCCAGCGCGGCGATCTGCTCGGTGCTCAGCGCGGCGATGGCATCTGTGGTCAAGCCACGCACTGCGGCCGTGCTCATCGAGGACAGCGCGCTCGTGCTGATGGCGGCGACCTGATCGGTGGTCAGGGCAGCCGCCTGCGCGCTGGTCAGCGCCCTCACCTGTGTGGTGGTCAGGGCGGCAATGTCTTCCGTCTGGATGGCCTGAACCTGGTCGGTCTTGAAGGCCGTGGCCTGCGCCGTGGTCAGCGCACCCACCTGCTGCGTGCTGAAGGCCTGGACCTGGTCCGTGGTCAAGGACTGGATCTGGGCGGTGGTGAGCGCCTTGACCTGGTCCGTCGTCAGGGCAGAGAAATCACCGGTTTCGATGGCCTTGACCTGACTGGTCGTGAGGGCCGCCACCTGGCTGGTGGCCAAGGCGGCCACCTGTTCGGAGCTGAGTGCGGCGATGCCGTCGGTGGTCAGGCCACGAACAGCGGCTGTCGTCAGCGCGGCCACGTCCGTGCTTTCCAGCGCGGCGACTTGGTCGGTGGTCAGGGCGGCCGTCTGGGCGCTGGTCAGCGTACGGACCTGCGCGGTGGTCAGGGCAGCGATGTCACCGGTCTCGATGGCCTGCACCTGGCTGGTCGACAGGGCCGCCACCTGGGCGGTGGCGAGTGCAGCGATCTGGTCGGAGCTGAGGGCTGCCATGCCGTCGGTCGTCAGGCCGCGCACGGCGGCCGTGGTCAGCGCGGAAATGTCGCCCGTTTCGATCGCAGCCACCTGTTCGGTGGTCAATGCGGCCGTCTGGGCGCTGCTCAGGGCACGCACCTGGGTGGTCGTCAGGGCCGCGATGTCGCTGGTCTCGATGGCCTGGACCTGCGTGGTCGTCAGGGCCGCCACCTGCGAGCTGGTCAGCACGCCGACCTGCTCGGTCGTCAGCGCCTGGATCTGATCCGTCTCCAGGGCACGTACCTGTGTGGAAGACAACGACTTGACCTGGTTGGTCGTCATCGCGGCCAGGTCACCCGTCTCGATGGCGGCCACCTGGGCCGTCGACAAGGCCACGACCTGGCTGGTGCCCAGCACCGCGATCTGTTCAGAGGTCAGGGCCGCAATGCCGTCGGTGCTGATCGCACGCACGGCTGCCGTGGTCAGGGCGGCGATGCCGCTCGTTTCGATCGCAGCCACCTGCTCGGTGGTCAGGGCTGCGGCCTGGGCGCTGCTCAGGGCGCGCACCTGGGCCGTGGTCAGCACCGCGATGTCTTCGGTCTGGATCGCCTGCACCTGCGTGGTGGAGAAGGCTGCCACCTGGGTGCTGCTCAGGGCGGCCACCTGGTCGGTGCTCAGCGCCTCGACGGATGCGGTCGTCAGCGCCCTCACCTGCGCCGTGTTCAGCACCCGGATGTGCTCGACCTGGAAGGCCTGGATCTGGTCCGTGGCCAGAATGGCCAGATCCGTGGTTTCAATGGCTTTGACCTGGGTGGTCGTCAAGGCCGCAATCTGCTCCGTACTGAACGCTTGCCAGTCTTCGGTCGTCAACCTGGCAATGGTAGTGGTCGACAGCGAAGCGATCTGTGTCGTTGACAGCGAATCGATGATTGAAGCCATGGGAAACCCCGGTAAAACTTGATGAGGCATGAACCGGGACGCTGAGAGCGTGAGCACCGGTCCATGCGGATGACTGGCCGTTATGAACAGTGATGGACGGTGATGAGCTTAGAAAGCCCTGCAAGGAGCAAGACCGGAAATACCGCCCTCAATCCCTGCCATCTCCGTCACCGCCCAAAAAATGAGCTACGGACGTCTTATCGGTTGGGAAAACCATGTCTTTAGTAACGTTCTTCAAACGAGCACGGCATCACGATGCGCGGCACCATGTACTGGTCCCGTCATTTCGGCCACTTCATGACTTCCATCACGACCATGCCTGCGACCCCAGACACGCCGCACGACATCAGCGGGCACCCCGCCCCCTCGGAGCTGCCTCCCGTCCTGGACCAGTCATTCCTGATGAAGGCCATCGAACTGCAGGGCGCTGGCCAGGAAGCCGAGGCCGAGCGCCGTTTCAGGCAGTACCTGGAGGCCAACCCGCTCGATCCGATCGCCGTGTATTCGCTGGCGGTGATCTTGCTCAAGCGGGGCGAAGTGGGCGTGGCCCTGCCCCTGCTGGCCCAGGCCACCCAGCGCACGCCCGGGTTCGCGCCCCTGTGGGCGGCCTACGCATCGGCCCAGCAATCGCTCGGGTTGCGTGACGAAGCCCTGGCCAGCTACGACCAGGCCCTGGCCGCCAAGCCCGACTACATCGAGGCGCTGGTCAACAGCGGCGCGCTGCTGCGCGAAACCCATCAGCACCTGGCCGCTCTGGAGCGCTTCAACAAGGTGCTCACGATCAACCCCAACTACGAGAGCGCCCTGGGCAACTGTGCAATCTTGCTCACGGAGTTCAAGCGCAGCGAACAGGCCATCGCCATGTTCCAGCGCCTGCTGGCCATCAACCCCCGCTACGACTACGGCCAGGGCCTGCTTTCCTACGAACGCCTGCACGCCTGCGACTGGACCGATTTCGATGCCAGCTCCGCCCGCATCATCGAAGGCGTGCGCAACGGAGAGCGCGTCTGCAAGTCGCTGGGTTTCATGGCCCTGTCCGATTCGGCCGAAGACCATCAAAGCTGCGCCCGCATCTTCGCCGCGCACCGCTTTCCGCCCGCCGCCCCCCTGTGGAAGGGCGAGCGCTACAAGCACGACCGCATCCGCATCGCCTATGTGTCACCCGACCTGCGCGAGCACCCCGTCGGCCATTTGATGGCGGGCATCTTCGAGCACCACGACAAGCGCCGCTTCGAGACCATCGCCATCTCGCTGGGCATTGACGACAACAGCCGCCTGCGCACGCGCATGCTCAATGCCTTCGACCACTTCGTCGACGCCCGGCAGATGAACACCCGCCAGATCGCGCAGGTGATGCGCGACATGGAAGTGGACGTGGCCATCGACCTGGCCGGCTACACCTCGGATTCGCGCACCGATGTGTTCTCGCACCGCCCGGCCCCCGTGCAGGCGAACTACCTGGGCTACCCCGGCACGCTCGGCCTGGACTGCATGGACTACATCATCGCGGACCGCCATGTGATCCCGCCGGAGCACCAGGCCTTCTACGACGAGAAGGTGGTCTACCTGCCCGATGCCTACCTGCCGACCGACAGCGGCCTGCAGATCGCCGAGCACACGCCCACCCGCGCCGAATGCGGCCTGCCCGACGAGGGCGTCGTGTTCTGCTCGTTCAACCACGACTACAAGATCTCCCCGCACATCTTCGAGGTGTGGATGAGACTGCTGCGCCAGGTGCCGGGCAGTGTGCTGTGGCTGATGTCACGCAACGAGCTGTCGCAGAAGAACCTGCGCCAACATGCCGAGCGCCTGGGTGTGAGCCCTGAGCGCCTGATATTCGCCCAGCGCGTCCCCCGGGTCGAGGATCACCTCGCGCGCTACCGCCAGGCCGACATGTTCCTGGACACGCACCCCTACAACGCCCACACCACCGCCGCCGATGCCCTGATGGCCGGCCTGCCCATCGTGACCTGCATGGGCCAGGCCTTCCCGGCCCGCGTGGCCGGCAGCCTGCTGCACGCCATGGGCATGCCCGAACTGATCACCCAGAGCCTGGCCGGCTACGAAGCCCTGGCCCTGGCCCTGGCCAAGGATCCGGCCCGGCTGGCCGACGTCAAGGCGCGGCTGGCCCAGAAGAGGGCCAACACGCCCCTGTTCGACACCCCCAACTTCTGCCGCAACCTGGAAGCCATCTACACCGCCATGTGGCGCAAGGCCCAGCTCGCAGGCGCCACGGACGAACTGGCAGGCTGACCCATGTCCACCACCACCCTCGACAACCCCGCCATCGCCGCTGCCATGCAGATGGCCTACGACGCCATCAGGAAGGGCAACCTCCAGAAGGCCGATCTGCTGTGCCGGCAGGCCCTGGCGCAGGACTCAGGCCTGGGCGTGGCGTGGCAACTGCTCGCGGTGATCGCCCACCGTGTCGGCGCCAACGACCTGGCGCTGCAGTACGACACCGCGGCGCGCCAGCATTTGTCCGGCTCCGAGAGCGTGCTGCCGCTGCCGCTGCCACCGCGTGCGCAGCCCACCACACCCCGCTACCTGCTCATCAAGGCCTGGGGGTTCGGCTTCTGGGCTGATCTGGACCATGTCTATGGCGCACTGCTGCTGGCCGAACTCACCGGCCGCATCCCGCTCGTGCACTGGGGGCGCAACAGCCTGTTCCGGGGCCCTGACACCGTCAACGCCTTCGAATGCTTCTTCGAGCCCGTGTCGGGCCTGAAGTGGGCTGACCTGATCGAACCCGAGATCAGCTACTTTCCCGCCAAGTGGAACGCTGAGAACCTGTCGCGCGAGGATCACCAGAAGTGGAGCGGGCAGGGCTCGCGCCTCACGGGGTTGTACGGCCTGGAGCGCCCCGAGAACGTCGTCGTCAGCGACTTCCACATCAAGTTGAACGACCTGATGCCCTGGATCCCGGCATCAAGCCCCCTGTACGGCCTGGACCGCAACAGCCTCTACCGCTACCTGAGCCAGAAGTACATCCGCCTGCGATCGGAGCAGGTCGCCAAGGTGGATGCCTGGTGGCAGGCCCGCATGGCCGGGCGCCCCTGGCTGGCCGTGCACGTGCGCGGCACCGACAAGACGCAGGAAGTCGCCCACCTGGCAGAGCTCAACGCGGCCTACGCCACGCGCATCGACCAGATCCTGAGCGTCCACCCCAGCCTGTCCATCTTCCTGATGACCGACAGCGAGCAGATCCTCCAGGAATACAAGGCGCGTTACGGCAACAAGGTCGCGTTCACCGACTGCCAGCGCGGCAAAGGCCAGACCGGCGTCCACCTGGAGGGACACCCCGGCATCCTGATGGGCGAGCAGGTGATCCTGGACGCCTACCTGGCCACGCGCTGCGATTTCTTCCTGGGCAATGGCAGCTCCAACGTGTCCACCGGGATCCGGCACCTGAAGAACTGGCGTAAAGGCACCTTCTTCGTCGTCGGCCCGGATTTTCTGGGCGAGACTGACCTGTCCCTGCACGAATGGTGACCGCCTCCATGCACGCTACCGCCATGCCCCGCGTCCTGATCGACGGCGTCTTCTTCCAGATCGGCCGCTCGGGCATTGCCCGGGTGTGGACCAAGCTGCTGACCGAATGGGCGCGCAGTGGCGTGGCCGCACAGGTGAGCGTGCTGGACCGTGCCGGCACCTTCCCCCCGGTGCCGGGTATCCAGGTGGTGGCGGGCCCCGCCTTCAGCTACCAAGACATGGACGGCGACCGACAACGCCTGCAGCAGATCTGCGATGAGCTGCGGATCGAGGTGTTCATCTCCACCTACTACACCAGCCCCATCAGCACCCCCACGCTGATGATGGTGCACGACATGATCCCCGAGGTGCTGGGCTGGCCGCTGGACGAACCCATGTGGCGCCAGAAGCAGGCCGCGATGGCCAGTGCGAACCAGTTCGTGTGCGTGTCCCACAACACCGCGGCTGATCTGAAGCGCCATCTGGCACACATGGGCGGCAGCGAGCGCCCGGTGAGCGTGGCCCCCAACGGCTGCGACTTCATACCGCCCGACGCCGCCACGCTCGACCACTTCCGCCAACGCCATGGCCTGCAGCGCCCCTACTTCCTGCTGTCGGGCAGCCGTGGCGACTACAAGAACGGCAAGCTCTTCTTCGAGGCTTTCTCCCTGCTGGGGGAAGAACGCAGCCGCTACACCATCCTGTGCACGGGCGGCGGCACCGTCGAGCCTGAACTCCTGGCCCTGGCCGAAGGCGCGGAGGTCAAGGTCGGCATCCTGGGCGAAGCCGACATGGCCTGCGCCTACGCCGGCGCAATCGGCCTGGCCTATCCCTCGCTGTACGAAGGCTTCGGCCTGCCCGTGCTGGAGGCGATGGCCTGCGGCTGCCCTGTCGTCACGACCAATGTGGCCTCCTTGCCCGAAGTGGGCGGCGACGCGGTGCTGTACGTCACGCCCGGGCCGGATGCAGCACGGCAGATGCGCGATGGCCTGCTGAAGATCCAGGAGCCCGCCACGCGCGACGCACTCATCCAGCGCGGCCTGGTCCAGGCGAGCCGGTACCGCTGGGACACGATGGCCGTGCAGGTGGCGCAGGCACTGCAGGCCGTGGCTACTGCAGCAGCCACGGCCCAGGCCGCCCATTCGACGCCAGCAGCCATGCCCACCAAGCTTCATCCAAGCGACCAGTTGATCGAACACCCCGGCTACCGCATCGCCCTGCCCGCCGATCACCTTCTGCCCCAGTACCAGCAGCAACACCGTCTGTACGACCGCTTCCTGCCAGTGCTCGCGCAAGCCCTGTCACCCGGAAGTGCGGCCATCGACGTCGGCGCGAACTGCGGCGACACCGTGGCGGCGATGTTCGCGGCCAACCCTGCCCTCACCTACCTGTGCGTTGAGCCCGACTCGGGTTTCTTCAGCTACCTGCAGCACAACGCACAGCTCATCCGCACTCGGCATCCGCAAGCCCGCATCCACAACGTGCAGGCTCTGGTCGGCCGGCCAGGCGCCAGCGCCGTGCTCGATGGTGGTGGGGGCAGCAAACATGCCCGCCCGCTGAACCAGGCAGCCGCGTCCGAACCCGCCACTGGTGAGGTGCACCACACCATCACCATGGACGACATTGCCCTGGCCGCCTTGCAAGGCGAGCTCTCACAGATCCGCCTGCTCAAGTCGGACGTCGATGGCTTCGACCACGACGTGCTGGGCTCGGCATCTCAGATCATCGCCAGCAGCCAGCCGCTGCTGTTCTTCGAATGCCAGGCCGTGGACGAACAGCAACTGGCGTCCTACAAGCGCTGCATCGACGCCCTGGCGGCTCAGGGCTACGAGCAGTTCTGGCTGATCGACAACTATGGCAACCCCATGCTGAGCACCCGAGAGCCGAAGGCCGTGCAGCAGATGTTCGACTACATCTGGCGCCAGGGTCGCCACAATGCCACGCGGTCGATCTACTACGTCGACATCCTCGCCTCTTCAGCGCGTGACACGGCGCTGGCCGATGAGACAGTGCGCCACTTCGTGGCACAGACCTGCCGTTGAGCGGCAACGGGCAGTGACAGGCCCAGGGCGACCACGCTCAGCCGCTTCAGAGGGGCCAGCCCCTCCCCTCCAGGCTCAGCCTGTCAGGTCGGCAGCTCCAGCCGCCCCAGATTGCGCGGCAGCCCACCGATGTCCACCTTGCGTGGTGGCGCCTCCGGCAGCAGCACAGGAGGCTCTCGCCGCAGCAAGGGCACCCAGAAGGGCATGTTGTAGCGCCACCAGGCATGCCCGCCCATCGGCAGTTGCCCACCATTGGATGCCAGGTACTCGTTCGGCTTGAGCTCCAGCGAGAAGCGCGAAGCGGTCAGCTCATCGGGCAGCGTGAACCGTTCCGAGAGCGGTCCCATCAGCGAGAAGAACAGGTCTTCGCTCGACCCGGTTTCCGAGAAGAACCACAGCGCCTCCGGGAACTCATCGAGCAGCTCGATACAGCGCGCCGAGCGGCGCAGGCTGAAGCCGCCATTGCCGACCTTCGTGCTCACCAGCCGTCCCGCGTCCCCGCGGAATCTGTCCACGCGAACATCCAGCTCGATCCCGTTGGGCCAGGGCGCCCCCACATAGTCATACGGCTGGGCGCACCAGTGATCCAGATCGTCCCGCAGCACGATGACATCGGTCTGCAGGATCAACATGAACTCGTGCGATGCGTAGCGCTCATAGAAGCCACGGCTCATCAGCAGACGGCTGTAATCCCGCACCGAGGTGAAGCTGGTGTCAGCAAAGCGGTCCACCGCGATATGGGGATGGCGGGCCAGGTGGGCGGACATGTCCAGGCTGTCGGGCGCAATGAAACGTACCTCGCGCGCCGCAAGGGTTTCGAGCGAATAGCCCAGGGAGAACTGCTCCAGCTCACTGAGCTCCGCCTTGTAGATCGGCACCAGCACGATGACTTTGCTGTTCACAGTCTCTCCATCAGATATTGTTTCGGTCTGCCAGGCACTCACAAGCCCTGGATACCCAGCCACGTGGACAGGCTCTCACCCATCGACCGCAATTGTGCATTCGCCTGGTAGCCATCGTGCAGCGCATTGACGTACGCAATGCGCAGGTTGAAGTGATCGCCTTCCGCGGACATCACATCGAACAGTGAGCGACGCCCCAACTGCGACCATTGCTGGAAGGTCGCGGCACGCACCTTGTCGCTGTCCTTCAGGATGTCCACGAAGCGCCGGGCACGATCGAATGAGGCCACGGCGGCTTCATGCACCTCCGACACCCGCGCGGCCCGGCTGGCCAGCAGTTCCGCATATTGCTGACGGGCTGACTCGGCACGGCGGCTAGCGGCGGCAGCCGCAGCCTGATCGGAGCCCCCCCTAAAAACCGAGTAGGTCACCGACAGGCCTGCCTGGGCACTCGCCGTCTTGGTCTCGCCGCGCAGCCCCGCTGTGGACGACACCACCCAGTTGACCTGAGGCTTGAGCGCCGCAGACATGGCATCGGCGTAGCGCTCCGAGGCCTCGCTTTGGGCGCGCATCTGGCGCAGTTCACTGCCCTGCTCCATCAGGCGCAACACTTCGCCGGTGTCCAGAGTCTGGCCCAGGGCGGCAGAGATGCCATCACCCGCGCCGATCTGCTCGCCAATCAGCTTGCGCAGCCGGATCTCCGTCTGCCGCATCTGCGTCAGCGCGGCATCACGCGCCATCTCGGCCTGGGCCTGGGTCTTGCGCACCTGCACCAGTTCACTGGCGCGGCCACGGTCTTCCGCCACGATCTGCTGCAAGGCATCCACGAGGCAAGCCATCTTGCGCGTGTACTGCTGGTACACCTGCGCCTGCTGCCGATACCGGTTGCGCTCCAGCGCCGTGCTGATCGTCTCCAGCACCACCTGCTCGCGAGTAGACTGTGCTGTGAAGGTCGCCGCCTTGGCCAGTTCACGCCGCCACTGGGTGAGCTGGCTCAAGCGCCCACCGTCATAGATCAGCCCACTCACATTGAGCGTGGCGCCGGCATACGTGCCCGACGCCCACGGAATGCCCGTGCTGCGGGAAGCCCCCGGCCCCACCGTGCCTGTGACGGACACCTGGGGCAAGGCAGCCCCTCGCGTTTCATCGACATCGTAGGCAGCCGCATCGGCCAGCAGTTTCACCGCCCCTACCTGCGCACTGCGGCGAGAGGCTTCGCGGGCAATGTTCTGCAATTGCGCCATAGGGTTCAAGGCCGCATCAGCGGGCACAGCAAGATCCTGAGCCGTGGCGACCGGTGCCAGCGCCTTGGCGGCCCCTTTGCCATTGGATTTCGTGACCTGGTTGGCCAGCTCCTCGCTGCACAGCGCGGCCTGGGCGGCCACGGCCGACAGGCTCATGGCCGAAACCACCACCCATCGGGTCAACATGAAAGCTTGCTTCATGGCGTCATCTCTCACTGAATGCTTCCTGCGCCCGCAACACTGGCTTGAGCAGGAACTGCAGCACCGAACGCTCGCCGGTGCGGATTTCAACCGTCGCGGTCATGCCCGGCATGACCGACAGCGACTTGCCCTTCGCCTTGAGGGTCGACACCTCCGAGCGGATCAGGGCCCGGTAGTAGGTGGTGTCGGTGTTGGCCGCATTCTTCGGGTCCTCGCCCAGCGCATCGGGGCTCAGGTACTCCACCGTGCCGCTCAGGCCGCCGTAGGTGTAAAAGTCGTACGCCGTGAGCTTGACCGTTGCCGGCGAGCCAACCCGCACAAAGCCCACGTCCTTGGGCCGGATGCGTGCCTCGACCAGCACCCGCGGACCAATGGGCACGATCTCCATGATGGTGGCCCCGGCCGGCACCACCCCGCCCAAGGTGCCCAGCTTGATGCTCTTGACCAAGCCACGCACAGGTGAGTAAAGCGTGGTCCGCCGCATCACGTCCTGCTTGACGACCATCTGCTCGTCGAGTTGAGCCAGCTCCGACCGCACCCGCACCAGCTCCGAACTGGCATCCTGGCGAAAGCGGTTGGTGCGCTCCTGGATCTGCAGGAACAACTCGTTGGCCTGGCGGCGCAGGCGCATCACCTCCACCTCGGACATCAACCCCTTGTCCGCCATGCGCTCGGACATGCCGAGCTCACGCCGGATCAGCCCCAGGCTGCGCTGGATCACGCCCACGGATTCATCCAGCGCCATGCGCCGAGCCTGGAAGGCTTCGGTTTCGGCCTGGAGCACGTCGGCATGCTCCTTCAAATCGGCCGCAAAGCGCAGGGGGCGCCCTGAAGCCTCCGCCTCCAGGCGTGTCAAGGTGGCCCTGAGGGCAATCCGCTTGGCCTGACCTTCGTTCTGCGCCGCTTCCACGCGGGTGGGATCGAGCTGCAGCAGGGCCTGCCCCTGCTCGACCAGCGCACCTTCGCGCACCATCAGCTTGCCCAGGATGCCCCCTTCCAGGCTGGCGATGATCTGCTCGCGCCCATCGGGCACCACCCGGCCGTCGGCACGGGTGACCTCATCGACGCGCGCCACGCCTGCCCACACCAGCGCTCCCACCACCACGACCAACATCAGGTAAAGCGCCCAGGTCGCGCCCGGGGTGGATTCGGCCAGTTCAGCCTCCTTCACCCCCGAGAGGAAGTCTTCGTCCCCCCGGTAATAGCGCCCACTGTTGCGCTCCTCACGCCGTGCCATGGCTCAAGCTCCCGACGCCATCAGGTGCCCGTCTGCATCAGCGGGGCCTGGAGCAGCCCCCGCCTGGGGAGCCGCCGCGGGAGCCGGGCGTTTACCGGCCAGCGCCGCCAGCACCTGGGCCTTGGGACCATCGGCCAGGATGCGTCCCCCATCGACCACGACCACCCGCTCGACCACGTCCAGCAAGGCGGGGCGGTGCGTCACCACCACCAGCGTGCGCTCGCCGATCGATGTCTTGAGATGGCGGATGAAGTTCATCTCGGCCTGCGCATCCATGGAACTGGTCGGCTCGTCCAGCAGCAGGATCTGCGGGTGCGTCACGAGGCAACGCGCCAGGGCCACCAGTTGTCGCTGCCCACCGGACAGCAGCCCTCCGGCCTCACCCACCGGCAGGTCGTAACCCAGCGGGTGCGACGCGGCGATCTTGTCCAGCCCCGTCAGCCTTGCCACCGAGAGAAAGTGCTCCACATCGGCATTGCGGCGCCCCAGCAGCACGTTGTCCTTCAGCGTGCCGGCAAAAAGGCGTGGCTCCTGTGACACGAAGCCCATGTGCGCCCGGAAATCGGAAGGGTCGATCTGCCGCAGGTCAATGCCATCGACCTCCACGAAGCCATCCGAAGGGCTGTAGAGCCCGCCCAGCATCCGCAGGATGGTGGACTTGCCGCTGCCGATCTTGCCCAGCAAGGCCACACGTTCACCCGGCTGGATATTGAGCGAAACCCCTTTGAGCACCGTGGGCGCATGCTGCCTGGTGCCTTGGGGATACGCGAAGCGCACCTCGTGCATGCCCAGTTGCCCCTGCAGCGCCGGGCGCGACAGATAACGCTTGCCTGGATCGCGCTCGGTGGGCATGGCCATCAACTGATCGAGCGACTTGAGCGCAGCCTTGGCACCCTGGTAACGCGATGCCAGGTTGACCACCATGCCCAGCGGCGCGATCGCCCGCCCGCCAAACATGACGGCGGCGATCAGGGCCCCGCCCGTCAACTGCCCTGCATCGATCAGGTGCACTCCCCACAGCAGCATGGCGACCGTGATCAGCTGTTGCGCCACCATCGCGAAGTTGTTGACCCAGCTCGACAGCAAGCGGGCCTTCAGCGACGACACCGCGGCTGCGGCGTTGGCATCCTCGTAGCGCTGGATGAAGTGGCCCTGCGCACCGGCTGCGCGCACATCCTCCATGCCTTCCACCGTCTCGATCAGCACGCCATGCAGATCGGCCTGCTGCCCCATGTTGGCCCGCATGTGGCGGCGCAGCAGGCTCTGGATGCCCAGCGTCATGCCCAGGATCAGAGGGATGGCCACCAGCAGCACCACCACCATCGGGCCGGCCACCAGCCAGGTCACCAGTACGAACAGGAAGATGAACGGCAGGTCCGTCACCGCCGAGATCGTCGCGGAAGTAGAGAAATCGCGCACCAGCTCGATCTGGGCCAGCCGGTGGGCAAAGGCACCCGCCGACTCGGGGCGGTGCTCCAGCCGGATGCCCATGGCCTGGCGGAAAATGGCATTGCCCAGGGCCAGGTCAGCCTTCTTGCCGGCCATGTCGATCAGGTAGCTGCGCAGTTGCCGCGCCACCAGATCGAAGGCAATGGCGACCAGCACGCCAGCCCCCATGGACCACAGCGTCACGAAAGCCTTGTTGGGGATCACGCGGTCGTATACCACGGACGTGAACAGGCCCGTCAGGATCATCAGCACATTGCTGAGCAAGGCGGCCAGCATGGCCGAGCGGTAGTAAGGGATGTAGCGCTTGATCGTCTGCCACAGCCAGTGCGAGCCCTCGCCTTCATCCTCGTCCGAGGGACGCGCACTGCGCGCTCCTGGCTTGAGTGCTGCGATCAGGGTGTAGCCGGAGTACTCCGCCAGCAGTTCTTCTTCAGTGGCGGTGCACAGCTCTTCTTCCGCGCCAGGCAACAGCACTTCGTAGCGATCGCCGCCTGACCGCTTGGAACGGCCACCGCTCAGGCGACGCGTCACGATGCAGGCATCGCCGTTCTTGAGCAGCATCACCACCGGCATCAGCAAGGACAGGATCTTGCTCGGAGGGCGCCGCACCACCGAGGCGCTGAACCCCGCGTGGCGCAGCAGGCTGACGGCCTGCTGGGGCGTCATCGGCCCCTCAAGCGCCAAGCCATCGAGCAAGGACTGCTCGGAACGCTCGATGCCATGGTGACGGCACAACCACAAGAGCGCTTCGAGCAAGGGATCACCGCCGGCTCGCACGCTGCCGCCCACCTCGGGGGCGCCCGCTATGGGCTGCTCCTCGAAGTGCTCCGACGTGGAAGGATCGTGCGGATGGTCCAAAACCTTGACTCCCGCCCTGGCTGGATTGAATGGGCGTTCCCCGATGCTAGGCAAAGCCGGCGTTTTCTTTAGGGCCATAAGGGATGGCAACACCAGCCTTTTCCCTCTTGAGCACGGCCAGCGCTGTCGCCACGCACCAAACCGGGAACTGCACACGATTTCCGGGCCTATTGCCCCGGATGTCCGGCGCTCGCAGAACTAAGCTGTCGAGCAACATCGGCCCACGGCCCCACGAGACAGACATGAGCGACAACCCCAGGCAGATCCACATCTTCTATCGCCATGTGCACGTGAAGGCCAATGCCCGCAGCCGCGACCCCAACAAGACGCGGCCAGAGTGGTTTTCGCACGAAATCTGCTTTCGCAACCTGCTCGACACCGTGACCCGCGACCCGCTGGGCCACCGGGTGACGATCACCGTGATGTACGACGGCCCGCTGGAGGATCTCCAGACTGACTTCATCGCACCCTACGTCGCCAGCAAAGACGCCCGCGTGCGGCTGCAACTGCTGCAAGCCGGTTCTGACCGCAACTCCTTTCTGATCACCCTCGGCCACGCCAACGGCCTGCCGTTGCCGGACACCGACCTGCTGTACTTCCTGGAAAACGACTACCTGCACCAGCATGGCTGGGTAAGCAAGGTATTCGAGCTGTACGACAGCGGCCAGGCCTTCGACATGGTCTCCCTGTACGACCACAAGGACAAGTACATGCTCCCGATGTATGCCTCACTGACTGCCCGACTCTGCCTCAGCCGCTCGCACCACTGGCGCACCACGCCATCCACCTGCGCGTCCTTCCTGTTGTCCAAGGCAGCACTGGCGCGCGACCATGATGCGCTGACCAGTGGCCAGACTGACTACTACTTCTTCCGCGAAGTGGTCGAGAACCGCGGCCGCGTGCTGCTCTCGCCCATCCCGGGCCTGTCGACCCACGCCATGGAGGGCTACCTCAGCCCCAACGTGGACTGGGCCGCGCTGGCTCAGTGACATGTCCCGTACCGCTCGCCCCGTCTGCTTTCCGGAGTCCGCCATGAGCGACAAGCCGATCTACGTCACCCAGCCCTTCCTGCCGCCACTGGCAGAGTTTGCCCCCTATCTGGAACAGATCTGGAACAGCAAGGTGCTGACCAATGGCGGCCCGTTCCACCAGCAACTTGAAAAGGCCCTGTGCGAGTACCTGGGGGTCGATCACATCGCCCTGTTCAGCAACGGCACCCTCGCCCTGGTTACGGCGCTGCAGTCCCTGCGCATCACCGGGGAGGTGATCACCACGCCCTACTCTTTCGTCGCCACGGCGCACTCGCTGCTGTGGAATGGCATCAAGCCTGTCTTTGTCGACATTGATCCACGCACACTCAATCTCGACCCGCGCCAAATCGAGGCCGCGATCACGCCGCAGACCACCGCCATCATGCCGGTGCACTGCTATGGCCATCCCTGCGATGTCGATGCCATCCAGCGCATCGCGGACAACTACAACCTGCGCGTGATCTATGACGCCGCCCATGCCTTCGGCGTGGAGCATGGCGGCAGCAGCATCCTGCGCACGGGCGACCTGTCGGTGCTGAGTTTTCACGCCACCAAGGTGTTCAACACCTTCGAAGGCGGCGCCATCATCTGCCCCGATGCCAAGACCAAGCAACGCATCGACCACCTCAAGAACTTCGGCTTCGTCGACGAACTGACTGTGGTGGCGCCCGGCATCAACGGCAAGATGAGCGAACTCAATGCCAGCCTGGGGCTGCTGCAGCTCAAGCACATCGACCGCGCCATCGAGCGCCGCAAGGAGATCGATGCCATCTACCGCTCGCAACTTGACGGCATCAAGGGCCTGAAGTGCGTGCAGGACACGGGTGAGAGCCGGCAGAACCACTCCTACTTCCCGATCCTGATCGACAGCGAATTCCCGATCAGCCGCGACGACCTCTATGACGTGCTCAAGAAGCACAACATCTACGCACGCCGCTACTTCTACCCGCTGATCTCGGAGTTCCCGATGTACCGAGGCCTTCCCTCGGCCCACGCGAGCAACCTGCCGCACGCCACGGCCGCATCACGCCAGGTACTGTGCCTGCCGATCTACCCGGACCTGACCGGCGCCGACCAGGCCCGCGTGATCAAGCTGGTCAAGGCGGCGGCACGCCGCTCGGCGGCCAAGGCAGGCAAAGCCCCCACCTCACCACCCGTTGCGGCTTAAGCCCAGACAACCCCAAAAACAAAACCCCACAGCCCAGAAAGGCTGCGGGGTTGGATGCTTGGAGGCGCGGCCCGGAGTCGAACCGGGCTAGACGGATTTGCAATCCGGTGCATAACCGCTTTGCTACCGCGCCGAAAAAAAGGGAAGCTGGAGCGGGATAAGAGACTCGAACCCACCCCGTAACTCCTTGTCAGCACACACTTTTCAGTGCGGGGCGTGCTGATCATGGGCCACATTATGTGCCATTTTTTCCGCTTTGTGCTTGGCATTGCTGGTCGCCTGCGCTCTCGGCTGACATGCCTCCAGCCATATGAAACTGAGGATAACATCTGAAGCAGTCGTTTACAGGGAGGGTCGGGACAGTAGCCGAGCATCGAAAGCTGCAGTCATGCGTATTCCCCCATGTTTCGATGACGTTCATTTCAACGAAATCCAACACGCATCTTTAGCGGAAAGGGACTCACATGCGCGTGCTCATGTCAACGCTGATCGCTCTAGCAATTACCTCAACACCGTGTTTCGCTCAGGAGCCCGAATGGCAACCGACGAAGGTGGAAGATGGTGTCCAACTCTTTGCAAAAAAAGAGGTCGATGAAGGGAAGACACCACTGAAGACCTTCAAGGGAGTGGTCAAAGTCAAAGCGTCGATGAAGCAAGTGTTAGCCCTTGTATTGGTGCGAGAAACCTTTTCGAACTGGGTCTACAACATGCTCGAAGATCGGACCCTTGCCGAAGACAATACAGATCAGTCTTATTGCTACATGGTCATCAAAGGTCAATGGCCTACAAGCGACAGAGATACCGTGGCCAGGGTCACCGTAAAGCAAGACCCCAAGTCGTTGGACGTAACCGTGTTTGCAGATTCCCGAGGCGTCGATCAGAAGCGCGTCCCGGAACAAGAAGGGCGCGTTCGCATGACCAACATGTACTCGGGCTTCACAGTCAAGCCAATTTCCGCCAACGAAACAATCGTGGAACTTGAGGGCTTTGCCGATCCGGCAGGGAGCATTCCGCCATTCCTGACGAATAAGGTCGCGTCCACTTTGCCCGCTAAGACACTTAGCGCGTTGAAAGCCAAGGTTGAATCAGGGCAATTCGATGTTAAGGCATTGGAGACAGTCCCTTTTGCACAAATCTCAATGAAGAAAATCGTTCTGCCTCAACAAACCACGCCATAACCATTTTGATAATGAAGGCTTTGGCGCGCATGAACGCCAAATTCGTATCATCCAATGCCTGCCATCTTTGCATTGGCAGGCCGCAGTAGAAGCAAGAAACCCGCTGGCAGGGCCGCCAGCGGGTTTCTTTTCTTGCTCAAGATCTATTGCCACGCATAATTCTCATGCGACTTCAATTTTCTGTACAGCACTAAGAGGGGCAAGCGAAATAATTACCTTAAAACATGAACCACGCCCTACTTCACTGTCAACAAGCAGCAAGGCACTCATGCTGCCTGCCAACTGCTGACATATTGCCAAACCCAGGCCATTGCCGCCAAATCGGCGAGACAGGCTGGACTCGACCTGATAAAAAGGTTGAAAAATATTCTCCAATTCTTCGGCAGCAATACCTATTCCCGTATCAGAAACAGAGAATTCAACTCTCTCCTCTAATGCCATTGTCTCCACCAAATTGATTGAAACAGCAACACCCCCCTTGCTGGTGAATTTGACTGCATTTGCCATGAGATTAGAAAGCACTCGACGCAATGCTGACGCCGGCCCCATATAACATGAATGCTGCAAATTGCGATCAATATTCACCACAAGAGAAAGCCCTTTTTCAACGGCGTACTCCTCAATCAACTGCACGCATTGAGCAACAAGATCAACCAAATTAAATTCAGTTACAGCAGGCCGCTTAATTTGTTCGCTCATCGCGCCCAAATCAAGCAAGTCGTCAAATGTGCGTAGAAGCTGCTGGCACCGACCATCTACTTTGCGAAGCATCTCCATTCGCTTTTCAGTGAGTTCACCCTTCATGTCCAATCTGACTACTTCCATTGCATGAACTACCGCGTTGACTGGTGTACGCATTTCATGGCTTAGCATTGCAATGAATTTCATCTTGGCTTGCATACCTATCGCCTGAGCCTCGATCAATCTTGCCTGTATCGATGTCATTTCACGCAATCTCTTTTGTCGCACAAAGAGATAACGCTGCCTCCTATCCGAGATTTGCCGCATTAACATTCCTGTCATGTTGGCCACAATGATGTAAGTGATCATCCGATAAGTGGATGAGTCGTGACCAACATCAGACAAATTGATGACCGTCAAGCTCATTGCCAGAAAGATGACACTCATCACGCCGGCCACCGGCACGGACAGATGCATGAAGTAATAACAAGATACTGTCAGCAAGAGGCACATGGCAGTGACTGACAGATAGAAGAATTCTGGATGACCGGGTATTTGCGCTGCAAACTCAAACCACAGAATGAAGGCCGAATACACTACAAGCCAGACGCATACAATGGGTTGGAAAAAGCGCCGGTAGAGTTCAATTCTGTACTTGAAAGTCAGCCCCCCGATCACAAAGGCCAAAGCCACGAGCGGACGCACCCATTGGATTCTTTCAGTCAACGGACGCCCATATCCAAAAACCTCCACAGCCGAGAATCCAAAGAAACTCAATCCGGCCATGTAGAAAAAGATGGGCACCATTTCTACCCCATCCTCTTGGTATTTAGCACGAAACAAGCGCTCAGTATCTGAATTCTTAAAAGATCGCCCAGCGAAAAGAAAATATATTCTCTGAAGCCGTCTAATCACCTTACTCACCCCTCGCTGATCAGAATATTGGCAATCAACTCTGATTTTTTGCTGTTCGGATCTACAGCAGATGCAGCACAACATGGCACCGCGCCCGCATATGCACCCGGGAATTGGGGAAAGCTCCATCCTTCCACCCCACGCAGATGAAAGTAACGAACACCAACGAGCTTCATTTTTTGCAAAGCAAAGCCGGAGCACTCTGGATAAACCTCATTCAACACAATCAATCCTGGCCAAAACAAATCTATATAGCTCTCAATCGCACCCGCCCTTGAAATATTTACCAATATAGTTTCCGATCCATGCAATTGCTGCACTGGCAACGTACCCCGGCAAACTGCATCCTCGTGCTCAGGATCCACTTCAATAACGTGAAATTGAGTTGTCTGCGTCAATTGGCTCACCACCCGTTTACCTACGAAGCCAGCGGCACCAAGGACCACCACATTACACTTACGGGCCAAAGCAGCACGCTGCCTCAATAATTCAATAGCTCCAACAATCCATTGAACTGTCCTCATCACCTCAATTGGCGCCCGCTGAATACCGGCCTTAGACATGAGACTTGGTAGCACACCGGAATAAGCCACGAAATCAATGCCGAGTATGGCTGCTATGCCTTGCATTTCTTCATACAATTGCCGAAGGTTATTATCAGCAGAGGGATGAGACATTTCATCCTCACAAGCACCCATATAAAAAACGAGCCCCCCGCCGTCTCCGTGGCGAAAAATTCCCGCGAACCTCGGATGCCACTTCACTTTGGCGGCATACCAGGGAAACGTCACCGACTCCAAATAACGTCTATTCGCTGGATAAAACAATGCCACGGTGTTGATTTTTCCGCGAAACGCGATCTTGATGATTGCCCCAAAAATATAAAGGGTAAATTTCGCAGTCAATATTTCTGCCAAAACAATACGGATTCCCGCAATCAGGTTATTTCGCATATCATTTTGATGGACAATCCATCACTCTCCTTGTTGAATATTTTCACCCTATTGACAAGACCATAGCGCACACCTCGTCGCCCTTTGGACTAAGGTTTACCCCCGGAAAGAGTTGAGGGCGACAATCAATTTGTTTCAATGTATGCAAATTGAAACAAATCCGCAATGGATCAAGCTGCGTTGACAGTTTGTCAGCTCTACGCTTGGCTGCGTGGAATCGAAAGAGATGTATAAAATGGGACGCTTGAAGAGCCCGCTGATAGGCGGCCATAGATAACTGGGTGGGGATGGAGATGGCCTTTCTATTCCGAAAGAGTAGGACAACAAGTAGTCTTCGCGCACCGAGCAATGAACCAGATGAGGCATCGCAGGGGAAAAGACCTCCGGCAACTGCTTCCCCCGCCTCAATCGACCTGAGGTGTCTAGAAAACTCCCAGTCCGTTGCCTGGCAGCTATCGTCGTCGTCAAATGAATCACGCGACGATATTTTTAAGGGTCTCCATATCCTTTTAGCAGAGGATGATGAAGTCGTGGGCGAATTGTTTTGCGACAACCTGATTTCAAGAGGCGCGTTGATTCAGCACGTACTGGACGGCAATTCAGCTTGTTCTGCCGCGCTGGAGCAAAACCGACCATCCGTCATATTGATGGACTGCCAAATGCCCGTCATGGATGGGTTTGCAGCAGCCCAACATATACGAACCGAAGAGGCAAGTAGGGGACTCAGGGCTGTACCCATTATTGCTTTAACCGCACTTGCCCGCGAGTTTGACCAGCACCATTCTCAAGCGGCGGGAATCAATGCTTACTTGGTCAAGCCTGTCACAATGTTTGAATTGGGCTATGCAATAGAGCAAGTCTTGAAGGCAAAGGATTAAGGTTCCAACAGAGGCATCCACACAGTAAATATTGTTCCTTTGCCTGGAGTCGATTCAACAGTAATTTTGCCGCCGAGCATTTCCACCAGCAACCGAACCACCGACAGACCCAAACCGCTCCCTTCATTCAATGCCACGTTCGGGTCATTGGTAATGCGCACATAGGGTTCCCAGATGCGTTCGATTTGATCTGCATCTATACCAATACCAGAATCCTCGACGACAAAATACGTCCCATGCTTCCCATCCTTTGGATGCCGACTGACCTTGACCAGCACCACACCAGAATTGGTATATTTAACCGCATTACCAATTAAGTTGCTTAGTATTTGGTGCATCCGATTCATATCCCCGCGAATATCCAAGCAATCTACTGAAACTTCACTCTTGAGTTCATTGCCTTTTTCGGTGGCAGCGGCCTGATGCTCTTCAAAGAGGACGTTGATGAGCCTGGGCACGTTGAACGGTTCCATGACTGCAGGACTCAAGCCAGAGGCATGCTTAGTGATGACGATAAGGTCACGCAACCTGGCATTGAGTTTTGCTGTTGAACTGCGGATTCGGTTCAAGAATTTTTGATTCAAGGAAGAAAGCTGCGCGCCATTGGCACCCTTTGCCAAGCCTTCAGCGGCTACCGATATCACTTGGAGAGGCGTTCTCAATTCATGGGTGATCATTGCCAGCATGGTCATGCGAGAACCCAGGGCTTCGTATTGCACGGCGATTCTCCTGCGACGCTGCCTGTCGATCCAGATGAGCATGATCAAATACATCGGCTGGATCAGCGCCAATCTCGCCACAGCAATAACCTCTTCAGAATCCTCCCCTTGCCAGTGACTTTGAGCAAGACTAGCGGCACAAAGACCTATCGTCACGATGGCGACCAAGACAGGAAAAACTCGTCCCCGTCGAATCAACAACGCAAACGATGCAACATATAGAAGCGGCAAAGCAGCGGCGATCAGGCCAACCCATTTCAGATCAACGCGTTCCTGAACAAATAAGGCGAGCGCCAGTGTTACCTCAAAATACAGAAATAAAACGCTCAGAACAACCACCCGCATCGCGTTCAATCGACCAGGCATCCACCACGTCGCCCCCGCTGATACGACAAAAAACACGCAAAGCCAAGGAAGACCCACGCGTGCAATCAACGATGGAGCACGCGTGTACAGATCCAAGCTCCAATAGGCCAAGATCAACACAGAGGCGCAAATTTGAATCAGTGCTGCAAGAAACGCATCTTGCTTCTGTGGCGACAGATCCCTCATCATTATCTGGCGCGCTGCTTGTTCATCCACCGTTGAATGGCAGAAGCCAAAATAGAAATGCGCACCGGCTTTTCGTGAAGCTCCGAATCATGCAAGTGCATTAATCGGGCAATGTCAGCATCAAGGTTTTCTTTCGCTTGTCCGGTAAGCAGTAAGATGAGCGCATGAGGCTTATTTGCTCTGATTCTTGCGATCAATTGAGCAGCGGTTTGATGAGGACCGAGCTTGTAGTCCACGATGAAGGCATCATGCCTATCGATACTTTCCGACAATTGGTTCTCTGACGAAAATGGATCAGCGAGATAGCCCAGGTCTTGCAGCGCATCCGCAATCATCCCGGCCACATCCTCGTCATCGTCCAACACTGCCACCTTCAATTTCTCGGGGTTGGTGACGAGTTCGACCTCTTTTACCTCGAACAAGTCATCTTGCTCGGCATCCCCTTCCTTGAAAAGAATCAGTTGCCAGGGGTTTCCGCGGCGAGCGGCTAGTTGGCCGTTGCCAGGCGCGTCTATGCGCTTGCCGATGTCAGCCCTGGCCTGAATCCGTTCGCCTGCGATTTCCAACTCACATGTGTGCCACTGGATGTTGAAGATGGCCGACGGCGGGTCATCGAAATGTGAGGCAATCAAGGCAACTTCTTCTACAGCGAAAGAAGTTTCTCCCTTGAGCTTGCGGCGGTTCTGCAACGCAGAGATGCCGGTGATAGATCCGATTTTGGCCGCGTGATTGCGTTCGGCAACCCCTTTGGCTGTCAGGTACATCGCCACCCGATCGACAACACTCATTCGGTATTGCTGAAGCCGATCATTAAGTTGAATGCGCTCGTTCAGCGCAAAAGCACCTTGCTCGCCATCTGGGCCAGTGTCTTGATTGTTCATCTCTTGTTATGCAGGTAAAAGCGCGCGACCAATACCGAAACATTGGCAACGTGCAGATGACATTCACCCCAATTTCAAAAAGCCACAAAAGACACATTCAGTTTCAAAAAAAGCGAGGAGCACTCGTTTGCGTGCGTCACCTCATTGACACAAGCGCGAAAGTACACGAAACTTTTTGAACGCCTCAAGTGCGATGCGCTCCTATCTGAACGAATTGATGGCTAGTGGGGCTGTTGACGGTTCTACCAGAGTTCACATTCTAGAAAACTCTTACCGCAGGGACTGTACCGCCAGATTTGTGTGAAGCACAGGGCAGCGGCGCATCCGCCTCATAACGTGACGTACCGAGTAGACAACCTTTTCAATCACAAGAGTTCCTCTCCCGCGAAGCCTGCTGTCAAAGGCGGTTCGATCCTCTCCCCTGCTTTCAGACCCATACGGTTTAGCCTTCACGTCCTCCAAACCGGCACAGACACCAGCGAAGTCCGTGTTGTTGGCCGCATGGGTGGGGAGAGGATTTTTTTCCAATTCCAATCGATTAACAACGGTCGCCACATGCTGAAGGAGCCTCCCATGATCGACCACTGGCGTCAGTTTTCCGACGATTGGGACTCCCCCGCGCCGTCACCCACTGATGGACTGCATCAGGCCTCGTCACAAAGAGACCGCAATCAGTATCAGACCATGATGGCCGTTCTGACAGCCCAGCAAAAAGTCGGCGACGCAGTGAAGGCCCAAGGGGATGGCTATTCATGTCATCAATTCATGGCAGACATCAGAACCAGTTCCTGGCATGACGATGCCACACAGGTGAAGGTGATCGACAACGGTGCGGGTTTCAATTACGAATACTTGGCACACAGCCGCGTGTGCTTCAAGGGTAGCTTGAACACATTGAGGTCACTGCCGTCCCCCAGCGTCATCTCGACTGCCCGATACGAGCTGGACTTGGAAATCGTCTTCAAGAAGCTCACGCAGTTGAAGGACATGTTCCCAAATTGGACGCATCTTTGGGTCATCCTGAATGCGTTCGTCACAGCGCACTACCTTCATCACGCCTGTCCTATCGACGACACAGAGCTTCGGCGTGTGGAGCCCTTGATCAAGAACTACAAGGTTCAGTTCGATCAGGTTGCCCTTCATACCTCTTTCTATCCATTCATCTCGAAGCTCGCCTACACGGTCCACAAGGTGGCCGTGGGCCAGTATGCCTCCCACACCCTTTCGGTGACGGCTGACGACTTGCTATTGATGAACATTGCCTTGGGCATGTACCAGAGCGTCAAGTTCACGTTGCCGAATCGCACCAACGAAGTAGATGTCCTGATCGGATGAGTCATGGTGTCCTTCGACCAATTCCTCGGTGTCCTGCGAGACCGCCTACTTGAAACCCAAGGCGCAGAGATGATGATCGGCCCCTACATGCTCACTGCATGCTTGGTCATGAGCGACACCGACTGGCAACACTTTGCCCAGGCAGTGTTTGACACGCTGCACTTCGACATCGATCTACATGCCTTGTCAGGGTCAAGCACGATTCTGGATCTGTACTTTGCGTCGGTAGATCGATTTCAACTGACCTCCATTCTCGCCATGGACAACCCATGCATCAAGGTCGAGCACGCGAACGACCAATCCAGTCACCCTGCGTACTTCCATTGATCCGACATGGACTCACTCACTTCATCTCTGCATCAATCGTCGGGGGCCACGGCACCGATGCGACAGCAATGAGGCAGACACTGCATTTCATTGCGATGGATCTCGGAATGGGCGCCATCCTCACTTCCGGATTGGCTGCTTTCTGGCTGCTGTGCATGGATGCAGCGAACGACGATGTTGCCGCGCTGGCTCAACGCGCATCGAGGGATCAACGAGCCAGTGAATATGTTGAATCCGTCACCAGGGAAGCCGGCTGGCCAAGTCACGGTCAACTGATCGTGGCCCAGGTCACCGTGTCGGAGATTTTGAACCATGCGCCGGGAGTCGCCCAAGGATTACCTGCCAAGTACAGCGCGTCATGGCGAGCCTACATCCCATTGGTTTTGGCCTACCTCTTCTGGACTCTCTTGACTGCTTTGTTCATTCGGCTTCTCAGACGCAATAGAAACGAATGATCGGCGCCTCAGGTGCACAGCCCTAACCATTCACACAGGAAATTCAGAGTGAACGAGACACTTCAGCGAAGGCAGATTCTCAAAGCGGCTTCGGCACAGCTTGGCTTGCTCGCAATAGCCGGCTGCGCACCCTCAATGAACTTGAGGCCGGACAACCAGCGAGAGGTCAGCGGCGTCATACGCGACGCCAACGAACTGGCGCTGGTTAAGCCGCTGGAACTCATGCCCCTTCCCTTCAGCGAATCCGCGCTGGCACCCGTCATTTCGGCGAACACGATGAAGTTGCATCATGGCAAGCACCACAAGGCTTACGTCGATGCACTAAGGCGCATCGAGGCCGCTCATCCGGGATCGATCAGCAGATACAGCCTACGCGAATTGGTCGTTCTGATGTGGACGGCTGACGCAGACGCTCGCGTGGCTTTCCAGAATGCAGCCCAGCACTACAACCATTGCATTCAATGGCTCAGTCTTTCTCCCAATGGTGGTGGGCAGCCGCCTCAAACCGTTGAGGAAGCATTGACACAGAGCTTTGGTGGTGTGCCGCAGTTCCAGCAAGCATGGCTGGACAAGGCCATGAGCGTGTTCGGAAGTGGTTGGGTTTGGCTGGTTCATAGCGTCCGTTCCGGCCAGCTTGAAATCCTGCCCACCTCCAATGCGGACACCCCTATAACCAAGCCCGGATTGACGGTCCTTGGCAACCTCGACGTTTGGGAGCATTCGCATCAACCCGACTATCCAGGTGACAGGAAATCCTATGTCAAATCCGTGATGGACAAGGTATTTGACTGGCACTTCGTGGAGTCGCAATTGATTCGTGCACGACAGCTTGAAAAGCTGAGCAATGCCTAGTTTCACTACGAGCAGGCGTGTATGCAAGTAATGAGGTTGTCGCTGATCGAGGGACCGGCTGTGAGCATGACTGAACCAGCAGTGATTGTCTCGGCACAAGCGGACAGGTTCGGCAGTTTGCCGACCGGGGTCACCCTCGCTCAATCGATGGTGGAAGCCATAGGCTTGCTCACACAGAACTACCACCGGGTGATTTTCCTCGATGCCGTCTTGCCCGGCAATCAGAGCGCTTACCGGGCCGTCAATCAAATATTGAAGCACTACCGTGAGCGCGTCGGGCGCATCTTCATCATGAGGGATGAGGTACGCCCGGCCGACGTTCAATTCGCGCGGACATGCGGCGCTGATGGCGTCATCACCAAAGATGGCAAATCGGTTCTAAGGGTGCTTCAGTCATACCAAGTTTTGACAGAAGCAAGCAATACAAGCATGGAACCGGCCTGGCTAGTTCCTTTGACGAAGGTGGCAAGTCAGTTTCTCGCCTCCGAAGCGGAACGCGCCGTCCGCAAGAGCTTTCTTCTGGCCCGTCAGCAGAACGAGGGCACAACACCACAACTGGCAGGCACGATTCGCGCGCTCGGATCCTACTTCGATGAAGAAGAAGATTTCCTCGCCTTCACGCGTGAAGCCGTCAACGCACTCAAGAACATTCGATGATCCGCGCCTTCAACCGCCTTCCCACGCTAGGTCAATTTCTTGCGCTTCTGTCATCCATCTTTGTGGTGGGTGCAATCCTTTTCACGCAGCTGCAAGAAACCGTGGTCCAAAGCCAAGCCTTGCATCGAGCGGAGGACATGGCCAACTATGTTGAGGCAGTAGGTGATCTGGCCAGTGCTTACAACGGCTTCTGGGCATACAGCGATCCCGCGAAGCCGATCAAAGCTGGTGACTTTCTTGATGCCAAGGTGCTCGATCATGGAGTGGTGGCACCAGATACCGCATTCCCGGCAGGGAGCATCAGGCCAGCAGTCTATGCAACAGGCGACCGCACTGGAAGCACAAGCCCAGACCCGAAACCGAAGGGCTCGCCATTCGACATCATCAATGCCGAAGACCTGAAGCAGGTCACCGCATACATCCGGAAGAATCCGGCGCTGGTCCAGCGGGAATTAAGTGACATCGTGGAAGCCAGCCCCATGCGGGTCAAGTTCAAGCTCACCAGCCACCGCAATTTCAACCCCAACAACGCTCCCAACGAATTTGAAGGCACGGCCCTCGACGCCTTTCGACGGGACGGGTCCGTGGCCACGGAGTATTGGCAGTTCAAGAAAGGCACGCTGCTTTATGCCCGAAGGCTCACGGCAAAGAAGGCTTGCATGAGCTGTCATGGCACACCAGAGGGCGCCCCCGAGGTCATCAAGGCCAAGTACCTGAACAGCAATGGCTTCGGATACGAAGAAGGTGGTGTCGCAGGCATCATCAGCGTGACGGTCCCCATGGACAACAACAGCGCAGTGGATCTGTTTCGGACGATGAGCCCAATGGGCTGGATGGCCTTCACCATGCTGATTGGCTTGACTGTCATCGCCGTGGTGTGGTTCACCAACATATCTTCATCCGCGAAAGCGATGTCGGTCTTCATGCGGCAGATTTTGCACAGCAAACCAGGCGAACGCCTGGAGCGCTTTGCGCTCGAGGCGGACGAAGCATCTTCCCGCAATGAACTGCATCGCGTTTCGCTGGGAATCAAAGCCTTGCACCGCGCGTTGCGGATCGCCCAGAAACCTAAGGACTAGCGCGAATCGATATGAACCACACACCGTACCTGCATGATTCATTCATGAGCGCGCTCAGCCCTTCTCATTCTCATCGCCTCCATGCCTATATGGATTTGGAGTGGCCTCTCGTCTTCAATCGCCTGGGATGCCTGTTTCGAGCACGCAAGGACATCGAGGGAGAGAAAACGTATATCCCGATCAGCGGTGCAACGCTGTCCCACGTTCATACACTGCTGAGGAAGTCCGATGAGCGCCCGCTGGAAGTGCGAACTGCGATCCCATGGGATCTAGGCATCAACCGTGATCGTCCCGCCAAAGCCCTGTCGCAGCTTTGGCTGTATGGCACGCCATTTCACGAACTTCTGAGTCCGCAGCAGCGCATCGACATGTCGTGGTTGGAGATTGCACGGGACGCGTCCTGGCTCATCAAGCTCAAGGAGCGCATGGCTTCGCTCCATACCAGCTACCCGAATCGATATCGCCGCTCGATCCCCTCAGCGGTCCAAGAATATCTGCTTGTCCAATCCAAGGAAGATATCGTCCATGTGTTGATGCTCAATCGATATATGCGCATGGCCGGTCTGCCGACCTTCAAGCACTTCCCGGCCTTTGAACGCATCTCAGCTTTGCTCCCTGAAATGCATCCTTGCATTGCCATGGCTTGCAATCTTGTTCTGACATGGCTCATCGATGCCAGCATCATGTATGCGACGGAAGGCTCGGACATTGATGTTCTTACACGGGAAATGTTCAAGCTGCATCATGCGGAAAAGGTGCGACACCTCGATTTCTCCCGCCGCCTGATCGAAGACTACTTCTCCGAGAACAATAAAGACGACAGGCAACGCGTTCGGCAGATCCTGGGGTGGATCATTCCTGAGATGTTTTCCTCATACCGTTTCAGCCCCGAGATCGCCGCGCACACCTCATTCGAGTTTCCTGTCAACACGCGCAAAGAGGAAATGGTCAAAGCCATCCACCAATCGGGGCACAACGAGCTGCTTGACCGGGAGCGTTTCAAAGAACTGGACAGTTGGCTCTGGACCATGGATTTGATCTGAAAAATGAATCAGCCAAATCATTCCACCTCAGGCGCTCCATCCATGACGCCCCAGGAGGCCCTGCGCAAAGCGGTAAGCATTGTCGGCTCACAGTCCAAACTGGCGAAAGACATCGGGAAGGGCTTGACGCAGGCCCACATCTCCCATTGGCTCACGAAATCCAAGGTTGTACCGGCGCAGCATTGCCCCGACATCGAACAGATCGTGAATCGGGCAGTCATGTGCGAAGAACTCAATCCAACGGTCAATTGGGGATTCATTCGCAACAGCCCACCCTATCAACCCCTCTCAATCACGCAGTTTCAGAATCAAACACAGCGGTGGTAAGTGAACGCCTCACTCTGCATCAACCAGTTTTCTTGTAGAGATAACGCAACTGCTGATCGGCACCACAAACATAGAATTCGCGCCTCGCTTCGGTGAGGCACAAGCGGCCACCTCACGACGCAGCAAACAATAATTTTGTAGGTTGAGATGTTGATACAAAACCATGGAGGCCCATCGGGCGCAAAGCCTGTTGATGGTGTTCAAGGCATGAACGCGTGCCTTATCGCGGCACTGGCTGCTTTGGCTTGCTTCGTGCCATCACATGGCTTCGCAGCCACTCCCCTCGATACCGGCGTACAGGAGCAGCAGCGGCAGCAACAACGCGATGAGTTGCTTCGCAAGCAGCAACAGCCCAGCCCTGACGTGCGGTTGCAAACGCCCGAACAGCCCAAGGCTTCTGATCGCATTCCGGCCAGTGAGACACCGTGCTTTCCGATCCAGAGGATCGAACTGCAAGGCGACGAGGGGGGCCGCTTCCATTGGGCATTGGAGGCAGCAGGCCACGCCTCTGCGCACGATGCCGACCCCGTGATGGGCCGATGCCTGGGCGCCCAAGGCATCAACATTGTCATTGGCCGTGTTCAGAACGCCATCATCCAGCGCGGCTATGTCACCACACGCGTCATGGCGCCGCCGCAGAACCTGGCCGAAGGCACGCTGAAGCTCTCGGTGCTGCCGGGCCGCATCCGTGCCATTCGCCTCACGGCCGACTCGACCACGCAACGTGCCCGCCTGTGGAATGCCCTGCCCGTCCGTGCAGGCGATGTACTCAACCTGCGCGACGTCGAGCAGGGTCTAGAAAACTTCGAGCGCCTGCCTACCGCGCAAGCCAACATCCAGATCGAGCCTGCCGATGGCCCCGATGCCAAGCCGGGCGAAAGCGATCTGGTCATCCGCTGGACGCAAGAGCGGTTCTTCCGCGTCACGGCTTCTGTGGACGACAGTGGCAGCAAAGCGACTGGCAAGTACCAGGGCAATTTCACCTTGTCTTACGACAACTGGTGGACGCTCAATGACCTGTTCTATGCCAGCGTGGGCCACGACCTGGGCGGCGGCGATCCCGGCAGCCGTGGCACCGACAGCCAGACCCTCCACTACTCCCTACCCTTCGGCTACTGGCTTCTGAGCTGGAACACCAGCGACTCGTCCTACCATCAGGAAGTCGCGGGCACCAACCAGACGTACACCTACAGCGGCAAGACGAGCAACAGCGACATCCAACTTTCTCGCCTGTTCTACCGTGATGCCGTGAACAAGGCCACGCTTTCCATCGGAGGCTGGTTGCGCTCATCGAGCAACTACGTCGATGACACGGAAGTTTTGGTCCAGCGCCGCCAGATGGCGGGCTGGCAATTGGGCCTGTCGCATCGGGCCGCATGGCCCACGCTGACCCTCGATGCCAAAATGGCCTACCGGCACGGCACGGGTGCCATGGGAGCCATGCCCGCACCCGAGGAAGCAACCAGCGAAGGTACATCTCGCCCGAGGCTGGTGACAGCCAACCTGCAACTGGCCCGTCCCTTCAAGCTCAGAGACACAGCCTGGCGGTTCACGACCGCCCTGCGCGGGCAGTGGAACCAGACGCCGCTGGTGCCGCAAGACCGCTTTGCCATCGGTGGCCGCTACACCGTTCGCGGCTTCGATGGCGAATTGACCCTGGCCGCAGACCGAGGCTGGCTTATCCGCAATGACCTGGCCCTTGCCTTGGGCCGCAGCGCGAACGAGATGTACGTGGCCCTCGACCACGGACAGGTTGCGGGGCAGTCCGCCCAATACCTGTTGGGCAACAAGCTCACGGGTGCGGCCATCGGCCTGCGCGGCACCGTCCAGCGCGTCGGCTACGACCTGTTCTGGGGCTGGCCGCTCTACATGCCGCAGGGCTTCCAGACCGCGTCGTCCAGCGGCGGCTTCAGTCTGACTTGGTTTTATTGATAGGTAGTGGATCGGCATTGCCTTGAACAAGGCAATGCGTGTGCTCGCGGGCACGTCATCAAGCAACACGTTCTCAAAGAGGTAGGGCAATGAACAAGCATCGTCATCGCATCGTTTTCAACAAGGCCCGGGGCCTGTTCATCGCCGTCGCCGAATGTGCCAGCACAGTCCAACGGGGGCAAGCCGCCCAGGCCGCAGCGCCGGTTCAGTTGGCGCAAGACAGCAATCAAGGGCTGTCACATTCGAGTGACTTCAAGGCCTTGACCATTGGGCTGATGATGGCCTGGGGAGCGGTCGTGATCATGGCGGCACCCCCTGCTCTGGCCCAAGTCGTGGCCGACCGCAATGCGCCATCCACGCAAAAGCCCACCGTGCTGAACGCGGCCAATGGCGTGACGCTGGTCAACATCCAGACCCCCAGCACGGCGGGCGTCTCGCGCAACACGTACAGCCAGTTCGATGTACCCAACACAGGAGTCATCCTCAACAACTCCGCAGGCAACTCGCAAACACAGTTGGGCGGCTGGGTCCAAGGCAATCCATGGCTGGCAGGCGGCAGCGCACGGGTCCTCCTCAACGAGGTCACCTCGGGCTCGCCCAGCCAGTTGAAGGGCTACATGGAAGTGGCCGGGCAGCGGGCCCAGGTGGTGGTGGCCAATCCTGCGGGCATTGCCTGTGACGGCTGCGGCTTCATCAATGCGAACCGAGGCACCCTCACGACAGGCACGCCCATCATCAACAACGGCAATCTGGACGGTTACAGGGTCACGGGCGGCACCATCACGGTCCAGGGGGCGGGGCTGCAAGGCCAGACCACCGACTACACCGACCTCATCAGCCGGGCGCTCAAGGTCAATGCGGGCATTTGGGCCAATCAATTGCTGGTGACGACCGGCGTCAACCAGGTCAGCGCAGATCAATCCGCCATCACACCTTTGGGCGCGTCGCAGGTCACCGATGCCATGCCCGCATTTGCCATCGACACCGCTCAATTGGGCGGGATGTACGCGGGCAAGATCGTGCTGGTGGGCAGCGAGGCGGGCGTGGGCGTGAGAAACGTCGGGCAGATCAGCGCCACCTCGGGATCGCTCACGCTCACCAGCGCAGGCCAGCTGCTCAACACGGGCGCCATGCAGGCCAGCACCACCCTGACGGCAAACGCCACCTCCCTCATCAACCAAGGCCAGGTGTCGGGGCAAACCACAGTCGTGTCCGCCAATACGGTCACCAATACCGGCTTGATCGACGGTCAGACAACCACGCTTCAGGCCATCATGCTCGACAACCTGGGCGCTGGCCGCATCTATGGAGACCAGTTGTCCATCGCTGCCGCCACCCTGACTCAGACGGCCTTGGATGGCGCAGCGCCCGTCATCGCGGCACGCCAGCGCCTGGATATCGGCGCCGCCACCATCCAGAACAACGAACAAGCCTTGATTTACAGCCTGGGCGACCTGTATATCGGCGGCAGCCTGGATGGCAACCAGCATGCGCAGGGCCAGGCCACGCTGGTGAACAATCGCAGCGCGACCATCGAGGCCGCAGGCAACGCAACCATCAACGCCAACCAGATCAACAACAGCAACACGCGCTTTGCGACCGACACCACCCAGACGACTCAGGCCATCACGGAGTATCAAGGCAGCGGCTCACCCAATCGCTACACCCCGGGCTCGCCGGGCGTCTACACCTATGAAGCCGGAGGTTCGACACGTCTGGCCACGCCTGAAGGCAACTTCGAGAGCTGGCTTGCCTACAGCTACAACCGCACGGTCACACAAAGCGTCGTGACGGACTCGGCCCCGGCCAGCATCATCGCCGGTGGCAACATGCTCATCAACGCGGGGACGCTGGTCAATGACAACAGCCGCGTCCTGGCAGGCGGCACGCTGTCAGCGACCGTGACGACCTTGAACAACATCGCGTTCAGCGGCACTCAGACCACAGCCGATGCAGGCAGCGTGACTTCGTACTGGCGAGAAAAGTATTGCTCACATCGGCTCCTAGGTGCATGCATCGATCACGACTACCGCACCGGCAGCAGCGCGACCGGCTACAACCCAGCACCTGCCGTCCAGACCCTCGCGCTGAGCCCCTTGGTCTATTCCGGCAATACCTCCCCCTCAACCTTGCCTGGGGCATCTTCCACGCCGCAGATCCCGACCAGCAAGCTGCTGATCACCACGCCAGCCAGCAGCACTGCGCCGCTCATCGAGATCGATCCGAAGTTCGCCAGCCTGCAACAGTGGCTGAGTTCCGACTACATGCTGTCGCAACTGTCCATCGACCCGAGCACGGTGCAAAAGCGTCTGGGCGACGGCTTCTATGAGCAATCCTTGGTGCAGGATCAGATCGCGCAGTTGACGGGAAGGCGCTTCCTTGATGGCTACAGCAGCAACGATGCCGAATACCGGGCGCTGCTGGACAACGGCGTGACCGTGGCCCGGGCGATGAACCTGAGGCCCGGCATCGCGTTGACCGCCGCCCAGGTGGCCCAACTGACCAGCGATATCGTGTGGTTGGAATCCAAGACCGTAACCTTGGCAAACGGCCAGACTGTTCAGGTGCTCAAGCCTCAGGTCTACCTCGTGCCCAGGCCTGGCGATCTGCAAGCCAATGGCAACCTGATGGCCGCGAACAACCTGAACCTTCAGGTTGCCGGTGATGCCATCACGAGCGGCGGCATCGGCGCGCGCCAGGTGCTGACGATGAGCGCCGCCAACATCCAGAACAACGGCGGCAGTCTCAACGGCCAAACCGTCAACCTCAATGCCACCCAGGACATTACTAGCACTGGCGGACAGTTCGCCGCCACGGATCAACTTCAGTTGCAGGCTGGCCGCGATGTGGCCTTGAAAACCACCACGGCATCCAACAGCAATGCCCAGGGCTCGACCACCTACACCGACCGCGTGACCAGCCTGTACGTGAGCGGGGCCACTGCGCAACTGCTGGTCAATGCCGCCCGTGACCTCACCATGCAAGCGGCCCAGGTGACCAATGATGGCGCTGGGGGTCAAACCACGCTGACGGCTGGTCGGAACCTCACGCTGGGCACGGTGCAGACTGCCGACAGTCACGACATCGTCTGGAACGCCAAGAACCAGCGTCACGATGCCACCACGAAAGAGGTGGGCAGCAATGTCGCCGCCAGCGGGAACCTGACCTTGCAGGCCAGCCAGGATCTGACCATCCGCGGCAGCGTGCTTCAAAGCGATCTGGGACAACTGCAAGCCACGGCAGCGGGCAATGTGAACATCGAGGCCGCGCAAACCCACCAGACCGTCGATGAAACCCATCAGACCAAGGTCAAGGGCTTCCTGAGCAGCACGACCATCACCACCCGAGACACAGCCGACAACACACTCAACCAAGGTAGCGCGCTTAGCGGCAACAGCGTGACCGTGCAGGCGGGGCAGAACCTCAAGGCTCAAGGTGGCAACATCGTCAGCACGCAGGGCAACACGGCTTTGCAGGCAGGCCAAGATGTTCAGATCCTGTCGGCGCAGGATACCCAGAACCAAAGTCACAGCCGTTCGGAACGCAAATCCGGCCTGAGCATCGGCTTGCAATCGGGCGTTGGCGTTGGGCGCAGCAGCACAGACCAGTCCCAGCAGACGCTGACCACCACACAGGTCGGCAGCAACGTGTCCGGCCAGAATGTCAACATCACCGCGCAGCGCGATGCCACCGTGCAGGCCAGTACCGTGCTGGCCGATCAGGACATCACCGTGCAGGCTGGCCGCAACCTCGACATCACGGCGGCGGACAACACCCAGCAAACCACCAGCACCTACAGCAGCCGCAGCACCAAAGTGGGCCTGATCGGTGGCGTGAGCCCGAACCAGACCTTGTATGGCCGACAGAGCAGCCAGCAGAACGGCCAGGGCGCACAAGTCAGCCAGTCCACCAGCGTCCTTTCGGCCAACGGCGGTAACCTGACGCTCACGGCGGGCGCGGATAACCAATATCGCGGCACAGCCCAAGGCAACGTCACCACCCAGGGCGCGGACTTGCTGGCCGGTCAGGCCATCCGGGCTCAAGGCAACGCCGTGACCTTGGATACCGCCGTGATCGCATCGGACAAAGGCAGCACGTTCGCCAAACAAAGCAGCACCACCTTGGGCGCGCAGTTGTCCGGCACTGCGGGCAGCAGGATTACCAGTGCCTGGACCATGGCTCAGAACAGCAGCCAGACCGACAACGAACGGCTGAAGAAGGCAGAACGCCTCAAAGCCGCGTATGACGCGTACAAAGCCACTCAGGGCCTGGACCAGTTGGTGTCTGCTGGCGGCAAGCAGAATTCCACGGACACCAGCACGGGGTCGGCCTTTGGCGTCAGCGTGAACCTGGGCTCCAGCAGCAGCCAGCAGCAAACTAACTATGACAGCACGCAACTGCGCGGCACCAATGCACAAGCCAAGTCCATCGAGGTCAAGAGCCGGGATGCCGACATCACCGCCGTGGGCGCCAAGCTGCAGGCCACGGACATCTCCCTCGACGCCGCAGGCAACCTCAACCTGATGGCCGCACAAAACACGGCCGGCCAGCAAAGCAGCAACAAGGGCCACAGTGCCGGTGTGGGCGTCACCGTGGGCTTCGGTCAGCAAAACGGCATCAGCTTTCAGCTTGGGGTGGGTGGCAACCGAGGCACCGGCAACGGCTCGGAGACCACCTACGACAACACGCTGGTCACGGCCACGCACCAGCTCAACATCAAGAGCGGCGCCGACACCACCTTGCAAGGTGCCCAGGTCGCGGGCGATACCGTGAAGGCGGATGTTGGGGGCAAGCTCAATGTCGTCACCTTGCAGGACAGCAGCCAAAGCCAGAGCAAGCAAAGCAGCTATGGGGTCAACATCAGCCTGTGCATCCCGCCGATCTGCTATGGCAACGTGGTCACCGGCAGCGTCAACGTGGCACAGAGCGGCTTTTCCCACAACTATCAAAGCGCCGTGGGCCAAAGTGGCATTGCTGCTGGACAAGGCGGTTTTGACATCAAAGTTCAAGGCGACACCAGCCTGACGGGCGCGGCCATCACCAGCACGGCGGACCAATCCAAAAACAGCCTGCAAACAGCCAGCCTGAGCTATCAGGATCTACGGAACAGGCAGGACACGGACAGCTACAGCCGAAGCATCGGGCTGGCCTACAACGGCGGCAGCACGGGCAGCACCTTGGCGGCAAACGGCGCCAGCAACTTGCTGGGCAACATCGCGGGCCAGCAGGGCTTGCCCGACAAGGGGCACGACAGCAGCAGCACCTTGTCCGTGATCAGCCCGGCCACGATCACCATCACGAGCACCGGCAACGCGCAGAAGGACCAGGCCAGCCAGCAAGCGGCCACGGATCTGACCAGCCGCGATGCCAAGACAGCCAATGGCGCGCTGGTCAACACGCTGACGCTGCAACAAGCCGCAAATGTTCAGAAGGACATCCAGCATGCCCAGGAGAATGCCCAGGCTGGACAGATCGTGGGCAGCGTGGCGTTCAACGTCGCGGGCGACATTGCGCAGCATTACCAATGGGATGAAGGCAGTCCACAAAAGATCGCCCTGCATGGCCTGGCCGGGCTGATCCAGGCCAGCGCGGGCGGGCAGAACGGTGTGGCTGGGGCACTCGCTGCCATGGGCAATGAAGCGTTGACCAAGCAGATCAACGACTACATCAACAAGTCCGTGCCCATCACGGACGACATGACGCCAGCGAAGGTTTCGCAGGCGCAGCAAAGCCGCAAGGAATTGGCCGAAGCCTCGGCGTCACTGCTGGGCGCGAGCACTGTCGCATTGGCCGGTGGCTTGAGTGGCAAAGGATCGGCTCAGGACATTCAGGTCGGTGGGCTGGTCGCACTTACAGCAGACAAATTCAACCGCCAGTTGCACCCCAAGGAAATCGATTGGATCAAGCAAAATGCCAAACGGTTCGCCCAGCAGCAAGGAATCTCTCAAGATGCAGCAGAGCAGCGATTGGCACAGCAGGCCTTCCGTGAGGTTCAATTCGGTGCTTCAGGAAATACAGACCCTGCGGCACAGCAATTCTTGAAGAGCAATACACAAGGGCTGCTGCTGCCAGGTGATCCGGCCATTCCGGGTCAGACGGTCGGCTACATGTTCCGAGTGGACCCGATTCAAAAGGCCAATCCCATGATGTACGCCACCCAGGTCGTCTCGGATCCCGCTGCTTTGGCGTTCTACGCGAAGAATGGCATCACCCAACCTACCGCTCAGCAAATTCAGCAAGCGGCAGCCAAGGATGCCGGTACGCGAAGCACACTCAGAAATGCCACGATGGGCGCCGCTGGCGCGGCCATTGCGATCACAGTCCCCCCGGTCATTAGCTGGTGTCTGAGCAATCCTGTAGCTTGTAATCGATTCGCCATCGCCGGTGGCGAGATCGCCGCAGGCGATGCCATTGGTCCCACGGGAATGGGCGTCGCGGGGCTCGCTGCTGTCAAGGCCGTGAGAACTGCTGGAGAGGTCAACGCTGCCATGACTGCCAAGGGATGGTCCCCTGCATGGTCTACTGCAACCTCGGTGATCAACGGCGATCTTTCTATCGGAACGAAAGTCAACATGATTGTTGATGCTCCGACGGCAAAGTTAATTGAACGAGCCATCGCACAAGGGAGTGAAGACTTCAGCCAAGTACGCTTAGGAGGCTGGGCTACATTCGATGACGTATCCTCCACAGCCATTGACTTACGCCAACGAGCAGCAGTGACCGGAGAATTCAAACCCTCAACTGACGGACCTTTCTACGTTGTTGAACTGGAGGTACAGAAGCCGCTGGCAAGCAACATCGGTTTTGCCGGAAGTCAGATTAACAAGGAGAAGCTGTCGGACGGCACTATTGCAAATTTGGGCACGCTGCTTCGAGGGGGAGCCACTCAAGCAGAGTTCTTGATTCCAGCCTCGGAGCGCATACAGTATCTGAAGCCAGTCTCCTCACCTAAACTTTTAGGGCATTGACATGGAAATAATTGAAGATGTAGTCGATGTATATGCCAACGGGAAAGTGATTCCAAGGAATTTACCGGAACGGGATGCAGCAATCGATCCAGTGAAATGGGAGACCCGGTATCGGGATCAGATAGGAGCTCAACTTCCGGTAGTGGCGACTCGGTGGATCTATCGAGGGAAAAGCTATGACAACACACATTGCCCCGATCCTCTTCCTGACATGAGCGGGCTGGTATACGTTACCCCGGGATGGAAGCAGTGGGTGGTTGTCAATCCTGATGGCAGTACACGAGTTGTGATTGGGGTGCCTCACGTTCGAGAGCATTCAAACCCTGCTGAAGGTGACCTAGGTAATCCACTCCACTCCAAAGGCGCCCCGCCATATGTCATGTATGGCGAAGGAAGTGATGGTTATCAAGAAGATTGTCGGTTCTTCTTCGACATGCGCACGGGTGAGTTGCTTCGCACCGAATTTATGAGTCGTCATTGGTGATTCGGTTGCAAGCAAACAGACGATGTGTGTAAACCTCCATGAAGTCACGAAAGGCCAGCACAACGCAGATCAAGGTGGGCGACGGCTGGCGCCAGTTTGCATTCGCTCAACCTGACCTCGACTTCATCGGCGTCATCCGTCGAGGCATGGAGATTGGAGCGCTCGCGCAGGACAAGAGCGGCGCGTACTGGCTGGTCAATGGTGACATGCGCCAAATGCTGAATGCCAGCCGCATGAATGCGCTGCTGAGGCATGCGAAGCGTGAGCCTGAGCGTGTACCCATTGCAAGACAGCCTACTCAAGAACAGCGTGCCGCTGTAAGCGTCATCGTCAAACGCGAAGTATTGGTTCAGTACACGGATCGCAGGTTGCGCCCGAGCTTCGACAGGTTGGTGCATCCCCCCTCTGTCAGGATAGATGTCGCGTCGAATGATGTGATGATTTATAGGTTCTTGGGGCAGATGAGGTCTTGAATGCCGAGGTATTCACAAGAGAAGAAGGATTACGCGCTGTCGCTGATGAG
>NZ_JBASTH010000101.1:0-98759 GCF_049274795.1 Aquabacterium sp.
GGCGTCTGGTCAAGTTCATCGACAACGGCATGCTGACCATGACCAAGTGCTCCAAGTGCAGCGGCCACTTCGTGACGCATCCGCATGAGGTGGCCCGCCACTTCGTGTGCGGCCTGTGCAACCCGCCGGCACGCGCCGGCAAGGGCAAGGCTGCCGGTGGCATCCAGATGCACTGACCCTGGTGCACTGAACCCCAGTTTTCTCCGCTTGTCTCCTCCTGGCGCGCAATCCGGTTTGCGCTTTCAACGGGCCCTCTTCAGGGCCCGTTTTTTCATGGATGCTGCTCCCTAGTAGACATCACGCCGGTAACGCCCCTGCGCGATCAGGTCCTCAACCACGGTAGCGCCCAGCACTGCCTGGAGCGCGGCGTCAACGCCCGCCGCCATGCCCTGAAGCGATCCACACACGTACAACACGGCGCCATCGGCCACCCATGCGCACAAGGTGTCAGCAGACTCCTTCAAGGCGTCCTGCACATAGCGGCGCGGCGCCTGGTCACGGGAGTACACGAAGTCCGCGCGCTCCAGCTTGCCCATCGCCAACCATGACTGGACTTCTGCTTCCACGAACCCGTCGTGTGCACGCTGGCGTTCACCAAAGAGCAGCCAGTTTCGATGGAATCCCTGCTGCATGCGCTCGATCAGATGGGCGCGCAATCCGGCGTACCCTGATCCATTGCCGATGAAGATGGCGGGAACATCACGACCATCGCTGGCGAAGGCCATGTTGGTCACCACGCGCAGACGGACCCTGGTGCCAGGCACCGCATGTGCTGTCAACCAGCCAGAGGCCACCCCCAGGCCGCCGTCATGGCGTGCCTGCCGCACCAGCAACTGCACGTGCCCATCGTTCGGCAGGGAAGCCATCGAGTAGCTTCGCAACGCCATCGCCCGCATGCCATCCACCAAGTCCTGCGCGGATACGCCATCGGACGCAGCACCTGGTGTCGGCAAAACGCTCCGCACGAACACCGCCCTCAGGCTTGTCTCATGGCCTTGCCACTGCACGGCCTGTTCACCGTCGAGGCCCTCTCGTTGCAGACAGGCCTGGACCACCTCCGGCGCGTGGCACGGCTGAACTTCCACCAGTGCCCCTGCCTGCCAGGACAGGGGCAGATTCTCTGGCGGCACCAGTTGCACGCTGAACAAGGGAGCGCCCTGGCTGCCAGGGTTGCAGAGATGCCGGGTGCTCAGCGTCCAGTCGTGAAACCCGCCCTCATCTGGCGCAGCCACGGCCGCATCGTGCATGCCGGGCATGGGGACACCAAAATGCCCCATCAGCGCGGTTTGCCACAGTCCCCAGGCCAACGGGTCTTCTCCGTCCATCTCCACCATCGGAAACAGTGGCTGGGCGCCCAGGCGATGCAATTGATGATCGAGCGCGAGCCCGAACCCGCAGAAGGCCTGGTACTGCCGGTCACCAAGGGCCAGAAGACCATAGCGGACATGGGGCAGGCTGGCAGCAGTGTCCGAGGCCAGCAACCGGGCAAAGCGGCGTGCCGAATCCGGAGAATCACCCTCACCAAAGGTGCTTGCGATGAACAGCACTTGTTGATGGTGGCGAAGCTGCTCGGTGTCCATGGAGCCGACAGATTGCAATGAGGTATCGACGCCCGCTGCCCTCAACATGGCCACGGTGCGCACGGCCAGACGCTCGGCACGGCCCGCCTGGCTGGCGAAGGCCACAAGCACCTTGGGCCCATCGATGGCAAAAGGGGGTGAAAGAGCCCCCGCCAAGGCACGCCGCTCACTCAGCACGGCACGGGCCTTTCGACGTCGGTCCAGGTACAACAACCACCCCGTGATGGCGAACAGGGGCAATGCCAGAGAGATCAGCATCATGGCGATGCGCCCCGTCATGCCGAAATAGCTGCCCGTGTGAAGCGGGTAGACCGTGGTGAGCGCACGTCGGCCTATAGGTAGGTCCGCGTAGCGCTCGTCACGCAGCACGTGCCCATCAGGGGCTATGCGCATCTGATTGCGGGCCCGGTCGTGTGGTGCATCCACATCCAGCCAGAGGATCTGCACGGGCTGCCCCGCTCGATCCGGCCAACGAACCTGGGCCTGCTGCCAGGTGGGCGATGTGCGGATGAAAGATGCCCACACGGGTGCGGAGTCAGCCGCAGCCAAGGGGAGCACCGTCTGTGCCGATGAAGACTCTCGCCCTGCGCGGCTGCCTCCGGGCGGAGACGCTTCGGCCTGCCGCGCAGGCGTACCGGCCCATCGATCGACTGGACCGCGCACCCAATCGAACGCCCAATACACCCCCGTGAGCGTGAACAGCACGTAGCCTGCCAGCGCCCAGGTGCCCACCACCGAATGCAGCCCCCACAGAAACGAGCGCCCCTTGAGCGCCGTATCGAACGTGAGCCAGCTGCGCCACGACAAGGGGTGCCGTGGCCATCGTAGGTACAGGCCGGACAAGGACAAGCCCAGCAGGCAGATGGCCAGGCCACCCGTGATGGACTTGCCCTGATCGCGCGGAAGAAGCAGCCAGCGGTGCAAGCGCTCCACCCAATCGAAGAAAGCTTCTCCTGCCAGTTCAGGCAGCAACGCCCCCGAATACGGGTCTGCCAGTTGGCTGTGCCCCCGGCGCTGCCCGGCCAGCGGAGCGAAGGTGACCTGCGCAGCCCGGCCCGGCTCGGCATGCACAGTGATTCGCTGCACCACATGCTGATCACCTGCCTTGCGCAAAGCAGCCGCGATCTCGGGGGGCGACAGGTGGTTGCGCCCAGCCACTGGCAACACCGACGCTGTACCGGGATTCAGCGCGGAAAGCAATTCCTGCTGGAATGACAGCACACCACCCGACAAGCCGATCAGGATCAGTACACTGCCTGCTGTGATGCCGACGAACCAGTGCAGCTGGAACCAGAGCTTTTTCAAACCTGGCATGCCTCTATCCTGAGCCCCTGCGGGGCCGCTCCCTCAGTTCAGAAGTCCACCACCACGCGCGCCACGACCTGCCGCGCTTCGCCGAACGACATGTAGACGGTGTTCGTGGACGACGACACATAGGTCTTGTCGAAGAGGTTCTTCACGTTGAGCTGCATGCGCACGGCACGCCCGCTCCACGCAGTGTCCCAGGACACGAAGGCATCGGCCACTTCATACGAATCGTTGAAGAAGCTGTTGTTGCTGTCGCCCGGGCGGCGGCCCACATGGCGGACGCCCGCGCCGGCGCGCCACAGGCCGGAGGCCAGGCGCGGGAATTCGTAGGTGGCAAACACGCCGCCCGACACGCGGGCCACGTTGGGCAGTTGCTTGCCCTTGAATACCGGATCATCCGTCACCTCGGCGTCCGTGTAGGCGAGGTTGCCGATGAGTTTCCAATGGCGCCCGACCTGCCCGGCCACATCCACTTCCAGGCCACGCGAACGAGCCCCGCCAACCGCACGTGCAAAGACCTGCCCACCGATCGTCTCGCGCACGACCACGTTACGCTTGTCGATGTCATACACCGCCGCGGTGGCCGTGACGCCGCGCGGCAGTTCGAGCTTGGCACCAAACTCCAGCGATTTGGCCTCTTCGGGCGGCAAGGTGCCGATGACATTGCCGATACTGCTCTGCGGATTGAGCGATTCGGCGTAGTTGGCATAGAGCGACCAGACCGCGTTGGGCTGCCAGACAACGCCGGCGCGGGGCACGAACGCCGTGCCATCCGAACTGCTGCCGACCACGAACGGCCTGCCACGGCCCGCCACCTGATCGTAGCGCTGCCAGCGCGCGCCCAGGTTCACGAGCCATTGATCGTTCAGGCGGATGGCGTCCTGCACGAACAGTGCCTGCTGCTCGATCTTGTCGCTCTGGTCGCTCGTAGCGGGGTCCACTGTTGTCGAGTTGGGCAGCACGCCGTAGACGGGGTTGTAGATGTTGAAGCCCCCGACATTGCTGCCCCGGATCAAGTCACGGCGGAAGATGTCGCTGTTTTCCGCATCCAGGCCGACCAGGATCTCATGCTGCAAACCAGCCCAGTTCACCTGCCCCTGCAGGTTGACCTGGGCCACGTGCATCTGGCTCTCGGCGCCGCGGGTGCCATCCGGCCGACGTGTCAGGATCCCGGTGACCGGGTTCAGTGACACCGGCCGGGCCTGGTAGTCGCTGTAGCGATTGCGGTTGTAGCTGTAGGTACCGTTGAGTTTCCAGGCCGTGTTCAACGCGTGCTGGGCCTGTACAGTGAAGAAATCCGAATCGCCAATGGTCCGGTTGTAGGCCTCGTCGAAGCGACGCTTCGGGTCCACATCCACCGGCTTTCCGGTACGACTGTCCAACACCGTGCCACGGTCGAAGGGCTGCTCGTATTCCGTGTGCTCGTAGGACACGCGCACATACGTGTCACGTCCATACCAGGCCAGCGACGGTGCGACCACCGTCTGCTTGTTCACGCCGAAGTTGCGCCAGTAGTCCACCCGGCTGGCATCCACGATCATGCGGTAGGCTAGGCCGTTGTCACCGATCGGACCTGTGATGTCCGCTGACGCGCCGCCGCCGCCGAAGCTCGAGGCATACAACGCGGCCTGCCCCGCGAAACTCAGTTGAGGCTTCTTGGTGACCATGTTGACCATCCCACCAGGCTCCATCGCGCCATACAGCACCGACGAAGGGCCCTTGATCACTTCCACCCGGTCGGTGGTGAAGGTGAGGTTGCGCGCCAGCACCGTGCGAACGCCATCACGCAGGATCGATCCATCCCGGTTGGCGCCAAACCCGCGCTTGACCACGGCATCCTGCGTGCCGCCCAACGTATTGGCTTGAGTGATCCCACTCACGTAGTACAGCGCCTCGTCGATGCTGCGCACCAGTTGATCCTGCAGTACCTGCGCAGGAACCACGGCGATGGCCTGGGGTACATCGCGCAAGGCGGCATCTGTGCGGGTGGCGGTGGTGGCGCGTTTGGGCTGATACCCGACCTCATGGGCCCGCTCCCTGACGATGATGTCTGGCAGGGCTGTTGCGCCAGAGACACCGGCCTCGGCGGCGGGCTCAGCGGTGGATGTTTGCGCCCACACGGGCACGACCGACGATGCCATCAAGCCGAAAAGACTCAGGCGGGTACAGGATCTGAAAGACATGGAAACACTTCGCGGAAAAGGTCGCGAATGCTAACTTATTCTCATTTACAAAATCAAGACACCCCCAATCCGGCCCCATCCCCAACGCGGTTCACCTCGATCGACATGTGCACAAGTTCCTCATGTACCTGCAGCAAACGCTTGAAATCCTCCGGCCCGGCACTGGCAGAGGTTGTAGCGAGTGAAACGATGCAGGCATAGCGACCGGGCCCCACGCGCCAGACATGCAGATCCAACAGCCGGGCCGGAATCGGCCCCTGTTCGATGGCTTCGCGGATTTCATCGACCACGGACGCGTCCATGTCGGCATCAAGCAGGCCGCGCGCCGTTTCCTTGAGCAGCCCCACTGCCCACACGGTGACCAGCACGGCCCCCACCAGCCCCATCACCGGATCCAGCCAGGTCAGGCCCCACAACTTGCCACCGAACAGTGCCGCCAGGGCCAACACCGAAGTTGCGGCATCGGCCACCACGTGCAGGTAGGCTGCGCGCAGGTTGAGATCCTCGTGCTGGCTGCCGTGATCATGATGATGGTGTCCGTGCCCCTCATGCCCATGGTGGTGATCGTGCCCCCCGCGCAGCAGCCATGCGCACAGCAGGTTCACCAGCAGCCCGATCGCCCCGATGGCCAAGGCCTCGTCGTAGTGGATGGCGGTAGGCGTGATCAGGCGATCAACCGACTGCCACACCATCAACACGGCCACACCCACCAGCAGGATCGCGCTGGTGTAGCCCCCCAGCACTTCGATCTTCCAGGTGCCGAAGGTGAACCGCCGGTCATGCGCCAGACGCCGCGCCGCCGCGTAGGCCGCCACGGACAGGCCCAGCGCCACCGCATGCGAGCTCATGTGCCAGCCATCGGCCAGCAGCGCCATCGAGCCAAAGACCCAGCCACCCAGGATCTCGGCCACCATCATCACGGCGGTGAGCAACAAGGCCCAGCGCGTGTTGCGTTCGGCCAGCGGGTTGGCGCGATCGAACACGTGAGGATGTTGGCAGGCGGAAATGGCAGTCTGGGTCGTCATGGGAGAGGGCTCGATTTATACCCCCCCCCAGTATATTCAAGCGCACGCTACAATGCACCCATGGCACACACCGTGACAGGGAAAAATCGTCTCATCACCCGCGTCCGCCGCATCAAGGGGCAGGCCGATGCGCTGGAGCGCGCGCTCGCCGAGGAAGGCGATTGCCTGGCCGTATTGCAGCAGATCGCAGCCATCCGCGGAGCTGTCAACGGGCTGATGACCGAGGTACTCGAAGGCCACGTGCGCGAGCACCTGGGCGCAGAAGGCCTCACGCCAGCACAACGGCAGGACGAGGTCGATGCCCTGCTGGGCGTGCTGCGCTCTTACCTGAAGTAAGGCGCTGACGTGAGGCGCCTCAGGCGCGCATGGACACCGCCCGGCCAGGGTAGGTGTCCAGTGCGGCCTGCCCCTGTGGCGTCACATCGGCAGGCTCGAAGCCCTGCCCTCGCCAGAAGGCCACGGTGTCATTGACCGACACCAACGTCAGCCCGGCCAGATGCCACGCCAGCGCCTGCGCACGTGCGTGCGCCACCAAGGCCTGTGCCACGCCGCGCCCGCGCAAGGCCCGGCCAATGGCCAGATCGTGCAGGTAGAGGCCATCAGCCTGCGGGTGGTGCGCAAAAGGCCCACCCAAGGGCGATATCTTGCCCAGCAAGGTTCGATAGCCCACCAGGTAGGCACCAGGTACATCCGTGCCCGGGTCGACCGCCACCCAGGCCGTGTCAGGACAGGCCTGCAGGCGCGCGCCCAGCAGCGAGGCAGGCTCGTTCATGTCGGGGGGATAGCACTGCGCCTGGACCTCGACGATGGCGTCGAGATCCTCAGGCCGCATGGCACGCACCACGACCGAGCCCGCCATCAGCGTGCCGCCGCCTTCAAGGCATCGATCAACTGCGCCACTTGCCCCTCGGTATGGGCCGACGACAGCGAGATGCGCAGCCGCGCGGAGCCCTTCGGCACCGTTGGCGGACGAATGGCCGGCACCCACACGCCGGACCGGTCCAGCGCGTTCATCACCAGCAGCGCAGCTTCGTTGCGGCCGATCACCAGCGGCTGGATGGCCGTGTCGGAGGGCCACAGATCCCAGGGCACGACCTTGTCCAGCCCTTGGCGCAGTTGCTCGCGCAGCGCGGCCAGATGCGTGCGCCGCCAGCCCTCGGTGGCGATCAGGCCTACCGCGGCACGCAGCGCCTCGGCAATCATCGCCGGGGCGGCCGTGGCGAACATGTAGGTACGCGCCTTCTGCATGATCCACTCGACCACATCGGGGTGGCCCGCCACGAAGGCACCCGCCACGCCGGCCGCCTTGCCCAGGGTGGCCATGTAGACCAACCGGTCAAGCCTGCCCTGCCACTCAGGGGCCACGCCGTCCAGGGTGGCGATGCCCCAGTGCGCCAGCGTGCCCTCGCCATGGGCGCCCAGGACACCGAAACCGTGCGCATCGTCGATCACCAGCCAGGCATCGTGCCGCTCGCACATGGCCAGCAACGCGGGCACGTTGGCGATGGTGCCGTCCATGCTGAACACGGCGTCGGTGATCACCAGCTTGCGCTCGGCCGTGCTGTCGGCCAGGGCCTGCGCCATCGCGGCCAGATCGCCGTGCGGCAGGATGTGGATGTCGGCCCGCGACAGGCGCGCGCCATCGATCAAACAGGCGTGGTTCAGCGCATCGGAGAAGATCGCATCGCCCTTGCCCACCAGAGCCGGGACCAGGCCCACGTTGGCGGCGTAGCCCGCGTAGAAATACAGCGCACGCGGCAGGCCCACCAAGCGGGCCAGTTCTTCTTCCAGCGCCTCATGCGCGGGGCTGTGGCCGCACACCAGTGGCGAGGCCGTGGCGCCCACGCCGTAGCGGCTGGCCGCCTCCTGCGCGGCGGCGATCACCATGGGGTGCTGCGACAGGCCCAGGTAGTCATTGCTGCCGAAGGACAGACGCTGCTGCCCATTGATCAGGTAGGTGGTGCCGCGCAGATGCTCCTGATCCGGCGCCAGATCCTGCGGCGGCACGGCGGGCGCCACCACGCGGCGGCGCCGCAGCAGATGGGCCTGGGCCAGGGATTCGAGTTCTCGGTCAAACACGGGTGGTTTCCCGCCGGCATGGGCCGGGATTCGGACAAACCCCAAGGGTACCAGCCCCGGCGCGCTCAGGCCAGACATGGCCCCAGCCGGGCCACCGCCTCCTCGATCTGGGCGGGTGACAGCGTCACGAAGGACAGGCGCAGCGCGTTACGCTTCACGGTGTCGTTCGACGAGAAAAACGGTGCGCCAGGCACATAGGCCACCCCGGCCTCCACCGCGCGCGGCAGACGCGCCAGCGTGTCCACATGCTCAGGCGCCTCCACCCAGAAGAACATGCCACCCGGCGGCACTTGCCAGCGGCAATCGCGCGGCAGATAGGTGGCCAGCGCATGGGCCATCACGTCGCGCTGCAAGCGGTAGCGTTCGCGCACCTCGTGCAGATGTGCCTCCAGATCGAAGCCGCCTTGCAGCAGTTCCAGGATCAGGCGCTGGTTCAGGCCCGGCGTGTGCAGATCGCAAGCCTGCTTGGCCTGCAGCAGTTTGCTGCGCAAGGCGCGGGCGGCATCGTCCTCGCCACCCGGCATCACCATGTAGCCCACGCGCAGGCCCGGCGACAGCACCTTGGAGAACGAGCCCAGGTAGGCCACCTGCTGCGGCGCACGGCTGGCCATGGGGGCCGGCGGCGGCGCGTCGTACCAGAGCGCGCCATAGGGATCGTCTTCGATCAGCAGCGTGTGGCCGCGCGGCAAGGCCTGGGCCAGGGCCTGGCGACGTGCCTCGCCCAGGCACTGTCCACCGGGGTTCTGGAAGTTGGCGATCAGGTAGGCCACGGCGGCGCCGGGATCACCCGCCAGTTCATCGGCCAAGGGACCCTCGGCATCGGCGGCCCACGGTTGCATCACCGGGCCATAGGGCGTGAAGGCCTGTAGCGCGCCCAGGTAGGTAGGCTGCTCCACCAGCACGCACGCGCCCTCGTCCAGCAGCACCTTGCCCAGCAGATCCAGCCCCTGCTGGGAGCCCGTGGTGATCAGCACATGGGCCGGATCGATACGCCAGCCCGGGCAGGACAGGTGCTCGGCCACCCATTCCCGCAGGCCGGACAGCCCTTCGCTGCTGGCGTACTGCAGCGCGGCAGCCCCCTGCGTACCCAGCACATGGTCGCTGGCGCGGCGGATGGCCTCGACCGGAAAGGCCTCAGGCGCGGGCAGCCCCCCCGCCATCGACAGGATGCCCGGCCGCTCAGTCACCTTGAGGATGTCGCGGATGGCCGAGGGGTTCATGCGCTGTGTGCGTGCTGCCAGGGCGAAGCTCATGGGAAAGTCCTCAGGGGTGGTTGTGTGCTGTCTGTCTTTATGGCACTCTAGCCATCACACCAGTACAGAACCAATACAGATGACCAGTTCAGACTCCTGACTGTGCCGGTTTCAGCACCAGTACAGACCACGCCCTTCGACCCGATGAGCGCCACCCCCAACACCCTCTCCCGCGACAGCGACCAGCCCCTGGCCGAGCAACTGGCCGGTCGCTTCGCCGAGATGATCCGCCAGCATCGCCTGCCCGCCGGCTCACGCCTGCCCTCGGTGCGCGCCTGTGCCCAGACGCACGGGGTGAGCCCCTACACCGTGGTGGCCGCCTATGACCAATTGCTTGCACGCGGCCTGGTGGAGTCACGCCCACAGCGCGGCTTTTTCGTGCGGACGCAGCAACCCAGCCCTGTGCGCCCCACGGCGCCGGCACCCCACCCCTTCCAGCCCAGCACCCCGATCGATGCCACCACGTTGATCCGGGGCATGTTCCACGAGCCGGGCACGCGCCCCATGCCGGGCCTGGGCACCTTGCCCCCGGCCTGGCTGGATGCGGGCATGCTAGGCGCAGCCTTGCGCAAGGTCACCCAGGGCGAGCGCATGGAAGCACTCAGCCTGCACTATGGCGAGCCGCAAGGCGATCAGCGCCTGCGCGAAGCGCTGTCGCACCGCATGGCCGAGATGGGCCTGCGCGCTGAGCCCGGCCAATTCATCACCACCGTGGGCGCCACACAGGCGCTGGACTTGGTGTCGCGCACCCTGCTGCGGCCTGGCGATGCCGTGCTGGTGGACGAGCCCGGCTGGGCCGTGGAGTTCGCGCGCCTGGCGCAACTGGGCATGCGCATCCTGCCGGTGCCACGCGGCCAGGACGGGCCAGACCTGGAAGTGCTGGCACGCCTGGCCCAAACCCATGCCCCCAAGCTGTACGTGACGGTGTCCGTGCTGCACAACCCCACCAGTGCGATGCTCTCACCGGGCCATGCGCACCAGGTGCTCAAGCTGGCCGAGGCGCATGACTTTCACATCCTCGAAGACGATGTGTACGGCTTCCTGGGGCCCCAGCACGCCACGCGCATGGCCGTGCTGGATGAGTTGCGCCGCGTGGTCCTGATCGGCAGCTTCTCCAAGGCGCTGTCACCCAGTTGGCGCGTGGGCTACATCGCCGCGCCGCAGCCGCTGGTGGACCGCATCGTCAACACCAAATTGCTGACCACCCTGACCACCGCCCCCTTGCTGGAGCAGGCCCTGGCCTGGTGTCTCGAACAAGGGCAGATGCGCCGCCACTGTGAACGCGTGGCCACGCAACTCGATGCGGCGCGCACACGCTGCATGCAGTTGATCCGCCAGGCAGGCTTCCAGCTGGTGACGGCACCTCAAGGCCTGTTCGGCTGGGTAGACGTGGGCGTGGACACCGAACGGCTGGTGATCCCGCTGTTGGAGGCCGGCTGGCTGATCGCGCCGGGCGCCTTGTTCCATGCACAACGCCAGCCCAGCATGCTGATGCGCATCAACTACGCCAGCTCGCAGGACGCCCGCTTCTGGAAGACGCTGCAGGCCGAGGCCGCACGCCTTACTGCGGCGCGGCCTTCGACAGGGCGTTGAGGTCGCCCGTCCAGCCCTTGAGCCTGTCGACCACCGTACGGCGCTGATCGGCCGAGGTGTGGTTGTGCAGGGAGGCGGCCATCTGGCAGCCCGCGCTGATCCAGCGCTCCATGTCGGCCTTCTGACGCGGATCGGTCGGCATGATGGCATCGTGCAGCAAGGCAAGGATGGGGCCTTGCGCCTGCTCCGCCGTGGCCTTCTGGTCATGCAGCTTGCGCAGCAGCACGATCAGATTGTTCTGCACACGCTGACGTTGCTGGTTGATCGCGGCGGCATCGAACGGCAAGCGCTCCACCTCGCTGGCGATCTGGCGGCGCTGGTCCTTGTCCATGCGTCCGTAGAAGCGCTCCATCCACTTTTCGACATACTTCTCGGCAGCTTCCTGGCGGTCCTTGGCATCGTCGTCCAGGAAGTCATCGGCAAAGTCTTCGTCCTTGTCTTTGAAGTGCTTCTGCAGGTGGTCGATGTGCGCGGGCGTGAGTTGAACCGCCACCCGGGCGAACAAGGGGGCCGCTCTGTCGGCACCGGCACGCAGCCAGCCTTCGATCTCCTGACGACGCTCGCACGCCAGTGTCGGTGTGATGGTGCCCGTGGCCTCACGCTGCGAGCGCTCCATGAACGCGGCAATGGCCGGCAACTGCGCCTTGCGCTGCCAGGCAAACCACTCGCGCACGGCAGCACGGGCGGTATCGCGCTGGGCGCCTTCCAGGTCCAGCGCCTTGTTGACGCGCCAGGACACCAGGGTAGGGGCCTGGTCGTAGGCCAGCTTCAGCACACTGCAGGCGGCCAGGGCCACCACCAGGCCAGCAGCCAGCCATCGGATCCAGCGCGAAAGAGCGTGGGGCATCGTCATCTCCTCAATGATCTTGTAGCGGCTGCGGCCATCAATGTCCGAGACCCGCTACCGCAGCATGCCATGCTCGGGCAAACGGCGTGCCTGCGGTGATGCGTTCCGCTGTGTCGTGTTGTGAACGCACTCCGCCCCGGATCACATGCCCCGCAACTTCAACTGGTAGGGCCCATGGCTCGCCACACCTCGCCCGCCTGCGCCAGCGTGCGCGCGATGATCTCGGTCACCGCCGGGACATCGTGCACCAACCCTTGCGACTGGCCGATCAGTTGCACGCCCTCCACATGGTCGCCCTGGTGCATGGCCTTGCGCATGGCCAGCGTGGCCGCGCCGAAGTAGGCGATCTTCACGGCCTGCAAGGGGCCTTCGCGCAGCGCATCGCGCGCCAGCTGGCCCATCGGCGTGTTCATCTCGCTGGCAGCTCTCAGTGAGCGTGCCACGACGCGCGGCGGGCTCAAGTGCCGTGCCGTGTATTTCTCGCCACCGGGCGTGCGCATCACACGGCACGGGAAGGTGTCGAAGTTGGACGAATAAATGGTGTCCTCGGCCGCCTTGTCGACCACCATCTGCTTGGTGACCTCGTGCAGCGGGCTTTCCTTGGACGCGGCCAGGCGCGTGCCCATGGCCACGGCATCCGCGCCCAGGGCCAGTGCCGCAACCAGCCCGCGCCCATCGGCAAAACCGCCGGCCGCGATGATGGGCAGGTCTGTCATGTCGCGCACGGCGGGGATCAGCACCAGCGAGGTCACCGCGCCACCGTGGGCCGCGGCCTCATGGCCGGTCACGATCAGGCCGTCCACGCCGGAATCAATGGCCGAGTGCGCATGCTTTTCGCTGGATACAGTGGCGACCACATGGCCGCCATAGGCGTGCACCCGCTGCACCAGTTGGTTGGCCTTGCCCATGGACACGTTGAGCACGGGCACCTGTTCCTGCACGGCCACCTCGGCACAGGCCGCCGCGCCCGGCAGCATCAGGCTGCAGCCGACGCCGAAAGGCTTGCTGGTGAACGCACGCACCTGTCGGATGGCCGCGCGGCACTCATCGGCCGACATGCCGCCCGAGGCCAGGATGCCTAGGCCACCGGCTTCGCTGACCGCCGCCACCAGCGAGGGCACGGCGACATACGTCATGCCAGGCAGGACGATGGGGTGGGCAATGCCCAGGAGGCGGGTCAGGCGGGTTTGCATGGCGTAGAGATCGGCGAGCGTGAAATGCAGCGCAATGGCGCCGCAATGTATCACCCGTGCTGCGCGATACTGCATGGATGAACCGACCGCCACGGCTGGAACGCCCCACGCCCGAACAGATTGCGGCCATGCCGCCCTACCCTGCGCTGCCGCTCAGCCACATCCATGTGCTGTGCAGCGCCGAGCAGTTCGAGTTCGCCGAACGTGAATTGCGCCGCGCCATCCATGTCGGCTTCGACACCGAGAGCAAGCCTGTGTTCGTGGCAGGCGTGCCGCACACCGGGCCGGACATCGTGCAGTTCGCCACCGCCGGGCATGCCTTCATCGTCCAGACCGCGCTGCCCGAGGCCCAGGGCTTTCTGCACACCATGATCGAATCGAACGAGGTCGTGAAGGTCGGGTTCGGCCTGGCCTCTGACCGGCCTCAGCTTTACCGCAAGCTAGGCGCGCAGTTGGGCCAGTCGATCGATGTGTCGCACATGGTGAAGCGGCTGGGCTTCAAGGACGCAGTGGGCCTCAAAACCGCGGTGGCGGTGGTGCTCCAGCAGCGTCTGCAGAAATCGAAAAAGGCCACCACCTCCAACTGGGCGACCCCCACGCTCAGCCCGCAGCAGCTTCAGTACGCGGCCAACGACGCGCATGCGTCGCTGCTGGTTTACCTGGCCTTGGCGCGTGGCTCAGACGGGCACGCCCAGCAGGTCCAGGTGCCCCACCACCAAGGTTAGATCGCCTCGTGCAGCCTGGGCAGACCGCTCCGCCTGCCAGGTCGATACGGAGGCCTCGCGTGAAGGATTCACCTCCAAGGCCACCATGGCTGCCTCTCTGGCCATGGTCAGCAGCATCTCGCCGTGCGCTGCGCCAAGGCGCCAATCGCTTGGCTGCACGCTGACACGGTAGGCGTGGGCGCCGAGCTTTTCCACCAGACTGGCTGCGGCGTGACCACCCAGCGATTCGCCAAAGCCCTTGTCGCCAGCCTGGTGCGCCACGAAGGCTTCACCGATGAACCCATCGGCCGCCAAAGCGGGGTGCCACGTGCGCCGGCCATCCACCGACAAGGTCGCCAGCAGGGGGCGCGGCACGGCCGCCAGCAGTGCACACAATCTGTCGAGCCACGCAGAGGACACCAGGTCCAGAAAAGCCGTGGTCACCAGGCCATCGCACCAAGGCAGGTCGATGCGCTCCAGATCACGCGCCAGATCCAGCTGTTGACCGCGCATCTGCCAGCGTGCGTTGCCGGCCTCGATGCGCAGCACACCGCCCTCATCCACACAGCGCCAGCCATGCTGCTGCGCCCAGTTAGAGATTTCTTCACGCTGGGCCTGCAGCAACAGGGGATCATGGTCGACCAGCAGCCATTCCTGATCAGCCTGCAGCAGCGGTGCCAGCGCCCGGAAGTTCGCGCCGGCACCGGCCGCCAGATCCATCAGCCGCAAGGCCTGCCCCTCTCGGGGCTTCAAGGCGGACTTGAAGCCCTGCGCCAGGGCCTCACTGCGAGCGGCCAGGTCTAGGGGCTCGCGCAGCCTCAGCCAATCGGCAGAAAAGCCGTCCACCCGGGACTGTTCAGTGTTCTTTGGTTCAGTCATCGGCTCACCTGATCCAGTGCCGCGGCCCAACGGGCCACGGTCTCGGTCCAATCGGGCAAGGTACCCGCCACCGTCTGCGCCGCCTGTGTCAGCCGGGCCCGCAGCGGTGCATCCGTGATCACCTGGCGCAAGGCCTCGCGCAGGGCGGTCACATCGCCCGGCGGCACCAGCAGCGAAGCCGTGGCCGGCACGGTGTCCACGATCGCACCTGCCATGGTCGACACCACAGGCAGCCCATGCGCCAGTGCCTCGGCGAAGACCATGCCGTAGCCCTCGTGGTACGAGGGCAGCACGAACACCTGCGCCTGTTGGTAGGCCTGCGCCAGGCGCTCTGGCGGCTGTTCGCCGAGCAGCGTGATCCGATCCTGCAAGCCATGGTCGGCGATGCGGTCACGCAATTGCACCGCGGCGGCGGGATCACGCTCCAGGCTGCCGATGCAGATCAACTGCCACGGCAGATCACGCAAGCCGGCCAGCGCATCGACCAACAACACGTGGCCCTTGCGCGGCGTGATGGTGCCCACCGACAGCAACTGCAGCGCCCCGTCATCAGCCGGCCCGCGCTTGCGCAGACTTGGCGGCTTGTGGGTGCCTGGCGCCACCACCGCCACCCGCCCGGCTGGCAGGCCACTGGCCCGCACCGCCCGCGCGGTGTGCTCGCTGGGGCAGATGGCGCCCTTCAGCTGTGGCCACAGATCAGCCTCCAGCGCGGCGTAATGGTTCACCTGCGATAGGCTCAGGCCCGTTTCGAGCGACAAGGGGTGGTGGATGAAGCCCACCAGGCGCAGGCGGGCGGCGTGTGCCGAAAGGCTGTCGACCAAGCCAGGCAAGGCCAACCCATCAATCACCACCGTGCGCCCATCGGGCTGCTTCGCCAGGGCATCGTCGGCTGCGCGCCGAGTAGCGACATCAGCATCTGGATAGGTACCGCGAAGCTCAACCACATCCACGGCCATGCCAGAAGCACGCAACCCATCCACCACATGCCGGTCATAGAGGTAGCCGCCGGTCAGTTGATCCAGCCGGCCCGGCACCACGAAGCCCAGCGGCATCAGTTCAAAGCCCCTTCGAAGGCCGCCCAGGCCACGGGCGACTCCCGCAGCACCACGCGCAACGAAGCCAGTTGGCCCGCGGTGCCCGCGCCCACAGCACCCTCGGCCACGCGCACCTTGATGCGCTGGAAGATCTCTCCGGCCAGGAACTCGGTGGTGGTATTGCGGCCCTTGAACACGGGCAGTTCATCAAGGTTCTGGTAGTTGAACTCGGCCAGCACATCGCGCAGCAGTTCCAGTGCTAAGCCGATGTCGCACACCAGGCCGTTGTCATCGAGCTGAGGCCGGCGGAACTCGATCTCCACGCCATAGGTGGCGCCGTGCACCTTCTGGGCAGGCCCGAAGACCTCTCCGCGGAAGCTGTGGGCGATCATGAAGTGGTCAGAAACGGCAAGGCTGTACATGGGTAGATTCTTCTCAGTTGTAGTCAATGACGTGGCAAAGCTCGGCGCCGGGGGATTCCACCAGGCGCGGCAGGGTATGGGGCAGATGCTCAAAGCGGCTCTCGCCCGTGAGGAAGTGGTCGAACACGGGATCGGTCAGCAGATCCAGGGCCAGGGCCAGGCGGCGTTGGTAGGTCCAGCGCGCGCGCTGGGCCGTGGCCACCGAGCCAACCTGCGATGAGCGCAGGTGCAGGCGCTTGGCGTGGAAGGCTTCGCCCAGGGGCACGCTGACAGGACGATCGCCGTACCAGCTCATCTCCAGCACCGTGGCTTCGAAACCGGCGATGTGCAGAGCGGTGGCCAGGCCCTCGGGGTGGCCGCTCGCATGGATGACCAGGTCGGCCTCTGGCGTGGCCTCAGAAGGCAACGCAAAGCGGCATCCCAGTCGTACGGCCAGATCGGCTCGCATGGGGTTGGTGTCGATCAGTTCGACCGATGCGCCAGGCATGCGGGCCGCCAGCGCGGCCACCAGGCCACCGACCACACCGGCACCAACCACGGCGATGCGATCGCCCAGGCGCGGCGCCGCATCCCACAGGCCATTAACGGCGGTTTCCATGTTGGCGGCCAGCACGGCACGTGCGTCGGGCACGGCATCCGGCACCAAAGTGACGGCATCCACCGGCACGATGTAGCGGTCCTGGTGCGGATGCAGGCAGAACACGCGCTGGCCCAGCAAATGGGCCGGGCCCGCCGCCACACGGCCGACAGAGGCATAGCCGTACTTCACCGGGCCGGGGAAATCGCCTTCCTGGAAAGGGCAGCGCATGGCCTGCCACTGGCTGGCCGGCACCCCACCGCGAAACACCAGGCTTTCCGTGCCGCGGCTGATGCCACTGCGCAAGGCCTTGATCAGCACCTCACCGGGGCCGGGTTCACGCAGTGTTGTACTGCGGATCTCGCCATGGCCGGGGGACACCACCCAGAATGCCTGTCCGTCCAATCGAGCATTGGAACGATGCGGGTCACTCATGGAAGGCACACTCGATCATGGTGTCATCACCCAGCAGGAAGCGGCGCGTGCGCGGGCGCAGGCTGTGGGCCAGGTCATGGATCTCGGGCAGCACCAGGCTGGGCCGGCCCGAGCCGATGATCACCGGGGCCACGGTGATCTGCAGGCGATCGAGCGCGCCGGCCGCCAGGAAACGCGACACGGTGATGCCGCCGCCCTCCACGAACAGCCAGTGCAGGCCACGCAGGGCCAGCACACGGCGGATCTCGAAGGGATCCAAGCCATGCTCACCGCGTGAGATGGGGATCACCTCGGCCTGCCCGCACCGCGGCTTGCGGCCCATGCGGTCTGCCGCGACCAGCAGCAGCGTGGGCGCCTTGCCGTCGGTGAACACCTTCTGGCTGCCATCGAGCCGGCGCTCCGGGTCCAGGATCACCCGGGTGGGGTGCTCGCCCGCACACAGGCGCACAGTGAGCTGCGGGTCGTCATGCTGCACGGTGCTGGCGCCCACCAGCACGGCATCGGCGATGGCGCGCATGCGGTGGGTGTGCAGCAAATCCTCATCACCGCTCAGCCAGCGCGACACGCCGCAGGTGGTGGCGATGCGCCCGTCCAGGCTCTGCGCCAGGTGGCCCACCACGTAGGTGCTGCCGCGTCGGCGCATGGCGCACAAGGGGCCGTACAAGGCATGCAGCAGCGATTCGCCATCCAGGAAGGGCACGCCGCCCTCACCCGGCCCGCCCTGGCGCAGCAAGGCCTGCCAGGCAGGGTCTTCGCCATGCAGCGCGACCGTGGCCGGTGGGCTCAGCAGCTCGGTGGCGGCCGTCATTCTGCGCGGCCTCCGGCCGCTACTGCAGCGCCAGCCGTGACGGCAGGCTGCGTGAATTCGCTCTGGCCGAAGGGGGTGAACAGCACCGCGTACTCCGGCTTGTGCGGCAGCCGAGCCTCTTCAGGGATGCGGCACAGGCGGCTTTCGGCCAACCAACGACCCAAGCGTGGATCAGCCGTGACCACCGCCAGCGGGATCGAAGCGCTCAAGCCCATCACGAAAGGCAGCCACAGCCAGAACGTGGCCGGAAATACCTGCCAGAAGGCCAGGCCCAGAACAACACCCAGCGCGGTGTGCAGCCACAAGCGGCGCGATGCATCCGCCCATGACAGGCCGACAGCATCACGCTGCTGTGCCGCCCAGCCGATCTGCCGCCCAAAAGGCAGGCCCAGCATGAACAAGGTGATGGACACGGCCACGATGGGCGCCATCAGCACGGAGAACACCAGCTCCATCAGGGCGCTGATCAGCACGCGCCCGGTGCCGCCGTACTCGCCGCGCAATTCGGGGCGCAGCAACACATCGCCCAGGGTGGCGATCTTGGGTGCGAAGCACATGGTCATCGTGATCGCGAACAGCGTCTTGAACAGGGTGATGTCCACCGGCAGGTCACGCAGCAGGCCCAGGGCGATCATGCCCAGCCAGGCCGGTGCGCCCACATACATCGCGATGGCCAGCCACAGCTGCGCGCGGCTCACGGGCAGCAGACCGGGCATGCGCAGCAGCTTAAGGTACTGCAGGTTGCCCTGGCACCAACGCAGATCGCGGCGGATGAACTCGGGCATGGTGGGCGGGTTCTCTTCCCAGCTGCCGTCTTCCTCGGGCAATACGCGCACCTCGTAGCCCGCGCGGCGCATCAGCACGGCTTCGAGCTGATCATGGCTGAGCACGTGGCCGCTCAAGGGGCCCTTGCCTGGCAACAGCGGCAGGTGGCAATGCTCGATGAAGGGCGCCAGGCGGATGATGGCGTTGTGTCCCCAGTAAGGGCCGCAATCCCCCTGCCAGCTGGCCGCGCCCAGCGTGTACGAGCGCATGCCCAGACGCATGCCGAACTGGAAGATACGCGCGAAGGGGCTGGTGCTGGGCAGGCCCGTCACCAGGGTCTGCAGGATGCCGATCTGCGGCCGCGCCTGCATGATGCGCACCAGGCGCAGCATGGCGGCCGATGTCATCACGCTGTCGGCATCGAGCACGAGGGCAAAGCGGTGCTGGCTGCCCCAGCGATCGCAGAAATCACGGATGTTGCCGGCCTTGTAGCCTTCGTGCGTTTCGCGCCGGCGGTAGGTGATCTTCAGTTGGCTGCCGAAGCGATCCGTGAGCCGGGCGGCCACCAGCCGCTCGCCATGGATCATCTCGGCGTCATCGCTGTCGCTCAGCATGTACAGGTGGAACCACGGCGCATGGCCGGAGCGCTGCAGGCCTTCGAGCATGAAGCCCAGGTTGCGCTCCAGGCGCTCTGTGTCTTCATGGCGAATACACACCAGCAGCGCGGTGGACTGCGTGATCGGCTCGGTGCCGGTGATGCTGCGCAGGTGCGGCGCCACCTCGGCGGCGGCATCCCGCGAGAAATGCATCAGCCAGAAGCCGATCACCGCGTTCCAGAAGCCGATGGTGGTCCATGGCAGCGTGATGGCGAACAGCAGCATGATGCCGATGCCCAGGGCATCGACGCCACCGTCGAACAAGGCCCCGCCCATCAGCGCCAGCAGCGCCAGCGAGGTGGTGATGACCAAGGTGAGGAACACCTGGCGACGACGGCGCAAGGTGGCTTGGGCAGCCACCGAGGCCGCCATGTGTTGAAACGCGCTCAGCATGCCGGACCGCCCTTACTCGCTGATGGCCATGGATTGGGGCAAGGCGTGGCCCATGCGGGTGCGCTTGGCTTCGAAGTAGCCCACCGAGTGCTGGTTGGGCACGGTGATGACGGGCCGGCGCTTGTCGACCTTCACCCCCAGGGCCGCCAGCTTGGCCACCTTGTCGGGGTTGTTGGTCATCAGGCTGATGCTGGGCACGCCGAAGTGGGCCAGCATCTCGGGCACGACCTCGTAGGAACGGGCGTCATCAGGCAAGCCCAGCATGCGGTTGGCGTCCACGGTGTCGTAGCCGCGTGATTGCAGGTGGTAGGCGCGAATCTTGTTGGTCAGGCCGATGCCGCGGCCTTCCTGGCGCAGGTAGAGGATGATGCCGGCGCCCATGCGCACGATCTCGGCCATGGCCTTGTCGAGCTGGTCGCCGCAATCGCATTTGAGCGAGCGGAACACCTCGCCGGTGATGCACTCGGAGTGCACCCGCACCGGCAGGCCGGTCTGGCCGATCACATCCCCGTGCACCAGCGCCACGTGCTCGCGGAAACCTTCCGTGCCGTCACGGCCGGTGGTGCGAAACACGTGCATGGAGAACAGGCCATGCTCGGTGGGTAAATCAGAAGACGCCAGCCATTGGGAATGACGGGAGGACAACACGGTGGGACTGGACATATTGATTTAATTCCTGCTGGCGCGTGTGCAGCGCGTGGTGGACCTTTCAGAGGCTTGCCGGTCAAGGGACCAGATCGCATATTCAGAATATCCGCCGGATCACGACTCGTCACGCGAATCACGCAATAGCCCCGGACGCCATAGTTTGTTACATTCAAAAACGACTAAATGGAGCGACCTTCATATTTTCAGTCATCTGCCCGATAGCGCATCTCACCACGCCATATCCTTTGTCATAACGATATGCGTATTTCCGGAAAGGTCTTTCACCCCCCTGCTTGAGGGATTCCCAGTTACTGGTTGAGATATTGACCAGCGACACGCCAGGCCGACTCCAATAAATGATGAAGACGACTGAATACCGTTGAACGGCAATACCTGGGCGGTTTGCCCGAATATTCAGTCAACGGCATGTCGCGAGCCGGAAGCTTTTTCCGACACTTTGATGGTGCAGGGCATGGCGGAAAAACAAGGTGCCGCTCGCCTATGCTTCACCCCCATGAGCACGCCCAAAACCCTGCTGATCGTCTACCACTCCCAGACCGGCGGCACCCACCAGATGGCGTGCGCCGCGCGGGACGGCGCACTGGCCGAGGAAGGCGTGTCCGTGCGCCTGCTGCATGCTGCCGAGGCAAAGGCCGACGACGTGCTGGCCGCCGACGGCCTGGTGTTCGCCACCCCGGAGAACCTGGCCGCCATCAGCGGGCAGCTCAAGGATTTCTTCGACCGCAGCTATTACGCGGTGCTGGACCGCATCAACGGCCGCCCCTATGCCGCGCTGATCTGTGCGGGCAGCGACGGGCACAACGCCGCGCGCCAGATCGAGCGCATCGCCACCGGCTGGCGGCTCAAGCCCGTGGCCGAGCCCTTGATCGTCTGCACGCACGCGCAGACACCCGAAGCGATTCTGGCCCCCAAGCAGATCAATGAGGATGATCTGGAACGCTGCCGAGCACTGGGCGAATCGCTGACGGCGGGGCTGGCGCTGGGCGTGTTCTAACGCCCTCAGCCACCTGCCTGGCGGTCGATCCATTGCGTGGCGATGGCAAAACCGTGATCCTGCGCGTCCTGCATCAGGGCAAAGCGCTTACCCTGGGGCGCCAGCGCCACCTCTTCCTCGGTTTCAGAGCCCCGCACGTAGGCCGTGGCCATGAACTGGCGTGCGCCAGCATCCCATGCGGTGACCACGCGGATTCGGAATCCGGCATGGGCACCGATGGCTTCTTCGTGATCGCCGCTGTGGATGATTTGATGATCCATGATGGGCTCCCGGTAGGCCATGCCATCTTAGGCAATGGCGCTAAACCGGGATGGCCCAGCGGCTTTCAGCGCAGGGTCAGAAACTGCCCCGCAATGCCACGGTGATGCTGCGCGGTGCACCGAAGAAGTTCTGGCGGGTAGTGCCGCTGACCTTCTCGTAGTAGTCCTTGTCGAACAGGTTGTCCACGTTCAAGGTGACCTTGTAGGTGGACGACAGCGGGTAGGCCGCGCTCAGGAAAGCGATGCCGTAGCCAGGGCCACGCACCAGCGGCACGTTGTAGAACTTGCTCGACAGGCGCACGCCGCCCCCCACCTCCAGGCCGCTGGCCACGCTGTTGAGCTTGTAGCGCGTCGACAGGTTGACGTTGTGCTTGGGCGTGACGGGGCTGAAGCTTGTTCCGGCTTGCCCACTGCTGCCGCTGAGATAGGTCGTCTGCGTGTAGGCATAGCCGCCGGTGAACGACCACTGCGAGGTCAGCTCGCCACGCAGCTCGCCTTCAAACCCCTTGATTTCCACTTTGCCGAGCGAGGTGAAGGCATTGGGCGTGTTGTCAATCGCTACCGCACGATTCTCGTCGGTCAGGTGGTAGACATCGGCCTGCCATGTCAGGCGCCCACCGTTGAACTCACCCTTGACGCCCACTTCGTATTGCTTGCCAGTGCGTGGCTTGAGCTGCTCCCCCGTGATGGTCTTGTCGGCTTGCGGCTTGAAGATCTCGTTGTAGCTGGCGTAGATGGATGTTGTGGGTGTCACATCGACGATTGCCGCCAAGTAGGGCGTCAGGTGCCCGTTCTCCGAATAGGAGGTACGCGCACCAGTGGTGGAGGTGGACTCCGATTTCCACGAGTTCACGCGTGCGCCCGCGATCAAGGTCAAAGGGGTGGTGGGCTTGATGCGCAACTGCGAATACAGGCCTGAAGAGGTCACACGTGTCTTCTGTGGTGCGCCAAGGACGAAGTTCGGCTGAGGGATGGCGTCCAGGTCCACGTCGAACAGGTTGAGCGAGGTACCCGGCACGGCCGCATAGGCCGCGAAGCGGGTAGTCGCGCGGCTCACGCGGTAGTCAACACCGACCATGAAGTTGTGCTTTTGCCCCCCCAACTCGAAAGGCTGGCTGTAATAGGCATCGGCCGTGCTGTCGCTGTCCTCACGTTCGAACGCGGAGGCTGACAAGCCGGGGGTGGCATTGCCTGCAATGGGGAAGCCGGCCATGGTGCCATTGGCACTGGGGATGGATGGGTCAATGTAGCGCGCATCGTTGCCTCGCTCCACGCGGCGCAGCGCGAACTTCAGGGTGGAGTCGTCCAGGCCGCGGTGTTCGATTTCGGCAAAGTGGCTCGTCGATGTCAATCGTTGGGCGTTCCAGGATTGCACGGGCATTGTCGAGCGTCGCATGTCGATCAGTTTGCCGCCGTCCCATGTGGGCAGCCCACGAGACAGCACGGTGTTAACGTCTTGCCAGGTCGTGCCCACCGACAGCGTGGTGCGCTCGGCAATGTCGGCCTCGACCGTACCGTAGATGAATTTCTTGCGGCTGCCGATGCCATCCATGAAGGTGCCGCGGTCTTCGTAGGCCGCGACCATGCGACCACGCAGCGTGCCGGCCGCATTGAGGGCGCGGTTGACGTCCAGGTCAGCGCGATAGGCGTCCCAAGTACCCGCACTCAGCCCCACTTCGGTCTTGGGGGTAACCAATGCGCGCTTGCGCGCGATGTTCACGGTGATGCCGGGCTCGCCGGCGCCGCTGAACAGGCTGGCCATGCCACGCTGCACCTCCACGCGGTCATAGCCCGCGAGATCGAAGTAGATGCCGTTGGCGTCGGTCTGCAGCGTCAGGCCATCGAGCTGGTAGGCATCGGCCGCAAAACCACGCGCCATGAACTGGCTGTAGTTGCCCGCCGCGTCGAAGCGCTGGATGGTCACGCCGGTGACGTTCTTCAGCGCATCCTCGATCGTGTGGACGTTCCGGTCATCCAACTCCTGCCGGGTGATCACCGTGACCGAGTTGGGCAATTCACGCAGCGAGCGGGCCTCCTTGCCAACCGTGGCGGAACGGGCAACGTAGCCGCTGTCCTCCGTGGACGCATCGCGCACGCGGGCCGCACGCACCGACACCGACGGCAGGGCGCCAGCTTCCTGTTCGTTGGACGCCGCCGCAGGCGTGGCCGCTGCCTGGGCCCAGGCAGCAGCGGGGGCGCCCAGGGCGAGGACAAGGCTCAGCGTCAGCGGACGACGGAGAAACGGAGGGCGGCAGGGATGGTCACGCATGGCAGGACAACAAGGCTGGATGAAAGGCATGAGGCATGGTTTGTCTGCCTCACGAAACACAAATGAGAATCATAATTATTCATCATTGTGTCCGAATCAACCCACCTTGAACGCGGGAGGCCGTGGCCTGTCGCCAACAGCGTGTGCCGCCAGCAGCCCGAACGCGCTCGCGCTGTACCCGGGGCCACCACCGTTGTGCCCGCGCACGATGCCCACAGGCATCGCCGGATCGATCATCAGGCCCAGGGCCGTAGCCAGGCTGTTGCCAACGGCCACCGACCTGCCCTACCGGCATGGCATCGACCATGGCGGCCAAACTGTCAGGCTGAAGCAGGCGGCCCGAGAACAAGGCGTGCAGGAAGGCGCTCACCTCGGACACGGTCGAGGCAATGACGCCATGCGAGACCCAGCCCGGGCGATAACGCCCACGCACACCCACCCATGCATCTCCCTCGGCAATCTGGCGTGACAGACCCGGCGCCAGCGGGCGCAGATCATCGAGCGTGGACGCCACCGTGGTGCGTGACAAACCCAAGGGCCCGCACACACGCTCTGCGAGTTGCTGTTCCCAAGGGCTTTCGCCCACCATTTCCAGCAGTTGGCGCAGCACCATGTAGCCTGGGTTGCTGTAGGCAAAGCGGGCGGGCTCGGGCACCGTCCAGTCACGCGCCAGCGTGGCTTGGGTGAAGTGCTCGGTGGACCAGGGCTGGTCAGGGTGCCGGCGAACCTGGGCCTGGTAGTCAGGCAACGCGCCGTAATCTGGCAGGCCAGCCGTGTGGTTCAACAGGCGGCGCGGCGTGACCGCATCGTTGAAGGATTGGGGCAGTTCCGGGCCTCGCCAGAGGCTGCGAACAGGTGCATCCAGATCCAGCTTGCCCGCATCGACCCATTGCAGCAGCAGGCAGGCGATGAAGGTCTTGGTGATGCTGTAGATCAGGAAGGCCGGCTCCTGCGCTGCGGCCTCGGGCGTGGTCCAGCGCGTAGCGCTGCCTTGCTGCGTCCAGACGCTCAGCGCGGCGGCAATGCCTTCTGCACGCGGCGCATCGAGCAGGCCATCGATCTCCTGGATGAGGATATCGGCCGCGGGCATCGGCAGGCTCAGGGCAAGGTCAGCGACTGCGCCAGTTGCGCCGGATCGGCCGCGGGATCCCAGCCCCAGTGGGCCAGCATGGGCGCCTGCAGGTGATCCCGCAGGGTGCGCAGGTTGGCCTCCTGCTCCGGCATGGCGGCATCCACCACATTGGCCACCCAGCCGGCCAGCGTCAAGCCACGCGAGACGATGGCCTCCTGCGTGAGCAGCGCATGGTTCAGGCAGCCCAGGCGCAGGCCCACCACCATGATCACGGGCAGGCGCAGGCGCTGCGCCAGGTCGGCACTGGAGGCGAACTCGCCCGGCCCCTCGTGCAGCGGCACGATGAAGCCGCCCGCACCCTCCACCACCACCGCATCGGCGTGCTGGCTGAGCGCATGGAAGCTCGCCTCGATGTGGCCGATGTCGATCACCGCGCCGGCATTGCGCGCGGCGATGTGCGGCGAGATGGCATCCGGCAAGGCATACGGGTTGTCGAAGGCCGGCGGCACCTTCAGGCTGGAGGCAGCGCGCAGGGCGGCCACATCCTCGTTGAGCCACTGGCCGGGGTGGCCATCGACGCCCTCGATCCAGTCGCAGCCGGCGGCCACGGGCTTCATGCCCACTACACGCTGATGATCGCGGCGCAGCGCATGGATCAGGGCACAACTGGTGCGGGTCTTGCCGACGCCGGTGTCGGTGCCGGTGACGAAATAGGCGGTCATGGCACGGGTACCTCGGAGGCCTGGGCGTTGGCTGAGCCCTCTTCGGCCAGCACGCGGTCGAGCGCACGCAGCGCGCCTTCGGCCAGGTGGCGCTGTTCGGCCTCGCCCAGCACATAAGGCGGCATGAAGTACAGCGTGGGGCCGATGGGGCGCAGCAGCAGGCCTTCGTCGAGCGCGGCACGGTGGTAGCGCGAGGCGAAGGTAGGGTCGGCCACGTCCACATCCCAGGCCCAGACCATGCCCAGGCGGCGCGAGGCTTTCACGCGCGGGTGGTCGGTGATGGGTTGCACCAGCTCGTCCAGGCGCTCGGCGGCGCGGCGGTTGTCGCCCAGCACATCGCTGTCGGCAAAGGTGTCCAGCACGGCCAGCGCAGCGCGGCAGGCCAGCGGGTTGCCGGTGTACGAGTGCGAGTGCAGGAAGCCGTGCGTGGTGCGGTCATCCCAGAAGGCCTGGTAGACCTCGTCCGTCGTCAGCACGGCCGACAGCGGCAGCACGCCACCGGTCAGGCCCTTGCTCAGACAGATGAAATCGGGCTTGATCGGCGCGCCGTCATCGCCCAGGGCCTGCTGGTGCGCGAACATCGTGCCCGTGCGGCCAAAGCCCACGGCGATCTCGTCGGCGATCCAGTGCACCTGGTACTTGTCGCACAGACGGCGCACGGCACTGAGGTAATCGGGCAGGTACATGCCCATGCCGGCGGCGCCCTGGATCAAGGGCTCCAGGATGATGGCGGCGGTCTGCGCGTGGTGCTCTTCAAGGTAGGCGGCCAGCGCGTCGATGCAGTGCTGCGTGTGCTGGGCCGGGCTCACGCCGAGCGTGGCATGGCGCGGGTCGGGCGATGGCAAGGTGGCGCTCAGGCGCAGCAGCGGTGCGTACGACTCGCGGAACAGCGGGATGTCCGTCACCGACAGGGCGCCAGCGGTTTCACCGTGGTAGCCGCCCTGCAGGCCGATGAAGCGGTGCTTGCCCTCGCGGCCCCGGTTGCGCCAGCTGTGCGCGCTCATCTTCAGCGCAATCTCGGTGGCACTGGCCCCGTCGCTGGCGTAGAAGGCATGGCCCAGGCCGGTGAGCTGGCCCAGGCGCTCTGACAGCTCCACCACCGGCGGGTGCGTGAGGCCCGCCAGCATGATGTGGTCGACCTTCTGGAGCTGATCAGCGATAGCCTCGCGGATCGGGGCAAAGCCATGCCCGAACAGGTTCACCCACCAGGAGCTCACGGCATCCAGGATGCGGTGGCCACGGTCATCGATCAGCCAGGGGCCCTGCGCCGACACGATGGCGCGCGGCGGATGGGTGTCGTGCACCTTCATCTGCGTGCACGGGTGCCAAACGGCCTGGCGGCTGCGATCCGCCCACGTCTTGTCCTGCATGGGGTGCGCCTCCACCAATCAGGCCGTGGGCCGGTAGACGCAACGATCCCCCGCCGCGCGGGACACGCTTACCGCCGCCACCTGGGGCAGTTGCAGGTGCACCTGGGCGTAGATGAACACGCACAGGTTCTCCAGCGTGGGCGCGCCCAGGCCGGACACTTCGTCCAGAAAGTGGTGATCAAGCTGCTCGCGCACGCTGGCGATCACGGCGCGCAGGTGGGCCAGGTCCACCACCATGCCGGACTCAGGCTGGCGCTCGCCGCGCACCATCACCTCGGCCGTGTAGGTGTGGCCATGGATGCGGCGGCTGCCGGCGGCCTCCTCGGCGCCCACCTGGCGTTTGAGCGTGTGGGCGGCATCGAAGGAAAAGGTCTGGCTCAGTTCGAACATGTTGTTTGTATGGCGGGCCTCAGCGGATGCCCAATGTTTTGTGGGTCTGGACGCTCAAGAGCCAGCGCGGGTGGTCCAGGCACCATTGCACGGCCCATTCGGTGGCGGCCAAGCGCGCCTCGGGGGAGGCGCTGTCCATCGGCTGCACACGGCGCTGCACGAAATCCATGGCGTCGAACTCGGCCAGCCTGGCCGCATCGAAGCCGACCTGCGGCACGACCACCTTGAGCTCGTGGCCCGAAGTCTGCACCAGGGTCGAGCCGGCCTTGGGGCTCACGCAGATCCAGTCCAGCCCAGGCGGCGCGGCCACGGTGCCGTTGGTCTCCACCGCGATCTCGAAACCCTGATCATGCAACGCATCGATCAAGGCCGGGTCGACCTGGAGCAAGGGTTCGCCCCCAGTCAGCACCACGAAACGACTGCCCTTGCGGCCCTGCTCGGTGTCCGGCCAGAAGGCCGTGATACGGGCGGCCAGGTCCAGCGCCGTGGGGAACTTGCCACCGCCCAGCCCATCGGTGCCCACGAAATCCGTGTCGCAGAACTGGCAGATGGCCTTGGGGCGGTCCTCCTCGCGGCCCGTCCACAGATTGCACCCTGCGAAACGGCAGAACACGGCGGGGCGGCCCGCGTGGGTGCCCTCGCCTTGCAGGGTATAGAAGATTTCCTTGACGCTGTAGGTCATGCACGCCCTTTGAAGCCAGTCCACCACACCACCAGCGCAGCCGAGATCACCAAGGCGGCGTAGGTGCTCATGGCCCCATCTCGCCCTGAGATCAGCAGGCCGGCCACCAGCACGATGACACCCGCCAATGCCACGCGGCTGGCCAGTACCCACCCCATGCCCTTGAGTGTGCGCCACCAGAACAGGCGCGCCAAGGCGGGCAGCAGCACAGCCAGGCCCAAGGCGGGCAGCAGGAAATTGAACAGGTGGATCAGGGCGTCAAGAAAACCCATGGACTACGGGGCCGGCAAGGCGTGGCTAAACATCACAAACGGCGTGGCATCGCAAGGATTCAGATCAAACACGAGTCATAAGCATCTGCATCTGACGCATAGAGCACCTGAGCCACCTCAAATGTCGGCCAATCTCGTCAGTTCGGCCGACCACAAAGTGGTGGTAATCATCGACAATGCGGGCTCGACAATGAAGGTCTTTGAAAGCCTCAATGGCCTGACCCGCCCACGCCAAAACCCTCGATTTTATAATTTCTCACATGAGTGTCTTGGCCTTGGGTCTCAACCACACGACGGCCGCGGTTGATCTGCGGGGTCGGTTCGCGTTCGCCGTGGACCAGTTGAACCCTGCGCTGCGCACCCTGCACACCCGTCTGGCGGGTGGTCAGGCCAGCCCGCAGACGGCCCCGGAGGCCGCCCTGCTGTCCACCTGCAACCGCACCGAGTTGTACTGCGCGGCCCCCGCCCTGAGCGGTTCGCCCCTGGTGCTGCAGCGCGAAGCAGTGAACTGGCTGGCCCACGTGGGCGGTGTCTCGCCTGATGACTTGATGCGCCACACCTACATGCTGGAGGGCGGCGCCGCCGCGCGCCATGCCTTCCGCGTGGCCAGCGGGCTCGATTCCATGGTGCTGGGCGAGCCCCAGATCCTGGGCCAGATGAAGCAGGCCGTGCGCGAGGCCGATGCCGCCGGCACCCTGGGCACCACCCTGCACCAGTTGTTCCAGCGCTCCTTCGCCGTGGCCAAGGAGGTGCGCACCTCCACCGAGATCGGCGAGCACTCCATCAGCATGGCCGCCGCTGCCGTGCGTCTGGCCGGCCAACTGTTCGAGAACCTGTCCAAGACCAAGGTGCTGTTCGTGGGCGCTGGCGAGATGATCGAGCTCACCGCCACTCATTTCGCCGCCCGCGCGCCGCGCAGCATGGCCGTGGCCAACCGCACGCTGGAGCGTGGTGAAAAGCTCGCCACCCACCTGGGTGCCGAGGCCATGCGCCTGGCCGACCTGCCCCAGCGCCTGCACGAGTTCGACATCGTCGTCTCCTGCACGGCCAGCACCCTGCCCATCATCGGCCTGGGTGCCATGGAACGCGCCATCAAGGCCCGCAAGCACCGCCCCATCTTCATGGTGGACCTGGCCGTGCCGCGCGACATCGAGCCCGAAGTCGGCCAGATGCCCGACGTCTACCTCTACACGGTGGACGACCTGAGCGAGTTGGTGCAGACCGCCGGCGCGCGCCGCCAGGCCGCCGTGGCCCAGGCCGAGGCCATCATCGAATCCGGCGTTCAGGGTTTCGTGCACTGGCTGGACCAGCGCGCCACCGTGCCCCTGATCCAGGCCCTGCAATCCCAGACCGACGCCTGGCGCGCCAATGAGATCGCCCGCGCCCGCAAGCAACTGGCGCGGGGCGAGGACGTCGAGGCCGTGCTGGAAGCCCTGTCCCGCGGGCTGACCCAGAAGATGCTGCACGGCGCCCTGGCCGAACTGCACAGCGCCGCGCCGCAGCACCGGCCGCAGGTGGCGTCCACCGTGGCCCGCATGTTCCTGCGCGGTGATGTGCCCGCCAACCTGCCTGCCTCACTCGCGCCCAGCGCCCCCTCGGAAAGCGATCCCGCATGAGCGGCCTCGCCCCCTCCCTGGCGGCCTCTCTGGAACGCCTGTCCCACCGTCTGCGCGAACTGGATGCGGCCCTGTCCGACGGCGCCGTCGCGGCCGATCCCAAGCGCTACAGGGATCTGTCCCGCGAGCATGCCGAAGTGAGCAGCGTGTGCGACCTGGCCCGCCGCCATGCCCAGCGCACGGATGACCTGGCCACCGCCAGGCAGATGCTGCAGGATCTGGGCGACGACCCCGACATGAAGGCCATGGCGCAGGACGAAGCCATCCAGGCCGAGGCCGACCTGCTCAAGCTGGAAACCGAACTGCAGACCGCACTGCTGCCCAAGGATCCGGACGACGCGCGCAACGCCTTCCTGGAAATCCGCGCCGGCACGGGCGGTGACGAATCCGCCCTGTTCGCGGGCGATCTGGCCCGCCTGTACACCCGCTTCGCCGAACGCCAAGGCTGGCGCTGCGAGATCATGTCGGCCAACGAATCCGATCTGGGCGGCTACAAGGAAATCGTCTTCCGCATCGAGGGCAGTGGCGCGAATTCGAACGTGTATGGCCAGCTCAAGTTCGAGTCTGGCGGCCACCGCGTGCAGCGCGTGCCCGCCACCGAGACACAAGGGCGCATCCACACCAGCGCCTGCACCGTGGCCGTGCTGCCCGAACCCGACGAGGCCGAAGAAGTGCAGATCAACCCGGCCGATCTGCGCATCGACACCTACCGCGCCAGCGGCGCTGGCGGCCAGCACATCAACAAGACGGATTCGGCCGTGCGCGTGACGCACATCCCTACCGGCATCGTCGCCGAGTGCCAGGACGACCGCAGCCAGCACCGCAACAAGGCCAAGGCCCTGGCCGTACTGGCTGCCCGTCTGCGCGACAAGGACCGCATCGAGCGCCAGGCCCGCGAGGCCGCCACGCGCAAGAGCCTGGTCGGCACCGGCGACCGCTCCGACCGCATCCGCACCTACAACTTCCCGCAGGGCCGGCTGACAGACCACCGCATCAACCTCACGCTCTACAAGCTGCTGACCATCATGGAAGGCGATCTGGATGACGTGATCGCGGCCCTGGTGTCGGCCCAGGCCGCCGACCAGTTGGCCGAACTGGAAGCCGCCACCGGTGTCTGAGCCCGATGCCGGCTCGCTCGGGCAGCCTGCCGTCGGCGCCAGCCTGACCGCACCGGCCACCGTGGCCGAGGCCATGAACTCGGCCCGGGCGCAAGGCATCGAACGGCTGGACACCCAGTTGCTGCTATGCGCCGTGCTTGACAAGCCCCGCAGCTGGCTGCTGGCCCACGACACCGACCCGCTGCCGCTGAAGGCCGCCACCCGCTTCGCCGAACTGAGCGCACGGCGGGCTCAAGGCGAGCCCCTGGCCTACCTGCTGGGCGACAAGGAGTTCTACGGCCTGAGCCTGCGCGTGGCGCCCGGCGTGCTGGTCCCCCGCGCCGACACCGAAACCCTGGTCGACTGGGCCCTGGACGTGCTGCCGGCCCAAACGACGCCGGATCGACCCACCCGCGTGCTGGACCTGGGCACCGGCAGCGGCGCCATCGCCCTGGCGATCCGCTCACGCCGGCCTCATGTCAGCGTCACCGCCGTGGACGCCAGCCCCGAGGCCCTGGCCATCGCCGCCGACAACGCCCGGCGCCTGCACCTGCCGCTGGAACTGCTGGCCGGCTCCTGGTTCGAGCCCCTGGGCACCCGACGCTTCGACCTGATCGTGAGCAACCCGCCCTACATCGCCGAGGGCGATCCGCACCTGCCCGCCCTGCGCTTCGAGCCCATCCAGGCTCTAACCGCCGGCCGCGACGGGCTGGATGACCTGCGCCTGATCGTGCGCCAGGCGCGCTCCCACCTGAAACCCGGTGGCTGGCTGCTGCTGGAACATGGCTATGACCAGGCCGATGCCGTGCAGGCCCTGCTGCGCGATGCCGGTTTCAGTGCCGTGTCCACCCGCCACGACCTGGCTGGCCAGCCCCGCTGCACCGGCGGCCAGTGGGCGGTGTGACCCCTTCACACCCCTGACATTCCCTGATGGCGCCGGGGCTTGGAGCCTTCGGATGTGAGCGCCCGCTCGCGCAGCGCCGCCGATGTACATGTCACCCTGCGGGGTGAGTCACCCGGGTTCCCCCTGATCGGCGAATGTAAAGGGTTTGGATTTGTGGAAAAGGGGACACCAACGGTCACAAATCCGCGCCACAAGAAACAGGCGGCGCCCTAGCATGGGATCCATGAACCCTGCCGCCCTTGCGGTCTTGGGTTGGCAGCCGGAGAACCACCATGCAGTGCGCATACCGCCCTTTGATCGCCACCCTGTTCGGCACCGTGCTGAGCGGCATGGGGGCGCTCGGGTCACTTGCACACGCGCAGATGGTGCCCATGCCCACCAACATCGTCACCGGCCACGCCGTGGTGCGCTCCAGCACCAGCACGCTCACCGGCGATCTGGCTACCGCCTCCATCGGCCTGCATGTGCCCCGCCAGGCTGTCACCAGTGGCGATGGCCTGGCCCTGAAAGAACCGCCCAGCACCAACCTCTGGCCCCACTGGGAAGGCCGCATCGGCGTGGTGCTTGATCGCCCGGCCGACCCTATGAGCAACTCCTTCGTGCTGGCCCAGCCCGCCTACAACGGGCTCAAGGTCTACAGCCTGCACGTGTTGTCTGATTACTACTTCGCCGGGGGCTTCCGTGCCACGGCGGGCCTGGTGCGCGGCTCCAGCAACCTGCCCTGGTGGCCTAGCGAACAGCAGGGCGCCACCGGCTTGAACCTGAGCATGCAACGCCTGGACGTGCTCAGCCACCCCGGTTATGACAGCGCCGCCTACAACGGCAACAACCGCACCTCACCCTACCTGGGCGCCGGCTACAGCACGCGCCTGGCCGGCCTGCGCGCCGACAGTGCCTGGCGCTTCAATGCCGACCTGGGCCTGATCACCATCAACTCCAACAACATCGACCGCATCAGCCGCGCACTGCAGGGCGATGCGGGGGTGGAGACCCTCATCCGCGAGCTGCGGCTGCGTCCGGTGGTCAAGGTCAGCGTGAACTACGCTTTCTGATACGCTCGGGCCCCAGCCGGCCCTCTCGCAAATCCGAGTGCCGGACGGCATCGCACAGGCCTGCTATAACAGGCCTGTTTCCATTTCCCCCAACGGTGATCGCACCATGAGCGACGTACAGCAACGCATCGACAGCCTGGTCAAGGGCCACAAGGTTGTCCTTTTCATGAAGGGCACCGCCCAGTTCCCGCAATGCGGGTTCTCCGGCCGCGCCATCCAGATCCTCAAGGCCTGCAACGCCTCCGACATCACCACGGTCAACGTGCTGGAAGACGAAGGCATCCGCCAGGGCATCAAGGAATACGCCAACTGGCCCACCATTCCACAGCTCTACGTGAACGGTGAGTTCATCGGCGGCTCGGACATCATGATGGAGATGTACCAGGCCGGCGAGCTGCAGCAGGTCCTGGCCGGTGGCCAGTGAGCCTTCGCAGGCCCCACGGTCGGCCCGGCCTCGCCGGCTGATCGTCGGGCTGACAGGCGCCAGCGGCGCCGTCTATGGCGTGCGGCTGCTTCAGCGCGCCCGCGCCCTGGGCGTGGAGACCCATCTGGTGGCCACGCCCGCCGGCATCCTCAACGTGCACCACGAGCTCGGCCTGGACCGGCGCGAACTCGAAGCGCTGGCCACCCAGGCCCACGCGCCGGGTGATGTGGGTGCCTGCATCGCCAGCGGCAGCTTCGCCACCGATGCGATGGTGATCGCGCCTTGCTCCATGAAGACGCTGGCCGCCGTGGCCCACGGCCTGGGCGACAACCTGCTCACCCGCGCCGCCGACGTCACGCTGAAAGAGCGCCGCCGCCTGCTGCTGATGGTGCGCGAAACGCCCTTCAACCTGGCCCACCTGCGCAACATGACCTCGGTCACGGAAATGGGCGGCATCGTGTTCCCGCCGCTGCCGGCCTTCTACCACCGGCCCGAAACCCTGGACGACATCATCGACGACACCGTCGAACGCGCCCTGGCCCTGCTGGGCCTGGATGAGGCCCAGCCGCGCGCCTGGAACGGTCTGTAAGCACGCGTCCTCTGAGGTGGGCGCAACAACCGTTTGTCGGTTTGATGCTGCAGTTCCACACACCGATGCCGATATTTCTGTGACGCAATGGGCGGATCAGGCAGGCCAGGCTGTCCACCCACCATGCGCCAGTGCCCTGTTGCTGCATCCGGGGCCCCGCCCTTCTGCGTAGACAGTGCCATGTCCTTTCGCACCTTTGTCCGACGTGCCCGGCCCCTGCCCTGGATCTGCGGGGCGGCAGTGCTTGTCATCACGGGCTGCGGCATGCCGGTCTCACAACCGCCTTCGGCCCCTGCGCCGTCGTCACCGCTTATCGGGCGCGCAGATGTCGGCCAGCGCCTGTACGAAGCCCAGTGCCTCCAGTGCCATGCGCTGGACCACCACCGCATCGGCCCCCTGCACCAGGGCGTAATGGGACGCCTGGCGGGTACCGCGCCGGGGTATGACTATTCGACCGGACTGAAGAAATCAGGGCTGCGTTGGACCCCGGAAACGCTGGATCGCTGGCTGAGCAACCCCGATGCCTTCGTGCAGAACCAACAGATGGATTACCAGGTGGAGGACGCGCAGGAGCGCGCCGACATCATTGCCTACCTGGCGACCCTGCGCTGACACCGGCCACCACCTGGGGACCGGCTTCGGCCACGGCGGCTTCCCAGCGCTTGCGTGCGCCCAGCACCGCATTGGGGTACTCCGCCCGGCCACGGCTGCCGTTGTAGCGGCCCAGGGCCAGAAACAGGTCGCCTTTTTCGATGTCCAGGTAGTGGCGCAGGATCACGCAACCGAAGCGCAGATTGCTCTGCATGTGGAACAGCCGCGCTGCGTCGCCATCGCCGATGGTGCGTGACCAGAACGGCATCACCTGCATGTAGCCGCGCGCGCCGGCCACGCTGATGGCGTACTTGCGGAAGCCGCTTTCCACCTCGATCAGGCCCAGCACCAGGGTCGGGTCCAGCCCGGCACGGGTGGCTTCGTACCAGACGGTGCGCAGAAACTCCTCGCGCACCAGGTCATCCGGCTTGCGCTTCTTCAGGCGCTCGCCGGCCCCCTGCTTCCAGCGTTCGTAGCTTTCCTTGCGACGATCGTCCACGAACACCGGCACCGGCGGCACCGACTTGGCAATGGCGGCCGACAGGGCCGTGCGCACCGAGTTGGCCAGGGGCTCCTCGCGCTGGGCACCGGCGTGTGCAGGCAAGGCTGTGCAGGCCCCTAGGGCCGTGGCCAGCGCCAGCCCGGCGCAGTTCAGGTGGTACCGCACAGCCAGCGTCACAGGTTTCAGCCCTTGAGCTGGGCCAGCACGTGGGCGCCCACCTCGCCCACGGCGATCTTGGCGGCTTCCTTGTCCTGGCGACCCTGGTACTCGGCCAGGCCTTCCTTGAGGCCCTTGTCGCCCAGCACCACGCGGTGCGGCACACCGATCAATTCCCAATCGGCGAACATCGCACCAGGGCGCTCGCCACGGTCGTCCAGGATCACGTCCACGCCCTGCGCCCTCAGCTCGGCGTAGAGCTTGTCGGCGGCGGCCTTCACGTCTTCCGAACGGTCGTAGCCCACGGGGCAGATCACCACCTCGAAGGGGGCGATGGCGGCGGGCCAGATGATGCCGCGCTCGTCGTGCTTCTGCTCGATGGCGGCGCCCAGGATGCGGGTCACGCCGATGCCGTAGCAGCCCATCTCGAAGTGCTTGGGCTTGCCGTCCACATCCAGGAAGGTGGCGTTCATGGCCTTGGAATACTTGGTGCCCAGGTAGAACACATGGCCGACCTCGATGCCGCGCTGGATGGCGAGCACGCCCTGGCCGTCAGGGCTCGGGTCGCCCTCGACCACGTTGCGGATGTCGGCCACCACATCGGGCTCGGGCAGGTCACGGCCCCAGTTCACGCCCTTGATGTGGAAGCCTTCGTCGTTGGCACCGACGATGAAGTCGGCCATGTTGGCCACGGTGCGATCGGCCACCACCTTCACGGGCTTGAGCAGCTTGACCGGGCCCAGGTAGCCGGGCTTGGTGCCGAAGTGCTCGATGATTTCCTTCTCGGTGGCGAAGCGGAAGCCCGCCTTCAGGCCCTCGATCTTGCCGGCCTTGACTTCGTTCAAGTCATGGTCGCCGCGCACCAGCAGCAGCCACACGGCGCTCTTGACGATCTCGCCCTTGTCGTTGGTCTCGTCGGTGGCCAGCACCAGGGATTTGACGGTGCAGTCCAGGGGCAGGCCCAGCAGCTCGGCCACATCGGCACAGGTGCTCTTGCCGGGCGTGGCCACCTTTTCCAGGGCCTCGGTGGCGACACCGCGCTGGGCGATCAGGGACAGCGCCTCGGCCAGTTCGATGTTGGCTGCGTAGTCGCTGGTGGGGCAGTAGACGATGGCGTCCTCGCCGGTGTCGGCGATCACCTGGAACTCGTGCGAGCGGTCGCCGCCGATGGCGCCGGTGTCGGCCGCCACGGCGCGGAACTGCAGGCCCAGGCGCTGGAAGATGCGCGTGTAGGCCTCGTACATCGCGTCGTAGGTCTTGCCGGCAGATTCGACATCACGGTCGAAGGAGTAGGCGTCCTTCATCGTGAACTCGCGGCCACGCATCACACCGAAGCGGGGGCGGCGCTCGTCGCGGAACTTGGTCTGGATCTGATAGAAGTTCTTGGGCAGTTGGCGGTAGCTGCGCAGCTCTTGCCGGGCGATGTCGGTCACCACCTCTTCGGCGGTGGGCTGCATCACGAAGTCGCGCTCATGGCGGTCCTTGAAGCGCAGCAGTTCGTCGCCCATCTTGTCGAAGCGGCCGGTCTCTTGCCAGAGCTCGGCGGGCTGCACCACGGGCATCACCAGCTCGATGGCACCTGCCTTGTTCAGCTCATCGCGGATGATGGCTTCGACCTTGCGGATCGTGCGCAGGCCCATCGGCATGTAGTTGTACAGGCCGGCGCCCAGCTTCTTGATGAAGCCGGCGCGCATCATGAGCTTGTGGCTGACGATCTCGGCGTCGGCGGGCGCTTCTTTCAGGGTCGAGATGAAGAACTGGGAGGCTTTCATGGGATGGCGAATGGCTGGCCGGGCGCGCCCTGCACGCCCTGAGCCGGCCATTATCCCAGAGTGCCCTCGCCCTCAGGCTGGTTTATAGGGGGCAAACCCTGGGCTCGGGCGCCAATTTGCCTGTCCACGCCCCTAGGCGGGACACCAGTCAGGTGCAATAATGAACCCAGTTCAAAGCATTCGGAGTTGATCATGCTCGACCGTGAAGGCTTCCGCCCCAACGTCGGCATCATCCTGCTCAACCAACGCAACCAGGTGTTCTGGGGCAAGCGCATCCGCACCCACTCCTGGCAGTTCCCGCAAGGCGGGATCAAGCATGGCGAGTCGCCCGAGCAGGCGATGTTCCGCGAGTTGCATGAAGAGGTCGGTCTTCGGCCTGACCACGTGCGCATCGTCGCCCGCACCCGTGACTGGCTCCGCTACGAGGTGCCGCAGCACTTCATCCGGCGTGATGCGCGAGGCCACTACCGCGGGCAGAAACAGATCTGGTTCCTGCTGCAGCTCACGGCTCGTGATTGCGACATGAACCTGCGCGCCACCAGCCACCCCGAGTTCGACGCTTGGCGCTGGAACGAGTACTGGGTGCCCCTGGAAGCCGTGATCGAGTTCAAGCGCGATGTCTACCAGACCGCGCTGACCGAACTCGCGCGCTTCCTGCCGCCGCCCAAGGGCCAGAACCGCTACCTGCGCGGCAACATGCGTGGGCGCACCGGCCGCGAGGCGGATGCCGCGCCCGCTGAGACCACCACGCGCGAGGCAACGCAAGCCCGCGTCATCACCAGCACCACCACGGTGGAGTTGCTGGAGGTCGACATCTGGAGCCCTGAGCCGGCGGCCACCCAAGGCGGGCTGAGTTGAGACGCTGCTCAGGCAGCGTCTTGATCGCGCATCACGCCAGTCAGGCCACCGGCCGCGCCTGCCCCGCCCGCCATTCGCGCGGCGAACAGGCGAACTCCCGCTTGAACGCCTGAGCGAAGGCCGCTGACGACTGGTAACCCACCGACAGGGCCACCTCCGCCACCGAGCCCCCCGAGCGCTGCAGCCGGCGTGCCGCCAACTGCATGCGGTGACGCGTGAGGTAGGCCAGTGGCGGCATGCCCAGCAACTGCGTGAAGCGTTCGGCCAACACCGAGCGCGACACACACCCCACCTTGGCCAGTTCTACCAGTTGCCAATCGTGGGCAGGCTCGCGGTGCATGGCTCCCAGCACGCGGGACACCATGCCGTCCTTCAGGCCCATCAGCCACCCCGGCGGCGCCGAGATCGGCCCGTGCAGGTAGGTGCGCAGGCTCTGGATGAACAGGATGTCGCCCAGGCGGTCGATCACGGCCTGCCGGGCGAGCCCCTGGCGGCCCAGCTCCTGCTCCAGGTAGGCCAGGCCGATCACCAGCCAGCCCGGCAGGCCGCGCTCGCCCCACTGCAGGGTCAGCCAGGGCGGCAAGCCGCCGCACAGCCAGGCTTCGGTCACACCCTCGATGTGCATGCAGCCACTGATCGTGCGGCCCGACCACACACCGCCCACCGAACTGCCGGACGACACCGTGGCCGCGCCGGACTCGTCCGCCTCGCGCCAGTGGCGCAGCAGATCGACAGCCTCTCCCTGGGCGCCTGCCAGCGCAGGCTGCGCGCTCAGCACGTGGGGCCCGCCCTGCGGCAGGAAGGCCACATCGCCGGCCTGCAGGGCAATGGGCGACTCACCTGGCGCCGGGTACAGCCAGACCTGCCCCGCCGTCACCAGGTGGAAGCATGGCTGCCCGGCCTGCCCCACCCGCAAGGCGCCCTGCCCCGCCAACTGCGTGCGCACGAACAGCGCATCACGGATGCGTACATCGGCCAGCACTTCGCTCAAGGAATCCATGGCCGTGACTGTGCCCCAAGACAGGGGGGATTTGATCGCGAGCGTCCGGTTGTCGTGCGGCGAATCGCCACGAATGCCGCGCAAGCGGTGACAGCGTGGGCCCTCCGGTGTGAAATCCGCCCCGCCCCGGGTCTGCCTGTACCCGGACACAACCAGGAGTTCGACGTGATGGCCGGTTTTCAGATGAGCGTGGTGATCCACGCGGTGGTGTACGTGCTGGTGGTCGGCGGCCTGTGGGCCCTGAACCAGGACGCGACGCCCGATGTCCAGTGGATCAAGTGGGTCGCCTGGGGCTGGGGCATCGGCCTGGCCGCGCACACCACCGTGTGGGCCCTGCTGCGCGGCAAAGCCCGCCGCTGAATCCTTCCTCCGCATCAAGACGAGAGACATCCATGGCCACCTCCCTCACCCGCCTGGGCCTTCGCACGCTCAGCCAGATGGCTGGTTCGCCCAGCCTGGACCGCCTGAAACTGCGCAAGCCCACGGAAAAGGTGCTCTACCACGGCACCAAGGCCGGCTTTCGCACCGTGACCGCCGTGAACCGCGCCTTCAAGGCGATCAAGAACCTGGGTCAGCCCGAGCGCCTGCCCAAGCGCGGCGGCGGCGAGCTGTTCGACCTCACGCCCACCGACGACCAGGCCATGATCCTGGAAGCGATCCGCGTGTTCGCCAAGGAGCAGTTGCGCCCCGCCGCCATGGCTGCGGACACGGCCTACGGCGCCGCCCCCACCCTGCTGGCCCAATGCGCCGAGCTGGGCATCACCAGCATGGGCATCCCCGAAACCCTGGGCGGCGTGGGCACCGAGCGCTCCGCCGTGACCAACGCCCTGATCGCCGAGGCGCTGGCCCAGGGTGACATGGGGCTGGCCATGGCCTGCCTGGCGCCCTCCGCCGTGAGCACGGCCCTGGTGCTATGGGGCACGGCCGAGCAGCAGGCCACCTACCTGGGCGCCTTCGCGGCTGAAACGCCGCCGCCTGCAGCGCTGGCCGTGCAGGAGCCCACGCCCCTGTTCGACCCGTTCAGCCTGCAGACGCGCGCCCGTCTGGTCAATGGCCGCTACGAGATCACCGGCACCAAGTCCATGGTGCCGCTGGCGGCCTCGGCAGAACTCTTCATCGTGGCCGCCGACATCGAAGGTCATGGCCCCGGCCTGCTGGTGGTGGAATCGTCCACACCCGGCCTGGCCATCGAGGAAGATGTGTCCATGGGCCTGCGCGCCGCCGCCTGCGCCCGTCTGATCCTGGACCGCGCCAGCGTGCCCGCCACCGCCTTGCTGGGCGAAGGCCGCGCCGAGGTCTATGCCGAGTGCATCCAGCTCTCGCGGCTGGCCTGGTGTGCCCTGGCCACGGGTTGCGCCCAGGCCGCGCTGGATTACCTGATCCCCTATGCAAACGACCGCCAGGCTTTCGGCGAGCCGATCAGCCACCGTCAATCGGTTGCGTTTGCCATCTCGAACATTGCCATCGAGCTGGATGGCATGCGCCTGCTGACCTGGCGCGCCGCCAGTCTGGCCGATGCCGACAAGCCCTTTGCCGAAGCCGCGGCCCTGGCCCGCCGCCTGTGCGCCGACAAGGCCGCGCAGATCGGCAGCGATGCCGTGCAGTTGCTGGGAGGGCATGGCTTCGTGAAGGACCACCCGGTGGAGCGTTGGTACCGTGATCTGCGGGCCGTCGGCGTGATGGAAGGTGGGCTCTTGCTCTGACCCCTACGCGGCTTACTGAAACGAGATAAACGCCATGATCAATCTTGAAATTCCCCGCAAGTTCAACGCGCTGGTGCGCCAGGCCCAGGAAGTGGCCGGTGAGGTACTGCGCCCCATCTCGCGCAAGTACGACCGCGCCGAGCATGCGCGCCCGGTCGAGCTGGACATGCTGGCCGCCGTGATCGACGGCATGAACGAAGGCAACAGCGAAGTCGGCGGCACAGGTGCCACCGGTGTGCGCCGCGATGCCAATGCCGGCGCCGACGGCGTCAACCGCAACGGCACCAACCTGTCGACCGCGCTGTCCATCATGGAGCTGTGCTGGGGCGATGTCGGCATGCTGCTGTCCATGCCCCGCCAGGGCCTGGGCAACTCGGCCATCGCCTCGGTGGCCAACGAAGAACAGCTCGCGCGCTTCAAGGGCCGCTGGGCCGCCATGGCCATCACCGAACCCGGCTGCGGCTCGGATTCCGCCGCCATCCGCACCACGGCCCGCCTGGACGGCGATCACTACGTGCTCAATGGCGAGAAGATCTTCGTGACCTCGGGTGACCGTGCCGACCTGGTCGTCGTGTGGGCCACGCTGGACAAGAGCCTGGGCCGCGCCGCGATCAAGTCCTTCGTGGTCGAGAAGGGCACGCCCGGCTTTGATCTGGTGCGGCTGGAGCACAAGCTGGGCATCCGCGCCTCGGACACCGCCGCCTTCGTGCTGACCGACTGCCGCGTGCCCAAGGCCAACCTGCTGGGCGACCCGGACATCAACCCCGAGAAGAGCTTCGCCGGGGTGATGCAGACCTTCGACAACACGCGCCCGCTGGTGGCCGCCATGGCCGTGGGCCTGACGCGCGCCTGCATCGAAGAGATGGGCCGCATCCTGAAGGACGCCGGCCTGGCGCCCGACTACAACCGCCCGCTGCACCGCCAGAGCGCCGCCGCCTCGGAGTTCGTGCGCATGCAGGCCGACTACGAAGCCGCGCGCCTGCTGACCATGCAGGCCGCCTGGATGGCCGACAACGCCCAGCCCAACTCGCTGCAGGCTTCGCTGGCCAAGGCCAAGGCTGGCCGCACCTGCGTGGACGTGGCGCTCAAGTGCGTGGAGCTGGCCGGCAGCATCGGCTACACCGAAAACGCGCTGCTCGAGAAGTGGTCACGCGACGCCAAGATCCTGGACATCTTCGAGGGCACACAGCAGATCCAGCTGCTGATCATCGCGCGACGCCTGCTGGGCAAGAGTTCGGCCGAGCTGAAGTGAGCGCGGGCGGCAGGCGCCCCCCCTCCAGGGGGAGTGCCGCACTGGGAACAATGCACTAGAGTGCATCCCAGTGCCAACCGCCATGGGCGCTCACCACATCAGTACAGGAAGGGCCACGCGCTGCCGCCTCCATGCGAGCATGCGCCGAGTGTCATGGCGACAACGCCATCGACGCCATGCTCCACAAATCGCTCACCACCGCCGCCTGGACCACCTTCGCCAAGAGCAAGCCTTATGAAGACAAGGCCTTGCTCAAGGCCCTCGACGGGCTGAAGAACGCCTCGGACAACATCCCGCGCCAACTCGCGGCCCTGGCCGACATCGATAAGCAGACCCAGTTGCTGCTCAAGGCCCACAAAACCGACAAGGCGCTGCAAACCTTCTTCAAGGAGATGGGACGCGCCGCCGCCGAGTTGCAGCAGGCCCTGCTGGCCCGCCAGCGCGCCGAGGAAGACGACGCCCGCGCCGCATCGTCCGATGACGACGCCGGCCCCACCGCCCTGACCGATCAGCTCAAGTCGCTGCTGGCCGTGGTGCGCCGGGGCGAGACGCTGCACGCCATGCTGGCCTACACCGGCAAGCAGATGGCGGTGATGCTGTCGCGACGGCCGCTCTCCGCCTCCGCGCGCGGCGTGCTCAACAAATACCTCGGCGCGGCGGGCACCAAATACCTCGTCGGCACCTGCGTGTTCGAATCCAACGCCCACACCTTCGTGCTCGAAGCGCGGGTGGCCGGCCTGGTCAAGCGCATCCGGCAGGCCCTGAACGAGCAGACCGGCCTGCGCCTGAAGGTGCGCGTGCGCGGCCAGGATCCTCACGATGTCGAAGAGGACGATGAAACCGACGAGGCCGAGCAAGGCGGCACCGAATCCGAAGAAGCAAGCGGGCAAACGGCGCGCAACGCCGACAAGGCCCTGGGCGACGAGCAGGCCCGGCTGGCCTGCACCGCCCGGCTCAAGGCCCTGCAACCCGCCCTGGCCGCCGCGCTTCAGAAGGGCGACGATCACGCCGCCGTGCTGCGCAAGATCGTGGACAGCATCCGCGCCCTGATCGACAAGGGCCAGTACAAGGCCGCGCTCGAAGCACTGGACAAGCTGCAGCAACGCCTCTCACCCACCGGCGGCACGGCAAACACCGGCACCAGCACCAAGCCGGCCGAACGCACCGCCGAAGAAACCCGGCAACTGATCGTCAAGCGCGTCCAGGACAACGAGGCCCTGCGCAAAAGTCCCAAGTTCCGCAAGGACATGGACAAGGTCCGCATCACGCCCGAGCACATCGAACGCATGAACCGCAAGGAGGCCCCGCTCGGCTTCGAGAACCCCAAGCAGTTCGTCGAGTTCAAGGCCGATCTCGACAAGGCACTCCAAGCGGCCGGCCTGCCAGACGCCGAGATCGGCCTCAAGGGCACCGCGACCACGTTCTACTCCGAAAACCCCGGCAAGCCCCTGGGCCACCACTGGGATGCCGATCCAGAGAACCCGGGCGATTACGATCTCAACGTCACCAGCCCGAGCATGGTCAAGAAACTGCTGAGCCTGGGCATCCATCCCAGCGAAAAATACGGCATCTTCAAGACAGCCGACCTCTATGCTCATTTCCCGGAGTTACAGGCGCTGGCCGAACAATGGGGCGAGAAGCTGGGCCGCGACGTGAACCTGGTGGGCTGCCCTGTGCAGCCTGAACGCGACCCCACCGAATATCTGCTGAGAACACCATTATGAAAGACTATGTGCGCATCGACATCCGGTCCGACCTCGACCAGGCAGGGTGGCGTGAACTTCTGAAAGCGGCGCTGCCCGATTTCGCCTGGCGTGGCGGCGACAGCGATGCCCAGGGCCCCTACCTGACAGGACGCCGCCCTGATGGCGTTCACATCCAATGCTGGATGGGAGAAGCACCAGCCGCGATGGCCGTGTCCTTCCGGGGCGCGAAGCTGAGCCAGGCGGCCATGTCCAGCCTGATCACCACGCTGGAGCAACGCATCCTGCCGCAGGCTGGCGAGGTGCTCCGCGTGGATGCCGGAGAGCGCCCATGACCTGGATCATGGTCGACATCGAAGCCGATGGCCCTATCCCCGGCGATTATTCGATGGTGTCCTTCGGGGCCGTGGTGGTCGAGCCCGGCCTGACACGCCGCTTCCAGGCACGCCTGCGCCCCATCAGCGAGCGCTGGGTGCCCGAGGCGCTGGCCGTCAGCGGCCTGACCCGTGAGCAGACACTGGCCTTCGACGACGCGGCCACCACCATGCAGCGCTTCGCCGATTGGCTGGCCGCCCTGGGCCGGGATCAGCCCCGCTTCGTGTCGGACAACAACGGCTTCGACTGGCAGTTCATCAACTGGTATTTCCACCATTTCCTGGGCCGCAACCCCTTCGGCCACAGCTCGACCAACCTGGGCTCGCTCTACAAGGGGCTGGTCAAGGACACGCGCCAGAACTTCAAGCACCTGCGGCGCACACCGCACACCCACGACCCGCTGGACGACGCCCTGGGCAATGCCGAAGCCCTGCTGCACATGCAGCGCGACATGGGCTTGTACCTGCCCCCACCAACATGAGCAGCCCCACATTCACCGACACCTTCGTGAGCCGTGCGCACATGTTCTCGATCGGCGTCGAGCAGACGTCCGGCCGGTACTACGTGTCCATTCCCGTTTCCAACGGGATGGTGGACTACGAGGAGTACTACGAAATCGATGCAGAGACCTACCAGCGCTTCAGCGACGATGCACAGGCCGCACTGGCTTTCGTCGAGCGGTGCCGCAGGCACGAGCTGGATGACCGGCTCATCGTCAAGCCGGGCAGGTTGAGGGGAGAGCCCATCCTGCCCTGAGCGATGCCGGTCAGTCCATCAACACCAGGTTGTCCCGATGGATCAACGCCGGCTCGATGATGAAGCCCAGGATGCCCTCGATCTCACTGGAGGGCTTGCGCGCGATCAGGCGCGCCTCGCTGCTGGCGTAGCTGGTCAGGCCACGGGCCACGTCATGGCCCGTCAAACTGCGCACCGCGACCACGTCGCCGCGGTGGAACTCGCCCTGCACCTCGACCACGCCGATAGGGAGCAGGCTCTTGCCTTCGTCGCGCAACTTGGCCACGGCGCCGTCGTCGATAACGACCACGCCGCGCAGTTGCAGGTGATCGGCCATCCACTGCTTGCGCGCGGTGAATTTGGCGGTACCGGCCACGAACAGCGAGCCGATGGGCTCGCCCTGCGACAGGCGCACCAGCACGTCGGGCTCGCGGCCCCAGGCGATCACGGTGCTCGCGCCGCTGCGCGCCGCTCGCTTGGCCGCCAGCACCTTGGTGATCATGCCGCCCGTGCCCACGCGTGAGCCCGCACCACCGGCCATCTGCTCCAGGGCCGGGTCACCCGCCTCGCACACGTCGATGAAACGGGCGTCCGGGTCCTTGCGCGGGTCAGCACTGTACAGGCCCTTCTGGTCGGTCAGGATCACCAGGGCATCGGCTTCGACCAGATTGGCCACCAGCGCGCCCAGGGTGTCGTTGTCGCCGAACTTGATCTCGTCGGTGACCACGGTGTCGTTCTCGTTGATCACGGGCACGACCTTGTGCGAGAGCAGCGCCAGCAAGGTGGAGCGGGCATTGAGGTAGCGCTCGCGGTCGGCCAGGTCGGCATGCGTGAGCAGCACCTGGGCACTGCCCATGCCGTGTTCGCTCAGCTTGCTCTCGTACATCTGCGCCAGGCCCATCTGGCCCACGGCCGCGGCAGCCTGCAGATCATGGATCTCCTTGGGGCGGGCGCTCCAGCCCAGGCGCTTCATGCCCTCGGCGATGGCACCACTGGAGACCATGATCACCTCGCGCCCGTCATGCGCCAGCGCGGCCATCTGGCGGCACCAGTTGCCGATGGCCTCGGCATCGACGCCCTTGCCTTCGTTGGTGACCAGGCTGGAGCCCACCTTGACGACGATGCGGCGGGCGTTCTTCAACACTTCGTTCATGGCGTGGCAGGTGGAATCTGGCGGGTGGGATCGGGAATGATCTGATCAGGCAGCGATGAGGTCAGGGGCGAGCGCAGGCTCAGCGGAAGCGCGGATCGTCCACCTGGGGCACATAGACCTCGGCTTCGAACTCGCCCTTCTTGCCCTTGCCTGCGGCTTTGCCCGAGCCAGTCGCCTTGGTCGATGCCGCCTTGGCGCTCGATCCTGCAACAGCCTTGGTGACCTTCTTGGCCGCAGGTGCCTTGGCCGCGGCCTTCTTCGCAGCCGATTTGGCCGTTGCCGACTTGGCGGGCGCCTTGCGGCGCGTGACCGGTGCAGCGCCTTCTTCAGGCTCATCCTGCTTCACGGGCACGAGGGATTCAAAGGCCTTGGCCTCGATCGCCGCCTTGCGCATCACCAAGGAGGGCGAGGCGTCTTCGCCATCAGCCAGTTCACCCTCGGCGTCGAAGCGCACATCGACTTCCTCGTGGTGCTCCTGCATGGAGGCCACGTGCTGGTAGATGGACTGCACCAGGTGCTCGCAGCCTTCGCGCGTGAGCGCCGAGATCTGGAACACGGGGCCCTTCCAGCCATAGCGCTTGACGAAGTTCACCACCTTGGCCACGCGCTGCTCGGCCGGCACCATGTCCAGCTTGTTGAGCACCAGCCAGCGCGGCTTCTCGTACAGCGCCTGGTCGTAGATCTTGAGTTCGTTGACTATGGCCTTGGCCTGCTTGACCGGATCGACGCCCTCATCGAAGGGCGCCAGATCCACCACGTGCAGCAGCACGCGGGTGCGCTGCAGGTGGCGCAGGAACAGGTGGCCCAGGCCGGCGCCTTCAGAGGCACCTTCGATCAAGCCAGGAATATCGGCGACCACGAAGCTCTTTTCCGGGCCCACGCGCACCACGCCCAGGTTGGGGTGCAGCGTCGTGAAGGGGTAGTCGGCGATCTTGGGCCTCGCATTGGAGATGGCCGCGATCAACGTGGACTTGCCCGCGTTGGGCATGCCCAGCAGGCCGACATCGGCCAGCACGCGCAGTTCCAGCTTGAGCTTGTAGATCTCGCCAGGCCAGCCGGGCGTCTTCTTGCGCGGCGCACGGTTGGTGGCCGTCTTGTAGTGCAGGTTGCCGAAGCCACCGTCACCGCCCTTGGCCAGCAGGCGCTGCTCGCCGTGCTCCAGCAACTCCATCATCACCTCGTCGGTCTCGGTGTTGCGGATGATGGTGCCCACGGGCATGCGCAGGATGATGTCTTCACCGGCGGCGCCGAACTGGTCGGAGCCGCGGCCCTGCTCGCCGTTGCGCGCCTCGTGGCGGCGGGCATAGCGGTAGTCGATCAGGGTGTTGATGTTGCGGTCGGCCACGACGTAGACATGGCCGCCACGCCCGCCGTCGCCCCCGTTGGGGCCGCCGAAGGGGATGAACTTCTCGCGACGGAAGCTGATGCAACCGCTGCCGCCATTGCCTGCGGCCACGTCAATGGTGGCTTCATCGACAAATTTCATGGGGCTGGTGTCCTTGTGTGTCCGTCGCGGGATCGGCCCGAAGGCCGTTGAAAAGCATAAATGCAAAAGCCCCGGCAAGCCGGGGCTTTCAAGCCTCACACCGCCCCTGAGGGCGGCACGGCTGGTGGCTGTGAACAGCTCAGACCGGGGTCACGACCACGGTCTTACGGTTCAGCGCGCCCTTCACGGTGAAGGAAACGGTGCCATCGACCAGCGCGAACAGGCTGTGATCGCGGCCGGTGCCGACGTTGGCGCCAGCATGGAAGCGGGTGCCGCGTTGGCGAACGATGATGGAGCCGGCGGGCACGACTTGGCCGCCGAACACCTTCACGCCGAGCATCTTCGGTTGGGAATCGCGGCCGTTCCGTGTGGAACCGCCGCCTTTTTTCTGTGCCATGGATCTGCTCCTTGGGACTGGCTAGAGGTTGTGGGGGCCGATCAGCCGTTCACAGAGCTGATTTGCAGCTCGGTGTAGTTCTGACGATGGCCCTGGCGCTTCTGGTAGTGCTTGCGACGACGCATCTTGAAGATGCGCACCTTGTCGTGCCGACCTTGCGACAGAACAGTTGCTTTCACCGTAGCGCCAGCCACCAAAGGCGTGCCGATCTTCAGTTCCGCGCCGTTGCCGACAGCCAGAACCTGGTCGATCACGATCTCTTGGCCAACGTCCGCAGTAATCTGTTCTACTTTGATCTTTTCGCCTGCAGCAACTTTGTATTGTTTGCCGCCGGTTTTTATGACCGCGTACATGTTGAGACCTTTCAGTCGAAATGGAAAAGGAAACTCCACACCAAGCGCGTTTCAACAGACCCCGCATCAAATTTTCATTTGACGGAAATCTGGCGCCATCAAGGTGCGAAGCTCTCCACTCTACCATGGGTGGCTGAATTTGCCTAGTGGGGTCGCGGTGACCGCCAGGCTTTGCCGCATCAACGCAGGCAGCAGCTCACTCGGTGGCCGCCACCGGGTCGTCCACCGGCTGTGCGGGCAGCGATGGCACCCCGGCCTGATCGACAGGGCCCTGCCCCGCTTGGTCAATCTTGTACGGCAGGCGGATCTGACGCCCATCGTCCTGGCCCGCCCCCGCCTGGGGGCCCCAGCCGAAGAAGGCGCAGACCTCGTCGCGCTTGGCCAGTGCATCGTTGAAGCCCAGGTGGATCAGCTCCCGCGTGAACGAGGATTCGAACAGCAGGTAGCTGGCCAGCGCCGTGCCGCGTGCTGTCTTGCCGCGCCCGTAGACACCCAAAGCGCGCAGCATGGCGCGCACGGCGGGTGGCAAGGCCCACAGGTGGCGGGCGGCGATGTCGTCGATGCGCTGCGAGGGCGCGATCACCAGGATGTCGACTTTGCGCAGCGGCGTGTGGGCACGGGCCTCGGGCGGCAGCAGGTCGATGGTGCGGTTGATGCGCTGCAGGCGTTCGATGTCCACGGCCAGCGCGTCCAGGAAGATGCTGGACATGGCGTGGCCGGCGATCTGCGCCAGGTTGGGGTACTCGACGATGGTGTCACGCGGCTGGACAGGCTCCTGCAGGCGGCCGGCGCCCACCACCAGGATGCGGTCAGCCCCCAGGTGGATGGCCGGCGAGATGGGTGCGGCCTGGCGCATGGTGCCGTCGCCGAAGTAGTGCGGGCGCCCACCGGCCTCGAGCTTCACGGCCGGGAACACGAAGGGGATGGCGCTGGAGGCCATCAGGTGGTCCATCGTCAGGTCGGCGCGCACGGCGCTGCGCTGCGAGCGCGACCACGGATCGATCGGCGGGAAGGCGTCGTAGAAGGTGACGTGCTCTCCGGTGGTGTAGCTGGAGGCGGACACGGCCACGGCATCGAGCACGCCATCTTCCATCAGCTTGCGCATGCGGCTCATCTTGAAGGAGTCGCCCAGCAGCTCGCGCAGCGGTTCGTTGTCCAGCAGCGAGCGCGGGCGCGCACGGCGCCAGCGCGCGAGGGCCCAGCCCAGTGAGAACAGGGTGATCCATTGCGCGCCGCTGCGGATCACGCCCAGCGAATCGGCATGGTAGACCTGCTCGCTGCGCATTTCGCGCCAGAGCTCGGCCATGTGGCGCACGGCCACTTCGAAGTGATCAGCGCGTGAGGCCAGGGCCGCACTGTTGAGCGCACCGGCCGAGGTGCCGCACATGATTCGGAAAGGGTTGCCCCGCTGCGTCTCGCCACTGTCGCGGCGGATCAGCATCAGTGCTTGCAGCACGCCGACCTGGTAGGCGGCCCGGGCACCGCCGCCGGTCAGGATGAGGGCATTCTTTCCTGGCAGGCTCATGGTTGTTTATCGGCGGGTATTACATGAAGTTGAGCACGGGCTTGAGCACGGTTTTGGGGGCATGGCTCACCCCAAGGCCGGCTCAGGCGCCCTGCCGCATCAGGGTGGACTTGCCGAACAGGCTCTCGACCAGGTCCACCACCAGCTCGGCCGTGCGGTTCTGGATGTCACGCGCGGGGTTCAGTTCGACCACGTCCAGCGAGCCGAGCGCGCCGGTGTCGGCGATCATTTCCATGCACAGCTGGGCTTCACGGTAGGTGGGGCCACCCCGCACGGGCGTGCCCACACCGGGGGCGATGTCCGGGTCCAGCCCATCGACATCGAAGCTCAGGTGCAGGTGGTGGGTGTCGGGCTCCACGCCCATCAGGGCCTGCTGCATCACGGCGCGCATGCCGTGCTCATCGACGTAGCGCATGTCGTAGACCTCGATCTGCTGCGAGTGCACGAAGGCGCGCTCGCCCGGGTCCACGCTGCGGATGCCGATCATGCGCAACGCATCAGGCGTGAGCGCGGGCTGGCCATCGACCGAGGCGATGTCGATCAGCGATGCGGGCCCGTAGCCGCACAGCACCGCCACCGGCATGCCATGCAGGTTGCCGCTGGGCGTGATCTCAGGGGTGTTGAAATCGGCATGCGCATCGAACCACAGCACGCGCAGGTGCTTGCCCACGCGCTTGCAATGCTGGGCCACCGCACCGATGGAGCCGATGGCCAGGCAGTGGTCACCGCCCAGCATCATGGGGATCTCACCCTGCACCAAGGCCTGGCTCACGGCACCATGCACCACTTGGTTCCAGGTGACGACCTCGGGCAGGTGACGGTAGCCTTGCACCGGATCCTGTTGCTGGTTGGGCGGACCGGCCAGGTTGCCATCGTCCAGTACCGTGAGGCCCTGCCGCGCCAACGCGGCGGGCAAGCCGGCCACGCGCAAGGCCTCGGGCCCCATCACCGCACCCAGCATGCTGGCCCCCACGTCGGTGGGCACGCCGATGATGCGGATGCGGTTGGTCATAGGGCGTTTACCCGTTTACCAGCCGCAGGCCGAATCCTGCGGCGGTTGGGCCAGGCCGTACTCGTTGCGCAGCGTGTCCCAGGCCTCTTGGGCGGTCTCGACGTAGCGGAACAGATGGATGTCGTCAGGGCTGATCATGCCGGTGTCGACCAGATGGTCAATGTCGATCAGCTTGGTCCAGAAATCGCGGCCGAACAGCAGCACCGGGCGCTTGCGGCACTTGCCGGTCTGCATCAGCGTCAGCGCCTCGAACAGCTCATCAAGCGTGCCGAAGCCACCGGGGAAGCACACCAGCGCCACCGAGCGCATCAGGAAGTGCATCTTGCGCAGCGCGAAGTAGTGAAACTGAAAGCACAGGCGCGGCGTGATGTAGGGATTGGGCTCCTGCTCGTGCGGCAGCACGATGTTCAGGCCGATGCTCTTGCCGCCGACCTCGAAGGCGCCGCGGTTGCCGGCCTCCATGATGCCGGGGCCGCCGCCGGTGACCACGTAGATGGGGGTTTCCAGCTGGGCCGAATGGTTGGTCACCATGCTGGCAAAGGCCCGCGCCTCTTCGTAGTAACGGGACATGTCGATCTGGCGCTGTGCGCGGCGCACGGCCAGGTCTCGGGCCTCGCCTGCGGGCAGCTCCTGGCTGGCATCGAACCGGGCCTGCGCATCTTCGGCCGACAGGATGCGGGCGCTGCCGAACATCACGATGGTGGACTGGATGTTTTCTTCGCGCTGCACCAGCTCGGGCTTGAGCAGCTCCAGCTGCATGCGCACGGGCCGCAGCTCGGGGTGCAGCAGGAAATCCGGATCGGCGAAGGCCAGGTCGTAGCTGCTGTCGGGGCCGTCGTACAGCGAGGGCTTGGCCGCCAGGCGCGCGTCCTGCACGGCGGTGGGAAAGTTGCGGGCCAGCAGTTCCTTGGGGTTGTTCATGCGTCGGACTCGGGTGCGGGAAAACAGACTTCTGGAGGACAGCGTAGCAGCGTCGCGGCGGCTTTGCTTGGCAAGCTGTGCTCAATATGCGACGCAATTGAGTGCTTGCCTTGCTTGTGGTGCCCAACTTGCAGCGGCCAAAAAAAACCCGGCCGAGGCCGGGTTTTGTTCGCAAGGGCCAGGCCCAACGATCAGCTGAGCTGGTCGCTGATGAGCTTGGTCATCTCGAACATCGACACTTGAGGCTTCTTGAAGATCGCCTTCAGCTTGTCGTCTGCATTGATGTTGCGCTTGTTGGCGGCATCTTGCAGGTTGTGCTTCTTGATGTATTCCCACACCTTCTTGGTGACCTCGGTGCGCGGCAGCGGAGCGGCGCCGATGACGGCGGCCAGTGCCGGGCTGGGGGTCAGGGCCTTCATGAAGGCCGCGTTCGGGGTGCGCTTGGCAGCGACCTTCTTCACGGCGGCCTTCTTGGCCGGAGCTGCCTTCTTGGCAGCAACCTTGGTGGTGGCGGGAGCCTTTTTCGCCGCAGCCTTCTTGGCCGGGGCCTTCTTCGCAGTTGCCATGTGAATTCACTCCATCGAAGTCGTCAGATCTGAACAGCCGTCCGCGGGCGCTTGCTGCATGCGCAAACGTTCCTCACAGGGCCAGCGCCCACGATGGTAATGCCACTTCCCTCTGAAAACCAGCCATCGAACAGGTTTGTAGCCCGGGGACATCAAAGATTTTCGCCAAAGGACATGCCAGACACAGCGTTTGCACCGAGCCGGGGCACCCATGAGGGGGATACCCCGTGCTTTTGATGTCCAATGACTGCTCCTTCTCATGACCGCCATGGAGACGCACGACCATGACACCGCAGGCCCTCTTGTCGCAAGGCTTCACGCTGCCCAATGGAGTGCAGATCAAGAACCGGCTCGTCAAGTCGGCCATGAGCGAAGCCCTGGGCACACGCGAACGCGCACCCACGCCCGAGTTGGCCCGGCTGTACGGTGCCTGGGCCGAAGGCGGCATCGGGTTGTGCATCACCGGCAACGTGATGATCGACCGGCGCGCGCTGGGCGAGCCCGGCAATGTCGTGATCGAGGATGACCGCGACCTGCCCGCACTCAAGGCCTGGGCTGAAGCCGGCACGCGCCATGGCACGCAATGCTGGGTTCAGCTCAACCACCCGGGCAAGCAGGCGCCCAAGGGCCTCAACAAGGAAACAGTGTCGCCATCGGCCGTGCCGTTCAGGCCGGAGATGGCGGCCTTCTTCGCCACGCCACGTGAACTGACCGAGGCCGAGATCCAGGGCCTGATCGCACGCTATGGCCGCGCTGCCGGCATCGTCAAACAGGCCGGCTTCAGTGGTGTGCAGATCCATGGCGCGCACGGCTACCTGGTCAGCCAGTTCCTGTCGCCGCACCACAACCGCCGCACCGACCAGTGGGGCGGCAACGCCGAGAACCGCCGACGCTTCGTGATCGAGGTGCTGCGTGCGATGCGGGCCGCCGTGGGGCCACAGTTCCCGATCGGCATCAAGCTCAACTCGGCTGACTTCCAGCGCGGCGGCTTCACCGAAGAAGAATCACTGGACGTGATCCGCGCCTTGGAAGCCGAAGGCATCGACCTGGTCGAGATCTCCGGCGGCACCTACGAGGCACCGGCCATGACCGGCGTGAAGGACAAGAAAGCGGAGCCCACCAAAGACAGTACCCGCCAGCGCGAGGCCTACTTCCTGGCCTTCGCAGAGAAGGCGCGCCAGGCGGTGAAGGTACCGCTGGTGGTAACGGGTGGATTCCGTTCTGCGGCAGGCATGGCCGAGGCCATCACTTCCGGCGCGGTCGATTTCGTGGGCATCGCGCGCTCGCTGGCGCTCGAACCCGATCTGCCCCGCCGTCTGCTGGCTGGCGAGGAGCCCGTGCACACCATCAAGCCCATCCGCACCGGCATCGGCTACATCGACAAGATGGGCTTGATGGAGATCACCTGGTACACGGGCCAGCTCAAGCGCATCGGCCAGGGCGAGGCACCAAAGCCCGGGGAATCACCGCTGTGGGTGTTCCTGAAGTTCATTGGCCAACAGGCCGGTCTGGGCCGCAAGAAGAAGCGCCCGACACGGCTGCGCGCCAGTTGAAGCCTGCCAGAGCAAAGGCACCCCTGAAAACAGACACGGCCCCTTGAGGGCCGTGTTCGATTGGCGTGATCGCCTGACGCTGCGCTGTCTGCATCTGCAAAAGCGCCGCTGGAAATAAAGATGCGTTTGCGTCAAACACCAGCCATGCCTCGCCGTCCCCACAGCTCAGCCCTTGCCCGTTTTCCACTTCCTGGAAGGTGTTCAACGCAAACGCAAACAGATAGTAATGCGAATCGATACCATTTGCAATAACATGAGTTGTAAAAATGGGTATCAGAACCACACAGGTGACTTGGAAGGCGTCGCGCCCTATCATTGCATCAAATGAGAATTATTCTCATATATAAAATCTTCGTACGTCAGGCCGCACCGCTGCTCATGTGCAAACACCTTTTTTGTCGCATGCCTCCCATGGAGCGCTGGGATTTTCTGGCCATGCGGGTGCGCTGCGCCCTCTACGCCGATGACCCCCGCGCCATCGACCATCTGTTCACCATGGGCGGCTACCTGCACGAACAAGGTGATGCCTGTGCCTGGGATGTGGCCCGCAAGACCGCCATGCTGCTGATGGACACGGCCGAGGACACCGCCCTGCCCTGGCAGTGGCGTTGCCAATGCCTTGACCATGTGGCGCGCCCCCTGGGCGTGATGCAGCACATCGGCCGCATGAGCGATGCCCCGCCACACCTCAGCTCCGAATACCGGCGCATCACGCAGGCGCTGCTGCAGCGCCTGTCGCGCCTCGAAATCCACCGCGAATCATGGTGAAGCAGCGACACCTCATGCAGCGCCTGCTGGGCTGGCTCATCGTCGCCGGCGGCATGGCCGTACTGCTCAATGAAGCCTGGCGTGGCTGGGCCGATCAGGCCGATCCCCGCGTCATGAACGCCCTGCTGGGCGGTGGCATGGCGGCCTTGGCCACAGCTTTGGGCACCGTGCCCGTGCTGGTGTCTCGCACGATCCCGGCGCGGGTGCACGACAGCCTGCTGGGCTTCGGCGCAGGCATGATGCTGGCCGCCTGCTCCTTCTCGCTGATCGTGCCGGGGCTGGAATCCGCCCGATCACAAGGGGCCGGTGCCTGGGGCTCGGCCTTCACGATCGGTACCGGCATCGCGCTGGGTGCCGCGGTGATGATGGCGCTGGAGCACTGGCTGCCGCACGAACACTTCATCAAGGGTGTCGAGGGGGGGCCGAACGCCGAGGCCATCAAGCGCACTTGGCTGTTCGTCTTCGCCATCGCCCTGCACAACGTGCCGGAAGGGCTGGCCATCGGCGTGGCCTTCGGCAACCAGAGCACCGTGGGCGCTGGCGCGCTGGCCACGGGCATCTCCATCCAGGATGTGCCTGAGGGGCTGGTGGTGGCGCTGGCCCTGCTGGGCATCGGCTACAGCCGCATCACGGCGGTGGCGCTGGGCGCGGCATCAGGGCTTGTGGAGCCGCTGGGCGCGGTGATCGGTGCTTCGGTGGTGACCGTGTCGACAGCCCTGCTGCCCTGGGGCCTGGCCTTTGCGGCCGGCGCCATGCTGTTCGTCATCAGCCACGAAATCATCCCCGAATCCCATCGCAAGGGGCATGAGCGCTTCGCCACCAGCGGCCTGATCGTCGGCTTCGTGCTGATGATGGTGCTGGACACGGCGCTGGGCTGATCCCTCACCGACCGCGACAGGGTCTTTGCCAACTCACTAAGGTGTTCGCAAGCCCCTTCTTCCACTGGTGACGCCTGGCCGCATCACAGACAAGGACGATTGACATGACCGCCACCCGTATCGAACGCGACAGCATGGGCGAGATGACCGTGCCCGCCGAGGCCCTGTTCGGCGCACAGACGCAACGCGCCGTGCTGAACTTTCCGGTCAGCGGCTGGCGCATGCCCAAGGCCTTCATCCATGCGCTGCTGCTGGTCAAGAGCGCGGCCGCGCGCGCCAATGTGTCGCTGGAGCAGTCGCCTGCCGACAAGGGCGAGGCCATTGCCAATGCCGTGACCGAACTGCTGGCCACCGACTACATGGCGAACTTCCCGCTGGACGTGTTCCAGACCGGCTCGGGCACCAGCACCAACATGAACGCCAACGAGGTGCTGGCCACGCTGGCATCGAGTCGCCTGGGCCGCGCCGTGAGCGCCAACGACGATGTCAACCACGGCCAGAGCAGCAATGACTCGATCCCGACGGCGCTGCACGTGAGCGCGGCGCTGCTGCTGGCGGAGCAGTTGATCCCGGCCCTGGAGCACCTGGCCAACGCCACGCGCGTCAAGGCGCAGGCCGTGGGCCACCATGTCAAGACCGGCCGCACCCATCTGATGGACGCCATGCCCGTGACCCTGGGCCAGGTGCTGGGTGGCTGGGCCGCGCAGGTGGAAGCGCAGACCGCGCAACTCAAGGACCTGCTGCCGCGCGTGCAGCAACTGGCCCAGGGCGGCACCGCCGTGGGCACGGGCATCAACGCGCACCCGGGCTTTGCCACCCGCTTTGCCAACGAACTGAGCGCGCTGACCGGCCAGAGCTTTCAGCCCGCGCCCGACTTCTTCGCGGCCATGGGCTCGCAGGACACCGCCGTGGCGCTCTCCGGCGCACTCAAGGCAGTGGCTGTGAGCCTGCTCAAGATCGCCAACGACCTGCGCTGGATGAACTCCGGCCCGCTGGCCGGCCTGGCCGAGATCGAGCTGGAAGCGCTGCAACCCGGCTCATCGATCATGCCGGGCAAGGTCAACCCCGTGATCCCCGAATCCGTGGCCATGGTGGCCGCGCAGGTGATCGGGCACGATGCGGCCATCACCATCGCCGGGCAATCGGGCAATTTCGAGTTGAACGTGATGCTGCCGGTGGTGGCGCACAACCTGCTGGCCAGCCTGGAGTTGCTGTCCACCAGCAGCCGCCTGCTGGCCGACAAGGCGATTGCCAGCTTCAAGGTCAACGAGGCCGGCCTGGCGCATGCGCTGTCGCGCAACCCCATCCTAGTCACTGCGCTCAACCCGATCATCGGCTACGCCAAGGCGGCCGAGATCGCCAAGAAGGCCTACAAGGAAGGCCGCCCCATCGTGGACGTGGCCGCCGAGAACACCGAGCTCTCGCGCGACGAACTGCTCAAGCTGCTGGACCCGGCCAAGCTGACCGAAGGCGGGCTCTGAGCATGCAGGCGCGCACCGACGACACCGAGGTGCTGCCCTGGCAGCAACTGACCCGCCGTGCGAACCGGTGCATGGCCCTGCGGCAGTACGCCGCCGCCCGGCAGCTTTACCGCGAGGCCCTGTGGGAGGCCGAGCGCCTGATGGACAAGGCCGTGCAGCACGATGCCCCACCCGCGCCGGGCTGGGACGCGCTGCTTGCCGCCTGGGTGGTGTCGCACCACAACATGGCCGATCTGCTCGATGTGCTGGACGACGTGCAGCACGCCCACGAACACCTGCGCCAGGCGCATGAAGGTGTCATGAAGCTGCTGGCGCAGGGTTCTGAGAGCGGCCCCGTGTCGCAGGCCCTGCACCACGCACACCGCACCCGCGCAGCCCTGCTGCAGTTCGGGCTGCGGCATCCGGGCTTCCCCGGCGATGAGGGCCATGAGGCTTGGCCTGCGCTGGCAAGCGATCTACCGACCGAACTGGCCGCGGAAGGGCCGGGTGCGACGCCACACCTGCCACCGTTCCGCAACTGAGGCGCCCGCCCCGCCTTCAAGCCACTGCTCAACCCAACCTTTTGACAGCCCGCCTTCGCCGCGGGCGCTTTGCCATGCACACCTTGCCTGCACTGCCCTATGCCTATGACGCACTGGAGCCTCACATCGATGCCCAGACCATGGAGATCCACTACACCAAGCACCACCAGACCTACATCAACAACCTCAACGGCGCGGTGAAGGACACCGCCTGGGCCGACACCCCTGCCGAAGAACTGATCAAGGATCTGGCAGCCCTGCCCGAGAACATCCGTGGCGTGGTGCGCAACAACGGCGGCGGCCATGCCAACCACAGCCTGTTCTGGACGGTGATGAGCCCCAGCGGCGGTGGCGAGCCCACGGGCGATCTGCGCAAGGCCATCGACCAGGACATCGGCGGGCTGGACGCCTTCAAGGATGCCTTCACCAAGGCCGCGCTCACACGCTTCGGCAGTGGCTGGGCCTGGCTGGCCGTGACGCCCGAGGGCAAGGTGGTGGTGGAAAGCAGCGCCAACCAGGACAGCCCGCTGATGGAAGGCCGCACGCCGATCCTGGGCCTGGACGTCTGGGAGCACGCCTACTACCTGCGCTACCAGAACCGTCGGCCGGAGTACATCTCGGCCTTCTACAACGTGGTGGACTGGAACGAGGTGGCGCGGCGCCACAAGGCCGCGCTGGGCTGATCACCTCGGTTCGTCAATGCGGGGGGCAGATGAGCCTGCCCCACGGCAGCCCCGTCAGGGCACGGCCGTCACCACCGCCGCGCTGGCCAAGGGCTTGGTGGCGGCTGCCGGCTCAGCCCCCGCGGCAGCCGACGCAGGCCCGATGTGCTTGGCCAGGAAGGCTTCGAGCGCCTTGAAGAAGGTCAGGCTGTGCGAGTTGCGGCTGAGGTGGTGGTCGCCCTCTTCAAGCTCGATGAACTGGTAGGTCTTGCCCGCCTTGCGCAGGGCCTTGGCCATGTCCTCGCTCTGCTCGAACGGCACGCGGCGATCGGCCGTGCCGTGCACCAGCAACACCGGCGCTGTGATGCGCGATGCCTGCAGGGCCGGTGACGTGGCGCGCAGGCGCTCGCGGTCATCCCATGCATTGCCGATCATGCCATTCATGATCTCCTTGCCGCCGACGAAATCGGCCTCGTGGTTCCACAGGTCGATCAGGTCAGTCACCCCGGCAAGGCTCACCACGCAGCGGTACAGGTCGGGCGTCTTGACACCGCCCATCAGCGCGGCGTAGCCCCCGTAACTGCCCCCGACGATGCACACGCGCCGCGGATCCGCGATCTGCTGCGAGACGGCCCACTGCACGGCATCGGTCAGGTCGTCCTGCATCTCCAGGCCCCAGCGCTGCATGCCGGCGGCTGCAAACTCGCGCCCGTATCCGGTGGAACCCCGGAAATTGACCTGCAGCACGGTATAGCCGCGTGCGGCCAGGAACTCGGTCCACGTGTCGAAGTCGATGTCGTCGCTGTAAGGGGGCCCACCGTGCGGCAGCAGCACCAAAGGCAAGGGGCTGGCGGGCTTGTTGGCTCCAGCAACGCCTTCGGACTTGGGCAGCGTCAGGTAGGAGCACAGGTCCAGCCCGTCGCGCGATTTGATCACCACCGGACGCTTGCGCGCCATCAGCTCGGCCGGCAACTGGGCATGGGTTTCAGCCAGCAGGAAGAGATCACCCGAGGCGCGGTCCCCCAGATAGTACTCACCCGGGATGCCATTGCCGCTGGAGTAGACCATGTAGCGATTCTCGTCCGCGCTGAAACCCAGCAGGCGATTGATGCGCTCCGGCAAGGCCTTGTCGATGGCCCGCGCGAGCAGACGCACCTTGGGATCCCAGATCTCGGCGCGCTGCGAATCATCGGTCTCCGCACGGATGCCGATCACCTCGCCCCTGAGCTGCGAACGCATCAGGCCGCCATCGATATCGCGGGAGGGATGGGCCAGCTTGAGCGTGCGCTTCAGATCAGGGCTGCTCAAGTCCACCGTGAAGACGGCATCACGGCCTTCATGATCGGCCTCGATGTAGATCTCGTTGGGGTTCTTGCCGAAGCCCATGGGATGGACGCGGTCCTTGGAGAAGAGTTTCCAGCGCCACAGCGTGCGCCAGTTCTTGCCGTCAAGGTCACAGGCGATGACCTCGCGCTCATCCTCTTCCATGCGCACGCCAACGCGCACGCGGTGCGTGGCATCGGTCAGCCAGGCACGCGCACCCTTGCGAGGGCCCAGGATCATCTCGCGCCGTGCAGTGAACACGTTCACCTTGAAAACGGCCGGATGGATGCCGCCATCGGTGGCCATCTGGATCAAGATGTGCTGGCCGTCTTCCTGCAGCCATTCCACGACGTGATCCTGGAACTGAGCCTGCAGGCGGTTGGCATCGAACGGTGAACTGCGCACCAGGTTGAGTGTCTCGCCGCCCTGCCAGTAGTCGATGGACAGCAGGCGTGTCTCGACCATAGGCGTATAACCACGGCGCGACGGGAATCGCACCCCAATCACCAGCCGCTCATTGCCCACCCAGCGCGCCCAGCCGATGGAGAAGAGCTTGTTGTCCGCCTTGAGGATGGGCTTGAGCTTGTCGCCATCCACCGTACGGGTCACCAGGTAGGTGTCGTCGTCCACCGCCAGCAGGCCGGCGATGCGCGTGCCGTTGGGTGACATCACCAGGTTCGTCACATCGGGTACGCGCGCATAGGCCTCGGTGGGCAGGCCACGGTTGGCGATGCAGACACCGTACTCGCCGCCACCACGGCATCCTTCGTGGCCTGGGCCTGGACCGCCCCAGGGCCAGTGACAAGACACCCATGGCCGCCCACGCGCCCAACTGGCCGTGCAGTGTGGGCACCTTCCCCCTGATCATCGCGAAACTCCCGCGCCGTGTGCAGGGCACACGGACTTCATGTTGTTCAAAACAGTGTGAGCCAAGCCCTTGTGCACCAGCACGCATGGTGCTGGCATGCACAGAGTTTAGCGGCACGCTCCCGCGCACCGCCCACCTTCAAGGTGTTCAGTGCAGCACGCCGCGCGGCATCTGCTGCGCCAGCAAGTGCTCACTCATGCGGCGGGCCAGCAGCAAGCCGCCGTGGTGGTGCGCGAAGCGCTCCAGTTCGGCCAGCGTGCGCGCCAGGTGGCGTTCGGCGGCATGGCGGCGCGCGACGGGCTGCGAGAAATCATCGCGCAACCGCTCGAGCCGTTCGTGCGCCACGCACAGGTGGGTGGCGGCTTCATCGGCCTCGTCCATGCGCAGCAAGGTGTCGGCCAGGTTGTGGTGGGACACCACGTAGGCGGCCATGGCCACGTCGGCATCGGGCCACTGCTCCAGGAGCACGTCGGCCATCAGCAAGGCATCCTGGAACAGCGACAGGGCCTGCGTCAGCGAACCCGGCGCCATGAGCCGGTAGTGCTCGTTGCCCTGCTGGATGGTGCTGCGCCAGTGCGTGAGCACCTGCTGCAGGGTGCCATCGGGCAAGTCATGCAGGCTTGCTTGAGCAAAGTGCGTTGGCGAGGTCATGGCTGGGAAGGTTCGCAACGAAGCGGGCCATGAGGCCCGAAACAGGAATGCAGAAATGCGTTTTGCGAACCGGCCCCTGACCAAGCACTGGCTTCATTGCCCCACGTGCCCCGAAGCTGACCTGTGCCGGTGGGTTGGCTCGGCGGACTGGATCCGCCCTGGCCCGCCGGTGGCATGGACCGGCTGCGCAAAACGCACGCCCATATTAATGCGAATAATTCTCATTAATTAAAATACCCCCGCACTTGGCGAGGGTATCGGGCAGGGGCTCAGGCCTTGATCAGCGTTCGCTGAGCACCTTGGGCGCAGTCTTCACGCTCCAGATCATGGTGATGGCCAGGATGCCCACCACCACGCCCAGCGACACCAGCACGGGGATCTTGTAGAAATCCACGATCAGCATCTTGGTGCCGATGAACACCAGGATCACCGCCAGGCCGTAGCTCAGCAGGTGGAACTTGCTGGCCATGGCCGCGAGCAGGAAGTACATCGCGCGCAGGCCCAGGATGGCGAAGATGTTGGACGTCAGCACGATGAACGGATCGCTCGTCACGGCGTAGATGGCCGGGATGGAGTCCACCGCGAAGATCACGTCGGTGAAGCCCACCAGCGCCACCACCAGCAGCAGCGGGGTCGCGATCTTCACGCCGTTCTGGATGGTGAAGAACTTCTCGCCGTCGAAGTTGGCGGACACGTGCATCACGCGGCGCAGCAGCTTGAGCGCGGGGTTGTCCTCCAGGTCGGACTCCTGGTCGGCCGCCCACCACATCTTGATGCCGGTGAACAGCAGGAAGGCGCCGAACACGTACAGGATCCAGTGGAACTCGGCGATCAGCCAGCCACCGATCAGGATCATCACCGTGCGCAGCACCATCGCCAGGATGATGCCGATCATCAGCACGCGCTTCTGGTAGGCCGGCGGCACCGCGAAGTAGCTGAAGATCAGCAGGAAGACGAAGATGTTGTCGACTGCGAGCGATTTCTCGATCAGGTAGCCGGTGAGGAACTCCAGCGCCTTGGTGTTGGCCACCGCGACGCCCTGATCCTGCATGAAGGCCCACCACAGCAGACCGTTGAAGGCCAGACTGAGTGCCACCCAGACGACGGACCAGCGGATGGCCTCGGGCACCGAGACTTCATGCGCCCCCTGCTTTTTGAGGACGACGAAGTCCACGAAGAGCGCGAGCAAGACAAAAATGACGAAGACGAACCAGAGCCATTCCGGCGCCAGTGTGTTCATGAGGGTTCTCCGAAAAAAGACGAACGATCAAACACGGCCTGCTTCAAGGACGAAGCATGCACTACTGTGCGTCGAAAGGTCTTGCGGGAGGTTTCTCTGTGGACCCCGGGCCATGCCTGTGAAGGCCGGACCGTGCTGACGGGATGTCACCGCAGCCGGGGCGGCTGCGCGCTACTCCCCTTTCGGACAGGCGTGATTGTGCCCTGAATTCAGGCCGGGTTCACATTCAGGGCTTTGCGGACGCATAAAAGACCGCCGGAATCCGTGAAGAACTCCGGCGGGGAGAAAGGCGGGGGTCCCCCAGGATTCCCGCCAACACGAAAACGTTCAGGGCCTGTGTTCAGGAAAAGGCCAGCCAGCTCCGGTGCGCATCGGGCACGGTCAGGCGCTGGCAGACCACGCCCCAGATGCGCTGCACGAGTTGGGGCTGCAGCACCTCTTCGCAATCGCCCGAGGTCTCGATGCGGCCATCGTGCATCACCAGCACCTGGTCGGCGTAGGCGCCGGCCAGGTTGATGTCATGCAGCACCACGACCACACCCAGCCCTTCGGCCGCCAGTTGGCGCAACAGGCGCATCACGCTGTGCTGGTGGGCCAGGTCCAATGCGGCGGTCGGCTCGTCGAGCAGCAGCCAGCGCGGGCGCTCGTCGTCCGGATGGGCGCGCACCTGCGCCAGCACGCGGGCCAGTTGCACGCGCGCCTTCTCACCACCGGAGAGCTGCTCGTAGCGACGGCTGGCCAGGTGCAGGGCGCCGGCCTGGTCCAGGCACCAGTCCAGCATGGCCGACTCCTGCGGGTGGGGGTTCGCGGCGTGCGGATAGCGGCCCATGCGCACGATGTCGTGCACATCGAAATCGAAAGGTACGGCGTTGTCCTGCGGCAGCAGCGCGCGCTGGCGGGCCAGCGCCAGGGTGTCCCACTCCGCCAGCGGGCGGCCCAGCAGTTGCACCTGGCTGGCCGTGGCGCGCTCCAGGCCGGCCAGCGAGGCCAGCAGGGTCGATTTGCCGGCGCCATTGGGGCCCAGCAGCGCGTGCACCTGGCCGGCAGGCAGGTGCAGTTGAGGCACATCCAGCAGACAACGGCCAGCCTTGTTGAGCAGCAGGTGATGGGCGGTGAGGCTCATGGTGTCTCCGTGCGGGTGGTCAGGTCAGTTGTCAGGCAGGTGCGAAGCGGCGGCGCAGCATCCACAGGAAGGCAGGCGCGCCGATCAGGCCCGTGAGCACGCCCAGCGGCAGGTCCGCGGGCGCGAAGGCGGTGCGCGCGATGGTGTCGGCCAGCACCACCAGCACGGCGCCCACCGCGGCCGAGGCGGGCAACACGACACGGTGGTCGGGGCCTGCCAGCAGGCGCACCGCGTGCGGTGCCAGCAGACCGATGAAGCCGATGATGCCGGTCAGCGCGGTGACAGCGCCCACGGACAAGGCCACCCACAGCACGCACAGGCGCTGCACCCGTTCGACCGGCACACCCATCAGGCGCGCCTGCGCCTCGCCCAGCGCCAGCGCATTGAGCGCACGGGCCTGCGACGGGGCCAGGCACAGCACCACCACGACCACCAGCGCACAGGCCAAGGTGCTGTGCCACTGGCTGCCGCCCAGGCCGCCCAGCAGCCAGAAGGTGAGCGTGCGCAACTGGATGTCGCTGGCCAGATGGGACAGCAGGCCCAGCCCGGCACTGGCCAGGGCATTGATGGCCACACCCACCAGCAGCAGCAAGGGCATGTGCACCTGCCCTTGTGCACGCGAGAGCTGCCACACCAGCGCCGTGACCAGCAGCCCGCCCAGGAAGGCGCACACCAGCAGGGGCCACACGCCCAGGCCTTCTTGCAGGGCCAGCGGCCACATCGGCCCGAACACGATGGCGATGCCCGCGCCCAGCGCCGCGCCACTGCTCACGCCGAGCAGCGCCGGATCGGCCAGCGGGTTGCGGAACAGCCCCTGCACCAGCGCACCGGACACGCCCAGGGCCGCGCCTGCCAGCACGGCCATCACCAGGCGGGGCGCGCGGATGTGCCAGAACACCTCGGCTGCGGCCGAAGTGTGGCCGGCGTCGGGCCACAGGTCTTTGAGCGCAACGGCGTAGGCCCCCTGCGTGGCGCCGATCACCAGCGCCAGCAACAAGGCCACGGCAGAGCCCACCGTCAGCGCCAGCGCCGACCAGCGGCCCTCGGGCGATCGCCATGGGTTGGATGACGGCACCGCAGCCGGCGTGTCGAGCGTGCGCGTGCTCATGGACGAACGCTCATGCCAGGGCTTGCCGCAGTTCGTCCAGGGTCTCGGGCAGCCTGGGGCCGAAGCCCAGCAAGGCCATCGCATCCATGGCGATCAGGCGCTGCTGGCGGGCCGCAGGGGTGAAGGCCAGGCCCGGGTGCTGCCAGAAGCGCTCCACGCCGCCACTGGCCTGCACCGAATCCTGCGTGGTGAGAATGATGTCCGGCGCGGCCTGGGCCACGGCCTCGGCCGTGAGGGCCTGGTAGCCACGGCCACCGGCCAGCACATTGCGCACGCCGGCAAAGCTCAGCATGGCGTGCGCGGCGGTGTCCGTGCCCGCGCCTTGCGGCCGGCTGCCGTGCACCATCACGAACAGCACTTTGGGCTCGGGCCGGTTCTGGGCACGGCGTTGTTGCCCGGCCTGTGCCACCCGCTGCAGGCTGGCCTGCCAGCGTTGCTGCAGTTCAGCGTCGAGCGCCTTACCTGCGTCGATGCGGCCCGTGGCCTGCGCCACGGCGCGCACCTTGGCGCGCAGCTCCTCAAAGCTGTGATCGGCCTGCACCAGGTGCAGGGCCAGGCCCGCGCTTTTGAGCTGGTCGAGCACGCGGGCCGGTCCGGCTTCGTTGGTGCCCAGCAGCGCGGTGGGGCGCAGGGCCAGCACACCTTCGGCAGACAACTGGCGCATGTAGCCCACTTTGGGCGTGCGCAGGGCCGCCGCCGGGTAGGTGCTGGTGGTGTCGGTGCCCACCAGCAAGTTCTCGACACCCAGGCGGTAGACCACCTCGGTCATGCCGCCGCTCAGGCTCACCAGGCGCGGCGGGGCCTCCTGGGCACGCAGCAGCGGGATCTGCGCCATCGCCACCGATGCGGCGGCCCCTTGCAACCACAGACGACGCGTCATGCGGCCACCTCCAGCGCCTGGGCTTGCGGCTGCATCAGGCCCTGGGCCAGCGCACGCCAGGCGGGCAGTTCCGGCTTGCCGGGCTTGCGCTCACCGAAGAACATGGCGATCAGCTGCCCCTGGGCATCGAAGATCTCCAGCGAAGTCACCACCCCATCGGCCGTGGGCTTGCTGACCAGCCAGCTTTCGGCGACTTGGTCGGCGCGCAGGTGCAGGTTGAAGTTGTCGTCCAGCACATTGAGCCAGGGGCCGACCGTTTCGATGCGGTGCACCGCGCCGGTGTGGATCTGCAGGCAGGCCGCATTGCCCGCGAACACCATGATGGGCAGGCCGGCACTTGCAGCACGCTGCAGCAGCCATTCCACCGCCAGCAGCGGCATGCGGCGCGTGTGGCGCCCCTCCATCAGGCGAAAGCTCTGCATCCGGCCCACCTGGTGGGTCTTGAGCAGGCCGAAAAATTCATGCGTGTCCTTCATGGCCGACCAGGCCTGCCCCAGCGAGGCGACATCCACCTCGGCATCGGGCCGGTCAGCCGGTATCTGGACGCTGCCCGGCGTGAACAGGGGGCTGGCCTCGGGGCGCGCATGGCGCTGCACCAGTTGCTCCAGCGCCTGCAGATCGGACTGTGCCCTCGCATGCACCTTGTGCACGGCCTGGCCATGCACATCGAAGAACTGCAGGCTGTGCTGCTCGCCCTTGGCCGTGCGCTCGACCACGTGCATGCCCACATGCCAGTGCATCAGGAACAGGCGCAGATCGATCTCGGCGCCCAGCGCCAGGCCCACGGCGCCCTGGGCGCTCACGTTGCGGTACACACCGATCTTTTCATGCACCACGCTCTCGTTGCGCGTCAGGGCCATCACCGGCCCCACGGCCTCCAGCCCCTGCAACTGGGCGATCCAGTCGCCATCGAGCACGGTGACGCTGTACAGGCTGCTGGCGTCTTCGGCCGGGCACATGTGGCTGACGGCGTGTGCGACAAGCGCCTCGCCCTCGCTCACGCCCAGCTTGCGCGCTGCGTCCCGGGCCCGCAGGCCCTGCTGCCGCAGCGCGGCGAATTGCTGGCGCAGGTGCGACTGCGCCGTGTGTTGAGGTGCGGACATCGGTCAGGCCTCCCGGGCCGGCAGGGTCAGGCGATGCCCCGTGTCGGCGGCCGACTCCGGAGCGGGGAAATCCACCACGAAGCGGTACTGTTTGCCACAGTCGAGGATGACTTCCTTCTGCCCCCGTTTGAGCAGGCGGACGTCGATGCGGATGGTGCCGAAGCCGTCATGGGCCAGAACGTCATCGAGCAGACTGAGTAGCTGCGATTTCAGGACCGGAACGGATCGGTTTTCCACAATGATTTCCTCTTGGCGGCACGGGCCGCAGTGCATGTCGTGGTGACGAATGCACGGATTTTAATGAGAATAATTCTCATTAAGATCAAAACACCTGAGCTTGAGGGGTCTTAAAGGAAATCAGGACACGTTGATCAGAGTTCGTCGCGGCTGTCGTCGCGCATGGTCTGGCGCCAGCGCGCCACGCGTGCATCGAGCACGGACAGCTCGATCAGTTCGGCAGAGGTGGGCTGGGTGATGCGCCTGCGCACACCATCCACCCGGTCGATGGCGCCCTGCAGATCACCGGTGGCTGCGGCGGCTTCGGCCTCTGCGCGCACGGCACGCAGGGGCTGGTTCAGGCGCTGCCAGGCCCCGCTGAGGTAGGTCCAGCCGGCGGCATCCTCCGGGCGGTTGCTGAGATGAGGCTGCAGCAGGTTGACCACCTCCTGCAAGGCGGCGGTTTCCTCGCGTGAATCGGGCAGGTTCAGCGTGGTGCGCGCCAGCATCATGATTTCAGGGCGGGCCCTGGGCTGCAGGCCGGAGGCGGTGGGCTGGGCCAGGGCCTGCTGCAGCGTGGTCTGGGCCAGCACGGCACGGCCGGTTTCGACGCCGGCATCGACCTCGGCCAGCGTGAGCACGCGCCGCACCTCGGGCTGCACCGAGGCTGGCAGGGCCTCGGCCTCGCGCCGGGCCTGGGCCAGGGCGCGTTCGGCCTCCATGCGGTCGCGCAGCCGGGTGGCCGCCACCAGCGCGGTGTACTGCAGCGCCAGCTTGTCCACCGGGCTGGCATCGACAGGCAGCAAACCAGGCCGTACCAGCGACATCAGCGACACGCTGCGGGTGTCCATCAGCACCTTGGCCCGCGCCGACATCAGCGCATGGCGGACCTGCAGCAGCGTCTGGGCATCATCGGCCTGGGGCGCGATGGCCTTGTTCCAGGCCTGCGAACCCATGCGCGCACGCGCCTCGCCGATGCGCTCGGTGGTCAAGGGGTGGCTGCGCAGGTAGGGATAGCTGCCGTCATCGTTCAGGCGGGAAGCCTGCTGGAGCTGCTCGAACATCTGCGCCATGCCGGCGGGGGGGTAGCCCGCGTCCGTGAGCACGCCGAAACCGACACGGTCGGCCTCGCGCTCCATGTCGCGCGAGAAATTGAGCTGGCCCTGGATGGCCATGCCCTGCCCGCCCATGATCATGGCCTGGGCCGCCTGTGGCGCCCGGCTGGCAGCCAGCACGCCCAGGATCATGCTGGCCAGCCCCACCCAGGATGTCTGCTTGGACTGGTCGATCATGCGCGCGATGTGCCGCTGCGTGACGTGGGACATTTCGTGGGCCAGCACCGAGGCCAGCTCGTCCGGTGTGCGCGTCATGGCCAGCAGGCCCAGGTGCACGCCGATGTAGCCACCGGGCAGTGCGAACGCGTTCACGCTGCGCTCGCGCACCAGGAAGGGCCGCCAGGCGTAGACGCCTTCCAGATCCGGGCCGATCTCGCCGCGCCGACGGGCGGCGCCTTGCAGGGTCGTCCAGATCGACCCGATGTACTCCAGCACCAGGGGGTCGTCGATGATGTCCGGATCGCGCAGGATGGAACGCATGATGCGATCCCCCAGGCGCCGCTCGGCCGCCGGGCTGAGCGATTGCGAGCTGACATCCCCCAGCGCCGGCAGCAGGTTGCCATCCACATTGGACGCGGCTGCGGCACGCCCGGCTGGCGCCGTGTGCGCCATCAGCGGCAAAGGCAGCGCCATGGGCATCGTCAGCAGGCTCATGCCCAGGATGCGCGCCAGGCGACGCGGCGCGCGGCGGACAACAGGAGAAGCAGGACGCAGTCGGTTCGTGATACTCATCGGGCCAGGGTGTCGTAAGCCACCCAAGTATGCGCTGACTGCGACCCGTCGCCCGCGGTTTGGTTCCACAATGGGCACGGGTTCGGCAGGTTTTACATCCCTTCAAGGATGCGCCCCGGCCCTGTTACCTCCAAAGCACGACGACTGCATGAGCTCCCTCACCCATTTCGACGACCAGGGCCAGGCCCACATGGTGGACGTGTCGGCCAAGCCGGCCACCTTGCGCGTGGCCGTGGCCCAGGGCTGCATCCGCATGGCGCCCGACACGCTGCGCACGATCATGCAGGGCAGCATCGGCAAGGGGGACGTGCTGGGCATCGCGCGCATCGCGGCCATCCAGGGCGCCAAACGCACCGCCGACCTGATCCCGCTGTGCCACCCGCTGCCGCTGAGCAAGGTGGCCGTGGAGCTGGAGTGCCAGGAAGACCTGCCTGGCGTGGTCTGCCGCGTCACCGCGCAGACCGTGGGGCCCACCGGGGTCGAGATGGAAGCGCTGACCGCCGTGCAGGTGGGCCTGCTGACGATCTACGACATGTGCAAGGCCATGGACCGGGGCATGACAATCACCGATGTGGCCCTGCTGGAAAAACGCGGCGGCCGAAGCGGCCATTGGCAGCGCGACGGCAACGGTCCGCAAGCCTGAGGCACTCGACGCTCAACGGGGCAGCACCTGGCGCCAGGTGTAGCGCCCCTTGGGCGGATCGCACTGGAAAGGCCGCGGGGCCACGCCCTTGATGACGTCGGGCTTGCCGCACGCCGCCAGGAACTGCTGGCCCATCGGGTTGCGGAACTCCTTGAGGCGCTGCACCACGTAGCGGGCCTGGTCCACCTGGCCATGCTCGGCCAGCGAGCGCGCGTACGCGATCATCAGCCGCGCATCGACCAGGTTGTGCAAGGTGCGCCGAAACGCCTGGGGCGGGCGGGAAGGCTCGTCGGCATCGGGGCCGGTCACGTCGGCGTAATCGGCCTGGTAGCCAAACCACAGGCGCTTCTGTCCGTGCTGGATGCGCTCGTCCAGCGGGCCGGCACCGGCGCGGGGCGCGTAGATGTTCGCAGCCCATTGGTAGTCGATGGCAGCCCAGAGGGCACCCAACACCATGGCGCCGCACAGCACCAGATGCGCCCAGCCCGTGGGCGGGGATTCGTCCCGCCGCGCGGAGGCCGGCACCACGGGCTCGGCCTTCACGCGCGCCCGCGCCGCCAGGCCCAGACCCCACACGAAGGCACAGGGCAGCAGGAAATAGCTGTACCACAGCGGGTACTCCAGCAGGCTGTGCAAGCCCGCCATGCTGACCATGGTGGCCGCTGCCGGCACCACCGCGTCCGTGTCCTCACGCCCGGGCCACCACAGCACCCACACGCCCCAGGTGCACAGGGCCGCCAGCAGCAGCGCCATCGGCACGCCCAGTTCCACCGCCCACTGCAGCAGCACGTTGTGGGTGTGGTCGAAGAAGGCCACAGGCCGGCTCGGGAACTCGGACAGTGTCCAGGCCAGGTTGAACTCACCCCAGCCCACGCCCGTCCACGGGTTCTGGCGGATCAGGGCCAAGGTGTTGGCCCAGATCTTGAAGCGCGAGCTGGAGATGTCGCTGCCATCGTGCAGGCGCGCCTCGCCCGCGAAGGCATGGCCCTCGCCCACATGCGACCACCACGACATGCCCAGCCACCAGGCGCCATAGACCAGCGGCGCGGCGATCAGCATCCAGCGCAGGGTGCGCGGCAAGCCACGGTCACGCCAGCCCCACAGCAGCAGCAGCACCATGGCCAGCATGCCGGTGCGCGAGGCCGTCCAGACGATGGCGCCCACGCACAGCACCAGCAGCAGTTGCGCCGCATGCAAGGGCCAGCGGCCACGCCGCCCCAGCCACACCGCAGCACACGCGGACCAGAACAGCAAGGTGCTGAAGTGATTGGGCTGGCGCAGATTGCCCACCGCCCGGCCAGGCGTGGTGGATTCGGCGATCAGCGTGCCATCGGCCAACTGGGGGATGAACACCTGGACCACGGCCAGCACGATCCCGGCCACGCCGGCCCAGGCCAGCCCGGCGCAGAACAGGTCCATCAGCTCGGCCACCTCGATGCGGTGCGCCGCGCGCCATGCCGTCCACAACACGACCCAGGCCGACAGGGCCAGCCCCGAGGCCATCAGCCCCATGCCCACTGGCAGGCCTGTGGCCCACACCGAGCCCAGCGCCGACCCCGCGCACAGCCACAGCACCAGCGACAGGCCGACCACCGGTCCATCGGTCTTCATGTTCGATTCATCTCCGCACCCGATCCACCAGGCCAGGGCCATCATCCACAGCCCCCAGCCAAAAACACCCAGCGCCTGGTTGTAGAACGTGATGGAAGGTGGATCGCTTTCGGCCAGCAGGGTGGGCAACAGCAAGGCCAGCAGGGCCAGCGGCAGGCCCAGCAGGCGGACGCCGGGCATGGCCAGGGCGGAAGAAGACAACTGGTTGGCGGTCATGGCGCGCATTGTCGCCGCAAGCCAGGGGCTGTCCTCGGGTTGATCCCAGGCGGCCCAAGCGCGCAACCATGCCGAACGCGCCATTTCCCCCGAGTTCAAGGGGCGGGACTGTCCCTGAGACATGAACGAAGCTGTCACAGTTCACGACAGAATGATTTGTATGACGACTGCCACGCCCACACAACCTGCCCTCCGCCCGAAATCCGGCCGCGGTGGCGCCGGTGAACGCGCCACGCGCGACAACATCATCCGCGCGGCACTGACCCTTTTTGCCAAGCACGGCATCGACGGCGTGTCGCTGCGCCAGATCGTGGCGGCCGCCGGCCAGTCCAACCCCTCCGCCGTGCACTACCACTTCCAGAGCAAGGAAGGCCTGCTCAGCGCCGTGGTCGACCATGTCGCCGAGCAGTTGCAGCCCCTGCAGCAACAGGCCATGGCGGCCCTGTTCGAAGCCCAGGCCCAGGGCACCCTGACCCCGCGTGAGCTGGTCCAGACGGCCATCATGCCCTTCGTCACGCTGTATGGCTCGTCCTACGACGGCCGCATGGCGATCCGCTTCCTTTCGCGCCTGACCTGGCAACGCGACGTGGCCGGCCAGAGCCGCCTGTTCGACAAGGCCTGGAGCTACTGGCGCGATGTGGTCGTGGTGCTGCATGCGCTCACGCCCGAGCAATCCATCGACGTGCTGATGCACCGTGGCGTACTGGTCGGCTGCACCGTGCTGCACGGACTGGCCGACATGAGCCTGCTCAGCCGCCAGACATCCTTCGGCCTGGCCGACATGTTCCGCGAGCACCCCCTGGTGCTGCTGGACCACTTCTGCGATTTCGTCACCGGCGGGCTGGTCGCGCCCACCACCGTGCCGCAGCAGCCCAAGGCCCACGCGGCCTGACCTTCGCTTACCGGCGCCTTTGCGTTTGCTCCTACACTGAGGCCCGCCCATCCACAGGGCGATGGTCTGAGTCACGCTGGGGAGACAACACGCATGAAGCCGGGTTCCAACATCGCCTTCACCGGGCGGCATCTGCAAGCCCTCTGTCTGGGCACGACGATGTGGATGGCGCTCGGCGCCCAGGCCGCCACGGTGGTGCAAAGCACGCCGCAGGGCGAGGTCCGGCAGGTGCGTCAGGTCGTCGTGCGCTTCGACCAGGCCGTCGTGCCGCTGGGCGATCTGCGTCAGGAGGCGCCCTACAGCTTGGCCTGCCAGGGCGCCGCGCCCAAGGGCGAAGGCCGCTGGGTCAATGACCGGCAATGGGTCTATGACTTCGAACAGGATCTGGGCCCGGGTGTACGTTGCCAGGTGCAGCCGCGCAACAACTGGCGCCCGGCCGTGGCCGCCGCCGGCGCCTGGACACAAGCCAAGGCTTTCTCTTTTCAGACAGGCGGCCCTGCGGTGCTGCGCGTGTCGCCCTCCGGTGGTGAGATCGAGGAACAGCAGCACTGGCTGCTGACGCTCAACGGCCCTGCCCTGCCTGCCAGCCTGCAAGGCAATGCCTGGTGCGAGATCGAAGGCGTGGGCGAGCGCGTGCCGCTGGTCGCGGTCACCGGCGCCCCGCGCGAGGCCGTGCTGAAAAGCCGCCGACTCAAGCCCGATGACGCCCGCCAGCTGTTGGTGCATTGCCAGCGGCCACTGCCCAACCAGGCCGCCGTGCGCCTGGTGTGGGGCGCCGGCATCGCCGCGCAATCGCTGCCGCAGGCCGTCACGCGGCAGGCCCAGCAGTTCAACTTCACGGTGCGCCCGCCTTTCGAGGTCGAGTTCAGCTGCGAGCGCGAGAAGGCCCAGGCCCCCTGCCTGCCCTTGCGACCGCTCACGGTGCGCTTCTCATCACCCGTGCCACGCGCGCTGGCCGAGCAGGTGCGTGTGGCGCGCGAAGGCAGCGATGCCCTCAAGCCCTGGTTCGACAAGGATGACAAGACCGAGACAGTCGAGGAACTGACCTTCAAGGCCCCCCTGCCCGAAAACGCCAACCTGGCGGTGGTGCTGCCGGCCAAGCTCAAGGACACGGCGGACCGGACCGTGGCCAATGCGCACGCCTTCCCGATGGCCTTGCGCACTGGCGGCATGCCGCCGCTGGCCAAGTTCGCCACCGCCCCCTTCGGCGTCGTCGAACTGGAGAGTGAGCCCGGCCAACCTCCGCTCTTGCCGATCACGGTGCGCCATGTCGAAGCCGACCTGGGCATCAAGTCACTCGACGCTTCCAAAGCCAGCCTGGAAGGCCGCAGCAAGACCTTGACGCAGGACATCGACATCCTGCGCTGGATCGCCAAGGTGCAGAAGCACCATGAGACCTCGTTCACCGCCAAGGAGTTGGGCTCTCCCGCCTCGCAGTGGAAGGAATGGCGCACCGACAACGACGGCGATGGCCGCGAGATCCGCTACCAGGCCGATCGCCGCATCGGCTCGCGCGAGCTGTCGCTGCTCAACGCGGAAAAGCAGACACAGCGCCTGAAGCTGCCACCCACCAACGCCAAGGACACCCGCCCCTTCGAGGTCGTCGGCATCCCCCTGCCCGGCCCCGGCTACCACGTGATCGAAGTGGCCTCGCCCAAGCTGGGCGCCTCGCTGCTGGCCCAGCCCGCGCCGATGTACGTGCGCACCGGTGTGCTGGTGAGCAACCTGGGCGTGCACCTCAAGCTGGGCCGTGAGAACAGCCTGGTGTGGGTCACCACGCTGGACAAGGCCCGCCCCGTGGCCGGCGCCGACGTGACCATCCTCAACTGCCGCGGCGAATCCCTGTGGGCCGGCCGCACTGATGCGCAAGGCCGCGCCGTGGTCAACCAGCCCCTGGCCGTGCCGCGCTACCAGGGCTGCATCGTCGACAACGGCCTGTTCGTGTCGGCGCGCAAGGCCATCGACCAAGGCCCGCACAAGGGCAAGACCGACCTGGCCTTCGCCTTCTCGGACTGGAACAAGGGCGTGGAGCCCTGGCGCTTCAACGTGCCCACGCAATCACCGCAATATGGTGACAACGCGCCCGAGATGCGCGTGCACACCGTGACCGACCGCGCCCTGCTGCGCGCTGGCGAGACGGTGTCGATGAAGCACTTCGCGCGGCTGGAGACGCGTCAGGGCCTGGCCGCCGTGCCGCGTGAGCGCTGGCCGACCACGCTGCGCATCATCCACAGCGGCAGCGGCGACGAGATCACGCAGCCCCTGTCATGGCGCGCCAATGGCACGGCCCTGTCCACCTGGGCCATCCCGCAGGAGGCCAAGCTGGGCGTCTACGAGGTCTACCTCAGCACCCAGGGCCCGGAAGGCGAGCGGCGCCTGCGGGCCGGGCAGTTCCGCGTCGAAGAGTTTCGCCTGCCCTTGATCCAGGCCCGTGTGGCCGGCCCGAAGGAGCTGCAGGTCTCCCCCACCGAGCTGCCCTTGTCCGTGCAGATGAGTTTCCTGTCGGGCGGCGGCTTCGGCGGTGCCCCCGGCCGCGTGAGCGCCCTGCTGCGCGAACGCTCGGTGAACTTCGCTCAGTACGACGAGTTCAATTTCGAGCCGCCCCGCGCGCCGCGCGACAACGCGCAGGCGGGCAACGACGATGAGAACGGTGACGAAGGCGATCCCGGCCTGATCGCCGGTGGCCGCCTGATCGCCGACAAGCTGCCCCTGGTGACCGACCGCGAAGGCAACGCCCGCCTGGTGCTGCCCAAGCTACCCCCCACGAAGCGGCCCATGGCCGTGCAGGCCGAGCTCAGCTTCAACGACCCGAACGGCGAAGTGCAGACCGTGTCCACCGAGGTGCCGCTGTGGCCCAGTCAGGTGGTGCTGGGTCTGAAGACCGGCAGTTGGGCCAGCACGCGTGGCCAGATGAAGTTCCAGGCCCTGGCGCTGGACACCACCGGCAAGCCCATCGCCAAGCAGGACGTGAAGGTGATCGCCCGCGTCAGCCAGCACCTGAGCACGCGCAAGCGCATCGTCGGCGGCTTCTACAGCTACGACAACCGCACCGAGGTGAAGGAGCTGGGCACCGTCTGCAGCGGCCAGACCGACGCGCGCGGCCTGCTGCTGTGCGAGGCCGAGCTGGACAGCGCCGGCGAGGTCGAACTGGTGGCCCAGGCCAAGGATGTGCGCGGCAACGCCACCGAGGCCGCCACCACCGTGTGGGTCACGCGCCATGGCGAACTCTGGTTCTCGCAGGACAACGACGACCGCATGGACGTGCTGCCCGAGAAGAAGCGCTACGAACCCGGCGAGACCGCCCGCCTGCAGGTGCGCATGCCTTACCGCGAAGCCACGGTGCTGGTCACCGTCGAGCGCGAAGGCGTGATCGACAGCCGCGTGCTCACGCTCAAGGGCGATGACCCGACCATCGAACTGCCCATCCCCAAGGCCACGAGTTGGGCGCCCAATGTGTTCGTCAGCGTGATGGCACTGCGTGGCCGCGTGCACGAGGTGCCGTGGTACTCCTTCTTCACCTGGGGCTGGCGCAAGCCGCTGGCCTGGTGGCACGCCTTCTGGAACGAAGGCCGCGAGTACCAGGCCCCCACGGCCATGGTCGATCTGTCGCGCCCTTCCTTCAAGCTGGGCGTGGCGCAGCTGCACATCGGCCGCGCCCCGCATGAGCTCGATGTGGCGGTGACGCCCGACAAGCAGCGCTACAGCATCCGCCAGACGGTGCGTACCAAGGTACGCGTGACGCAAGGCGGCCAGCCCGTGCAGGGCGAGGTGGCCTTCGCCGCGGTCGATGAGGCCCTGCTGGCCCTGGCCGACAACCCTTCGTGGAAGCTGCTCGACGGCCTGCTGCAGGACCGCCCCTGGGGCGTCGAGACCAGCACCGCGCAGAACGAGATCATCGGCCGGCGCCACTACGGCCGCAAGGCCATCGCCCCGGGCGGTGGCGGTGGCCACAGCGCCAGCCGCGAGCTGTTCGACACCCTGCTGCTGTGGCGTGGCGACGTGGCGCTCGATGCCAACGGCGAGGCCGTGATCGAGGTGCCGCTCAACGATTCGCTCACCAGCTTCCGCCTGGTCGCCATCGCGCAAGGCCCCGCACGCCTGAAGACCACGCCGCCGCAGGAAGCCTTCGGCACCGGCAGCGCCAGCGTGCAGGTCAGCCAGGATCTGCAGATGCTCTCGGGCCTGCCGCCACTGGTGCGCGAGGGTGACCGCTTCGACGCGCTCTTCACCCTGCGCAACACCACCGGCCAACCGATGAAGGTGCGCGCCGAGCTCAAGCCCGCCGAAGACAACACCACGCCCGTGCCCGCCGCACAGGATGTGGACGTGCCCGCACAAGGCGCCCGCGAAGTGCGCTGGACACTGACCGTGCCCGTCGGCCTCAACGCGCTGAACTGGCAAGCCTCGGCCACCACGGCGCGCGCGGACATCGCCGACCGCCTCACCGTCAAGCAGCAGGTGCAACCCGTCGTGCCCGAACGCGTGCTGCAGGCCACGCTGCGCCAGCTCGATGCGCCCTTGAGCCTGCCGGTGCAGCCGCCAGCCGATGGCCTCACGCTCACCACGCCCGACGGCAACCGCGCCCGAGGCGGTGTGCGGGTGGAAGTGCAGCCCAAGCTGACCGGCGCCCTGCCCGGCCTGCGCCGCTTCTTCGAGACCTACCCCTACGTCTGCCTGGAGCAGCAGACCTCCAAGGCCGTCGGCCTGAAGGACCAGGCCCTGTGGGACAGCGTGGCCAAACGCCTGCCCACCTACCTGGACAGCGACGGCCTGGCGCTGTACTTCCCGCCCTCGGCCGGTGACGCGCCCCGCGGCAGTGACCGGCTCACGGCCTACATCCTGGCCGCCACGCACGAGGCCGGCTTCAGCCTGCCCGACAAGCCCCGCGAGCAGATGCTCGAAGGCCTGACCGCCTTCGTGCAGGGCCGCGTGATACGGACATCCTGGAGCCCGCCTGGCCGCCCGCAGACCTTGAACCTGGCCGTGCGCAAGCTGGCCGCCATCGAGGCCCTGAGCCGCCACGGTCGCGCCGAGGCCCGCATGCTCGACAGCATCACCCTTGAGCCCCAGATCTGGCCCACCGCCGCCCTGATCGACTGGCTGAACATCCTGCAACGTGTCGACGGCATCCCCTCGCGTGAGCAGCGCCTGGCCGAAGCCGAGAACACCCTGCGCGCCCGCCTGACCTACGCCGGCACCACCTTGAAGTTCTCCACCGAGACCGATGACTTCTGGTGGTGGCTGATGGACAGCGCCGATGCCAACGCCGCCCGCCTGATCTTGGCCGTGATCGACCGCCCCGGCTGGAAGGACGAACTGCCGCGCCTGGTCACCGGCAGCCTGGGCCGCCAGCGCCAGGGCGCGTGGCTCACCACCACGGCCAATCTGTGGGGCTCGCTCGCGCTCGACAAGTTCTCGCAGCGCTTCGAGAACGTGCCCGTCACCGGCAGCACGGTGGCGCAACTGGGCAGCGCCAGCCTGCGCCACGACTGGTCCGCACAACCGCAAGGCGGCGGCCAGCTGCTGCCCTGGCAGGCAGCATCTGCCAACCAACGGGCGCCCATCACACCGCTCACGGCGCAGCAGCAAGGCGCCGGCAAACCCTGGCTCACCGTGCAGACGCTGGCGGCCATCCCGCTCAAGGCCCCGCTGAGCGCCGGCTACCGCGTGCAGCGCGAGGTCAGCATCGTCGATGGTGACGACCTCAAGCCCGTGCCCGCCGGCCCGCTGCCGCGCGGCACCCTGCTGCGCGTGCGCCTGGTGGTGGATGCCCAGAGCGACATGACCTGGGTCGCCCTGAACGATCCGATTCCCGCGGGCGCCGCCGTGATGGGCAGCGGACTGGGTCGTGACTCGGCCCTGGCCACACGCAGTGAAACGCAGGAAGGCATCTGGCCGGCCTACATCGAGCGCCGCTTCGATGCCTACCGCGCCTACTACGAGTGGATGCCCAAGGGCCGCCACCAGATCGACTACACCGTGCGCCTGAACAACCCGGGCCGCTTCCAGCTGCCGCCCACGCGCATCGAAGCGCTGTACGCGCCGGAGAGCTTCGGCGAAAGCCCCAACGGGGCGGTGGAGGTACGCCCGTGACCCTGCGCGTGGCCGGCGCCAGAGCAGGCCGGAGGGCTCCGCTTGCTGCCCCGCTCGTTGGTATCGCCCTGAGTCTGCTCACCTCGGCCGCCTTCGCCCTGCCCACCTACCAGCAGATCCGCCAAGCCTATACGCCCAGCGACCTCACCCTGCTGGACCGGCACGGCCAGCCGATCCAGACCCTCCGCATCGACCACCAGGCCCGCCGCCTGAGCTGGGTCGGGCTGCAGGACATCTCACCCGCCCTGCGCACCGCCATCGTGCTGTCGGAAGACCAGCGCTTCTGGGCCCACAGCGGCGTGGACTGGCGCGCCGTGGCCGCCAGCGCCTGGGCCAATGCCTGGAACCAGCGCACACGCGGCGCCTCCACCGTCACCATGCAGCTCGCCGGTCTGCTCGACGAGGCCCAGGCTCGTCCGGCCGATGGCCGCAGCCTCACCGGCAAGGTCCGCCAGGCCGTGGCCGCCACCGAACTGGAACGCCGCTGGCGCAAGAGCGACATCCTCGAGGCCTACCTCAACCTCGTGCCCTTCCGCGGCGAGCTGGTCGGCCTGCATGCCCTGTCGCTCACCCTGTTCGACAAGCACCCCTCCGGCCTGGACGCGCAGGAATCCGCCATCGCCGCGGCCCTGGTGCGCGGGCCCAATGCCGCACCGGCCGTCGTCAGCCAGCGGGCCTGCCAGGTGCTGCGCCAGATGCAGCCGGGCCATGGCTGCGCTGGCCTTTCGCTGCTCGTGCAGAGCACCCTGCGCCGCAAGGGCGGCATGCCCATGGGTGAGCAGGCCGCACCGCATGCCGCGCGCCAGATCCTGCAGGCCGCGCGCGATGCGGGTATGGGCCAGAGCGCACAACGCCCCTGGCCAGCCACGCTGCGCACCACGCTCGATGCCGGCATGCAGCGCCTGGCCACGCAACTGCTCAAGCAGCAACTGGCCGAACTGGGCCGGCGCGATGTCGAAGATGGTGCCGTCATCGTGCTGGACAACGCCACCGGCGAGGTGCTGGCCTGGGTGGGCTCGGCCGGCAGCCTGGCCTCGGCCCGCGAGGTCGACGGCGTCATCGCCCGGCGCCAGCCCGGCTCCACGCTCAAGCCCTTCGTGTACGAGCTGGCGTTCGAGCGCCGCCTGCTGACCCCCGCCAGCCTGCTGGACGATTCCCCCGTGCAACTGCCCACCACCAACGGCCTGTACACCCCGCAAAACTACGACCGCAGCTTCAAGGGCTGGGTCAGCGTGCGCCAGGCCCTGGGCAGCAGCCTGAACATCCCCGCCGTGCGCACCGGCGCCATGCTCGGCGAGCAGGCCCTGGCCCAGCGCCTCAACGCCCTGGGCCTGGCCCTGAAAGAACCCGGCGGCTTCTACGGCCCCGGCCTGGCGCTGGGCAGCGCCGAGGTCACCTTGCGCGATCTGGCCAATGCCTACCGTGCCCTGGCCCAGCAAGGGCAGTGGTCACCCGTGCGCTGGCTGCCAGCCTCGACGGCTGGAAGCACATCGCCCCCGCAGACCACACGCCGCGTCATGCAGGCCCCGGCGGTCTACCAGGTCACCCACATCCTGGCCGACAACAGCGCGCGCGCCACCACCTTCGGGCTGGACAGCCAACTGGCCACGCGCGGCTTCACCGCCGTCAAGACCGGCACCAGCAAGGACATGCGCGACAACTGGTGCCTGGGCTACAGCGAGCGCTACACCGTGGGCGTCTGGGTGGGCAATGCCAGCGGCGCCCCCATGCAGGCCGTGAGCGGCACCACCGGCGCCGCGCCCGTGTGGTCACGCCTGATGGCCGAGTTGCACCGGGGGCACCCCTCGCGCGCACCGGCTGCACCAGCTGGTTTGATCGAACAGCCCGTGCAGTTCACCGGCTGGGCGCAGGCCGAACCCGCCCGACAAGAGTGGTTCATCCAAGGCACGCAACAGGCCGTGTGGCGCGTACAGTCGCCACCAGCGCGCCGGGCCATCCTCAATCCGCAAGATGGCGCCATCTACGCCCTCGACCCGGACATCCCGCCGCAGGTGCAACGGCTCACCTTCGAAACAGGGGCCGGCAACACGCGGCGCAGTTGGTGGCTGGACGGCAAGCACCTGGGCCCGGCCCACGGCGGCCAAGCGCTCCGCTGGCTGCCCTGGCCAGGGCGCCACACCCTGGAGCTGCGCGAGGGCCGCACCGTGATCGACCGCATCCGCTTCGAGGTCCGCGGCGCGGCACCACGCGCGCCCGCCAAATCCTGATCGAAGGGGCATACTGCGCAGGCCCGCCTGACACCGAAACGATTGCGCCCATGGCCCCGACCTCCTCGCTCACCCCGTCACAAGAACGCCTGCTGCTGTGGAGCCTGGCCGCCATCCAGTTCACCCACATCGTCGACTTCATGGTGATGATGCCGCTGGGCCCGCAGCTGACACGCCTGTTCTCACTGACAGACGCCCAGTTCGGGGTGCTGGTGTCAGCCTACTCTCTGGCTGCCGGGGCCTCCGGCCTGCTGGCCTCCCTCGTCATTGACCGCTTCGACCGCCTGCGTGCTCTGCTGGTGCTCTACGCCGGCTTCACGCTCGCCACGCTGGCCTGCGGGCTGGCCCCCACCTACCTCAGCCTGATGCTGGCCCGTGTGGCCGCCGGCATCTTCGGTGGCGTGCTGGGCGCCCTGGTGCAGACCATCGTCGGCGATGCCATCCCCTTCGAACGCCGGGGCGCGGCCATGGGCATCATCATGTCGGCCTTCTCGCTGTCGACGGTGGCGGGCGTACCCGCCTCGCTGTGGGTGGCCGCCCATTGGGGCTGGCATGCGCCCTTCATCGTGATCGCGCTGGCCTCCGCCGTGGTGTGGCTGATGGTATGGCGCACCGTGCCCGGCCTGCCTGGGCACGTGGTGAACGCCGGCCAGAACGCCTGGCAGCGCCTGCACGCCGTGATCGGTGATCTCAACCACTGGCGCGCCTTCGGGCTGTCGGCCCTGATGGTGATGGGCAGCTTCTCCATCATCCCCTACATCACCATCTACACCACCACCAACCTGGGCCTCACGCAGGAGCAAGTCCCCCTGATCTACCTGGTCGGCGGCGTCGCCACCTTCTTCACCGCGCGCCTGTGGGGCCGCCTGTCGGACCGATGGGGCAAGGTCAACACCTTCCGGGCGCTGTGCGTGGTGGCCGTACTGCCCATGCTGGGCCTCACGCACCTGGACAGCCCCTCGCTGTGGCTGATCCTGCTGGCCAGCACCGGCTTCTTCGTGTTCGTGTCGGGCCGGATGGTGCCCGGCATGGCCTTGCTCACCGCCGCCCCGGCACCGGCCCTGCGCGGCGGCTTCATGAGCGTCAACAGCGCACTGCAGTCAGCCGCCATGGGCCTGGCCGCGTGGATCGGTGGCGAGCTGATCTCGCGCGCGCCGGATGGCCGCGTGCTGGGCTATGAGCGCACTGGCTGGCTGGCCCTGGCCACCACCGTGGTGCTGGTGTGGGGCGTGGGGCGCGTGCGGCTGCACACAGCACCGCCTCGCACACCGTAACCAGACAGGCAAAGAAAAAGGCCGCGTCACACGCGGCCTCTCTGCACGGCATGATCGATGGGCGCGGCGCCCATCGTGCACCAGGCAATCAGAAGGAGCGGCCCACGCTGAACATCATCAACGTGTTGTTCAAAGTGGTTTGCTGCTTGCGGACATACGTACCAAGGTTGCCACCACGCTCAGTCGCCACATTCTTAAGGAACAAGGTGACGGCACCACCGACTTCGGGTGTAGCGTAGTACGCAGGACCGTAAATCGGATCACCGTCAAAATTGTCCCGGGTGAACTTGATAGCAGTCAGAACAGGCTGAGGGTAGTCATCGAGCACAGCCGACCTGCTGGTGAACTGGGTGTTGCGCGTGGTCAGCGTCGCTTCCGTCTTGAGCTTGACCGAACCGATGTTGAAGCTGACATGCCAGTCATCGTTGAACTGGTACTTGAAGCCCAGTGACGGGCCGATGCCGAAAGCGTTCTTCAATGAGACCGAGGTGTCATTAGGTGAGGTGCCCCCCATGTAGTCATTCAAGGTGGCCGTGGGCTTGGTGTCGAAAAAGATCGCATACATGCCCATCACACCGGTGTACGGCCGGAACTTCGCATCCTTATGACCCCAGTACCGGCCCAGGGCCACGGTCGGCGGCAGCAGCTTGGTCGACAGGATGTGCTTGCCATTGATGAAGTTGGGCTTGCCGGTGCCGTTCAGGCCATCCCCGTAGATCTTGGCCCTGAGCGGCAGGGCCAGCACGTAGGCTTCCACCATCCAGGTGAAATCATCGGTGAGGTAGTGGCCGATGCTGATGGCCGCGGTACCCAGATTGCCTGCACGCGCCTTCACGCCCGGTGGCGCGCCTAGCCCACTCAGGCCAGCGATGGCCATCTGAGCATCCAGGGTGTCGCCCGCCAAGTTTTGGTGATCAATGACGTCAACGTAGAGGGGATCATTCTGATCGGACGCGGCGCGAATGTCACCTGGCCTGATCACCGGCCCGGTCACGTCATAAGCTTCGCCAGAATCCGTCTTCACATCAACATAGATGACACCTGCCCGCATGAAGGTTCGCTCACGCAGCGCAGTTGCCAGCTTCAGGGAGAAAGAAGCATCATCGTCGAGCTTCTCGGCCTGAGCCGGGGCCGCAGCCAGCAGCATGGTCAAGGGCAATGCCATCGTGGCGCCCGCACGAAGCCACACAGAACGATTCATGCTTGTCTCTTCCTAATCTAATTGGTTTACACAAAAAAATGAAAAAGCCGCCCAGCATGTAGCAAGGGCGGCTTGCAGCCAAGAGCGGGAAACCCTCCCTTGGCAACGCAACGCCGATTACTTGGCGCGACGACGGGCGGCCACAGCGATGCCGGCCAGGCCCAGGCCCATCAGAGCGTAGGTCGAGGGTTCCGGCACGGCGGGGGTGCCACCAGTGACGTTGATGGTCGAAGCGATCGTGCCGTAGTCCGTCACGTTACGCAGGGTCGACACACCCAGGTCCACCAGACGCAGGGCGCTCACGAAGTGGTTGAAACCGTCTTGCGTGATGGTCAGGCCGCTGATGCTGTTGGCATAGGAGCCGGCACCCGTCAGCGTGGTGGGGCCAGTGATGCTGGCGAAGTTCCACAGGTAGAAGTTGTCCTTCGTGGTGATGACGCTGCTGCCGTAGGGAGCAGCTTCACCAGCGGCGGCACCGCGGAAGTCACCAGTGATCGAAGCGTAGATGCGCTGGTTGGTCAGGTCCACCGACAGGTTGGTCACCGACAGCGAGCCACCCAGCGACACGCCTTCCAGCACGTTAGCCGTCATGGTGGCACCGCCAGCCGTGGCCACGGTCGTCACGGCACCAGTGGCGGTGGTCGTCACGGACGTGATCGGAGCAGCGGCGGACACACCGGTGCGGGTGCTGCCGAAGGGAGGACGCGGCGTCAGGACTTCGGTCACCGTGGCGGGCTCAACGCCCGTCACGGCCACCTTGCCCACGTTCAGGGCGGTGATCAGGCTGGACGAGAACGACAGGGTGCCCGTGCCGCCGGCCAGGGTGTAGCTGTTGCCGTTCAGCACCACCGAACCGCCCACCGGGGTGGTGGCAGCGCTGGCCACGCCGATGGACGCGATCGCGGCAGCAGCAACAAGGCTCTTCAATGCAAAGTTCATGTTTATCTCCACTACAAGCGGCCCTTTGGGTCATTTGCCTGCTCGATCCGGGGGCATCCGCGTCTTCCTCCGGCGAGCTCAGACTCTTCATCTGATATGGCTAAAGGATAAGCTGCCATGGTCTTTCGCACAACGGTCCACGGAAGGAATCAGCGCGCAATACGCCTCAGGAAAACACCAAGCAGCGCCTTAAACCCCTCATTCACGGGCCAGGGTAACCACTAAATCCCCAGGGAAACCCGAGCGAACTTTCTTTTGCCGACCTGCACCACGTAAGTACCGGCGGGCAATTTCAGGCCCTTGTCGCTGACCACGGTGCCATCCACGCGCACACCGCCCTGCTCCACCATGCGCAGGCCCTCACTGGAGGAAGGCACCAGGTTGCTCTGCTTGAGCAGGGCGCCGATGGCCAACGCCTGAGCGCCGTCCGGCAACCCCAAGCTCACCTCAGGGATCTCGTCAGGCACACCGCCCTTGGAGCGATTGACAAAATCCGCCAAGGCACTCTCCGCCGCCTGCGCCCCATGGAAGCGCGCTACGATCTCCTGGGCCAGCTGCACTTTGGCATCGCGCGGGTTGCGCCCCGCAGCGCACTCAGCCTTGAGTTGCTCGATGGCGCTGAGCGGCTGGAAGCTCAGCAGCGTGAAATATTTCCACATCAACTCGTCGCTGATGCTCATCAGCTTGCCGAACATGCTGTTGGGCGCCTCCGAAATCCCGACATAGTTGTTCTTGGATTTGGACATTTTCTCGACGCCGTCCAAACCCTCGAGCAATGGCATGGTCAGGATGCACTGCGGCTCCTGTTCATATTCGGTTTGAAGATGGCGCCCCATCAGCAAATTGAATTTCTGATCGGTACCGCCCAATTCCAGATCGGATTTCAAAGCCACCGAGTCATACCCCTGCATGAGGGGGTACAAGAACTCATGGACGCTGATGGGCGTATTGGCCTTGTAGCGTTTCGTGAAATCGTCACGCTCCATCATTCTGGCAACCGTATAACGCGAGGCCAACTGAATCATGCCGCGCGCGCCCAGGGCGTCGCACCACTCGCTGTTGTAGCGGATCTCGGTGCGCGCCGGGTCCAGCACCAGGCTGGCCTGCTTGTAATAGGTCTCGGCATTGAGCTTGACCTGCTCGGCCGTGAGGGGCGGGCGGGTGGCATTGCGGCCGGACGGATCACCGATCAGCGAGGTGAAGTCACCGATCAGGAAGATGACGCTATGGCCCAGATCCTGCAACTGCCGCATCTTGTTGAGCACCACGGTGTGGCCGAGGTGAATGTCCGGCGCGGTGGGGTCCAGCCCCAGCTTGATGCGCAGCGGCTGGCCGGTGGCCTCCGAGCGCGCGAGCTTCTTGATCCAGTCCCCTTCCGGCAGCAGTTCGTCACAGCCACGCTGGGTGACGGCCAGGGCCTCGCGCACACGGTCGGTGATGGGATGAGCCAGTTTTTCGGAAGGAGCTTGATGAGCGTTGGACATGAAGGCAGCCCCAGACGGGGCACATGGGGAAAACTACACGTGTAAAGACGGTGCTTTTGGCGAATTACGCCATGTGACACCACTATACTTTGGCACTTTTGACGAGCACCTCGCCGCTCAGGCCAGCTTCTGGCTGGGGTTGGCGACGGGCGATTCTAGGGGACAGACTTTGGGATCTGTGGATTTGGGCCGCTGGCTGGCCCCACTGCGAACGTTTCAATCGATCACGCACCGCCACCCTCGCAGGGTCACCGCCGTTGTCGCCGCCCTGCTCACCGGCTCCGCCGTCACCGCCTTTGGCGTGGCGCCGCTGACCGCCCTGGAAATCAACCAGGCCCAGCCCGCGATCATCTCCATCCATGAGGCGCTGCCGCTGCCTCAACTGGCCGCACAGCTCGACGCTCTGGACCACCAGACCCTGCCGCTGTACCGCAGCGACGTCACCCGCAGTTCCGACACGGTCGACACCCTGCTGCAGCGCATGGGCGTGGACGACGCCGAAGCCGCCCGCTTCCTGCGCTCCGACGCCGTCGCCTCGCGCCTGATGGCTGGCCGCTCCGGCAAGATGATCAAGGTGATGACCGAGAACGGCCGCCTGGTCGAACTGGTCGCCCGCGGCCCCGCCGAATCCTCAGAGCAACTCGATTCGCACTTCACGCGCCTGAGCGTACAGCGCAATGCCGAAGGCCTGAGCGCCCGCACGGAACAGGTGCCTCTGCAGGTGCGTGAACAGGTCTCCTCCGGCACGATCAGTTCCTCGCTGTACGCCGCCGCCGACGACGCCCGCATCCCCGACGCCATCACCAACCAGATGGCCGAAATCTTCGGCACCGACATTGATTTCCGCCGTGAACTGCGCAAGGGCGATGCCTTCAGCGTGGTCTACGAAGCCCACACCGCCGATGGCGAGCCCATCACCTGGGGCAGTTCGGCTGGCCGTGTGCTGGCCGCCCGCTTCATCAATAAGGGCACCGTGCACGACGCCGTCTGGTACGAAGAGCCGGGCCGCAAGGGCACCTACTACGACCTGACGGGCCGCAGCAAGACCAAGTCCTTCCTGGCCTCGCCACTGGCGTTCTCGCGCGTCACATCCGGCTTCGCGATGCGCTTCCACCCGATCCAGAAGCGCTGGAAGGCGCACCTGGGCGTGGACTACGGCGCCCCGACCGGCACGCAGATCCGCGTGGTGGGTGACGGCGTCGTCAGCTTCGCCGGCTGGCAGAACGGCTACGGCAAAGTGGTCCAGGTGCTGCACTCCGGTGACCGCACCACCGTGTACGCCCACATGAGCCGCATCGACGTCCGCAAGGGCCAGCGCATGTCGCAAGGCGACAAGCTCGGCGCCGTGGGCGCCACCGGCTGGGCCACCGGCCCCCACCTGCACTTCGAATTCAAGGTGCGCGGTGAGCACAAGGATCCGATGATCATCGCCCGCGCCTCCGAAAGCGTGCAACTCTCGCCGAACGCCCTGGCCCAGTACCGCCACAAGGCCACCACCGTGGCCCAGCGCCTGGACATGGCCGGCCAGATGCAGACCGCTGGTGCCAGCACCGGCCCGCGCTTCGAATAAGCCCGCCGTGGACAAGGCCGGGGACACGCAAGCCTTCGTGGGCTTGATGTCCGGCACCTCGCTCGACGGGGTGGACGGCGTGGTAGCCGACATCGCCACCGACGGTACCTGGCAGGGCGTGCGGGCCCATGCGCACGAGCCCTTTGACGCAGCCCTGCGCGAGGAGCTGCTCGCGCTCAACCGCAGCGGCCCTGATGAGATTCATCGCGCTGCCCTGGCCGCCCAAGGCGTCTCGCGCGCCTATGCCCGGGTGGTGGCCCGCCTGCGGCAAGCCGCCCCCGATCGACCCATCCGCGCCCTCGGCGCCCATGGCCAGACGGTGCGACACCGCCCAGAACTGGGCTACACCGCGCAACTGCTGGCCCCGGCCCTGCTGGCCGAGCTGACCGCGGTGGACGTGGTGGCCGACCTGCGCAGCCGCGATCTGGCCGCCGGTGGCCAGGGTGCCCCGCTCGTGCCCGTGTTCCACCAGGCTGTCTTCGGCCGCCCGGACCGCGCCGTGGCAGCGCTCAACATCGGCGGCATCGCCAATGTGAGCGTGCTCAACCCTGGCCAGCCGCCCCGTGGCTTCGATTGCGGCCCCGGCAATGTGCTGATGGACCTGTGGTGCCAGCGGCATACCGGCCAGCCTTACGACAAGGATGGCCAGTGGGCCGCGAATGGCCGCATCCGCGAAGACTGGCTAACCCTGGCGCTGGCCGATCCCTATTTCGCGCTGCCGCCGCCCAAGAGCACCGGCCGCGACCTGTTCCACGCCCAGTGGCTGGAGGGCTGGCTCCAGCGCTGCCAGGCACTGCAAGGCGGCGATACCACCTCGCCCACGGCCCTGGCCGATGTGCAGGCCACGCTGTGCGAACTGACCGCGCGCAGCAGCGCCGATGCCGTTCGCGGCCAGTCACCTCAGGCCACTGAGCTGATCGTGTGCGGCGGGGGCGCCTTCAATAGCCAGTTGCTGCGCCGCCTGCAAGCCTTGCTGCCCGGCGTGGCCGTGGCCAGTTCCACCACCCGAGGCCTGCCTCCCGAGCAGGTCGAGGCCGCGGCCTTCGCCTGGCTGGCATGGGCCTCCGTGAACCGGCGCCCCGGCAACGATCCGGCGGTTACCGGGGCGGCAGGCCCCCGCATCCTGGGCGCCATCTACCCCGCCTGAGGGCATCAACGCACGCCGCGTCGCCCCACATATCGGATCACCCGGATCGCCTAAAAAGAAAATCCCGGCGCAAGGCCGGGATCTGCTGGCGAAGCCGGAAAGCCTCAGACCGAGAAGCTGGAGCCGCAGCCGCAGGTGGTCGTGGCGTTCGGGTTGCGGATCACGAACTGGGCGCCTTCGAGGTCGTCCTTGTAGTCGATCTCGGCACCCATCAGGTACTGCAGGCTCATCGCGTCGATCAGCAGGGTCACGCCGTTCTTGGTCATGGGCGTGTCGTCCTCATTCACGATCTCGTCGAAGGTGAAGCCGTACTGGAAGCCGGAGCAGCCACCGCCCTGCACGAACACGCGCAGCTTCAGATCAGGATTGCCCTCTTCGGCCACCAGCTCGGCCACCTTGGCGGCAGCGCTGTCGGTGAACAGGATGGGGGCGCCAGGGATGTCCGTCACGTCGGCGGTGGAGGCCAGTTCGGCGGCTGCGGTGCTCATGTCAAATACTCCGGGGAAATCGTGCAAGGGAAGCGAAAAAGGGGTCAGCTATTGTTGGCAGCCAGCTTGAGCGAGGGCTTGTCCTCGGCCTTCAATGGGTGCAATTCTCCATCGATGGTGGCACCTTGGTGCATTTCAAGGGCTTCATAGCGCACATCACCCACGATACGGGCTTTGGGCTGCAGTTCCAACAGGTCTTCGGATTCAACCGGGCCGGTGACAAGGCCATTGATGATGACATGGCCGGCGCGCACGCGGCCGCTCACCTTGGCCTTCTCGCTGATCACCAGCATGGTGCGGCGGTCGCCCGTGGCGGTGATGTTGCCTACCACCTCGCCATCGATGCGCAGGCCGTCGGCAAACTTGATCTCGCCGTTGATCACGGTGCCCTCGCCGATCAAGGTGCGGATGGCTGGGGTTTTCTTACCAAACATGGTTGTGCGCTCCTGGAGATTGGACCACGTTATCCGAAAGTGCGAACGTCGCAAAGGGCGCAAGATTTACACCAAACGCCGATCACGTCAATGCCCGGCTTGCCGGCCCATGGGGAATACGCGGCACATGACAGATACCGGGGCAAAACCGCGCAGAAAGTCACAATTTGAGGCTCTGCGTGGCCCGCAACTGGCCGGCCTCGTCCAGCACCCGCACCTGCACCTGCTTGACCACAGCCCCAGCCGGGTACTCTGCTAGGCCATCAATGCGCTGGTACTGCTTGAACTGCAGGGGCCGTGTCACGGCGGGCGCCGGCATGCTCCAGGCGCGGCCATCCTGCGTGCCGCTGAGCAGCACCTCGTAGCGCCCCTTGAAATCAGGCAAGGCGCGGCCACCCTGCTGCATCACCAGCAGTTGGAAGCGTAACTGGCCAGCGGCCGGCTGGTCGGCCTGTAGGCCGCGCACCGACAAACCATCGCCCGAGGCCGGCAGCAAGCGCTCGAAGAAGCCCAGGTCGTCCTTGAGGGCCTGGTTCTGCATCTCCAGGGCCTTGACCTCTTCGGCCAGGCGAGCCTGGGTGGCGCGCTCGGCCTTGAGCAGGCTGTCGGCCGTGTTGGCGATGGACTGGGCGCGTTCACGGTCCAGCCGCACCGCCTCGAGTTGCTGGCGCACCTCGGTCAGGGCCTGCGCCGACACCCGGCTCTCGCGGTCCAGGCCGGCAATGCCCTTGCCGAACTCGAAGGCCCACAGCGCCAGCGCGCCGGAAAACCCCAGAGATACGGCCCACACCGCCCAGCGCACAGGCCACGCCATGTGGCTGCGCACCGTCATGCGCGGCGCGCTGATCGACAGACGGCGACGAAGCAGCCGCCAGCGCATCAGGGCAGCACCGGCACCTGGGTCAGGCCCACGTGCTCTTCGATACCGCACATCAGGTTCATGCACTGCACCGCCTGGCCAGACGCGCCCTTGGTGAGGTTGTCCTCTACCACCAGCACCATCACGGTGTCGGGCAGCGGCTTGTGCACGGCGATGCGCACGGTGTTGCTGGCGCGGACGCTGCGCGTCTCGGGCGCGCTGCCGGCCGGCAGCACATCGACGAAGCGCTCGCCCTGGTAGAAGGCTTCGAAGGTGGCCTGCAGATCGGCCGCTTGGCCCGCGCTGTTCAGGCGCGCGTACAGGGTGGAATGAATGCCGCGGATCAGCGGCAGCAGGTGCGGCACAAACAGGGCGTTCACCTGCGCATTGCCCGCAATCACGCGCAGTTGCTGGTTGATTTCGGGGCCGTGGCGGTGGCCCTTGACGCCGTAGGCCTTGAAATTGTCGCTGGCCTCGGCCATCAGCGCGTGCACCTCGGCCTTGCGCCCGGCACCGGACACGCCCGAGGCGCAGTTGGCGATCAGGCCCGTGGACTCGATCAGGCCGGCCTTGAGCAGCGGCGCATAGCCCAGCTGCACCGAGGTGGGATAGCAGCCCGGGTTGCCGATGATGCGGGCCTTCTTGATGGCCTCACGGTTCAGTTCGGGCAGGCCGTAGACGGCCTCGGCCTGCAAGTCGGGGCAGCTGTGCGGCATGCCGTACCAGCGCTCGAACTCGGCCACGTCCTGCAGGCGGAAATCCGCCGCCAAGTCGATCACCTTGACGCCGGCGGCCAGCAGCTCACGCGCCTGGGCCATGGCCACGCCGTGCGGGGTGGCGAAGAACACCACGTCGCACTCGGCCAGGCCGGCATCGTCAGGAGTGACAAAGGCCAGGTCCACATGGCCACGCAGGCTGGGATACATGTCGGCCACGGGCATGCCGGCCTCCTTGCGGGAGGTGATGGCCTTCAGGCGCACCTGGGGGTGCTGCGACAACAGGCGCAACAGTTCCACGCCGGTGTAGCCGGTGCCACCCACGATGCCTACATTGATCATGTCCAGTCCTTGCTGAAGAAGTTGACCACGGCTTTGACGACAACACCGGAAGGACGCCGCCCCTTGCCGGAACCCGCGATTGTAGGGACTTGCCGTGACGTTGCACTCCGTTACGCGATGCCCCTGCTGGTCGAGACATAGATCACGGCCCCGGGTTTCTGGACGCCGGCGCCCCACCGACAACCAGTCATCCTTGATTTCTTGCCTGTGCGATCGATTCCACCATGTCTGCCGCATCCCGTTTCGCCCTGCCCGGCGGCAGCACACCATGCGCACAGCCCCAGTACCTCGCGCCTGGCGATGCCATGAGTGCCGCGCACGGGACCAGCATCACCAAGCCGACCTCCGCCGCTCAAGCTGCGCCGCACCACCTCCCAGAGCCGTCCCACCCCGCTGGGCCGCACCGACATCGCCGCAGGCAGGCTGCTGCCCGTGGGCGGCATGCTGGCCCGGATCAGCGCCCCCAGCACCTGGCCACCACGGATACCGGCCGCGCAGACCGCACGCTCGAAACCACACTGCCGGGCAGCATGCAGTTCATCCGCATCCGCATCCGCGTCCGGCAGGCCGACAGCGCCGTGCCCCGTCCCCTGGGCACGCTGTATCCCCGCGTGCCCACGGCCATCTCGCAACAGGCATCGGCCACCATGCTGCAACTGCGCATGAGTTCCGGCACCACCTGGAGCGTGGGCCGCGGCGGCCTGGCCGCCCGCAACCTGGGGCTGGCCGATACGCGCCTGTCCGCCCGGCTGTCAGGGCTGGAATCCGTCGTGGCCAACCCTTTGGTGGCCCTGGTGCCAGACCACCGCTTCGCCAGCACCGCCACCCACCTGGGCAGCGCCTGGACGGGCCGCGTAGCCTGGGTCCAGGGCCAGGGCTGCGCCCCCATCTGCGCGGGCGCCGGCGTGGTGGAGCTAAGCCACCAGGGGCGGCACCACACCGTGAACCTGTCAGTGGCCAGCCCGCATGAAGATGGCAGACTGACCGAACAGGCCGATGCAGCCGGAAGCCATGCCCTCAGCCCGCAGACCCGCACCACCGGCCCGCCTGCCAGGCAGCGTGAGCAGCCACCTGATGGCCAATGCCTACGGCCTGGGCCTGCTCAAGACCGACAGTTGGCATCCTGGTGACCGCCTGAGCCTGATGCTGCAGCCCCCCTGAGCACGCGCGCCGGCAGCCTGTCCCTTGACGGGCAACCGGGCACCCAGGACATCACTGGCACCGGCCTGCAACCCGGCGCCCGGGAATGGACGCTCGAAACCCGCTACACCGCGCGCCTGTCGGCTGACAGTGCCGTGAGCGCCGCAGCCGCCTACAAGCAGAACCCCGACCACGACGCCACCCACGCCAGCCAGATGGCGGTGGGCGTGCGCTACCAGCGCGCGTTATGACAAGCTCCGCTGCACCACACGCCCGACACAGGCAACAAAAAACCCGCCAAGGTTGCCCTGGGCGGGTTTTTGTTGCGCGAGGCAGTCGATCAGCGCTTGCTGAACTGCTTCCGGCGACGAGCACCGTGCAGACCGACCTTCTTACGTTCGACTTCGCGGGCGTCGCGGGTCACGAAGCCGGCGCGGCTCAGCTCAGGCTTGAGCGCAGCGTCGAAATCGATCAGGGCGCGGGTCACGCCGTGGCGCACAGCGCCAGCTTGGCCGGACTCGCCACCACCGTGGACGTTCACCTTGATGTCGAAGGCCTCGGCATTGTTCGTCAGCACCAGAGGCTGCTTGACGACCATGATCGAGGTCTGACGACCGAAGTATTGCTCGACCGGGCGACCGTTGACCAGGATCTGGCCGGTGCCCTTCTTGATGAAGACGCGAGCGACGGACGACTTGCGACGACCCGTGCCGTAGTTCCAGTTACCGATAGGCATCGTGGCTCCTTAGATTTCCAGCGGCTTGGGTTGCTGAGCGGTGTGGGGGTGTTCGCCACCACCGTAGACCTTCAGCTTCTTGATCATCGCGTAACCCAGGGGGCCCTTGGGCAGCATGCCCTTGACAGCCTTCTCGATGGCGCGACCAGGGTGCTTGGCTTGCATGTCCTTGAACTTCGTGGCGTAGATGCCGCCAGGGAAGCCCGAGTGACGGTAGTACACCTTGTCCGTGGCCTTGGTACCGGTCACACGGATCTTGTCGGCGTTCACGATGATGATGAAATCACCGGTGTCGACGTGGGGGGTGTAAATGGGCTTGTGCTTGCCACGCAGGCGGAGAGCGACTTCGCTGGCCACTCGTCCGAGCACCTTGTCGGTGGCATCGATCACAAACCACTCGTGCGTAACTTCGGCCGGCTTGGCGCTGAAGGTCTTCATGAGAGTTCCTTGTGAGATAAAAATCGGCTGACTGCCTGCCTTGGTACCACTTCTTGGGGAACTGGATGGTGGCCTCGCGACAGGCGATGGCGACATGGCGCTCAAAAAGCGTAGCCATGCCAAAGGTAATTTCCCGGCAGCCAAAACGGGAATCCAACAATGTAGCACAAATCAACGCGTTGTCACAAGGCGTCGATGCATGGTTGATTCCCTGCAGGTCCGTGCCTTTTGCGCTTGCGTGCCTGGGGGCGAGCCGTTAAAGTACGCACACCCTAGTGTTTACCCTAGGATCCCAAGGACCAAACATGTTTACTGTCAAACCGATGTCCGAGATGGAACGGTTCGGCATGCAAGCCCTGAAAAGTGGGACCGAGGCGGCTGACCAGAAGCAGCGCCGCCCCATCCCCCGCTGGGTGCCCATTCGCACACTCAAGGCGCGTCACCGCCGCCGCATTCTGGACCATCTGGCCCAGCTGGACGAGCACGACCGTTACCTTCGCTTCGGCAGCCCCGCGCCGCTGGAGCAGATGAGCCGCTACACCGCCTCGATCGATTTCAAGCGCGACGAGGTCTTCGGTGTGTTCGACCGCCGCCTGCGCCTGGTCGCCGTGGCCCACCTGGCCGCCCTGCCCGGCGGCACCGGCCCCAACAGCAAGCGCCCGCCGGCCATGGAGTTCGGCGTGTCCGTGCTGCCCAGCGGCCGTGGCCGTGGCCTGGGCCAGCGCCTGTTCGAGCACGCCATCATGCATGCGCGCAACCACGGCGCCCGCGCCCTGGTGATCCACGCGCTGACGGAAAACCGCCCGATGCTGCGCATCGCCCTGCGGGCCGGCGCTCAGCTGGAAACCGACGGCGCCGACGCCGAAGCCTGGCTGAACCTGCCCCCGGACACCCTGGGCTCGCACCTGGAAGGCTCGCTGCTGGCCGTGTCGGCCGACCTGGCCTTCGGCTTCAAGCGCAACTACCTGCGCATCAAGGACTGGCTGACGTCCTTGCGCGGCTCGCTGTAAGCGCTGCCCCCCCCAATGCCCAGGGTTAACCCCTAGACCGGGATACCATTAACATCGCCCCCGCTCTACCATCGGAGCACTGCCGGACGGAATCGCTGCCCGCCGGCGACAATCAACCGGGGCGCAATGATGTTCAGCGACTTTTGGCAACCTATCCTCCTCCTGCTGCTGGCTCTGGCCCTGGGGTTCGCGGGCGGAATGGGCTGGCGCGGCAGCCGTCAGCGTCAATTCAAAGACTGGCCGCGCGATTTCAAGCTCAACGCCCGCCCCGTGTTCACCACCGAGGAGCGCCTGCTGTTCCGTGAGCTGAAGGCCGCCCTGCCCCAGCACGTGGTGCTGGCCAAGCTCAACCTGCTGCGCTTTTGCCAGAGTTCCAACGAGTACCAGGCCCGCTGGTGGTTCGACCGGCTGCACGCCCTCACCGTCACCTTCGCCATCTGCACGCCCAACGGGGCCGTGATCTCCGTGATCGATCTGGACAGCACGCAGCGCCGCGGTACCGAGCGCGGCCAGCGCCTCAAGGAAGCCGTACTGGAGTCCTGCCGCATCCGCTACATCCGCTGCCAGGCAGGCCACTGGCCTCGCCCTGCCCTGCTGGCCCAATGGGCCCTGGGTGGCCCGCTCGCGGCATCCTCATCCATGGCCGCTGGCAGAACGGGTACGGCCCCTGCGGGGGCACCCGCCGCCGATGTCTCGCCCCTGGTGGCCGCGCGGGCTGAACTGGCGCAAAAGCTCCACCAGCGCCGTGCCGAACGGGCATCGCGCTTCCAGGATTCGGGCTTTGCATCCGACTCATTCTTTGCGCTGGACAGCCGGTTCGACGACGCCGCAGCCAACTCCAGCCCTGCGCCGTTCGTGGACACCCGGCCGCATGAGGATGCCGCCACGCACGGCACGGACCATACCGGCACCCTCGGCCGCCCTCGCTAAAAGGGCCTTTTACCCCGCCATGAAAAATGTCCGCTGTCAAGTCTTTCTTGCAGACATGCAGCGGTGCGAAAGGGCTTATGGGGCAATAGGTTAGCCTAGATTCAGGCTGCGGCGCGCTCTTGCTGCATTTCTAGCTAGGTGCCACATGGGTGCTTCGCGGTGGCAAACGCAGGGGCGCCGCAGCGGGCAAGATCGCATAGCCATCTATGCCCCGGCTGGTCGCAATCCATTCCCAAAAACGGAAGCGCAGCCCGAGGCTGCGCTTTCATCGTGAGCGGATGGTGGATGCGCCCGCATCGTCAACCCGGCTTCGGCGGTGCGGCCTTGTTCCCACTTCCCTTCCTGAATCCCCGATCCCCCGCCATGAACGCCTCCAGCATGTGCGGGATCAGCGTCACCGCATCGACCGCCTCGCCATACGCCTGTGCGTGCAGCGCGGCGTAACGGTCGAGGTCGGCTTTCAGGCTGGCCGGGCAGGTGAACGTCAGCTTCGTGCTACCGCTGGACGGCAACGGGCCGAGGCGGAGTTTTCGGGCGGTACTCATCGCGCACCTTCAAGCTGATAGAACATGGGTTGGTAAGGACGCAACACGAGGTCGCGCGCCACGATCACCCGAACCGGCAAGCCCGGCCGTGCCGTCAGCGTCGGCTGGATGTTCATGTTGCGCCGGGTGATCTCCTGCCCGACCTGATTGATGCTGTCCTGCGCGCTGTCGCGCCCGGCGATCACGATGCGGTTGCCGTCCTGCCGGTTCTCCGGCGCGGCCAGCTCGGCGCCGACGCCCAGCAGCGTCGTCAGCACCGCACCGGCAAAGATGCGCTTCCAGTGCCAGTCCACGTCGTCTTCCAGGCCCGCGTAGCCGGCCGGGTCGGTGCCCACGAGATTGTCGAGTGTCAGCGAGGACGTGTCCGGCAGGATGACGCGGTTCCACACCACCTGCACGCGGCTCTGCCCGTAGCTGACCTGGCTGTTGTATCTGCCGAGGATGCGCGATCCCTGCGGGATCAGCAGGAACTTGCCCGTGGCCGTGTCATAGACCGGCTCCGTGACGGTGGCGATCACATCGCCCGGAAGATCGGACTTGATGCCCGTCACCAGCGCGCCTGCGATCACCGTACCGGCCATCACCTGATACGGCGACGCCGGCAGCGCCAAATTGCCGGAATTGCGGGTTTCCGTAGAACCGGCTTTCAGGAACGCCTCTTTCTGCTCTTGCCGGTTCTGCACGGCGGTCGGGTCGGCAGGCTGGGCCGCCGTCGAGGCAGGCCCGGCAGCGAGCGGGTCGAAAGCCGCGAGTGTGCTGGCACCGCTCGCACCCGGCGCCGCCTGCGCCACCGTGGCGGCCGCCTGGCCTTGGCCGCCCGAGCGGAAGAACACCGACGAAGCCGCAGCGGCCTCCGCTTCCTTGCGCAAGGCGTCATTCGGATCATGGCCGGGGGCCGTGTAAGCGGCCATGGCCGGCTGCTGCGAGTTCACGATGGCCGGGCCGAGATCGCCCGGCAGCGGCGGCCCCAACTCGGGCACCTTCCGCAGCTTCGAGTAGTCGGAAGGCAGGCCATCCAGCCCCTCGGACTTCGATACGCGATCGACGTTGTAAAGCTCGGTCTGTTCGCCCGCGTCGCGCCGGTGCGGCTGCAATGACCAGATCGTGGCCCCGAGCACGGCGACCGACAGGCCGCCGACGAGGATGGCCAGCGTGCGCCGGTTCAGGCGCGTGACCGGGCGCGGCTGTGCGCGCAGCGCCACTGCCTCGGGCGCTACCTTGCCCGCCTGTGGCGTGGCGAGGTCGGGAGTGTCGTCCTGGCTCATGGTCAGTTCCTCCGCGTGCCGTCCGTGCGTTCGATGCGCACCACGTCGCCCTTGTCGCCTCCCAGGCGCAGTTCGGCCGCGCCGAACAGGCGATCCACGATGTAGTACGGCGGCCGAAAGCGGTAGTTCACCAGTTGCCCATCGCCCTGTGCGCCAATGACGAACAGCGGCGGCAACTCGCCCTGGGCGATGCCGGGCGGGAACTGGATATAGACCTTCTCCCCGTCGTCGAAGGCGCGCAGCGGCTTCCACGGCGGATTGCTGCCGCTGACCGTGTAGCGGAAACGGATCTTCTCCAGCGAGAGCCCGGTATCGACCGGCGCGACGGCGCTGGCCGCCTGTGCCTGACGCTGCAAGGCCAGCATCTTGTCCTTCGGATACTCCCAGGACACCGACGCCATCCATGTCTTTTCGGTCGAAGTCAGCTCCATCAGGTACGTCCTGCGGCTGGTGGTGATGACCAGATTGGTCTTGAGGCCCGAGCGGATCGGTTTGACCATCACGTTGACGCGCAGCGCTTCGCCGCTGCCGCTCGATGTGTCCCCGACGATCCAGCGCACCGTGTCGCCAGCGGCCACCGTCACCAGCTCCTCGCCCGGCTGGAGCGCGATCACGGTCACGCGGCCCACGGCCGCATAGACCTGATACAGCGCGCCATCCGTGAAGGGCCAGACCTGAATCGCATTGACGTAGCCCTCGCGCGTGGGCGCGACTCGCGCCTCGGTATTGGCCCGTGAGACGCGCACCTTCTCGTCGGCCGGCTCCGGCACCGGCTTGGCTTCTTCGCCCTCGGGCGCCGGCTTCAATTGCGCCGGCATTGGCAGCACCTCGGGCACGGCGACCGCCTCCACAGGTGCGGGCGGCTCCGGCAGCTTCTGCGCCTGCACCGGCTCATCGAGCGAGATGGTCGGCGGCGGCTTGCCCTGCGTGGCGCAGCCCGCCAGGGCAAGCAGGATCACCGGCAAAACTGATTTACGGAAAAGATCATTCATGGTTTTGCTCCTTCGGAAGAATCCAGTTCGCGGCTCCACGACAGGCCGTTGACGTAGATGCCTAGGGGGTTCTTGCGCAGGCGCTGTTCGGTGCGCGGGGTCTGCTGCACGATGGAAATCACCGCGTTCCAGCGTTCGGTGCCGGCAGGAGCGCCATTGACGAAGCGTTGTTCCGTCCAGCGCACGTTGAACGAGGCATCGCTCGCGCGGGTCACGCTGGTGATCTGCACCGTCACCGACTCCTTGCCGATGCGCGCGAACGGATCGTTCACGCGGGCGTACTCGTTGAGCACCACGGCGCCTTTGTCGGTGGTGTAGTCGTAGGCGTCCAGCCAGTTCTGCCGCACCACGATGGGGTCGATGGACAGCGAGCGCACCAGGCCAATGAAGCGGCCCAGGTGGTAGGCCACCTGGGCATCGCTGGGCTTGTACGGCGTGGCGGCCTCGCCCACGGCGCGCACCTGGCCCGCGTTGTCCACCTCCACCACGTAGGGCGTCACGATGGACTGCGCGGAACGCCACACGAGGCCGCCGGCCATCAGCACCGCCAGCGTCAGGCAGCCAAAAGCCATCAGGCGCCAGCTCCTGGCCTGCACGCGGGACGAACCGATACGTTCGTCCCACACCTGCGCGGCGGACTGGTAAGGGGTCGCAGGCTGCGGCGTATCGGCGTAGCGCACCTGCGGTCGTTTGAATCGCATGGTTGTTCTCCTTGAAGATCAGGAATCGGAATCGCGCAGACTCGGCCCCTGGCTGGAGCTGCCGCCGTCGCCCCCGCGCAGCGCGTGGGCGGCGGTGGTTGCGGCATGGGTGAGTTGCTGGCGGCGATGCAGGCGTTTGGCCCAGGCGGGTTGCTCTTGCGGCGCGGTGGAGGGCGTATCACCACCAGACGCTGGGCCGCCCGATGCGGCGGCTGTACCGCCTCCCGCCGAAGTCGTGCCTTCCTGGCGGAAAGCTGCGGCGGTACGTTCCTTCATCGAACGCGCGCCATCGGCCACCTTCTGCCCGGCTGCCTGAGCGCCTGTCTTGGCGACATTGCCGAAGCCCGCAGCGGCACCCTTGAGGCCACCGCCTGCCGAAGCAGAACCGGCCTGGAACGCCGACCGCGCGCTGCTGGCGGCTCCAGCAGCAGCCCGCGCGCCGCTGCCGGCCAGCCTTGCGGCTGCGG
>NZ_JBASTH010000102.1:0-2986 GCF_049274795.1 Aquabacterium sp.
TCTCGTCTGCATTCGGCGCTGGGCTATCTCAGCCCCATGCAATACGAGCAACGCTGGCTGGCGGCTCAGCGCAAGAACGCCGCATGAAACCCGGGCTAAGCGCTCCGAAATTCAGGGGCAACCTCACTCCACCAGCGTGAGGATGGACACGGTGAAGCGTGGGCCATAACAGGCCAGCAGCAAGTCATTGGCCAAGCCAGACAAAGCCGGGCCGGCATCGTCAATGGCCAGGGCGATCAGGCCATCGTTGCTCATGCATCGGGCAAACAAGTTCCAACTTCCCAAGCTGTCCTCCGCTCGGGCCATGCGAGATTGCACCTGCACACGCCGCTCAGCCAGGGCCCGCGCCTGAGCCATCAATTCGATCCTGGACTGGGCATCGCGCTCGGCGGCCAAGTGGGCTTGCTCTGCGGTGGACAAGGCCAGGCGCGCTTGCGCCTCAGCCTGGGCGGCAGCGGCCAGCATCTGATGGTCAAAGGGCGTTGGCAAACCATGAAGCACCGCGTCCAGGCGATTGAGCGCCTCCCGGAAATGCTGCGCCTGTTGCACCAGGGCCTGCGCGATCCGCTGGCGCGTTGCCTCGATCTGTTGGCGCTCGGCCTGCTCTTCGGTCGCTTCGTAGTCTTGAGTCCGGCCAAGCTCGGCTGCCAATGAGGACAGTTCAAGCTCAATGGTCTGCAAGGCGGCGCGGGCTTGGGTGATCTGACCCGCCCTGGTCGCCAGCAGCGACAAGCGGGACACCCGTGTTCGAGCCATATCGACCAAGCGTTCGGCCCGAGCCAGCGCTTGCGGCGCCAGGGACAGTTCTTCGTACCGATGGCGGATCAGGGACAGTTCCTGTTCTGCCAGGGCCTTGTCCTGTGCCAGACGACCTATCTGGCCTTGTGCGCTGGGCATCAGGGTCTGGGCTTCATGCGCATCCCCCAGCAGCTTGCATTGCCCTTGCAGATCGGTGCCTGCACAAGGCACCTCACCGACCAGGCCAAAGCGGTGCGCCAACTCCTGGGCCTTCAAAGCCGCCCTGCCTGCCTCCAGTTCGATGCTGGCTAGCTTCTGCACTAGCAGTCGTTCCGTGGCCTGTGCATCCCTCATCGCCTGCACCTGCTGTCGGCACACAACGATCTCCTGTTGCCTGGCACTCAGCACCAGTTCAGCCAGAGGCAGGCGATGTGCCGCACGCTGGACCGTGTCAGCTTCTTCCAGCACGTTCAGGCACTGGCGACGTGATTGCATGAGCGCGCTTTGCCGAGACTGCGCTTGCGTGCGCCTACTGTTGATGCGTTGCGCCAAGCGCTCCAAGCCTTGCAAGGCATCCTGCTCTTGAGCCTTGAGCCCCTCGATGGCTCGCGTGCCGGCAACGATCAACGCCTTGCGCTCCTCAAGCAACTGCGCACGACGCGCCTCGGTGCTCTGTGACTGATCCCGTTGTGCCTGCAAGCGGGCATGGCCAACCCGATGCCCATCCAATGCCTGCTGCGCTTGTTCTCGCTCAATCAAGGTCTGCGTAACTCGGTCGGATGCACCTTGCAAGCGATGCAGTCCCGCATCCAGGCGAGCATGCTCCGCATCTAGGCCGGCCAACTCCTGCCTGATGGACGACAGCCCGGCCTTGATCAGTTTGGCGGTGTCATTGGCCTTTTGCCCCAACGCTCGGATTTCTTCCTGGCCGAGCAAGTCGGACAGCAGGCTCTTGATCTCGGCATTGCGGTAGGTGCTGAGTTGGCGCTTGCCCTGCGCTGAGAACGCGGAGGTGAAGAAGGTATCAGCGCTGCCACAAATGGATTCCACACAGCGGCTGTAGGTCTCGACCTTGCCATCGGACACCAGACCATCGTCGAGACAGACGGGGCGCCATTGGCCCTCATCACTGAGTGCATGCAAATAGGCCTCGGTCTTGCGGCGCCCGTTGAGCCGGATCACCACTTGGGATCGATAGCACCTGCCTTCATGTGACCAGGTCAGATCCTTTTCGTTTTCCGGTAGACAGACATGGTCGTAGTAGGAAAAGCCGCCGGGGCCGCTCAAGGCCGCCCGTGACGGCATCGTCAGATAGGGGTGCATGTTGTCCATCAGCGTGGTCTTGCCCCGCCCATTGGCCCCTGCAATGGCGACGAGTTCAGCGCCATCGGCCAGGCGCTCGAAGTCCAGGGTCAACACGTCTTGCCCCAGGCCATAACGGATGCCCCGAAAGCCTTTGAGGGTGAGTTTCAGTGGTTGCATGGTTGGCTCCAGCGGTTTGCTGAAACCAGTTTCCGACGTGATGTCACGTTGTCAACGTCTGCCTGTCAGTACGGTGAATGCCAGCACTGCAGCGGTTGCTGTCGGTCGCGGCCGTGACCTGAGTTCACGGTGCCTGGCACAAAGCTGTCATTGGCTCACCCAGCAGCGCGGCAGCATCGATGACCGGTATCGAGGGAGCTGCAGTCATGGTCTAGCACACGTCTCCCCATGAACGGGCACGACCCTACGCCTACCTGCGCGATGTCATGGCACGCCTGCCCATGCAGCCCGCCACCCAGATCGGCGAGCTGCTGCCATACCGCTGGCAGTCAGCCTGACAGCGCATATTCAGATACACGACCGCGCCCCGCAGTCAAGATGGGATCGCCGCGCGATTACGGGCGTCCTACAACCCTTAACTTAAGTCGGCCTACAGGCGAACAGTTGCCCCTCGGTCCCATGCCCCACGGCTGCATGGAATCCAAGTTCCATACCTAGGCAATTTTCTGACTTACGCTATGCGCCAAACCCAGGAAGGTCGAGATCAGAGGAGCTTGATGCCGCTCCTTTCTACAGATGAAGTGCACCTGTGTCGCCATGCTGGTGTCTGAAATAGTTAACTTAACAAGGCGAGGATCTGGCCTGTAGGCTGTTTCCGCCACGACGCCTAGGCCCAGCCCCTCCGCCACCGCCTCTCGAACGGACTCGCGGCTGCCCATCTCCAGAGCCACCTGCACCTCGACGCCTCGCTCCTTTAGTTCTTGTT
>NZ_JBASTH010000103.1:0-3249 GCF_049274795.1 Aquabacterium sp.
TCAGGTCCTCAAAACTCCCAGAAACTGAGCGTCATTGCACACAAAACCGAGAGTTCTGACCAGCCCCAATTGCCCGATCCCACCTGTATCCATCGAGGTTGTGGCGGTTTTGCAAGGCCGACTCAAGATCAGCGAGCGAGGAGGCATCTCGCACTATTCATCCCGCTGCGGCAAGCTCGCCGCGCAAGGCATCCTGGTCGACCTGGCCACTGGCCGAGAGACCACGCTGCCCACCGGCAGCGGCCAGCCCAACTGGACGGGCGCCAAGCCCAATGAAGCCGGCATGGTCCTGTGGGATGCCGGCACCTGGACACAGGCTGGCGGCACCGTGAGCCTGCCCACGGGTGGGTATGGGCGCATTGGCACCATCGGCAGCATCAACAACCGGGGCGATGTCGCCGGCTATGCCGATGTCGATAACCAAGGCCAGTCGCGCGCTGCCGTGTGGCTGGACGGGCAACTGCAAGTGATCGACCAGCGCCCCGGAACGATCAGCGGCAGGTGGTGGTCAAGAGCTATCCACGCTTATCGACGACATCGCCTGACGTCACGTCCTCACTGGCGCGCTGGCACAACGGTGTGCTGACACCACTGCTACCCGCTGGCGATACGCGCTTCATGGCCGATCCCGTGATCAACAGCCGCGGCGTGATCATGGGCTGTGTCGGGCCGAGCGGATCGCAGGAATGCCACTGGGGCATGGGGCGAGCCTTCATCTGGCGCGAGGGCGTGCTGCAAGACCTCACCGACCTGGTACGGTCAAAAGGCGCGGCGCTGCCGAGCGGCGCAGTGCTCATCGCCGTGCACGCGATCAACGATGCAGGCTCCTTCGTGGCACGGATGCGGGCTCCGAATGCCCAGGACACCATCGTGCGGCTCACGGCCGTGCCGTGACCTGCGCGGAGCCATCCGGAACCAGCGTCCACCCGAAATCCGCCATCGGCAACTGCAGCCGCGCATGGCGGATATCCACCGCAAAGGGCTCGACCGGCGCCAGCAGTGAAAAATCCGTGCGGCTGCTGACTTGCGCACGCACATTGGCGCGCAGGGCCACCTGCGTGTCGATCACCGTCTTGACGGGCACGCGCAATGGGCCTGACAACTCACCCGCCACATCCAGCGCCAGCGCGAGCGGCACCTGAGCCGACACGGGCACGGACACCTTGACGGGTACCACCACCTTCACCGGGATGGTCACTGTGAAGCTGGGCCACCACGACACCACAGGCACCTCGGCGTTGACCGTGGTGTCCACGGGGATGTCGCCCTCGAAGTTCACCACCGTGTGCACCGGCACCACCGTGTCGACCACGGCGTGCGCCTTGAGATTGTTCTGCACCTGCACGCGCATCTCCTGATTCAAACGCAGCTTCAGGTGCTGAGTGGATTCCAGGCGAGTGAACACCGGCTCAGCCACCTCGGCGCTTGCGGCCATGCCGGATGGCAGGCACAGTTGCACCGGCTGCTGACGCATCTCCAGCACCGTCACCCACTCGCGCCGCACATGGAGGAAACCCACCACCACCAGCGCCAGCCACAGCAGCGCGGTCAGCAGGCTCACCAGCAGCAGCGCTCGGCGCGTGACCGGCCGGTGCCAGCCTCGGGGCGTCGGTGCTGCGGACAAGGCTGAAGGAGCGTTGCTCATTGGCCGCGCAGCTTCAGACCCTCACCACCCACGGGTGACTGGGAAGACGACGGTGTCGACGCCGCCGGCACCAGGCCAGACGCACTGGCAGGCAACTGCGCCTCGCCCCCCCCAACGCCCACCACGCCGCGCGCGACAGAGCCGGCCACGGGCCAGCCTTGTGGCCACCAACGCGGCGCCTCGCGAGGCAGCACGCGGATCGCATCAAAGGGCAGATCCAGCCGCACCAGTTGCAGGCCGGCCTCCACCACCTGGCCAGGGAAGGTCAAGGTGGCATCCACCGGCGCCGTGACCGGCAGACTCAGGGCCTGCTTGATGGGGATGGTGGTCTCGAACACCGTGTCCACCTGGGCGCGCAGCGGCTCGGGCAGGCGCACCACGGCCGGCATGTTCAGCGACACCGGGATCTGCTTGCGCACCGGGATCACCAGATCCACCGGCACATCGGCGCGCAAGGGCACCCGCCCCTTGATAGGCAAGGTCACATTGAAGCCCAGCACGCGGGTCTGCACCTTGGCATCCAGGTCGATGGCCTGGTCCACCTTGAGCACATGCTTGACGGGCACCTCCAGGTCGATGGGCACGGTGGTGTCCACCGCCACCTTGATGGGGATGGGCTCGGTGATGGGGATGCTGAGCGCCTGCGAGATGGGCACACGCACGGGCAGGCGTTCATCGATCGTCACCTGCACACGGTTGCTCACGGCCGCACGCACGGCCAGTTGCTCCGGCATCTTGATCAGGGCTTTTTGCTCCTTGAGCGCCACCTGGGCTACCAGGTGGTTCCAGGCCCACCAGCCGGCGGCAGCGGCCAGGCCGGTCATCAACAGCAGCAGCAGCACCGCCGTGAGGATGAGGGTGCGCCAAGTGACAGGTCTGGACGGGGGCAGGACAGGCATCGTGCAGACACTCTAAGCCGGAAACCGCAGGGATCTATATCATGGCATCCCCTTCCCCGGGGGGCGCCCGTGGCGACGCCCCTTGCCAACACTGCTGCCCAAGATCCCCCATGACCGGCCTGCTCACTGACCTGGAACAAGCCCGCGCGGCTTTCCAGGCGCTGCAAGAACGCGCGGCAAGCCAGGGCCTCACCCTGAGGCCACCGCCGCCGGAGCCCACCACCTGCTGTGGCCGGGGCTGCAATGGCTGTGTATGGGAAGGGTTCTATGCAGCGGCCAACTACTGGCGCGATGAAGCGCTGCTGATTCTGGAAGACTGAGGCCGGCTCAGCACTCACGCCATCACGGCCACCTGCCCCACGCGCGACGCGCTGGGCGGATGCCCGATGATGCGCTTGAAGGCCCGGCTGAACGAGGTCTCGGAGTCATAACCCAGCCGATCAGCGGCCACGGCGATGCGCATGCCGTCATCGGCGATCCAGCGCCGCGCCTGGAACATCTTGATCTTGACCACGTACTTAGAATTTATCCGCAAATAGTAAACTATCGCCCTGAGCCGCAGCAGACGCGGCCAAGGGCGAAGCCGTGGCGACAAAAAAGCGTGTGGATTCCTGGGTGGTCACAGATGATTTCTGGCAGCGCGTAGAGCCATTGATACCCGTGCGCGAACGACCCAGTGACAAGGCATATGTCCGTCAGCCCGGG
>NZ_JBASTH010000104.1:0-2888 GCF_049274795.1 Aquabacterium sp.
CCGCCAAAGCCACCACCACCGGGACCACCGGCGCCGCCGGCCTGACCGCCCTGGCGCGCGCGCCCGGCGCTGGGCTTGATGACAGTGCGTTCCGACTCGAACGCGGCAAAGGGATCTTGATCGCTCATGACGATGCTTTCTGACCGACCGTGATGTCACGGCGGCGTTCGCGGAAAGCGGCCCGGTGGGCCGCTGTGCGTGGTGTGGTCGACAAGGCTGGCATGGGCCTGTTGCGCGGTCGTGTCAGGCCCTGATCAGGCGCGGATGGCCCAGAACTCCAGCTCCAGCCCGGGGAACTCGCCAGCGATGTGCATGGCCATGCCTCCGGAGCTTTCGAGCTGCTTCCACAGCTCGTTGTTGCGGGTTTCGAGCTCGAAGTAGTTGAAGCCTGCGTGGTAGGGGATTTGGCGCGGTGCCACCGGCAGGGGGCGCAAGGTGACGCCGGGTAGCTGCAGATTGACCAGGTCGCGGATGCGCTCGACCGGGCCGATCTTGACCTGCGTGGGGAAGCGCCCGCGCAGGGCCTCGCCTGGCATCTGCGCGGCCACGGCCAGCACGAACTGGGCGTTGCGCTGCAACTCCACATCGGGGATGAGGGCCACGCGCACGCCGTACTTGCGGTCCTGCAACTCGATGGGGATCGCGGTCTGCTCCATCACCATCGACAGCGACTGGCGCAGGTCGTCGATGACAGGGCGGAAGGTGCGTGCCAGGTCGTCGTGGTCGTACTCGGGGTAGACCGTGGGGCGGCGGCGTTCGCGGAAGGTGGACAGATCGCCCGCCAGTGTCAGGCAGGCGCTGTACAGGCGCTCCGGGTGCAGCACCGACACGTTCTGCAGGTGTGCGAACAGCGGCTCGTTGCGGTTCACGGTTTCCAGCAGCAGGAAGTCGGCGATCTCGCCTGAGCCGCTGCGGCCGGGCTGGGCCAGACGGCTGGCCAGCGCCTCGCCACGCTGGTGCAGCAGGCCGTAGAGCTCGCGCACGTAGCCGTCAAGGATCACATGGCCGCGCGAGTGCAGCATGGGCGGCACGTAGTGCGGGTCGAGCACCACCTTGTTGTCGGCGCGGCGCTCGATCACGCGGGCCACGCCCAGCGTGGCATAGCCCTCGACGGCATCGCGCGCCAGCATCAGGCGCAGGTTCAGGCGGCCGATCTGCAGGGCGGCATCGCGGTCGGCGTTGGTGTTGTTGTCGCCGACATCGACCTCGGTGACCTTGTAGCGCGTGCCCAGCGAGCCGCCGGCCTCTTCGGCATCGGACTCGATCACGCCCGGGCGCTGCAGCGTGAGCGCCAGCACGACGAGTTCGTTGCGCACATCGGCCGGCACATCGAAGGCGGCCGGGGCGGCGTCGTTGTTGGGCAGCGAGAAGGCGGTGCCATCGGGCAGCAGGCCCTGGCCGGCGGTGATGGCCAGCTTGCCCAGGTTCAGGGCGGCATCGTCCAGCGTGATGGCGGAGAAGCCCCAGCCGTAGGCCCAGCCGGCCTGCAGGCGGTCGCGCAGTTGCTGCTCGACGTGCCGGTCGTGCTGCTGGAAGTGCTGAGGCTGGAGGAACATGCCCTCCGTCCAGATGACTTTGTTGTTCCAGGTCATGGGTGGGTGCGCGTCACTTGCGGTTGTGGTCCAGCGTGGGTGGCGGAGTGTAGGCCAGTTCGCGGGCACGGGTCTCGAACTGGGCGGCCATCACGGGCTGGTCGAGGTTGCGGTAGTACACGGCCAGTTCGTACGAGGCGATACCGTTGCCCAGGGCGGCGGCGTACTGCATCCAGCCCTCGTAGCGGTTGGCATCGCGGTCGACGCCTTCACCACGCAGGTAGACGCGCGCGATCCGCGCGGCGGCATCCTTGTCGCCACGGGCGGCCTTGCGGATTTCCACCCACACGGGGTTGCCGGCCTCGGCCTTGGGAAAGAAGGCGCTCTTGAACAGGCGCACATCGTTGCGGCGCATGGCCTTGAACGCGTCGTCAGCGCCTTCGCGGGCCACCTGGGCGCTGCCTGCCAGCGTGCTGCTGGGAAAGCGCTTGAGGTAGTCGTCCGAGAGCCGCATGATGTCGGCCGGCCAGCCGGCGGCTTCGATCTCGGCCCACAGCGCCGACTCATCCTGGCTGTTGAACTTGACGGGCGCGCCCTGCGTCCCTGCGATCAGCGACAGGCGCGTCTTGATGCGCACGTTCTCGGCGATGAAGGGGAACTGCGCCATGGCGCGGATGCCGGCGATGGGGTGGTTCAGCATCGTGTTCTGCACGTCTGTCTTGACGAGGCGGAACATGTCCGAAAACGTGATGTCATCCGATGCCGTGCTGAGCACCTTGACCAGGGAGGCTGTGTAGAAGGTATTGGCCGTCTCGACCGAGGGCGAGATGGCGGGCTTGCCGGCGCCGGTGGAGAAGACGATCAGGCAGCCCGAGGGGGCTTCGACCTGGTTGAAGCCGTCGCCGGCCTTGAGCGCGGCGCGCAGGTTGGTGCGGCAGGCGTCGATCACGGTCATGGTCAGGCCGCTCGGACGCGTGGGCAGCACGTCGATCACGTCGCGCTTGAAGTGCAGGCTGCCGTCGAGCAGCACGGGCTCGTTGGCGCTGGGGTTCACGCCGGAGCCCAGCAGCAGGTTCTCGGCCTCGACCTGCATGCCGTGGCCCGTGTAATAGAACAGCACCGAGGCATCGGCCGGAGCGCTCTGGCATTGCTGGGCGAACTGGTTGATGACGCGGCGTAGGTTGCCCGGGTTCTGGTCGACCACGGATGTGACTTTGAAGCCACGCTTTTCGAGCACGGCCTGCAGGTCGCGGACGTTCTTGTGCACCGGGGGCAGGTCGAACGGCGGCGGGTAGGCACGGTTGCCGACCAGCAGGGCCAGGCGCACGGGGGCCGGGCCGCTGGCCTGGCCGGGCG
>NZ_JBASTH010000105.1:0-1564 GCF_049274795.1 Aquabacterium sp.
GTCCAGATCGCTGACGTTCCAGGCGGAAACGATCAGGCGGCGCGAGTCCGGGTTCTTCCTGATCTGCGCGATGACTTCTGAAATTTGATCGATCACGCGGCCATCGGGTGTGGCCCAGGAACGCCACTGCTTGCCATACACCGGGCCCAGGTTGCCTTGTTCGTCGGCCCACTCATCCCAGATCTTGACGCCATTGTCTTTGAGATACTTGATATTGGTGTCACCTTGTAAAAACCACAGCAGTTCATGCACGATGGATTTCATGTGGCATTTTTTGGTGGTGACCAGCGGAAAGCCCTCCGCAAGGTTGAAGCGCATCTGGTAGCCGAACACACTGACTGTGCCGGTGCCGGTGCGATCGCTTTTCTTTGTGCCGTGATCGAGCACGTGTTGCATGAGGTCAAGATATGGACGCATAGTTGGTAGTCTGAATGCCCGTATAATCGGGGCTGATTGAATAACTTTTGAGGACGTAATGCTAGCACAACTGACCGCTGCTTCTGCTGTACCAAAAACCTTGAATGCTGCACATTTGCTGGTACTGATGCCCAAGGGCAAGGTATTGCCACGTGAAGTGCCATATCGTGATCTGTTGCTCGCAGTACTCAAGCGGCGCGGCATCAAGGCCGATAAATTCGGCGATGCACCGGTTACAGCCAATCATGCCGATGGCAATTTGCTGGTCTGGGCCATGCTGGATTTCAGCAAGACGAATTTTGCTTTGCATAATCAGGCGCGCAAGGCTGTGCAGTTGTTGCTGGACGAACAGCCAACCAGCATCACCATCGTCGTGCAGGGGGATAAAGCACAAAGCCAGCTGGCCGCCGAAGCAGCGGTGTATGCGGCATGGGTGAACGGCGCGCCACTGCCGTTGCACAAGAAAAAGGCAGACCAGCGCAAGCCGCTGCAAAAAATCGCGTTGCATGGTTACGCTGATAAAAAAGTATTCGACCTGCTCAAGGCGCAGGCAGAGGGCAATCTGCTGTGCCGCACCCTGACTGTGCTGCCGCCCAATGAACTCACTCCAGCCTTGTATCGCAAGCGCACCAAAGAGCTATCCAGACAGCAAGGCTGGAAGTTCAAGGAATTCGATCTAAAAGCATTGCGCAAGATGGGTGCCGGCGCGTTTGTTGCGGTGGCGCAGGGCAGCGAGACGGAAGATGCGGCGATCGTGCATCTGCGCTATCGTCATGCCAAGGCCAAACAAACTGTGGCGCTGGTAGGCAAGGGGATCTGCTTCGATACCGGCGGCCATAATCTCAAGCCGGCCCGCTACATGCACGGCATGCACGAGGACATGAATGGTTCGGCAGTGGCGCTTGGTATCCTGCTCGCTGCTACGCAGCAAAAGCTGCCGGTCAACATCGACTGCTGGCTGGCCATCGCGCAAAACCACATCAGCCCGAAAGCGTACAAGCAGAACGACATCGTGACAGCGCTGAACGGCACCACCATCGAGATCATGCACACCGACGCCGAAGGCCGCATGGTGCTTGCCGACACGCTCACGCTGGCCTCGCGCAACAAGCCGAATCTGATCATCGATTTTGAGACACTTACAGGC
>NZ_JBASTH010000106.1:0-7593 GCF_049274795.1 Aquabacterium sp.
CGCGGAGCCGCCGCTTGCGGGGGGCGCCACCGTCGTGGGGGGCGGCATGCGCACCAGCATCGCATTGGGCTCCAGCGCGTGCGGATCCGGGAAGACGCGGGCGTGGCGCTGCGAGGTGAAGTACGCCCAGGCCCAGTCCCACATCACCACGATGCGGTTGCGGAAGCCGATCAGGAAGTACACGTGCACGAAGAGCCAGAACAGCCAGGCCGGGAAGCCGCTGAACTTCACCTGCTTCTTCGTGAAGGGCAGGTCGAGCACCGCCACGGCGGCGCGCCGGCCGATGGTGGCCAGCGAGCCATAGTCGACATAGCGGAAGGACTGGGTTTCCAGCCCCCGGCGTCGGCGGATGATGTTGAACGCGGCCTTGCGCCCCATCTGCTTGGCGCCGGGGCTGATGCCGGGCACGGGCGTGGGGTTGGCCGGATCCTGGTAGCTCTTGGCGCTGGCCAAGTCACCCACCACGTAGATATTGGGGTGGCTGGGTACGGTCAGGTCCGGCTCCACGATCACGCGGCCGGCGCGGTCCAGTTCGCAGTCCGTGCTCTTGGACAGCGAGCGGCCCAGCGGCGATGCGGCCACGCCGGCGCCCCACACCACCGTGCGCGATGGCAAGAAGTGCGAGGTGGGTGTGCCGTTCTCGATGGTGTCGAAGTGCACGCCGAAGGCCGTGATGTTGGTCACCTTGGCGCCCACCAGCACCTCCACGCCCAGTTCCTGCAACTGCTCCTTGGCGCGCTGGGAGAGGTCTTCCGGGTACACGCCCAGCACGCGCGGTGCGCCTTCGATCAGGATGACGCGGGCGCGGCGCGAATCGATGCGGCGGAACTCTTCGCGCAGGGTGTGCTGCGAAATCTCGGCCAGCGTGCCGGCCATTTCCACGCCGGTGGGGCCTGCGCCCACCACGGCGAAGGTCAGCCAGGGTTCGCGCGCGGCCGGGTCCATCTCTCGCTCGGCCTGCTCGAAGGCGGTCAGCACGCGGCGGCGGATCGTGAAGGCATCGCCCAGGGTCTTGAGGCCGGGCGCGTACTTGGCCCACTGGTCATTGCCGAAGTAGCTGTGCGTGGCACCGGCCGCGATGATCAGCTCGTCATAGTGCAGATGCTCACCGCCATCGAGCACGATGCAGTTCGAGGCGGTGTCGATGCTCGTCACCTCGCCCATCAGCACGGTCAGGTTGCCGTGGGCGATCTGCTTGCGCAGCACGTGGCGGATGGGGGCGGCAATGGCGGGGGCTGGCAGGCCGGCGGTGGCGACCTGGTAGAGCAGGGGCTGAAACAGATGGTGATTGGTGCGGTCCACCACCACGATCTCCACGTCCGCACCGGACAGCGCCTTGGCGGCTTCCAGGCCACCGAAGCCGCACCCCACGATGACCACCCTGGGGCGCTGCCTGGGGGCAGCGGCTGCGTTGGTGGGTATGGTGGGTTGGCTGGTGCTTGGGGACATGCGTGGGGGTCTCTTTGATCTCTTGTTGTGCGAAGCGGCAGACCTCCAGCCAATTAAATGCCGGGAGATCGGGCAAGTTCGTGGTTTATACCAGTGACCGTTCCGGAAATGTGGTTTTGCACCACCGTGGTGCCTCCCCGGATCATGGGGTGCCCTGGGGCCCGGGAAGGTGTCCGGTCAAGCGACGGCCTTGGCGTCTTGCGGCGGATCCTGCGGCGGGATGCTCATCACCAGGCGCCCCTTGCCGCCGTTCTTGGCCGCGTACATGGCCGCGTCGGCGCGTTCGATCAGATGGGTGTCCGGCTCCTTGCCATCGTGCATCACCGCGCCGATGCTGGGAGTGACGGTGATGTGGTGTCCTTCGATGGCATAGGCCTCGCTGAGGCAGGTCAGCACCCGTGTGCCCATGCGCTGCACATCCTGCGTGGTGCCAGCCCCTTCCAGGATCAGCATGAACTCGTCGCCGCCCATGCGGCAGACGATGTCGGTGGTGCGCATGCAGGCCTGCAGGCGGCGCGCCACTTGTATCAGCAGCTCGTCGCCCACGTGGTGGCCGTGCCGGTCGTTGACGCCCTTGAAGCCATCCAGGTCCACGCACATGATGGCCAGGGTTTTTGGGTAGCGCCGCGTGCGGGCCATGGCCTTGAACAGGTGTTCGCCGAAGGCCCGGCGATTGGGCAGCCCGGTCAGGCTGTCGTGGCGGGCCTGGTCGGCCATGGCGCGCAGCTGTTCCTTGAGCGGGTTCACGTCCTGGAACACCCGGCAGTGGTGGGTGACGCGCTGGCGTTCGTCGCGCACGACGCTCACGTTGAGCCACAGCGCCAGTTGATCACCCTGGGCCGTGGTGAGGGAGGACTCGCCGCTCCAGCGCCGGCCCTCGCGCAGCACCTGCTCCAGCTCGGGCAGGTGGGTACCCCGCAAGGGCGCCATGCCCATCAGCTCGGCGTTCTGACCCAGCATGGTGTCCAGCGGGTGCCCTGACAGTTCCATGAAGGCCGGGTTCATCATCACGATGCGGTCCAGGCCATCGGTGATCAGGATGGCCGCGCCCGATTGTTCAAAGGCCGCCTCCAGCAGGCGCAGGGCCTGGGCGGGCGGTTTTTCGCCCTTGTCGATGGCCTGGGTGATGGCTTGGGTGATGGGGCCGGTCACGCCCACCACCTGGGCCTGCCGCATCTGTTGCATCAGTTGGCGCCAATGTCGCCAGGCCGCACCGGCTGCGAGCAGGGCGGCACCCGTGCTCAGCAAGCCCCATAGCCACGAGAACTGCCCTTGCAGCGCCAGGAGGCACAAGGCCCCTGACGATGCCGCCAGCACGGCGAAGAGCGAAACGATGAACGGCAGGAACGGAGAACCTGGGAGGTTGGGCGTTCCCATGGTCGACTGCTGCATTGGCAAGGACATGGACACCCCGGGGCGATTTCACGCAATGGATGTGAGAATTTCGGACGGCACCGGCGTAACTTGAGTGACGTGGTGGGTGGCTGCGGTAAGCTCTCAGCGTGACTCAAGCTTCCGCTCCTTCCCGTGACGCCTTGCCCGTCGGCACCCGGCTGATGGACTACGATATCGAAGGCCTGCTCGGGGTGGGTGGCTTCGGCCTGGTTTACCGCGCCCGCGACGCGGTATTGCAGCGCACCGTGGCCATCAAGGAGTACCTTCCGTCATCCCTGGCCCTGCGGGGCGAGGCCGGCGAAGTGATCCTGCGCTCGCCCGCGCATGAAGAATCCTTCGCGCTGGGCTTGCGCTCCTTCGTCAACGAGGCGCGCCTGCTGGCCCGTTTCGACCACCCCTCGCTGGTCAAGGTGTTCCGCTTCTGGGAGGCCCATGGCACGGCCTACATGGTGATGCCCTGCTATGAGGGGCCCACCTTGTACGACGCACGCCGTGCGCTGGAAGGCCCGCCGGACGAGGCCTGGCTGCGTGCCTTGATGGACCCGCTGCTGGGTGCGCTCGACTGCCTGCACCGCGAGCAGGTCTACCACCGCGATGTGGCGCCCGACAACATCCTGGTCGTCAGTGATCCCGATGCGCCGCAGGGCATGCGGCCCGTGCTGCTGGATTTCGGCGCGGCCCGCCGTGTGATCACGGAAACCTCGCAAGCGCTCACGGCCATCCTCAAGCCCAGCTTCGCCCCCATCGAGCAATACGCCGAGACATCGCAGTTGCGTCAGGGCCCCTGGACGGACCTGTACGGTCTGGCGGCCGTGCTGCATTACTGCATCACCGGGCGCACGCCGGTGCCCGCCACGGCGCGTGCCGTGCACGATGACCTGCCTGCGCTGCGGCGTATGGCCACGGCCCTGGAACAGGATTTCGGGCGCCGTTACAGCCCGGCCCTGCTGGCCACCATCGACCAGGCCCTGGGCGTGCGGCCGGATGCCCGGCCCGCTTCGGTGAGCGCCTGGCGCGAATCGCTGCTGGCGGAGCCTGCCCCGGAGCAGCCCCAGGCAGATCAGCCGCAGGCCGGTGGGCTGGAAGGGCCAGCGGTCACGGTTCCGCAGGCCTGGGATCAGCGCACCGTGATGGTGTCCCCTGGCCAGGGGCGGCGCCGGCCCGGCGATGGCAACACGGATTTCCCGACCACCCATTCGCTGGCGGCCAGCGGGCTTTTCGCGGGTGCCCCCGTTGGCGGGCAGCGGATGTCCCGAGGGGCGATGTGGGGTCTGGGCGGCCTGTTCGTGGCCGGCATCGTGGCCTTGTCGGGGTGGTCCCTGCAGCGTGAGCGCGATGCCGCTGCGATGGGGGGCGGTCCCACCGTGTCACTGGGCGCGCCCATGCCGGGCGCAGGCGCCTCGGCTTCTGCCAGACCGGCGATCCTGCCGGTGCAGGATGAAGAAATTGTCGAGACGGCGGACGGCCAAGTTGCGGGGCAGGCCGGGCGCAAGCCCACAGGTGGGGCGATTGCTCAAACCTCGGCCCGAGGTGGTGATGGCATCGTGGAGCGCACGCCCCGCGAGCGCCTGCCGCTCAACCCCAGGCAGGCTTGCGGTGACAGGGTATTCATCGCCATGGCGATCTGCATGAAGCAGCACTGTGGTCGGTCGGAGTACGCCGGCCATTCAGAGTGCGCGCGCATGCGCCAGCAGGAAGAAGCGCAGCGCAACCGCTACGAGTTTCACTGAGGCAGCAGGTGCCTCAAGGCCTCAGGCGGCAGCGTGATGCCGCTCGCGCATGGCCACCAGCGTCATCTGCAGCAGGCGTGCATCGCTGCTGGCCCGGTGGCGTGTGAGGTTGGCGCGCTTGGCCACCGACAGTTTCAGGTCGTGCCAGCGGTTGGCCTCGTTGTCCGTCAGCAGGGCGCGCAGGTTGTCCAGCCGGAAGCTGGGCACGCTGTCGGCCGCGTCGTAGAGCTTGTTGAGCCAGGTGTAGTCGTGGGCCCAGGCATCGGAATAGACCACCATGCCGCGCAGCCACTCGTTGAGCGCGCGGGCCACCTCGATCGGGCCGCGTCCGTGCTGCTGCAGCTGATCACGCGAAATGTGATGGATGGCGGCGGCGTTGGGATCCCAGTGCTGCCAGGCCGGTTCAGGCTTGACCAGCGAGCACCAGCTGCGGCCGTCCGGCATGATCACGCCCACCTCGATCGGGTAGCTGCCCAGCCCGAAGCCGGAGGCTTCGATGTCCAGGATGGGGGGCGGTAGCCCCGGCGCGAACGTCTCGGATGTCATGGGACCCTGTTGTCTGAAATTGAGATGTATTTTGGCGAGTCTCGCACCACTGCGCCATTGTGGGTCTTAGGGTTTGAACGGCATTCCCATGGCTTGTTGCGAGATGTTTGGCACTGGCGGCCCTTGAGAGGCCCCGTTTTCCATCAGCATGAAACGGGCCATCATGCCCCTTGCATGTGCCAGGGCTGTGACAGCTGGGCCTCCCAGATCCGGACAACACCAGCGCTTCCACCCGCTCGCGGGACGGACAGGCCGGCGAACCGTGCTTAAATTAGCAACTGAACCCTCAAAACAACGTCCGTCTGTCTGGCAGACCGCCTGGAGCTCACCTTCATGAAACAAATCACCGCCATCATCAAGCCCTTCAAGCTGGAAGAAGTCCGTGAGGCCCTTGCCGAGGTCGGCGTGACGGGCCTGACCGTGACGGAGGTCAAGGGTTTTGGCCGCCAGAAGGGCCATACCGAGCTGTACCGTGGCGCAGAGTACGTGGTCGACTTCCTGCCCAAGGTGAAGGTCGAGGTGGTTGTCAAGGGTGACGATGTCGATCGCTGCATCGAAGCCATCATCCGTGCGGCCAAGACCGGCAAGATCGGCGACGGCAAGATCTTCGTGACGCCCGTGGAGCAGGTGGTGCGCATCCGCACTGGCGAGACCGACGAATCCGCCGTCTGATCCCGGCAATCTACATTTAATGAAAGGGGCTCAGGTGCCCCGAGCCACGCCGCCCGGCGCTGCTGTGTCTTGCAGCTCCGGCGGCGTGTGTGCTTTCAGAGCGACCGATGCGTCGTGCAGGCGTTGCAGCAGGCGCTCGATCTGATCGTCCACCAGCAGCAGTTCCTGCACGTCGGGCCACAGGAAGCCTGACTCACGGCTGCGCTCGATGAAGCGCAGCAGGTCGTCATAGTAGCCGGCCACGTTCAGCAGGCCCAGGGAAAGTCTGCACAAATGAGCGCAGACCATGGTTTGGCGTGCTGACATGACCAGATTGGCGTTTGGCCGATCCTGCGGCATGTGTATTGGACGCGTTTTACGCCTATTTCCCACAAACCGGGCGCACTCATGCCAAGCTCCCAGTCAAACGCTTGCGCACCATCCACAGATTGGCCAGAGCAAACAGCGTGTGCAACTGCGCCGTGTTCTTGGCCAGGCCACGGTAGCGCACCTTCACATGACCGAACTGGCGCTTGATGACGCGAAATGGGTGCTCCACATTGGCGCGGATGCTGGCTTTGATGCGCTCGATTTGGTCGCTCAACGCATCCATCGGATCGGTCTTTTCCAGCAACTTGAGCAAGCCCGGGCGCATGGCCACATGCCATTGCACATCTTGTTTGGCGTCAGGTCGCTTGTGCGCTCCTTGGTAGCCAGCATCAGCGAACACATCGCTCTCTTGCCCGTGCAACAAGCTGTTGGCCTCGATCACGTCATTGACGTGTCTGACTGTGCCGCGCACGGTGTGAACCAAGCCGGAGTCGGCGTCCACGCCAATGTGCGCTTTCATGCCGAAGAACCACTGCTGGCCCTTCTTGCTCTGGTGCATCTTCGGGGCGCGCTCACCGCTGGCGTTCTTGGCCTAGCTCGGCGCCGAGATCAGCGTGGCATCGACCACCGTGCCACTGCGCAACATCAAGCCCTTGGCGCCCAGCAGCAGGTTGACCGTTGCCAGGATTCGCTCGGCCAGTTTGTGCTTTTCGAGCACATGGCGGAAGCGCAAGATGGTGCTCTCATCGGGCAGTCGCTCATCCCAGTCGCCCAGGCCGGCGAAGTCGCGCAACAGCGGCATGTCGTGCAACGCTTCTTCCATCGCCGGGTCGCTCAGCGTGAACCATTGCTGCATGAAGTGAATGCGCAGCAGCGACTCCACCGGAAACGGCGGTCGGCCGCGTTTGCCTTCGGGCATGAATGGGGCGATCTCTGCCACCAAGTCAGACCAGGGCACCACCCGGTCCATCTCATCGAGGAACTCGCGACGGCGCGTGCGCTTTGTCGACCTTCCCAATCCAAGGCTGCTCTGCTTCATGGGCTCAATGGTCTCAGGCAATCAGGCCGGTGCCAGGCACCAGGCGCTTCATCACTTTGTGGCAAAGGCTCAATGGTCCGATGCTGAAGTGCTGCGCCGGGTCTGCCAATGGGTCATGCCGCACATGGACTTCAGTTGCGGCGGCTGGTGGATCATCGACGACACGGGGTTCCCAAAGAAGGGCATTCACTCAGTCGGGGTGGTACGCCAATACTGCGGGATGCTGGGCAAGCAGGACAACTGCCAGGTGGCTGTGAGCGTGTCGCTTGCCTGCGACCAGGGTAGCCTGCCTGTGGCGTGGCAGTTGTACTTGCCTGAGGAGTGGACAGCGGACGCTGCGCGCAGGGCTCGCGCTGGTGTGCCCTCAGACATCAGATTCGCCACCAAGACGCAGATTGCCTTGCAGCAGTTGCGCACATTGCTGGCTGAGGGCGCGCCGCACCACTGCGTACT
>NZ_JBASTH010000107.1:0-1745 GCF_049274795.1 Aquabacterium sp.
CTTCACCCGTGTCCGGTCGGCCATGACAAAGGAGGGGGTTTCGAACTGGTAAAAGATCATGTGAATGTCGCGCTTTTGCGCCTGCGGTTCGATCATGGACTGGCATTCGCGCGCGACTTCGGCCAGCGATATCGGTTCCAGCGAAATCGGAAGCTTGCCGGACTCGATCAGCGCCAGATCGAGGATTTCGTTGATCAGTTCAAACAGGTACCACCCGGCCTTGAGAATCTGGTCGATGCTGCGCTTCTGGGAGATCGTCGGCGACGGCGTGCCGGACTCCATCAGCTGGGCGAAACCGAGGATCGCGCTGAGCGGCGTGCGCAGCTCATGGCTCATGCTGGAAAGGAAATCCGATTTCGCGAGGTTGGCTTTTTCGGCAACCGCCATGGCCTTGTTCAGCTCCAGTTCGACCTGCTTGCGCACGGAATTGTCGGTGCCGATCAGCAGGTATCCGAGGATATCGCCGTAATCGTCGCGCAGCGCCGTGATCGACACGATGGCCGGAAAGCGGCTGCCATCCTTGCGGATATAGGTCAATTCATAGCTGTCCTCGATCCCGCGCGAAGCCTTGAACGCCAATGCCTCGAAGCCCGGCGTAATCGGGGTGGCGAGTTCGAGGCTCAGCGCCTGCGCACGCGCCTTCACTTCCTGCGGATCGTGGATGTCGCTGGGATTGATCTTGTTAACGACTTCAGCGGCCAGATAGCCCAGCATGCGCTCGGCGCCGATATTGAATAATTGAATGATGCCTTTCTCGTCGGTGGCGATAATCGAGAAATTGGCGCTATTGAGAATCGCGCTCTGCAAGGCCCCGGTTTTGAGCAAGGCCGCCTGGCGCCGGACCTCGGTGATGCCTTCCGTCGTGCCAGCGGTGGGGTTGAGAATGGCGGGATCGTGAATTTTTTCGGACATGGCCGGTCTCTTAAAGCGCGAATTAGTCTGGCGGATCGCGTGGCCGAAGGTGCGAGCAGCACCTCATCTCCTTAATACGCTCATCCTGCGCATAAAGATGCAGGCTTTTGCCCGCAGGCGTGGGGGAGTAAATTGAATCCATGGATGAATTTTGAGCAATTACTTTTCATTCTAACGATCAAGTCCACCGCTCTCCGTGTGTTACCGCACATAAGGCGGAGATTCAGTCCTATGAGGACAGATTGCGTCAACTACGCGCCACCGCCAACAGGTCGGTGCGCGCGGCGATGCGATAGTCGTTCTTACCGGTGCGCTTGGCCTCATACAAGGCCAGATCCGCGCTCTTCATCAGCGTCTCCACCTCCTCGCCATGCGTGGGATAAATACCGACACCGACGCTGGCGGTCATGCTCACGTCGCGGTCGTGAATGCGATAGGGTTGTGACACGGCCTGCATCACTTTTGACACCAGCGTGGCGACACCTTCGGCATGACTCAATTCCCACAACGCGATCACGAATTCGTCGCCACCCAGACGCGCCACCGTGTCCTCTTGACGCACGGCGGCCACCAGGCGCGTGGCGACCATCTTCAGCAGCGTGTCGCCGGCATCGTGGCCCAAGGTGTCGTTGATCTGCTTAAACCCGTCCAAATCCAGATACATCACCGCCATGGTGCGCTTGTTCCGGCGCGCATGCGCGATGGCCAACGAAAGTCTGTCCATTAATAGCCGTCTATTCGGCAGTCCGGTCAGCGCGTCATGCAGCGCCAAGGATTCCAGCGCACGGTTGTAATGCTCGAGTTGCTTGTACAACAACCGCACTTCCAGCATG
>NZ_JBASTH010000108.1:0-105321 GCF_049274795.1 Aquabacterium sp.
ATACACAATTGCTTCAAACACCTGCCGCGCTGGCTTGGGTGGGCGGCCTGACGGATATATGCCTTGTCACTGGGTCGTTCACGCACGGGTATCAATGGCTCTACGCGCTGCCAGAAATCATCTGTGAGCACCCAGGAATCCACACGCTTTTTTGTCGCCACGGCTTCGCCCTTGGCCGCGTCTGCTGCGGCTCAGGGCGATAGTTTACTATTTGCGGATAAATTCTAAGGCGCTTCGCTTGAATGGCGCCCGGTCATTCAGTTCATCCACATAGGCATCAATGCCAGCGCTTTCCCGCGCCAGATAACGCTCCACCGCATCGGCAAAGCGGGCATCGCGCAGCCAGTGCGCTGACCACGTGGGCACGGGCATCAGGCCGCGCGCCATCTTGTGCTCGCCTTGCGCGCCGCCTTCGAAACGCTGCAGATCCTGCTCGATGCACCAGGCCAGGGGCGCGTAGTAGCACAACTCGAAGTGCAGGCAGGGGATGTGCTGCAACGCCCCCCAGTAGCGGCCATAGGCCACGCCCTGTGCGCGGTCCAGCCCGATCAGTGAGGTAGCCACGGGCTCGCCGTCGTGCACGGCGGTGAACATCAGCCAGTGCGCGCTCATCGTCTGCCCTACCTGCTGGAAGAAGGCGCGGCTCAGGTACGGCGGGTTGCCGTGGGCCAGGTAGGTGCGTTCGTAGCAGTTGTAAAAGAAGTCCCAGTCCGCCAGGGTGATCTGCGTGCCTTCGCGCACCTGCACGATCACGCCCGCATCGCGCACACGGCGGCGCTCCTGCTGGATCTTCTTGCGCTTGTCGCGGTGCAACGCGGCGGTGAAATCCTCGAAGCTGGCGTAGGGCAGGGCGCCTGGCTGATCCGCATGTTGGTTGGTCCAGTGGAATTGCACACCCTGGCGCATCAGCCAACCAGCAGCCCGTGCGGCGGCGGCATCTGGCTCGTTAGGAAACAGCATGTGGGCGGATGAACTGCCCGTTTCCTGCCCCCATTGCACGATGGCGGCCAGCAGGGCCTGGCGTGCCTCGTCGTTCAGGGCCAGCAGCCGGGCCCCGGGCACCGGCGTGAAGGGCGATGCGCACAGCAGCTTGGGGTAGTAGCGCAGGCCGGCGCGCTCATGGGCATCGGCCCAGGCCCAGTCGAACACGTACTCGCCGTACGAATGGGACTTGAGATACAGCGCGCACACGCCTTCCACACCCTGGCCACGGTCCACCGCCAGGAACAGCGGTGCCCAGCCGGTGTCGGGTGTGGCGCAGCCTTGTTCGTGCAGTGCGGCCAGCCACTCATGCCGCATGAAGGGGGTGGGCTGGGGGCTGGCGGCCAGCAGTGCGTTCCAGGTGGCGGCGTCGATCTCACGTGGATCGGTGTGCGCTCGCGCCTGCCAGGTCATTGCGTGGTGGGAGGGGGCTCAGAAGTACCAGCGTGACAGCAACTCGGCCACGCAGCCGGGCTTGTCGCCGCCTTCGATCTCGATGGTGGCGCCCCAGGTCATCTGCACGGCCTTGTCCGGCAAAGGCTCCACGGCCTTGAGCTCGACATGGCAGCGCACGCGGTCACCCGAGCGCACGGGCGCCGGAAAGCGCACCTTGTTGAGTCCGTAGTTCACGCCCATGCGCGTGCCCTTGCAGTCGATGCTGGATTGCAGGAACTCGGCCAGCAGCGACAGCGTGAGAAAGCCGTGGGCCACGGTGGTGCCGAAGGGCGATTCGGCCTTGGCGCGTACCGGGTCGGTGTGGATCCATTGCTGGTCGCCCGTGGCATCGGCGAACAGCTGGATGCGGGCCTGGTCCACCACCCACCAGTCGGTGGTGGTGATGTGCTGGCCGACGTGGCCTTGCAGGTCGTCCAGGGATTGGAAGATGACTTTGTGGCTCATGCAGGCCACTCTAGCCCAGATCGCAAGCCCCACGCTGGCGCTTGTCTTGCGTGTCTGAATTCACGGCGTCATCTTGCGGGGCTGGGGTGCGCGCAGCCACCCACACCGACACTTCCCGTGCACCGGCCTGCCACAGGGTGTGAGCCACCTCATTGAGCGTGGCGCCGGTGGTCAGCACATCGTCGACCACGGCCACATGCCGGCCTTGCAGCAAGGGCATGTGCCGGGCTGAAACGGCAAAGGCCTGGCGGATGTGCTCCAGACGCGCGTCTGCATCCAGGGTCATCAGCCGGGGCGTGTCCTTGCGGCGGATCAGTGCGTCGTGCCACACGGGCAGGTGCAGGTGCCGCCCCAGGTGCCCGGCCAGCAAGCCTGCCTGGTTGTAGCCACGCTCGCGCAGGCGGCTGGCCGAGAGCGGGACGGGCACGATGGCGGAGGGCGCGCCGCGTTTCCAGCGGGGTTTGTCGATGCGTGATGGGCTGCTGCGGCCGGGAGATCGCCGGCCTGTCTGCGCGGCGGCCAGCACGGGGGGCGGCAAGTGCCAGCGCCGTGCCAGGGCCGGCAGCATCAGCCGTGCCAGCACACCGGCCATGGCTGTGTCCTCGCGGAACTTGAGCGAGGCGATCAGGCCGGACCACGGCTCGCAGTAATCCAGTACCGCGGTGGCGTGGTCGAAGCCGGGCGGGGCGTCGCGGCAGGCTTGGCACAGGCCGTCGTCATCGTCGCCTGGGCGCACTTGCCCTGGCAGGCGCAAGGCGCAGCGCGTGCACCGGAGGGCACTCAGGCCTACGTTGTTCAGGCAACTGGCGCATAGCACGCCCCATTGCCAGCGGCGGCAGACCCGGCACGAGGTCGGCCACCACGCTGTCCCCATGGCCCCTGTTGAATTCATCGGCTCACTATACTCAGGCGCCCCGGCCCGCTCCATCGCCCTGATGGGGGCCTGCCGGGTTGCCTGGATGTCCCCTTTGCCCATGTCTCCCCAAGCCCCCCGCCCCGAGCCCGTGGCGCCTCAGCCCGCTGCGCTGGCGCGCCAGACCGCCCGACTCGCCCAGTTGCCGCAAGCAGCCTGGTTGCATGAAGAGGTGGCACGTCGCCTCTCCGACAAGCTGGAGGCGATCCGCCTGACGCCCACGGACTGGGTGGACTGGGGGGCCTTCCTGGGCACGGGTGCCGATCTGGTCGCGCAGCGCTACCCGCAGGCCCGCCGCTGGGTGCTTGAGCCCACCGAGGCGCTGGCAGAACGGTCACGCCAGGCCTGGGCGGCCCAGCAGACCCGTCCCTGGTGGAGCGCCTGGAGAAAGTCCACCCCGCTGGTGGTGCGGCAAGGCCAGCCATGGCCCGGCGGCTGGCCCGCGGATGGCGCTGGCCTGCTGTGGGCCAACATGGCGCTGCACGCTCAGGCCAATCTGGATGGCACGCTCAAGGCCTGGCACGGGGCTCTGGCGGTGGATGGCTTCCTGATGTGTTCCGGCCTTGGCCCGGACACGGCCCGCGAACTGCGCGGCCTGTACCAGCAGTTGGGCTGGCCCCTGCCCACCATCCAGTTCATCGACATGCACGATCTGGGCGACGCCCTGGTCAAAGCCGGTTTTTCGGACCCGGTGATGGACATGGAGCGCCTGACGCTGACCTGGCCCGACGCGCCCGCCATGCTGGCCGAACTGCGCACCTGGGGCGGCAATGTGGCCTGGGGGCGTTTCGCTGGGCTGCGCACCCCGCGCTGGCGCGATCGCCTGGTGCACGCCCTTGAGGATCATCTGCGCGGCCCCGACGGCCGTCTGCGCCTGACGGTGGAACTGGTCTATGGCCACGCCATCAAGCCGCTGCCCAAGGTGCCGCTCTCCAGCGAGACCAAGGTGTCCCTGGGCGATATGAAGCGCCTGATCAAATCCGGCGGAAAACCCACCTGAAACCCCATGAAATTTCTCGGGCATATCGGCCGGGATATTGGTTTTCCGGGCAATTTCCCTCGGTCGCGGGGCTGATGGGAATACGCATCACCCGAGGGTAAGCCATAGGCTTGCCTACAATATTGGGACTTGAGGCATCACAAGCCCGTGCCTAGAATGATTTGAGGAAGTGGTCGTGCGTGGCTATTTCGCCGCGCTGATCTCGTTTGATTGCAACACCCGGTGTTCCGTGGGTTGCGCCGGCAGGCGCGCCAGGACAGTCCCCCCGGGAGACGGAGTTTCGGCTTCATGCCTGCCGCCTTGTCCCAAGGGTCACTCTTGCCCTCTCAAACCCTGCGGTTGGGGGTCTGGAAATCGCCGCGCGATTCTGCTCTCCCGGCATTTGCCACCGGAGAGTGCGCCCGCGACGGCGCGCAAGCCGCTGCCGATGACTGGCAGGCCGAATGGCTGCTCAAGCGCAACTGTTCGCTGGCGCCTCGCCAACTGTTCCTCGCCTACCTGGCCATCTGCCTGCTTTCGCTGAGTGTGGCGAGTGGCTTCTGGCTGATCGGCGCCGCCTACGTGATGCCTTTTGCGTTCATCGAACTCACGGCCTTGGGCGCTGCGCTGCTGTTGTACGCGTGCCATGCCACGGACCGGGATTTCATCGGCCTGCGCGCCGACCTGGTGCGGGTGGAATGTCACAATGGCGGCCGCCTGCATTGCGTGGATTTCAACCCCCGGTGGGTGAGGGTGGAGCCCCAGCGCCACGACGGTTCCCTCATCCGCCTGTCCGGACATGGACGCACGGTCGACATCGGCCGCCACGTGCAGCCCGGATTGCGTCGTCAACTGGCCGAGGAAGTCCGCTGGGCACTGCGCCAGTTGGATGCCCGAGAGCCCCAGCCGTCCTGACGCACCACAGCCGCCCCGCCCGAACAACAGAGCAAAGACACGAAACCATGAATCACTTCCGTTCGCTGCCGCTTGCCCACCGTCTACGGCAACTGGGGGCCATGCTCTCGATGGCCGCCTTGTCGCTGGGCGTGCAGGCCGAACAGGTGGTGCGCGATCTGCCGGGCGGTCCGGCGGTGCGCCAGTTCGATCTGCACCCGCCCGCCACCAAGATCGCGACAGAGCAGCAAAATCTGCACGTGATGATGCTGTGGATCTGCGGCGTCATCTTCGTCGGCGTGTTCGGCGTGATGTTCTATTCGATCTTCGCGCACCGCAAATCCAAGGGGTTCAAGCCGGCCAGCTTCCATGAATCGACCACGGTCGAGATCGTCTGGACGATCATCCCCTTCCTGATCGTGATCGGCATGGCGCTGCCTGCCACCAAGGCGGTCGTGGCCCAGAAGGACACCACCAACGCCGACCTGACCATCAAGGCCACCGGCTACCAGTGGAAGTGGGGCTACGACTATCTCAAGGGTGAGGGCGAAGGCATCCAGATCATCTCCACGCTCGATGCCTCGCAGCGTGCGCTGTCTGACGCCGGCACGCCCCAGGGCGACAACTACCTGCTCAAGGTCGACGAGCCGCTGGTGGTGCCCGTGAACAAGAAGGTGCGCATCATCACCACCGCCAACGATGTGATCCACTCCTTCATGGTGCCGGCCTTCGGCATCAAGCAGGATGCCATCCCCGGCTTCGTGCGCGACACCTGGTTCCGCGCCGAGAAGACGGGCGACTTCTACGGCCAGTGCGCCGAACTGTGCGGCAAGGAGCACGCCTACATGCCCATCCACGTGAAGGTGGTGAGCGAGGACGAGTACGCCAAATGGGCCGAGGCCCGCCTCAAGGCCCAGGCCGCCAAGGCGGATGACCCGAGCAAGGTCTGGGTGCTGGAGGACCTGATCGCCCGTGGCCAGAAGGTCTATGCCGCCAACTGCGCGGTCTGCCACCACGACAACGGCAAGGGCGGCGGCGCCATCAAGCCGCTGGATGCGGCTGCCGTGGTGCTCGATGCCGACAAGAGCAAGCAGATCCATGTGGTGCTCAATGGCCAGAACGTGGCCATGCCCGCCTGGCGCCAGCTGTCCGACACGGAGATCGCCGCGGTGATCACCTTCACCAAGAACCACTGGTCCAACAAAACGGGCCAGATCGTGCAGCCGGCCGAAGTGCTGGCGCAACGCAACAAGTGATCCAGACCCGTGCGCAGCGACAAGGCGCCACGGCCCCAAGATTCTGAAAGGATTCCAAGATGAGTGCGGTGATGGATCACGGCGGTCACGCCCACGGACACGACGACCACGCGCATGACCACCCCCATGGGTGGCGCCGCTGGGTCTTCGCGACCAACCACAAGGACATCGGCACCCTGTACCTGCTGTTCTCGTTCACGATGCTGATGATCGGGGGCGCGCTGGCACTGGGCATTCGGGCCGAGTTGTTCAAGCCAGGCCTGCAGCTGGTCAACCCCGAGCTGTTCAACCAGCTCACCACCATGCACGGCATCATCATGGTGTTCGGCGCGATCATGCCGGCCTTCGTGGGCATGGCCAACTGGATGATCCCGCTGCAGATCGGCGCGTCCGACATGGCCTTCGCGCGCATGAACAACTTCAGCTTCTGGCTGATGATCCCGGCCGCGATCCTGCTGGTGGCCTCGTTCTTCATGCCCGGTGGCGCACCCGCTGCCGGCTGGACGCTCTATGCCCCGCTCACGCTGCAGATGGGCCCTTCGATGGACGCCGGCATCTTCGCGATGCACATCCTGGGCGCCAGCTCCATCATGGGTTCGATCAACATCATCGTGACCATCCTCAACATGCGCGCCCCCGGCATGGCGCTGATGAAGATGCCGATGTTCGTGTGGACCTGGCTGATCACGGCCTACCTGCTGATCGCGGTGATGCCCGTGCTGGCCGGTGCCATCACGATGACGCTGACCGACCGCCACTTCGGCACCAGCTTCTTCAACCCCGCTGGCGGCGGTGACCCGGTGATGTACCAGCACATCTTCTGGTTCTTCGGCCACCCCGAGGTCTACATCATGATCCTGCCGGCCTTCGGCATCGTGAGCCAGATCGTGCCGGCCTTCGCGCGCAAGCCGCTGTTCGGCTACACCTCGATGGTGTACGCCACGGCCTCCATCGCCATCCTGAGCTTCATCGTGTGGGCGCACCACATGTTCGCCACGGGCATGCCGGTCACGGGCCAGCTGTTCTTCATGTACGCGACCATGCTGATCTCGGTGCCCACGGGCGTGAAGGTCTTCAACTGGATTGCGACCATGTGGCGCGGCTCCATGACCTTCGAGACCCCGATGCTGTGGGCCGTGGGCTTCATCTTCGTGTTCACGATGGGCGGCTTCACGGGCCTGATCCTGTCGGTGGCGCCGATCGACATCCAGTTGCAGGACACCTACTACGTGGTGGCGCACTTCCACTACGTGCTGGTGGCCGGTTCGCTGTTTGCGCTGTACGGCGCCGTGTACTACTGGGGCCCCAAGTGGACGGGCGTAATCATCCCCGAGTGGAAGGGCAAGCTGCACTTCTGGCTGTCGATCATCAGCTTCAACGTCACTTTCTTCCCGATGCACTTCCTTGGGCTGGCGGGCATGCCACGCCGCTATGCCGACTACCCCATGCAGTTCGCCGATTTCAACGAGATCGCCTCCATTGGCGCCTTCGTGTTCGGCATCACGCAGTTCCTGTTCTTCTTCGTGGTGATGCTGCCGGCCATGCTGGGCAAGGGCGAGAAGGCCCCGCAACGCCCCTGGGAAGGCGCCGAAGGCCTGGAGTGGGAAGTGCCGTCGCCGGCCCCGTTCCACACCTTCGAGAACCCGCCCAAGCTGGACGCCACCGCCACCCGCATCATCCCTGACGGGCAGGTGCACTGATTGACCGGATGCCCACGATGAACCAGCCCGCCAAAGCCTCTGCCAACGGCGCTGCCCAGCGCGTCGAGGCGCTGCGCCGCAAGAACCTGCGGCTGGCGCTGGTGCTGGTGTCCATCGTGGCCACCTTCCTGGTGGGCTTTGTGGCCAAGATCGTTCTGCTGTCGCACCCATGAGCAACGCGATCAACCCCCAGGCCCGCAGTGACCACAAACAGATGGTCTTCAAGCTGGTGGTGATCGTGGCCGTGATGTTCGGTTTCGGCTATGCGATGGTGCCCATGTACCGGGCCATCTGTGCGGCCCTGGGCATCAATGTGCTCTCGCTGGCCGAGCGAGAAGTGCCGGGCACGGCCTCGCGCGCTAAGCCCAACACGCAGGTGGACCTGTCGCGCACCATCACGATCGAGTTCGATGCCAATGCGCGCGGCCCCTGGAGCTTCAAGCCCGAGATCCGCTCGCTGGAGGTGCACCCCGGCCAGCTCAACACGGTGATCTACGAGTTCCGCAATGACCAGCCGCGGGCCATGTCGGCCCAGGCCATCCCCAGCTACGCGCCCAAGCAGTCCACGGCACATTTCAACAAGCTGGAGTGCTTCTGCTTCAATGAGTACACCCTGCAGCCCGGTGAATCCAAGCGCTGGCCCGTGGTGTTCGTGATCGACCCCAAGCTGCCGCGTGACGTGAAGACGATCACTTTGTCCTACACCTTCTTCGAGGTGGGGGGCAAGGTGCCGGCGGCGCCGGCCGGGCAGCTCGGAGGGCGCACATGACACGCCAGGGCCCCGCCTCCGATGGCAGCCTGCGCGAGGCCACGGCCCGCAAGGGCTCCTTCGTGGGCACGCTCAAGGCGGTGGCGTGGTCGTTCTTCGGCGTGCGCAAGTCGAAGGACCATGCGGACGATCTGGCCCGTCTCAACCCCGTCCACCTGATCGTGGCCGGGTTGCTGGCGGGGGTGGCTTTCGTCGTCGCGCTGGTGTTTTTGGTGCGCTGGGTGGTCCACAGCGGGGTGGCGGCATGATCAGCCGGGGGTTGACGATCAGCGGTGCCACAAGGTGCCAGCGGGATAACAAGGAGAGCGTATGTCCGTAGCGATTCCCAAGGGGCAGACCCCTTACTACTTCGTGCCGGGGCCCTCGCGGCATCCCGTCATGGCCGCCTTCGCACTGTTCTTCGTAGTGCTGGGGGCCGGGCAGTGGGTCAATGGCGCCAGTTGGGCGCCCTGGTCCGTGGCTGCTGGCCTCTTTGGCTGGCTGGTCGTGCTCTTCCAGTGGTTCTCCGATGCGATTCACGAGAGCGAAACCGGCCTGTACGGTGAACGCATCGACGTGTCCTTCCGCTGGAGCATGGCCTGGTTCATCTTCTCGGAGGTGATGTTCTTCGGGGCCTTCTTCGGTGCGCTGTTCTGGTCGCGCTTCTACACCATCCCCGAACTGGGCAGCATCGACAACGCGCTGCTGTGGCCTGACTTCAAGGCGGTGTGGCCCTCGGTGGTCGCCGGTGCCACGGCCTCGCCGGCCGGCGTGGTCGAGCCCTTCCGCACGATGGGCCCCTGGCCGCTGCCGACGATCAACACGGCGCTGCTGCTCACCTCGGGCGTGACGCTCACCATCGCCCACCATGCGCTGCGCGAGAACCACCGCGGCAAGACCATCACCTTCATGTGGGCCACGGTGCTGCTGGGCATCGCCTTCCTGATCTGCCAGGGCTATGAGTACTACGAGGCCTACGCGCACCTCAACCTGAAGCTCAACTCCGGCATCTACGGCTCCACTTTCTTCATGCTGACGGGCTTCCACGGTTTCCATGTGTTCGTCGGCATGCTGATGCTGCTGTTCATCACGATCCGCCTGCACAGGGGGCACTTCACGGCCGAGAAGCACTTCGGCTTCGAAGGCGCCGCCTGGTACTGGCACTTCGTGGACGTGGTGTGGCTGGGGCTGTACGTGATCGTCTACTGGACCTGAGCCCCGGGTTCTGCCATCAAGGCCCCGGTGACCTGATCAGGCGCCGGGGCTTTTTGCTGGGCCGTCGTGCCGCGTGTGGCGGTGCGGGGGTTCAGTGCTCAGCGCCCCACGGCGATGCCAGTGGGCTGGATCCAGCCCAGGTTGTAGGCCAGCAGGATGAACAGGAACAAGGCCACTGACAGCCCCACCCGCCAGGCCAGGGCGCGCACCATGCGGTTGCTCTTAGGGGCGCCATTGCGGCCATCCTGCAGCATGGCGCGACCGGCCAGGCCCAGGGCAGCGACGACGGCGATCAGCGCGACAATGATGACGATCTTCATGTTTCCGGATTATCCGGCCCGCTCGGGCCGGCCGTCTTGCGTTCTTTCCCGCCCATGCCTGTGTCCCGGCCTTTGATCGTCCTTGTCGCCACCCTGGTGGGCGTGGGCGTGACCGCATCGCTGGGGCAGTGGCAATTGAACCGTGCGGCCACCAAGCAGGCGCTGCATGACACCATCGAGGCGCGTGATCGCCTGCCAGCCCTGGACAACGCCGCTTTGCCCTGCGCGCCCGAGGCCTGGTCCGCGCAGGAGCAGCGGCCCGTGGCCCTGCGCGGGCACTGGCTCAACGAGCGCACCGTGTGGCTGGACAACCGGGCCATGGGCGGCCGGGCCGGCCTGTTCATGCTCACCCCTTTGCGCCTGAGCCTGCCCACGGGGCAGGGTGCGGATTGCGCGGCCACCGTGCTGGTGCAGCGTGGCTGGGTGCCCCGTGATCCCTACGACCGCCTGCGCGTGGCTCCACCGACGAAGGCCGAGGGCGAGGTGCTGCTCCAGGGGCGGCTGGTGCCGGCCCCCTCCAAGTTGATGGAGCTGGGAACCCCCGAATCGGCACCGGTAGGCGCAGTGCGTCAGAATGTCGATATGGCCGCGCTGGCCCAGGCTTGGGGTGAACCTCTGCGGCCGGGCAGCATCCAGCAGGTTGGTGACGAACAGCCGCCGCCGTCTGGTGGCCCCAAGCTGCTGCGTGACTGGTGGCGGCCGGCCCTGGATGTGGGGCGTCACCAGGCCTATGCCACGCAATGGTTCGCCATGGCCGGGGTCATGGTGGTGTTGTATATGTGGTTCCAGTGGATCAGGCCTTGGCGGCGTCGCCAGGCTCCATCTGCCTGAAATGTCCTAGATGAGCTCAACCCTGTCGTCACGACCGCCCGAGCCCGAGGCGGCTCCCCCAGCCCCGCCGGAGAGCGAACTGGTGCAACTGAGCGTGCACAGCCTGCCCGATCCGGCGGCGCTGCAGCGCACGCGCCAAGGCCGTCTCAAGATGCTGCTGGTGCTGGCCGTGTGCGCCGCGCCGGTCATCGCGTCCTACATCACCTACTACGTGATCCGTCCGCAAGCCCGTACCAACCACGGCGAGCTGATCTCGCCTACGCGCCCCATGCCCGCGTCGGATGCCTTGCCGCTGACGGATCTGCAGAGCCATGCCGTGTCCACCTCGGCGCTCAAGGGCCAGTGGCTGCTGCTGACGGTGGCTGGCGGTGATTGCGACGCCCGCTGCGAAAAGCACCTGTACTGGCAGCGCCAGGTGCGCGAGGTGCTGGGCAAGGAAAAGGACAAGGTCGATCGTGTCTGGCTGATCAACGATGCCCAGCCCATGCGCCCGGCCCTGGCACCCGGGATGAAGGACGCCACCGTGCTGCGCGTCAAGCCCTTCGATCTGGCGCAATGGCTGTCGCCAGCCGCTGGCCATGCTTTGGAAGACCATTGGTACCTGGTCGATCCGCGCGGCGACTGGATGATGCGTTTCCCGGCGGATGCCGAGCCGCGCAAGGTGCAGAAGGATCTGGAGCGGCTGCTGAAGGCCGCCAGTTCCTGGGACCAGGAGGGGCGGCCATGAGCCTGGCGGCGTCTTCGGCCCTGGTCGACTGGGCCCCGGCCATCGAGGTCGGCCTGGTGGGCGCGGCGGTGGCCGTGCTGCCGGTGCTGTGGGTGGCCCTGCGCTTGCGCCGCCAGGGGCAGGTGGGGGCTTTGGCCTGGCAGCGGGCGCTCACGCTGGCCACCTTGTTCCTCACGATCGATCTGGTGGTGTTCGGGGCGTTCACACGGCTCACGGATTCTGGCCTGGGTTGCCCGGATTGGCCGGGTTGCTACGGCAGTGCAAGCCCCGTTGGCGCACATGCCGACATCGCCGAGGCCCAGGCCATCGCGCCCACAGGCCCGGTCACGCATGGCAAGGCCTGGATCGAGATGATCCATCGCTACCTGGCCACCGGCGTCGGTGCGCTGATCGTCCTGCTGATGGGGCTGGCATGGTGGCGCCATCTCAAGGCGAAGGACACGGCAACGCCGCCCGCGCACGCCAGCCCCCTCTCGCCCTGGTGGCCCACCTGGACCTTCATCTGGGTGTGCGCCCAGGGGGCTTTCGGCGCCTTTACCGTCACGCTCAAGCTGTACCCCATGGTCGTGACGGGGCACCTGCTCGGTGGCCTGATTGGCGTGGTCCTGCTCACCGCCCAGGCCCGGGCGATGGCGTTGCCCGCTGCGGGCCTCAGCGACGCCCAGGCCCTGCCCGCGGTGCTTCGTCGCGCAGCCTGGTGGGTACTGGGTGTGTGGTTCGTGCAGGCGGCGCTGGGTGCCTGGGTCAGCACCAATGGTGCTGTGCTGGCCTGCGCCAGCTTTCCGCTTTGTCAGGGACAATGGTGGCCCGCGATGGATTGGGCCCAGGGTTTCACATTGTGGCGTGGCCTGGGGCATGACGGGCAGGGTGGTTTCATCACCCTGCCGGCCCTGACCGCCATCCACATGGGCCACCGCCTGGGGGCTGTGGTCGCCACCGCCGCTGTGCTGTGGCTGGCTGCGCGCCTGTGGCCTGTGGCCAGGCGCGAGGCCTGGGGCCTGCTGGCCTTGCTGCTGCTGCAGATCCTGTCCGGGCTCAGCAATGTGGTGCTTGGCTGGCCCTTGCTGGCCGCGCTGGGCCACACCCTGGGCGCGGCCCTCATGGCCGGGTGGCTCACCCGCATGGCCGTGACCGCGCCTGTCGTTCTTTCCGTGTCTTCCGGTTCTGTTCAGTCCCCATGTCCTCCTCCATGGTCTCCTCTCAAGCGGACGTGAGCCTGCCCTCGCGGGCACGCCAGTTCTACGTGCTGACCAAGCCCCGCGTGGTGCAGCTCATTGTGTTCTGTGCCGTGATCGGCATGCTGCTGGCCGTGCCCGGCGTGCCCACCGCCGAAGAAAGCGTGCGGGCCGTGGCGGCCTGCGTGGGCATCTGGCTGGTGGCCGGTGCGGCTGCCGCCTTCAACTGCCTGATCGAGCAGGAGATCGATGCGCGCATGAAGCGCACCGCCTGGCGCCCCACGGCCAACGGCGAGCTTACGCGCACCCAGGCGCTGATCTTCAGCGTGGTGCTGTGCACGCTGGGAGGCATCATCCTGGCGGTGTTCGTCAATGCGCTCACCCTGTGGCTCACGCTGAGCACCTTCGTGGGTTACGCCATCATCTACACAGTGATCCTCAAGCCGCTCACGCCGCAGAACATCGTGATCGGCGGGGCCTCGGGCGCCATGCCACCGGTGCTGGGCTGGGCGGCGATGCGCGGTGCCGTCGAGCCCGAGGCGCTGATGCTGTGCCTGATCATCTTTCTGTGGACACCGCCGCACTTCTGGGCGCTGGCGCTGTACCGCGTGGAGGACTACGCCCGCGCTGGCCTGCCGATGCTGCCCGTCACCCACGGCAACGAGTTCACGCGGCTGCATGTGTTTCTCTACACCTGGGTGCTGCTGGCGGCCACCTTGCTGCCCTACATCTACGGCATGAGCCGGCACATCTACCTGGTCAGCGCCGTGGTGCTGGGCGTGTGGTTCATGGTCTATGCCTTCCGTCTGTGGCGCAACTACAGTGACGAGCTGGCCCGCAAGACCTTCCGCTTCTCCATCCTCCACCTGATGCTGCTGTTCGCGGCCCTGCTGGTGGATCACTACGTCTGGTATTAAGCCATGGCTGAACAACGCATCGATACAACCGTGTTACCCGTGTCCCATGCCCGTCGCCGGGGGCTGAAGGCCGCCATGGCAGCTACCTCAGGGCTGTTGGGCCTGCCGCTGCTGGTGGCGGGCCTGGCCGGCTGCGACGGCAAGAACTTGAACCCGCTCGCGCCTTCTGCGGCCAAGTTCAATGGCGTGGACATCACCGGTGCCGATTACGCCAAGGCCCTGTCCCTGACGGACCCCGAGGGCAAGCGGCGCAGCCTGGCCGAGTTCAAGGGCAAGGTGGTGGTGGTGTTCTTCGGCTTCACGCAATGCCCGGATGTGTGCCCGACCACCATGGCCGAACTGGCCGAAGTGCGCCGCCGCCTGGGGCCGGATGGCGATCGGGTGCAGGGCGTGTTCGTGACCGTGGACCCGGAGCGTGATTCGGCCGTCGTGCTGGGCGAGTACGTCAAGGCGCTGGATCCGAGCTTCGTGGGCCTTCGCGGCTCGGTGGACGAAGTGACGCAGGCCGCGCGCGACTTCAAGGTCTTCTTCCAGAAGGTGCCCAGCAAGGATGGGCAAAGCTACACGATGGACCACACCGCGGGCTCCTACGTGTTCGATCCGGACGGCAAGGTGCGCCTGTTCCTGCGCTATGGCCTGGGCGTGGACGCCTGGGTGGCCGACCTCAAGCAATTGCTGCAGGGGCCTGCGGCCAAGGCTTGATACGGGGCCCGACTGCTCTCAGTCGGGCAGCACCAGGCTCTGGCGGGCTGTCCAGCTCTCGCCCGGCTGCAGCGTGGGCGGGTTCAGGATCTGCGCGGCTTCGACGCACAGCATCTGGCGCCACTCATCCGCCGGCATGTCGCTCAAGGCGGCGCACTTGTCGGGGCCGGGGTTCCACAGCACCGCATCCTCGAAGGTCTCGGCCTCGATGGTCAGGCGGCGGGGGCCATCGCGCAGCAGCAGCGAGCGTGGCACTTTTTCGTAGATGCGGTCGATCTCGCCGGCGAAGCGCTTCTCGGGGTGGTCCTCGACGTACTCGCCGTTGGTGACGGCATCGATGAAGCGCCGTCCCTCCAGTCCCTGCAGGCGCAACTGGCCCAGGTCACTGGCGGCCAGGTAGGTGTGCAGCGCGGCCGAGAACGGCCAGGCCGTGTCGCCCGGGTTGTGCACGTGCAGTTCCAGGTCCAGCCGGTTCGGCCCCAGGCTCACGGTGTATTCCAGTTGGAAGGCGTGCGGCCACAGCGCACGGGTTTCGGGCGTATCGCTCAGGGTGAAGCTGGCCAGGGCGTGGTCGCGGCCGGCGCGGTGGGCGTCCAGCGTCCAGGCGCGCGTGCGCACCAGGCCATGGCGGGGCAGGCTGCGATCGGGGCCGCGCTGCTCGAACTGCGGGAAGATCACCGGGATGCCGCCGCGCACGGCCTTGCCTTCAGCCGCCACGGCCTTGGGCGACAGGTAGAGCTGCTCTCCCCAGCCTGCGGCCTGCCAGGACAGCACATGCGCGCCATGCAGCAGCATGACGGCGGCGGAACCGTCGGGCAAGGTCAGTTCGATGGCGGGCAGGCCCTGGTAGGTGGCTTCTCGGGTGGCGGCGGTCTTGGTCATGCCGAGAGTATCCACCCTTCGAGCTTGTCCATGTCCTGCGGCTGGCCGGCCAAGGCATCCCCTTCGGCCAGGCGCATGTGGGCCCAACTGGCCTGCAGCAGGCACAACACCGCGTCCAGGCGGTCGCCCTGCGGGTCGCTGGCCAGGTGGTCGCGCTGGGCCGGCGTGAGCTTCAGGCGCAGGCCCAGGCGCGTGCGGCCCTGCTCGAGCGCATCGATCAGGCTCAAGCGCTGCACCAGGCGGCGTGCGGCATCGGCGGGCTCGCGGGCATCCGTCTTGTAGCTCTGGCGGCCCAGGATCTCGTGGGCCAGCAGGCCTGGGTAGGCCTCGAAGGCCAGGCGGGGCGGCTGGGTACCTTGTTCAGACGGCTGATGCAGCTCGGGTAGAGCCACGCCGGCCTGAATCAGTCGCCACAAGCCTTCGAAGTACATCTTGCCCACGGGCACGTAGCGTGTCTGCAGCGGGCTGGTGCTGGACACCCCGTCCATGGCCGTGTCGCAACGGCGATGGGGCAGGGTGGCGGGCCGTGTGCCCGGGCCCCAGGCGGATCCCCATCCATCCACCAGGCGCTGAAAGCCTTGCCGATCAGTGCAGCGCGTGCGCAGGTGGCTGATCAGAGCCTGGGTGTCGGCCAAAGGCAGGCCGGTGTCGGCACGCAGCGCGTCCACAAAGACGCGAGGCAGGCCGAAGGGGAAATCAAAGCCCCCGACCCAGCCTTGCGCCGCGCGCGGATGCGTGGTCGAGAGCAAGGCCTCGAAACCATCCAGGGTAGTGATGGACTCCAGCGCCTCGAGCTTCACTACCGCGCCATACCGGCGCCCCCACGCCGCTACGATGGGCTTGCGTGCGGAGGGTGCACAGCTGAAATCCAGCCCCAGCAGCGCGGCTGGCGGCTCGCCGGGCGCCTCAGGCGCCACGGGTCACGATGCTGGCGGTGGCGATCAGCTCCTGCAGCAAGGCCATCGAGGCCTGGCCGGAGGCGGCATAGGGATCGAGCACGGGCTTCTCGGAGTATTTCAGCAGGATCGACGGGTTCACGCGCTGCAGGTTGACCTGGCCCATGGTCCAGCCGGCGAAGCGGCGCTCGGCGATCTCTTCGTAGTGCAGCAGGATCACGTCGCGGTGGCGCAGATCCTGGCAGATGCGGGTGTAGAGCTGGTTGACGGATTCGCGCCCGCCTTCCAGCACCTGCATGAAGGTATCCCCGCTGTGGCACAGCAGGCCGGTGATGCCCAGCGTCGGATTGCGCCGGCGCGAGGAGGCCAGGATGGCGTCGATGGTCTCAGGCGAGGGCGCCTCGACGGCGCGGCTGGCATACAGCAGGCGAACGAGCATGGCGCTTAACCCTTCCTGTGGTTGACCAGGGCCAGGAACTCGCGGCGCAAGCTGGCGTCCTTCAGGAAGGAGCCGCGCATCACGCTGTTGATCATCTTGGCGTCCATGTCCTTCACGCCACGCCAGTGCATGCAGAAGTGGTCGGCCTCCATCACCACGGCCAGGCCATCGGGCTGCATGCGTGACTGCAGCAGCTCGGCCACCTGCGTGACGGCTTCTTCCTGGATCTGCGGGCGGCTCATGATCCAGTCGATCAGGCGGGCGTACTTGGACAGGCCGATCAGGTTGGAGTGCTCGTTGGGCATGATGCCCACCCACACCTTGCCGATGATGGGACACAGGTGGTGGGAGCAGGCGCTGCGCACCGTGATGGGGCCCACGATCATCAGCTCGTTCAGCCGCTCGGCATTGGGGAATTCGGTGACCGACGGGGCAGCGTGGTAGCGGCCCTTGAAGATTTCGTTCAGGTACATCTTGGCCACGCGGCGGGCCGTGTCCTGCGTGTTGTGGTCGCTGTGGGTGTCGATCACCAGGCTGGACAGCACTTCGCTCATCTTGCCCTGCACCTCGTCGAGCAGCTTTTCCAGCTCGCCCGGCTCAATGAACTCAGCGATGTTGTCGTTCGCGTGGAAGCGCCGCTGGGCCTGCTTCAGACGCTCGCGGATCTTCACGGACACGGGCACGCCTTCATCCCCCCCCGCTTGCGGGGATGTCGAGGGAAGGGCATCGGCCTGCACGGCCGGCAGGTCGATGGCACGAAGGTTGTGACTGCTCATGGTGAATCCGTTCTTATAGAGTGGCGACAGGCGCGTGGTCGGCACTGGTCAGACAATCCACGATGCTACCTTGACTGCCGTCAAGGCGCAGGCGGGCATACCCATTACGCTCAATAATAAGATTGATTCTCAGTTACCGGCGCGGTACACTAGAAGGCTATGCAAGCGACCGTCTCCTGGCCTTCGGATCTGCCGAAGGCGTCTTTTTTGCCAGTCAGTCCCAGTGATCTGACGGTGTCGCAGCGTTGGGCCCTGGGCAGCGCCGCTGTGGCTGCCCATGTGGTCGTCGGTGCCATGATCCTGTTCAGCACCCCCATCGCCGACCTGCAAGCCGAATCCTCGCCCATCACCGTGAGCCTGATCGCGCCCATCCAGGCGCCGCCAGAGCCGCCCAAGCCCACGCCCGAGCCGCCCAAGCCGCAGGTTCGGCCGCCCGAGCCGATCAAGCCCAAGCCGCGGGTGGTTAGCAGTACTGCGCCCAGTGAGAACAAGATCCAGGCCGAGCCGGAGCCGCCCAAGCCCGCGCCGGTCGAGGCTCCGCCGCCCGCACCTGTGCAAGCCCCTCCTGCACCCGTGGCTGCTGCGCCGGCGCCCGCCACACCGCTGCAGACCAAGCAGGCGGCTGTTTCTGCCGTGGCCTACCTGATTCGGCCCGTTCCAAAGTATCCCGAAGCCTCGCGTCGCCTGGGTGAATCCGGCGCGGTGGGTCTGAAGGTGCTGATCGACGAGAGCGGCCGTCCTGTCGAGGTTCAGATCACCAAATCGTCGGGCTATGAACGCCTGGACAAGGCTGCCGTGGCCGCCATGAAGTTGGCCCGCATGAAACCGTACATGGAGGGAGGTGTGCCGCGCGCGGTATGGGCTCCCACCACCCTCTCTTTCGACCTCCAAGACTGATCGATCACCATGACTGACACCGTGACCTCCACCTCCGACGCAGCATTGGCCGCGGCACCCCAGGCCGTGGCGCAGACCACCGTGCCTTCGGCGCCCCCGCCCGGCTTCGGCCACTTCATCGCCCAGAGCGATTTCGTCGGCCAGTCCCTGTTCGCCATCCTGGTGATCATGTCGCTGATCTCCTGGGCCCTGATCGTGATCAAGGGCGTGGCCCTGTACCTGCGCCAGCGCCGCAGCAAGAGCTTCCTGGATTTCTTCTGGAACGCCACCTCGCTGGAAGCCGTGCAGCACGAGATCGCTACGCACGGCGTGCAGGAGCCCTTTGCGCACCTGACCTCGCACGCCATGCACGCCCAGACCCACCACGCCCGCTACGGCGCTGCCAAGCTGGAAGAAGCCGGCTCGGCCCAGGACTTCCTGACCCGCACCATCAAGAAAGTGCTGGATGAAGAAACCATGCGCCTGGAAAGCGGCCTGACCATGCTGGCCACCATCGGTGCCACGGCCCCCTTCGTGGGTCTGTTCGGCACGGTGTGGGGCGTCTACCATGCCCTGCTGGCCATTGGCGCCACCGGTGCAGGCACGCTGGACAAGGTCGCCGGCCCCGTGGGTGAAGCACTGATCATGACCGGCGTGGGCCTGGCCGTCGCCATTCCCGCCGTGATGGCCTACAACTGGCTGACCCGCAGCAACCGCGTGTGGTCTGCCCGCCTGGACGCCTTCGCGTTCGAGCTGTTCACCTTCCTGAGCACCGGCCAGACCCTCAAGACCACCACCACCGAAGCCCCCCGCAACGGCGGTGCCTCGGTGCGCCCCATCAACCCCCAGGCTTCGGCCTGAGCCTCAGTGAGGTGAGCCATGGCTTTCGCAAGCTTTGACAACAAGGGCGGCGGCGCGCCGCTGGCCGAGATCAACATGGTGCCGCTCATCGACGTGATGCTGGTGCTGCTGGTGATCTTCATCGTGACGGCGCCGCTGCTGAGCCATTCGATCAAGCTGGACCTGCCCAAGGCCAGCGCCGAGGTGATCTCGGCCAAGTCCGAGAAGATCGACCTGTCCATCGACGCCGATGGCGTGCGCTACTGGAACACCGAGGCGCTGAGCCGCGAAGAGGTCGCTGCTCGCTTCATGGAGCAGGGCAAGCTGCCCCAGCAGCCCGAGATCCATTTGCGCGCAGACCAGGCCACGGCCTACAAGGCTGTAGCCGAGACCCTGGCCGATGCCTCCAAGGCAGGCCTGAGCAAGATCGGTTTCGTGACCGATCCGGAGCCGGCTGCGCCCTGATGGACATGGGATCGCATTGACCGACAATGGCGGCTGATCTACTGATTCAGCCTGCCCATGTCGACTACCGCGGCACCACAGGCCGGCCCTTTGGCCGGCCTTAAAGTTTTAGAGCTTGGACAACTGATTGCCGGCCCCTTCGCCGGCAAGACCCTGGCCGATTTCGGCGCCGAGGTCATCAAGGTGGAGCCGCCCGCCGATGCCCAGGGGCAGGGCGGTGGCGACCCGCTGCGCCAGTGGCGCATGCTGCACAACGGCCTGAGCGTGTGGTGGCAGGTGCAGAGCCGCAACAAGAAGAGCGTGGTGCTCGATCTGCGCTCATCCGAAGGGCGCGACACCGCGCGCCAGCTCATCGACGAGGCTGACGTGCTGATCGAGAACTTCAAGCCCGGCACCATGGAGAAATGGGGGCTGGCGTATGACGAACTCAGCCGCACCAACCCGGGCCTGATCATGCTGCGTGTCAGCGGCTACGGCCAGACCGGCCCCTATCGGGACCGGCCGGGTTTCGCCGTCGTGGCCGAGGCCATGGGCGGCATGCGCTACCTCAACGCCGAGCCGGGCCGCACACCCGTGCGTGCTGGCGTCAGCCTGGGCGACACGCTGGCCGGCCTGCACGGCGTGATTGGCATCCTGATGGCCCTGCAGGCGCGGCACACCAGCGTGAGCCCCGAGGCGCCGCGCGGTCTGGGCCAGGTGATCGACGTGGCCCTGTACGAGGCCGTGTTCAACTGCATGGAAAGCCTGCTGCCCGAGTTCAGTGCCTTCGGGGCCGTGCGCCAGCCCGCGGGCTCCGCGCTGCCCGGCATCGCGCCCAGCAATGCCTATCCCTGTGCCGATGGCATGGTGGTGATCGGCGGCAATGGTGATTCGATCTTCAAGCGCCTGATGCAGGCCATCGGCCGTGATGACATGGCGCAGGATCCGGGCCTGGCCGCGAACCCAGGCCGTGTGGCTCGCGTGGCCGAGATCGACGAAGCCATCACGGCCTGGACCTCGGCGCACCCGGTGGCCGAGGTGGTGGACGTGCTCAATGCCGCCAGCGTGCCCGTGGGCCGCATCTATTCCGCCAAGGACATCGCCGAAGACCCGCACTACCGTGCCCGCGACATGGTGCTGCCCGTGACCACGCACGATGGCCTGACGGTGGAGGTGCCCGGCATCATCCCCAAGCTGTCGCGCACACCGGGCGGCATCACACGGCGTGGCCCGCTGCTGGGTGAGGACACGGACGAGGTGCTGGACCGGCTCAAGAAGGCGCCTTGATGCTTGTCTTGCTGCCTGCCTTGGCGCTGGGCACGGGTACGGTGGGGCCATCCCGCTCCCGCCACAGGTCCACAAAGGCCTGGAACCACCAGGATCGCAGCCCAACCACCAGGGTATAGGGCTTGCGCTGCTTCATCGGCAGGCGCTGGTCGGACAGGTGCTGCTGGGCGAAATCCTCCGTCACGCGCTGCAGGCGCTCGGCAAACGCGGTGCTCAGGCCAGGCCCCAGCGAGCCATGCACCAGCAGCAATTCGTCCTCGCCCTCAAAGCCACCGGCGAAGTACTCGTCGACCACGTGCTCGCGGAAGAACTGCATCACCGGACCGTGCGGGCGCCAGCGGAAGGTCTTGCTCACGTTGAGCCGGTAGCGGTTCAAGGGCCTCAGTTCGATGATGCCCAGCTTGTCCAGCTTGGCCAGGTAGCGGATGCACTCGGCCTCGCCCAGCTCGTAGGTGGACACGATCTGCTCGTGGGTCCACTGGCTCAGGCAGCAGATCGCCATCAGCAGCAGCTTGCGGTCGGCCACCACGGCCTTCTCCTGCGCCAGCGTGAGCTCGCGACGCAGCGGCTGGCTCTCGGCCACGCGGCGGGCCAGTTCGGCGAAATCCAGCTTGAGCCGCGGCATATCTCGTCGATGCGTGACAGCGGCATGTCGCCTTTGGCGAAGATGCGCTTGATGCTGGATTCGGCCATGCCCAGGCGCTCGGCCAGGTGGGCATAGGTGAGGCCGCTGCGCTTGAGTTCCGCCTTGAGCGCCGTGACGAGGTCCAGGCTGGTGGCCATGGCATCTCCTTGTTTGAATCCCATAAAAGTATCGAAAATTGATACTTCAATGTGCATGGATGTGGACTTCGTATTGTTTCGTTGACCCGGTTCAGGGTGCTTCACACAATGCGCCCATGTTCAACAGCCGAGGCACTCTCATGCCGCCCATATCACCCGTGACACCAAGGCCTGGAAGGCCCAGGTGTGGGCCGGCTTCGGCATGGCCGTGTCCTTGACCGGCTGGGGCCTGTGGCAGATGTCGGTGGCGCCGGCCCTCAAGGCCTACCTGATGGCGTGCTGGCTGTTTCTGATCTCGTCGGCCTTCACGCTGGCCAAGATGCTGCGCGATGCCCACGACGTACTCCGTGCCGAGCAGCACGTCGCCATCGCACGCATCGCCCAAGAGCAATGACATCACGAACCCAAGGAGAACTCACCATGACTCGCAACCTGTTCGAGCGCGGCCTGCACCGCCTGCAGCAACTGACGGCCGTGTCGGCCCTGGCGGCCACCGTGGCCCTGAGCCCGGCACGGGCGCAATCCGATGAGCTGTCCGGTGCCAGTGCGCTGTCGGCCATTCCGGTGGCCGTGTCGGTGGCGGCGCCTTCGATGGTGTTGTCGGCTGGGGTGGTGCTCACGGTGGCGGCCGTGCAGACCGTGGCCGAAAGCACGGTGTGGGTGCTGCAGCGTGCCAGCGACGGGGCCTGTGTTGTGATCAAGGTGGCCAGCCAGGTGGCTGGCGCGGCTTCGGTGGCTGCGGGCACGGCGGTGACGGTCAGCGCCGTGGGCGCAGGCGTGGTCTTGTCGGCGGCGGGGCAGGTGTTGGCTTTCGTGCCCAATGCACTGGGACGTGCGCTGCTGCACAACGAACGTGTGCTGGACTGAGGAGGCTCACATGGACACGATCCCATCATCTGTGCGCACCCGCGGTGCACGCATCGCCGTCAGCGTGGCATTGAGTGCCGCCCTGTGTCTTCCGGCCTGGGCCGGCCGCCCGTGCGAATCCACGCCACCCGCCGTGTCCTCCATCACCCAGGGCCTGAGCCTGGCCGAACGCACGGTGCAGCAGCTTGACGCTACTGGTGCCTCCGTGGTGGCCATTGCGCGCGTTGGCCAGGATCTGAGCCGCTACAACGTGCGCTACTCGCACATGGGCTGGGCCTACAAGGATGGCGACACCTGGTGCGTGCTGCACAAGCTCAACCAGTGCGGCACGGACCGTTCGGGCGTGTACCGCCAGGGCATCGGCGATTTCTTCCTGGATGCGCCGCACGAGTACGTGGCCGGCATCGTCGTGCCGCGTCCGGAGGTGCAGGCCCGCCTGCTGCCGCGCCTCAAGGATGCGGCCATCACGGCGCCGATGCACACGCGCCGCTACAGCATGCTGTCCTACGCCTGGGCGCACTGCTACCAGCAGAGCAACCAGTGGGCGGTGGAGGTGCTGGCATCGGCCATGGACGACAAGGCGGTTGACCGCGAGAGCGCACAGCGCTGGCTGAAGCAGGCCGGCTACCAGCCGACTGAGCTTCACCTGCCGGCCTTGCAGCGCCTGGGCGGGCGCATGACACGTGCCAACGTCAGCTTCGACGACCATCTGCCTGAACTCCGTTTCACGGGGCGCATCCGCACGGTCACCGTCGATTCCGTGTTCACGTGGCTGCAACGTTCAGGAACAGGTGGCGAAACCCTGACGATTCGATGAAGAGGGTGGGCCGGTTTTGGTGTTCAATGCTGGTCCATAAGCGGCAAAGCGGTCACCAGAGAGGATTCCCCCGTGAGCGAATCAGCAACGACGTCGCATCCAGAGCATCAGCAGGCCGGCCAGGGGGCCGCACCCGCAGCAAGCAACCAGTTCGCCCTGTTGAGGCAGAAGCGCTTCGGCCCCTTCTTCTGGACGCAGTTCCTGGGCGCGGGTAACGACAACCTGTTCAAGTTCGCCTTCACGGTGCTGGTGACCTACCAACTGCATGTGTCCTGGCTGGAGCCCAAGATGGCCGGGCTGGTGATCAGCGCGCTGTTCATCCTGCCGTTCCTGCTGTTTTCGGCCACGGCCGGGCAGTGGGCCGACAAGTACGACAAGGCCCGCATCATGCGCGCCATCAAGCTGATGGAAGTGGCCATCATGAGCCTGGCCGCCTGGGGCTTCATGACCCAGGGCGTGGTCGTGCTGCTGTGCTGCGTGGCGCTGATGGGGTTGCACTCCACCTTCTTCGGGCCGGTCAAGTACGCCTACCTGCCGCAGCACCTGAGCCCGCGTGAGATCACCGGCGGCAATGGCATGGTCGAGATGGGCACCTTCGTGTCCATCCTGCTGGGCAATGTGGGCGGTGGTCTGATCATGGGGCTGGGAGTGGCTGGCGCCAAATGGGCCGCACTGGCCTGCGTGACGGTGGCGGTGTTGGGCTGGCTGGTGTCGCTGCGCATCCCGGCGTCACCGTCTTCTGAGCCCGATCTGCGGCTGAACTGGAACCCCGTCACCGAAACCTGGCGCAACCTCAAGCTGGCGCGCGAGTACCCCAGCGTGTTCCGCTCGCTGCTGGGCATCTCGTGGATGTGGTTCTTCGGGGCGGTGTTCCTGTCGCAGTTCCCGTCTTTCGCGCGTGATGTGCTGGGGGGCGATGCGCATGTGGCCTCGCTGCTGCTGGTGGTCTTCTCGATCGGCATCGCTGTGGGCTCGCTGCTGTGCGAAACCCTGTCCCACCGCAGTGTGGAGATTGGCTTGGTGCCGGTGGGCGCGATCGGCATGAGCGTGTTCGCCTTCGATCTCTATTTGGCCAGCCAGGGCCTGACGCACCCGGTGGGGGCGCCGCTGTTCACCGTGCCAGAGTTCTTGCGCAACCACGCCCACTGGCGGGTGATGGCCGATCTGGCGCTGCTGGCCTTCAGCGCCGGTCTGTACAGCGTGCCCATGTATGCCCTGATCCAGTTGCGCGCCAAGCCCAGCCACCGCGCACGCATCATCGCGGCCAACAACATCCTCAACGCGCTGTTCATGATCGTGAGCGCCGTGGCGGCCGGCGCCATGCTGTATTTCGGCTTCACGATCCCGCAGGTGTTCGGCGCCACGGCCCTGCTCAACGTGATCGTGGTGGGTTACCTGTTCTGGCTGATGCCCGAGTACCTGATCCGCCTGGTGATGCTGGTGGTGACGCGCTTTGTCTATCGCCTGCGCGTGCGCGGCGAGGATCATCTGCCCACCGACGGCCCGGGCGTGCTGGTCTGCAACCACGTCAGCTTCGTCGACGCGGTGATCCTGGGCGTGATCAGCCCGCGCCCGATGGTGTTCCTGATGGACCACCGCATCTTCAAGACGGCGGCGCTGGGTTGGTTCTTCCGCCTGTGCAAGGCCATCCCCATCGCGCCGCAGAAGGAAGACCCACAGGCCTATGAGCGGGCCTTCGTCAAGGCGCGCGAGGTGCTGGCCAATGGCGATCTGCTGTGCATCTTCCCCGAAGGCGCCATCACCAAGGATGGCCAGCTGCAGACCTTCAAAGGCGGCATCATGAAGATCCTGGAGGGGCATGAGCAGGTTCCGGTGATCCCGTCGGCGCTGCACAACCTGTGGGGTTCCTTCTTCTCGCGCATCGACGGCACGGCCATGTCCAAGCCCTTCCGCCGTGGCATGTTCAACCACGTGGGGCTGGTGGTCGGGCCGGCCATCCCGGCGGCCGACGTGACCCCTGAGCGCCTGCAAGACGAGGTGCGCAAGCTGCTGGCCGAACCCGCACCTTGACCTTGTAGGGAAGGTGCCAGGGCGCTGGAAGCGCCTGGCGCCGATCCCTGAACCCGGGGGGCTGGGGCGCACAGGGTGTCATCGGGTGCATGGTAGAAAGCGGGCCATGGAACGCTTCATCACCCCTGCCGCGTTGGCGCGCTGTCTGCCTTTCGTCCTGTTCATGGCCCTGCTGATGCTGCGGGGTGCGCTGCCCATCGATGGCACATCACCCATTGATCCGCGCTGGGTCTATGGCATCACGGTGCTGGTGGTGGGGGCCTCGCTGGCCTTCTTCTGGCGCAAGTACACGGAACTGCACAAGGGCACCTGGCTGAGCCTGCCGGAGTTGGGGCTGTCCGTGGCTGTCGGGGTGGTGGTCTGGGCGCTGTGGGTCAACCTGGATCACCCCTGGTTGATGATGGGCGTCGAAGACAAGGTGAGCTTCACGCCGGTGGATGCCAATGGCGATCTGATCTGGCCATTGATTGTCGTGCGCCTGATCGGCGCGGCCCTGCTGGTGCCGGTGATGGAGGAGCTGTTCTGGCGCTCCTTCCTGATGCGCTGGGTCGATAAGCCGGAATTCGAGAGCGTCGATCCCAAGGCGGTCACGCTCAAGGCCATCGTGCTGTCCACCTTCGTGTTCATGCTGGTGCACACGCTGTGGTTCGCGGCCATCCTGGCCGGTCTGGCCTATGCCTGGCTGTACCGCCGCACGGGCAAGCTGTGGGCGCCCATCGTGGCCCATGCCGTGACCAATGGCGTGCTGGGCGTGTGGGTGGTGATCATGGGGGCCTGGGAGTTCTGGTGATCACGCCGGGGGCCTGATCACCCAGGCCCCGCGCCTCAGACGCCCCGGGCCCGGTCGGCGGCGAACTGCGTTTGGAACTCGGCGAAGCGGCCTTCGTCCAGCGACTGGCGCACGTCGGTCATCAGGTTCAGGTAGTAGTGCAGGTTGTGCACTGTGGTCAGCATGGGGCCGAGCATCTCGCCGCAGCGGTCCAGGTGGTGCAGGTAGGCGCGGCTGAAGTTGCCGCAGGTGTAGCAGCTGCAGGTCTCGTCGATGGGGCGCTCGTCCGACTTGTTGCGGGCGTTGCGCAGGCGCAGGTCACCGAAGCGGGTGAACAGATGACCATTGCGCGCGTTGCGGGTGGGCATCACGCAGTCGAACATGTCCACGCCTGCGGCCACGCCGGCCACCAGATCTTCCGGCGTGCCCACGCCCATCAGATAGCGTGGCTTGTTCGTCGGCAGCTTCGGCGAGATGAAGTCCATCACGCGCATCATCTCGTCCTTGGGCTCGCCCACGCTCACGCCACCGATGGCGTAGCCGGGCAAGTCCAGGTCGACCAGGCCGGCCAGGGACTCTTCACGCAGGTTTTCGAACATGCCGCCCTGTACGATGCCGAACAGCGCGTTGGGGTTTTGCAGCTTGGTGAACTCAGCGATGCAGCGCTTGGCCCAGCGCAGGCTCAGCTCCATCGAGGCGCGTGCTTCCTTCTCGGTGGTGATGTGGCCCAGCGACTTGTCGCCCTTCCAGTAGGGCGTGCACTCGTCGAACTGCATGACGATGTCCGAGTTCAGCACGGTCTGGATCTGCATGCTGATCTCGGGCGTGAGGAACAGCTTGTCGCCGTTGACCGGCGACGCGAAGCGCACGCCTTCCTCGCTGATCTTGCGCATCTCGCCCAGCGACCACACCTGGAAGCCGCCCGAATCCGTCAGGATGGGCTTGTGCCAGGCCTCGAACTTGTGCAGGCCGCCGAACTGCTGCATCACGTCCAGCCCCGGGCGCATCCACAGGTGGAAGGTGTTGCCCAGGATGATCTGCGCGCCCATCTCTTCCAGCGAGCGCGGCATCACGCCCTTGACGGTGCCGTAGGTGCCCACGGGCATGAAGATGGGGGTCTCGACCACGCCGTGGTTCAGCGTGAGGCGGCCTCGGCGGGCGTTGCCTTCGGTCTTGAGCAGTTCGAAATTGAGCATGGCGGGTCTCTCGGAGAAGTCTGGAGCGGTGCCTCGGGCGGCGGTCGGGCAGGGCGGTGGCGTGTGCTGGTTCAGCGGCGTGCGCTTTCGCGCTGGATCAGCATGGCATCGCCATAGCTGAAGAATCGGTAGCGCTGCTCGATGGCGTGGCGGTACAGGGCATGGATGTGCTCGTAGCCGGCCAGGGCGCTCACCAGCATCATCAGCGTGCTCTTGGGCAGGTGGAAGTTGGTGATCAGCACGTCCACCACCTTGAGGTCGAAGCCGGGGGTGATGAAGATGTCGGTGTCGCGGCTGCCGGCCTGCAGGATCTGGCCAGCGGGCGCGTTCAGCGCGGCAGACTCCAGGGCGCGCAAGGTGGTCGTGCCCACCGAGACGATGCGCCCGCCCGCGGCGCGTGTGCGCTCGATGGCCTGGGCCGTGGCCTCGGGCACTTCGAACCACTCGCTGTGCATTTTGTGCTCGGCCAGGTTCTCGGTGCGCACGGGCTGGAAGGTGCCGGCGCCCACGTGCAGGGTCACCTCGGCGCGCTGGATGCCCTTGTCGGCCAGTGCTTGCAGAAGCTGCTCGTCGAAGTGCAGGGCGGCGGTGGGCGCGGCCACGGCACCGGGCTTCTGCGCGAACACGGTCTGGTAGCGGCGCTCGTCTTCGGCCGTGTCTTCGTGCGTGATGTAGGGCGGCAGTGGCACGTGGCCGTGGGCGTCCAGCAGCGGCAGCGGGTCGGACGGGAAGCGCAGGTGGAACAGGCCGCCATCCGGGCCGCTACGGCCGATCACCTCGGCGTCGAAAGCATCGGCGAAGCGCACGGTGGCGCCGGGCTTGGGCGACTTGCTGGCGCGCAGATGGGCCAGCACCTCGTTGCCAGGCAGGATGCGCTCGACCAGCGCTTCGACCGCGCCGCCCGTGGCTTTGGCGCCGAACAGGCGGGCCTTGATCACACGGGTGTTGTTGAAGACCAGCAGGTCGCCCGCACGCAGCAGCGAGGGCAGGTCCTTGAAGATGCGGTCGGTCGGGGTGTTGCCCAGACCGTCGAGCAGACGCGAGGCGGTGCGCTCGGCGGCGGGTGTCTGGGCGATCAGCGCCTCGGGCAGGTCAAAATCGAAATCGCCGAGGGTGAAGGTGCGCGGGGCAGGAGAAGTCATGCGGATTGAGGGGCGGACGGGCCCCGTGCCAATGCCGATACCGATTGAGTAAGCGGCTGAAGAACGATGCGTGGGCGCCATCACAGGCGCATCAGCGCGAAACCGTTATTGTCGCTCATCGGGCACGCCCCGAGGGGTGTGCAGGCCCCGCATCGCGGAAAGCGCCCGGCCTGACGGGGCACAATGCCCGGATCACCTCGATTTCCGTGCCACCCGCGTGCCCGACAAGAGCCCCTCCACGCTGTCTGCCCCTGCCAAGGCCATGCTCAAGCTGGGCTTGGAGCGCGACATCGACCTGGCCCTGCACCTGCCGCTGCGCTACGAGGACGAAACCCGCCTGAGCCGCGTGATGGACCTGCGCGACGGCGACACGGCCCAGGTCGAGGGCATCGTGCGCGAATGCCGGGTGGACCTGCGCCAGCGCCGCCAGCTCATCGTGAAGTTGGATGACCACGGCACGGTGCTGATGCTGCGCTTCATCAACTTCTACGCCTCGCAGCAGAAGGCCTGGGCGCCCGGTGTGCGCCTGCGCGTGCGCGGAGAGGCGCGGCATGGTTTCTTCGGCCGCGAGATGGTGCACCCCACCGTGAAGGTGGTGCAGGAGGACACGCCCCTGGCCGGCTCGCTCACCCCGGTCTACCCAACTGCGGCGGGCCTGCCCCAGGCCTACCTGCGCAAGGCCGTGGCCGCCGGGCTGTCACGCGCGCCGCTGTTCGAGGTGCTGCCACCTGAGTTGATCCCGCCTGGCTGGCCCAGCCTGCGCGAGGCTCTGCGCTTTCTGCACCATCCCAGCCCCGAGGTGTCCACCGTCACGCTGGAAGACCACAGCCACCCCGCCTGGATGCGCCTGAAGTTCGAGGAACTGGTGGCGCAGCAGGTGTCGCAGCGCCAGGCCCGCATGGAGCGCGCGCACCTCAAGGCGCCCGCCCTGATCGGCCAGGCCGGCGGCCTGCACGAGCGCCTGCTGGCCGTGTTGCCCTTCAAGCTCACTGGGGCCCAGCAGCGCGTCACCGAAGAGATCGCCGCCGACATCGCCAGGCCCATGCCCATGCACCGCCTGTTGCAGGGCGATGTCGGATCGGGCAAAACCGTGGTCGCCGCGCTGGCCGCCGCCGTGGCCATCGATGCCGGCTGGCAGTGCGCGTTGATGGCGCCCACCGAGATCCTGGCTGAGCAGCACCTGCGCAAGCTGGTGGCCTGGCTGGAGCCGCTGGGCATCACCGTGGCCTGGTTGACGGGCAGCCTCAAGAGCAAGGCCAAGCGCGAGCAACTGGCCCTGGTGGCGAGCGGGCAGGCCCAGTTGGTGGTGGGTACGCACGCCGTGATCCAGGACCAGGTGGAGTTCGCCAAGCTGGGACTGGCCCTGATCGACGAGCAGCATCGCTTCGGCGTGGCCCAGCGCCTGCAGTTGCGCCGCAAGCTGGAAGACCAGGCCCTGGAGCCGCACCTTTTGATGATGAGCGCCACGCCCATCCCCCGCACCTTGGCCATGACCTACCTGGCCGATCTGGACGTGAGCACCATCGACGAGCTGCCGCCCGGTCGCACGCCCATCGTCACCCGTGTGTTCGGCGATGGCCGCCGTGAGGAAGTGATCGAGCGCATCCGCGAGGAGGTCGAGCGCGGCCGGCAGGTCTACTGGGTCTGCCCGCTGATCGACGAGACGGAAGAGTCCGATGAGGCCGCTGACACACGCGCTGGCCGCCAGACACAAAGCCGGCCTCCCTTGGATTTGAGCAACGTCACGCAAACGCACGAAGAGCTGAGCGCCGCCCTGGTCGGCCACGGCGTGGGCCTGCTGCACGGCCGCCTGCCTGCCGCTGAAAAAGCCGAGGTGATGGCGAAGTTCTCCGAAGGCGAGTTGAAGGTGCTGGTCGCCACCACCGTGATCGAAGTGGGCGTGGACGTGCCCAACGCCAGCCTGATGGTGATCGAGCACGCCGAACGCTTCGGCCTGAGCCAGTTGCACCAGTTGCGCGGCCGGGTGGGGCGTGGCTCCGTGGCCAGCGTGTGCGTGCTGCTCTACAGCGCGCCGCTGTCCGACCAGGGCAAGTCCCGCCTGAAGGCCATGGCCGAAACCACCGACGGCTTCGAGATCGCCCGGCGTGACCTGGAGATCCGCGGCCCTGGCGAGTTCATGGGCTCGCGCCAGTCGGGGGCGGCCTTCCTGCGCTTCGCCGATTTCGGTCAGGACGAAGAACTGGTGCACCAGGCCGGCGAGGCGGCCGAGGTGCTGCTCAAGCGCCATCCCAACGCCGCGCAAGAGCACGTGCGTCGCTGGCTGGGCGGCAAGGCCGAATACCTGAAAGCCTGACCCGGCTCCCGCCGTCGTAAGATCACGCCATGACCCTGACCGAACTCCGTTACATCGTGGCCGTCGCGCGTGAAAAGCACTTCGGCCGTGCCGCCGAAGCCTGCTTCGTCTCGCAGCCCACGTTGTCCGTGGCGGTCAAGAAGCTCGAAGACGAGCTGGACGTGAAGCTCTTCGAGCGCGGCAGCAACGAGATCACCGTCACGCCCCTGGGCGAAGAGATCGTGCGCCAGGCCCAGGCCGTGCTGGAGCAGGCCCACTCGATCAAGGAAATCGCCAAGCGCGGCAAGGATCCACTCGCCGGCCCGCTGCGCCTGGGCGTGATCTACACCATCGGCCCCTACCTGTTGCCTGAACTGGTGCGCAACGCCATCGACCAGGTGCCGCAGATGCCGCTGATGCTGCAGGAGAACTTCACCGCGCGCCTGCTGGAAATGCTGCGCGCGGGCGAGCTCGATTGCGCCATCTTGGCCGAGCCCTTCACCGACGCCGGCCTGGCCATGGCACCGCTGTACGAAGAGCCATTCGTGGTGGCGCTGCCGCGCACGCACCCGTTGGCCCAGCGCGAACAGATCAGTGCCGAAGAGCTCAAGCAGGAGACCATGCTGCTGCTGGGCACGGGCCACTGCTTCCGCGACCACGTGCTGGAGGTGTGCCCCGAGTACGCGCGCTTTTCCAGCAACGCCGAGGGCATTCGCAAAAGCTTCGAAGGCTCCTCGCTGGAGACCATCAAGCACATGGTGGCCTCGGGCATGGGCGTGACGGTGGTGCCGCAACTGAGCGTGCCTGCCGAGCCCAATCCGCACCTGGTCTACGTGCCCTTTGAGGAGCCCGTGCCCTCGCGCCGCGTGGTGCTGGCCTGGCGCCGCAGCTTCACGCGCTACGAGGCCATCGCGGCCTTGCGCAACGCCATCTACGCCTGCCAGTTGCAAGGCGTCAAGCGCCTGACGGAGTAAGCGGTCGCGGGCGCGCAGGCCTGCTCACGCGGCTCACTCCGGCAGGTCGTCCCGCGCAGCCGGCTCGTCAGCGGGCAGCGCGTCCTTGTCGTCTTCCTCGGTGGCGGTGCCGCGGCTCTCGAAGCAATCGACCACCGAGAAGTACAGCGAGGCATAGAACGCCGACAGCACCCACATGCTGGCCATCACGGCTGTCACCGTCATCAGCGTGGGCGAGGGGATCACCAGCGTGAGCACCTGGATCACCGCGCCCACGGCCACCTGCAAGGCCACCCAGCAGCCGCCATACACCGCGAAGGCCGACAGGTTGCGCCAGCTGGCGACAGCACTGAAGAACAAGGCCTTGCCCACCGGCACGCGCCCCCAGTACACCAGGGCCGGCGTGTGCCAGAACACCAGGGACACCGGCAGGGCCAGCGCGGCCCACACCAGCATGCTCTTGAGCACCACGGCGTTGTCCAGCGGGCTTTCGGTCGGCTTTGTTTTATTCAGCGCTTCGACGAAGGCCGAGGGCCCCGGGCCCAGGATCAGGCCCAGCGCCACCACCAGGAACAAGGCGCCCGCGTAGATGCTGCCCAGATTGAGCCAGCGCTTGCGGGCTTCAGAGGTCTTGAGCAGCTCTCCGATCAGCAAGGGCGTGATGCGCTTGTCGGAGAGCACCCGCCGCGAGGCCAGCATGAACGCCATCCAGATCATGGGCATGACGCCGACGATGAGCACCGCGCCGATCAGCGGCAGGGCCGACAGCAGGATCGTGCTGGTGACGACCAGGCCCAGCAGGCTCAGAAAACCCCAGGGCTGGCGGGCACACACGGCGATGCCGTTCTTGACCCATTGCAGGCCCTGGGATGCGGGTACGACACGGAGCTTCATGCGCGGGCCACCCCTTCGCGTTGGTAGTGCCAGGGGTGATCGCGGCGCTGTGTGAGCACGCGCTCGAAGTGCGTCGGGTCATGCGGCTTGAGCATGGCGGCATCGCGCGGCAGATGGAAGTCCCACAGCCGCGAGGTCCAGAAGCGCAGGGCGGCGCCGCGCAGCACATCGGGCAGCAGGCTCACCTCGTCGTCGCTCAAGGGGCGCTTCTGATCGTAGGCGGCCACGAAGGCCTGCGCACGGGCGTGGTCGAGCTGGCCCGTGGCCAGGTCGATGCACCAGTCGTTGAGGCACACGGCGATGTCGAACAGGAAGGTGTCCCAGCCCGCGAAGTAGAAGTCGAAGAAGCCCGTGAGCTGGGCGCCGTCGAACATGACGTTGTCGCGGAACAGGTCGGCATGGATGGCGCCCTTGGGCAGGGCCTGGAAACCCGGGCGTTGCGCCAGCGACTGCTGGAACGCCAGCTCGTCGGTGATCAGGGCCTGTTGGGCGGCACTCATGTAGGGCGTGACCACCGGCACGGTGTCGGTCCACCAGGGCAGGCCGCGCAGGTTGGGTTGCTGCGTGGCGTAGTCCTGCCCGGCCAGATGCATGCGGGCCAGCATCGCGCCCACTTGTTGGCAATCCCCGATCCCGGGGGCCAGTTGGTTGCGGCCCCGCAGACGCGTCACCACGGAGGCCGGTTTGCCGTTGAGGTGATGGAGGATCTCGCCCTGAGCATCGGGCTGCGGGTCCGGCACGGGAATGCCGCGCTCGGCCAGGTGCCGCATCAGGTTCAGATAGAAGGGCAACTGCTCGGCGCTCAGGCGCTCGAACAGCGTGAGCACGAAGTCACCTTGGTCCGTGGAGACAAAGTAGTTGGTGTTCTCGATGCCCGAGGTGGCACCCTGCAGTGATTGCAGCGTGCCCAGGTTCAGGCGGGTGAGCAGCCCTTGGGCTTGTTCGTGATTGACTTCAGTGAAAACGGCCATGATTTGAGCGTAAACCCTCAGCAGATGCGGGCGTCCGAGGATGTGATTGTAGGTTTCGCTGTGGCAGACTTCTCGGCTTGATGGCACATGTTCAATGTGTCAGCGTGTTTTGAATCCCGGCAGCCATCCAACACCATGAAATACCAGACGTCCAGCATCCTGTCTCGTGCCACGCGTGTGGCCTGTGTCGCTCTCGCCACCGTGGGGGCGGCGATGGTTGCCACCCATGCTCATGCCCAGAGTTCGGGCCCGTCGCGTGCTGTGAACGTCTACGGCGGGATTGCCTATGGTCTGCAGGTCCGTTCTGGTTGCGATGGCGCGACCAACTGCGAAGCAGGCCGGGATGCCGTGAAGCTGTTCGGCGGGTATCGGATGACGCCGAACCTGGCGACCGAAATTTCCTATTTCTATCTCGGCAAGCAAGACCGCACCTGGGCGCCGGGCAATCCCTCCACACCGACCTACCGGACCGTGGTGAGCAGCACCGAGGTGACTCGAGGCATCCGCAACCAGGAAGACAAGACTTATGCCCTGGGCCTGGGCGTGAACCTCGAGACGGAGCTGTTTTCCTTCATGACGAATCATCTGCGTGTGGGCCTGGCCTACTCGCAGACCAAGAGCGACATCCTGCTGGACAATGGCTCCAGGGTTGGCACCACGAGGGAGCGCATTTTCCCTTACGCTGGCGTTGGCGCGTCGGCACTCGTGTCGCCGTACATCAGGCTTGTGACGGCGGTCGATGTTCTCCTCAACCCTGATCGCACGCACTACGTGATCACTGCGGGGATTTCCGGCGAGTTCTGACCCCGGTACCTTGTCAGACGAGTCTGGGCAGCTTCGGCTGCCCTTTTGTCTTTTTTGCGATCCAACGAATCGAAAAGCGCACAATCCAGTCGATGAATACTTTCGCTTCCGATTCTCCTCGACCGATTCTGCTGCTGGTCGATGGCTCCAGCTACCTGTACCGCGCCTTCCACGCCATGCCCGACCTGCGTGGCCCGAACAATGTGCCCACGGGGGCCCTGCACGGCATGGTCAACATGCTGGGCTGGATCCGCGAGCACATCCCCGCCGCGCACGCGGTCTGCGTGTTCGACGCCAAGGGGCCGACCTTCCGTGACGAGTGGTACCCCGAGTACAAGGCGCACCGGCCGTCCATGCCGGACGATCTGCGCAGCCAGATCGGGCCCATCCACGAAGTCGTCAAGCTGCTGGGCTGGCCCGTGCTCGAGGTGCCGGGCATCGAAGCCGATGACGCCATCGGGACCTTGGCACGCGTGGCCGTCGAGTCGGGGCACCGCGTGGTCATTTCCACCGGCGACAAGGACATGGCCCAGTTGGTCAACCCCAGTGTCTCGCTGATCAACACCATGGCCAAGCCGCCCGAGGTGCTCGACGAGGCGGGTGTGCTGACCAAGTTCGGCGTGCCGCCCGAGCGCATCATCGATTACCTGACCTTGATCGGCGACACCGTGGACAACGTGCCTGGGGTCGAGAAGGTGGGGCCGAAGACCGCGGTGAAGTGGATCACCGAGCATGGCTCGCTCGACGGCGTGGTCGCCGCGGCGAACAGCATCAAGGGCGTGGCGGGCGAGAACCTGCGCAAGGCCCTGGACTGGTTGCCGCAGGGCCGCCGGCTCATCACCGTCAAGCTCGATTGCGATCTCAGCGGCCATGTGTCCGACTGGCCCGGGCTTGATGTGCTGGCCATGAAGGCGCCGGACTTGCCCGGCCTGCTCGATTTCTACACACGCTATGGTTTTCGCACCGCGAAGGTCGAGGTCGAACGCTTGCTGGGTGGTGGTGCACCGGCGGGGGCGGGTGACACGGGCGCTGCGCCGACGAAAGCCAGCAAGGCGGCCAAGCCGGCCCTTGACCAGTCGACGGGTGACATGTTCGGAGATGTGGAGGGCGGCCTGGATGGCGATGCCGCTGCCCCAGCCGATGCGGGCACCGTGGCCGCTGCCGCGATGGACACCCGCTACGACACCATCCTGACCTGGGCCGATTTCGACCGCTGGCTGGAGCGGATCAACACCGCCGAGATCACCTCGCTGGACACCGAGACCGATTCGCTGGACGGCATGGTGGCGCGCATCGTGGGCATCAGCCTGTCGACCGATGTGGGCAATGGCGCCTACATCCCGCTGCGCCACGATGGCCCGGACGTGCCCGAGCAATTGCCCATCGACGAGGTGCTCGCACGCCTCAAGCCATGGTTCGAGGATGCTGTCAAGCCCAAGCTGGGCCAGCACATCAAGTACGACACACACGTGCTGGCCAACCACGGCATCACCGTGCGCGGCTACGTGCACGACACCATGCTGCAGAGCTATGTGGTAGAAGCCCACAAGCCGCACGGCCTGGAAAGCCTGGCCCAGCGCCATCTGGGTCGCCATGGCTTGAGCTATGAAGACGTGGCCGGCAAGGGCGCCAAGCAGATCCCGTTCTCGCAGGTGGCGGTCGAGCGTGCCTCGCAATATGCGTGTGAAGACAGCGACCTGACCCTGCACGTGCACCGCGTGCTGTGGCCGCAGGTGCAGGCCGATGCGGGCCTGCTCGATGTCTACCAGCGCATGGAGATGCCGGTGGCGGGCGTGCTGCAGCGCATCGAGCGCAACGGCGTGCTGATCAACGCGGACTTGCTGCGCCAGCAGAGCCAGGAACTGGCCCAGCGCATCGTCGCGCTGGAACAGGAGACCTACGCGCTGGCGGGCCAGCCCTTCAACCTCGGCTCGCCCAAGCAGTTGGGCGAGATCCTGTTCGTGAAGCAAGGCCTGCCGGTGGTCAAGAAGACGGCCACGGGTGCGCCGTCGACCAACGAAGAGGTGCTGGAAAAGCTGGCCGAGGATTACCCGCTGCCCGCCCGCATCCTGGAGTACCGCAGCCTGGCCAAGCTCAAGTCCACCTACACGGACAAGCTGCCTTTGATGATCAACCCGAGCACGGGCCGCGTGCACACCAACTACGCACAGGCCGTGGCGGTGACGGGCCGCTTGTCGAGCAACGACCCCAACCTGCAGAACATCCCGGTGCGCACGGCTGAGGGGCGCCGCATCCGCGAAGCCTTCATCGCGCCGCCGGGCCACTGCATCGTGTCGGCCGACTACTCGCAGATCGAGCTGCGCATCATGGCCCACATCTCGCAGGACGAGAGCCTGCTGCGCGCTTTCGCCGAGGGCGTGGACGTGCACCGCGCCACCGCGAGTGAAGTGTTCGGCGTGCCGGTGGGCGAGGTCTCCAGCGAGCAGCGCCGCTATGCCAAGGTCATCAACTTCGGGCTGATCTACGGCATGAGCGCCCACGGTCTGGCCAAGAACCTGGGCATTGAGCGCGCGGCGGCGGCCAACTACATCGACCGCTACTTCCAGCGTTTCGCCGGCGTCAAGCGCTACATGGACGACACGCGCGCCCAGGCCAAGGCCCAGGGCTATGTCGAGACCGTGTTCGGCCGTCGCCTGTGGCTGCCCGAGATCAACAGCCCCAACGGCCCCAGCCGGGCGGGTGCCGAGCGCGCGGCCATCAACGCGCCGATGCAGGGCACGGCCGCCGACCTGATCAAGCTGGCCATGGTGGCCGTGGAACAGGCGCTGGTCGGACAGGGCAAGCGCAGCCGCATGATCATGCAGGTGCACGATGAACTGGTGCTGGAGGTGCCGGATGACGAGCTGGACTGGGTGAAGGTGGAACTGCCCCGTCTGATGGCCTCGGTGGCCGAGCTGCGCGTGCCCCTGCTGGCCGAGGTCGGAAGCGGTGCGAACTGGGAGGCTGCGCACTGATCCCCGCAAATGGCGCCAGATGTTGGCGGGATGCCCGGCTTTTCCGGGGCAGCTCGCCACGCCATGAGCCGTTCAGCGGGGTATGATGTCATCATGTTGTCATGGAAATGTCATGACCAGGTGTCAAACTCCTGAAGGCAGTTTGTCTGGTTGGGAAGTGGTGATTCGGTGAACAACGATCCGGTTGAAATTCAGGGCTCAGGTGACAGGGACGCAACGGTCGAGGGCGCCATCAGCGCGGCCGTGCCCACGGGGGGCGTCGTCCAGGCGCCTGTGCTGGTCGATCCGGCCCATGTGGCCCTGCTCAGCCGTGAGCGGGCCGTGCTCGAGTTCAACCGCCGGGTGCTGGCCCAGGCCCAGCGCGCCGACGTGCCGCTGCTCGAACGCCTGCGCTATGTGTGCATCGTCTCGTCCAACATGGACGAGTTCTTCGAGGTGCGCTATGCCGACCTGCTGGAAGCCTCCAAGCTGCGCGGCACCGGCGTCACCCCGCAGTATCTGGCCGACATCTCTGCCGAGGCCCACGAGCTGGTGCAGGAGCAGTACCAGGTCTTCAACAACAAGCTGCTGCCGCAACTGTGCGAGGCCGGCGTCGTCATCCTGAACCACGCCGACCGCGACGAGGCTCAGCGCGACTGGGTGGCACGGTTCTTCCGCAAGCAGGTGCAGCCGCTGCTCACGCCCATCGGGCTGGATCCGTCGCACCCCTTCCCGCAGGTGGCCAACAAGACGCTGAACTTCATCGTCAAGCTGGCCGGCAAGGATGCCTTCGGGCGTGACAACGCCATCGCCATCGTGCGCATCCCGCGCGTGCTGCCGCGCGTGATCAAGCTGCCTGCGAATGTTTCTGGCGGGCGGCAGGCCTTCGTGCTGTTGTCCAGCGTGGTGCGGGCGCACCTGACCGAGCTGTTCCCGGGCCGCGAGATCGAGGCCTTCTCACAGTTTCGCCTCACGCGCGATTCGGACATCGAAGTCGACGAGGACGACGTGACCGACCTGCGCAAGGCGCTGCGCTCGAAGATGAGCACGCGCCAGTTCGGCCAGGCCATCCGCATGGAGGTGGTCGATTCCTGCCCGATCGAACTGTCGAACTTCCTGCTGGAGCAGTTCAACCTGGCGCCGGATGCCTTGTACAAGGTGCACGGCCCGGTGAACCTGGGGCGCCTGACGCAGCTGATCGACCAGGCCGATTCCGAAGGGTTGCACTTCGCGCCCTATGTGCCTAGCTGGCCTGACGACCTGCCGCGCCTGGACATCCTGGACAGCCTGCAGGATGGCGACGTGATGCTGCACCATCCCTTCGAATCGTTCGATGCGGTGGTGGGCTTCCTGCGCGAGGCGGTCTATGACCCGGACGTGCTGGCCATCAAGCAGACGATCTACCGAACTGGCAGTGAGTCCGTGCTGATGGAGCTGCTGCTGGAGGCGGTGCGCCGTGGCAAGGAAGTGCTGGCCGTGGTGGAGCTCAAGGCCCGCTTCGACGAAGAGGCCAACATCAACTGGGCCGAGCGCCTGGAGGCGCTGGGCGCGCAGGTGGTGTACGGTGTGGTGGGTTTGAAGACCCACGCCAAGATGATGCTGGTGACGCGCCGCGAAGGCACGCGCCTGCGCCGTTATGCCCACCTGTCCACCGGCAACTACAACCCCAAGACGGCCAAGCTCTACACCGACCTGGGCTGGTTGACGGCCAGCCCGGAGATCACGGCCGACATCGACATGATCTTCCAGCACCTGGCCAGCCTGAACCAGCCCAAGGTGCCGCACCAGTTGCTGCTGGCGCCGTTCAACCTGCACCGGCGCATGCTGCGCGAGATCCAGCGCGTGACGGAGGCTGCCCTGGCCAAACAGCCGGCGCGCATCGTGGTGAAGGTGAACGCGCTGACGGACGAGCCCATGATCCGGGCCCTGATCGAAGCCGGCCAGGCCGGCGCCCGCATCGACCTGATCGTGCGTGGCGCCTGCATGCTGCCGCCGGGCCTGGCCGGCATCACCGACCGCATCCGCGTGCGCTCGGTGGTGGGGCGCATGCTGGAGCACACGCGCGTGATCTACACCCGCTGGGGCCGGGGCAAGGACGACGAATCGCTCTACCTGTCGAGCGCCGACTGGATGAACCGCAACATGACGCGGCGCATCGAGATCGCGTGGCCGGTGCACGATGCCAAGCTGCGCCAGCGCGTGATCGACGAGTGCCTGGTGCCTTACCTGATGGACGGGCGCGATGCCTGGCAACAGTTGAGCGATGGCCGTTATGAACGCCTGGGCCAGGATGGGCACAGCGCCCAGCAGGCCCTGATGGACCGCTACCGCGCCGATTCCTGAGCCGGGCCGGCGCCGCACGTGGGGAAGGGGGCTCGCACATGGACTTGATCATCTGGCGACATGCCCACGCGGGCGATCCTCTCGACGACCCGGAGGCGGATCTGTTGCGGCCCCTGAGCCCGAAGGGGGAGCGGCAGGCGGTGCGTGTGGCGGCCTGGCTGAACAAGCACCTGACGGATTCGACGCGGGTGCTGGCGAGCCCTGCGGTGCGGGCGCAGCAGACGGTGCATGCACTGGGGCGGGCGTTCAAGACGGTGGATACCTTGTCGCCATCGCATGGGGTGGACGATCTGCTGGCGGCGGCGCGGTTTCCTCGCAGCCGGGAGGCGGTGCTTGTCGTTGGGCACAATCCGACCTTGGGGTTGGCTTTGGCTCGGCTGCTGGAAGTCGCCGATACCACGCAGCCTGTGACGATCAAGAAGGGCGCGGTTTGGTGGCTGCGGACTCGGGATCGTGAAGGGGGCGAGCAGGTGACGCTGCATGCGGTGATTGGGCCGGACAACGCTTGAGGGCGGCTGGCCGGGCTTCTTTGTTGGCGGTCACGCCAAAAGCGTGACTCCCCTGCGCTGCTCGCGGCGAGGTGGGGCCGCATAACTCACTCCGCGGCCGAAGGCCGCTGCGTTCAAACAGATGCGGCCAGTCAGTTCACGAAGCATGCGCTCCGCGCATGCCCACCTCGCTACTGCGCTGCTCGGCGCCAACAAGGCGCCCCGCCAGCCATTCCCACATCCCTGTTTCGCCCCGCTGGTGGCAGGCGGAGACCCGCCTGCGGTATTCGGTGCGTGATGAGCCGCATGCGCAGCGCAAGGCAGGGATGCCGAGCTTTATTGCTCGGCGCGCAAAGCAAAAAGCCTTGCGCCCCAAGCGTCGAGTTCTGGTCGCAAGGTCAAAAGGTTCGTGCGCAACGTTCAGGTGCTTTGCGTGCAAGGCTCCGAACTCGGCGCGCAAGGCTTTTTCAGCGATCTCATGCACCAAAAAGGCTTGCACGCAAGGCTCGACGCTCGGCGATCCGAGCCCTGAGCTTTGCGCGCAAGGCCCTGCATGCTTGCGCGCCGAGCAAAACGGGCGAACGGCCGAGCTTTCTGCTCGGGTGCCCGAGCAAAAAGCCTTGCGAGCCTCCCCTGTGGGGCCGCAAGCGCGTCCAATGTGCGCATGCACCACTCGTCGCACGCCACGAGCGGCGCGGAAAAGGGCTGAGCTGGCCTCTGGCCGGGCGCCTTGAGGGTGCCGAGAAGCGCAGCGGCGAGGTGGGCGCGCGCAGCGCGCTTCGTGAACTGACTGGCCGCAGCTGTTTGAGCGCAGTGGCGAAGCCACGTAGCGAGTTCTGCGGCCCCACCTCGTCGCGAGCATCGCAGGGAAGTCCTGCCGAAGGCGGGACCACCCGAATGAAGCCCGGACGGAGGCTGGCTCAGTTCCCGCGCCGGGTTGCTACGCCAAAGCGCTCAACTCGACCCGCAACCCGCAACCCGCAACCCGCAACCTCAACCCCAGGCCGGCAAGAGCGCCAGCAGATCCAGCGGCTTCTGGCTGATCACATCAGCCCCCCAATCCTCGATCCCAACAGCCTCACCCAGATACCCCCAGGCCGCCGCCACGCTCGGCATCCCCGCAGCCTGCGCAGCCTGGATGTCCCGCAAATCATCCCCCACGTACATTGCCTCTTCAGGCGAGATCCCGATCCGCTCGCACGCCGTCAGCAAGGGCAGCGGATGCGGCTTCGGATGCTCGGTGGTATCGCCACTGATGATCACCGCCGCACGCTGCGTCAGCCCCAGCCCATCCATCACCGGGATCGTGAAGCGGTGGACCTTGTTGGTGATCACGCCCCACAGCAGCCCACGGCCTTCCAGTGCCGCCAGCAACTCCGGCATGCCATCGAACAGCCGCGTGGTATGGGCCAGCCCGGCCGCATACGCCTCCAGAAAGGCGATGCGCAGCGGCTCGTATTCCTCCGCGCCCGGATGGATGTCCAGGCCCGCGCCGATCAGACCACGGGCACCCGCGGAGGCATGCGGGCGCAGTTGCTCGACCGGCAGTGGTTCCAGACCACGCTGCACGCGCAGGGTGTTCAGCGCACCGGCCAGGTCGCCAGCGGTATCGGCCAGCGTGCCATCCAGATCGAACAGCACGGCGCGGGGCAGTTTCGCCCAGTTGATGGAAGCAGTCATGTCGTCGGGATTCAGGCCGGCTTGCGGCAGGCCACCAGGTAGTTCACGCTGGTGTCGCCCGACAGCCAGTAGCGCTGGGTGATCGGGTTGTACTCCATGCCCTTCATCTGCTGGGTCGACAGACCCGCTTCGCGGGCCCAGCGTGCCAGTTCGGCCGGCTGGATGAAGCGGGCGAATTCATGCGTGCCCTTGGGCAGCAGCTTGAGGATGTATTCCGCACCCACGATGGCGAACAGGAAGCTCTTGGGGTTGCGGTTGATGGTCGAGAAGAACACCCAGCCGCCGGGTTTCACCATCTGCGTGCAGGCCCGCACGATGGACGAGGGATCGGGCACGTGCTCCAGCATCTCCATGCAGGTGACCACGTCGAACTGGCCGGGCTGCTCGGCGGCCAGCGCCTCGGCGGCCACGGAACGGTAGGCCAGGTTGACCACGCCGCCTTCCATGGCGTGCAACTGGGCCACCTTCAGGGGCTTGTCGGCCAGGTCGATGCCCAGCACGTCGGCGCCCTTGCGGGCCATGGATTCGGCCAGGATGCCGCCGCCGCAGCCCACGTCCACCACGCGCTTGCCCTTGATGTTGGCGAGCTGGTCGATCCAGTCCAGGCGCAGGGGGTTGATCTGGTGCAGGGGGCGGAATTCGCTCTCGGGGTCCCACCAGCGATGGGCCAATTCGCTGAATTTGGCCAGTTCCTGGGGGTCGACGTTGGTGGCGGTGGTGCTCATGGGGTGCAATGCTACCGCGCCCCGGGCGGCCCACAGCCCCTTGGGGGCGGATACCGCCTCCCCCGTGGCGCGGTCAAGCCGCCTCGCCGCCCTTGATCTGCTTGAGGCGCCGGTACAGGGTGTTGCGGCTGATGCCCAGGCGGCGCGCCGCGTCCGACATGTTGCCGCCCGCGGCACGGATGGCCTGCTCGATGGCGCGGCTGGACAGGCGCTTGAGGTTGGTTTCCCCCTCCTGCGGGGCCGGATCGACCGGGGCGGCCTCGGCGCCGTAGCCGCTGAGCACGGTGACCAGCTCGGGCTCTTCGCGGTAGGCCTTGGAGAACACGTCGTCCCAGAGGTCTTCGCTGAAGTGCTCCCAGTCAAGCTCTTCGTCATGCGGGCCGAGCAGGGCGCAGGCGGTGCGCAGCGCGGCGTGCAACTGGCGCAGGTTGCCGGGCCAGGGGTGCTGGCTCAGGGCCTGCACCACCTCGTCGGCCATGCTGGGCGCCTGGGCGCGTTTCATGTCGTGGGCCAGGCCGTGCAGCATGTCGTCGATCAGCTCGACCAGGTCGCCGCGTTCGCGCAGCGGGGGCAGTTGCACGGTGAGGCCGTTGATGCGCCAGTAGAGGTCTTCGCGGAACTCGTGACGGGTCACGGATTCACGCAGTTGATGGTGCGTGGCGCAGACCAGCACAAAATCCACCGGCACGGGCGTGGTGCCGCCTACGGGCACCACCTCCCGGTCTTGCAGCACGCGCAGCAGGCGGGCCTGCAGGGCCAGGGGCATGTCGCCGATCTCGTCCAGGAACAGGGTGCCGCCATCGGCCTGCCGGATGCGGCCGGGCGAGCCTTCGCGGCGTGCGCCGGTGAAGGCCCCGCCCACGTAGCCGAACAGTTCGGCCTCGATCAGGGATTCGGGCAGGGCGGCGCAGTTCACGGCCACGAAGGGGCCGTTGGAGCGGTCGCCGTCGGCGTGCAGGGTGCGCGCGAACACTTCCTTGCCGGTGCCGGATTCGCCCTGCAGCAGCACGGCGATGCCCTGGGCCTGCACCTTCAGCGATCGCTGCATGGCCAGCAGGATGCGGGGGTCGTCATGCGTGCCACGGGGGCGGGGCGCGCGGGGGGCCAGAGGCGCTTGCACCGTGGCGGGCGCCGGGCGGGCCTTGGTCGGGTTGGCTGTGGCCCACACGCGGCGGCGGCGCTCGGGCTCGTCGCGCACGAACAGGCTCTGGCCCTGCATGGTCACCACGCGGGTGGGGATGCCGGTGGCAGGCAGGCTCTGCAGGCGCAGGGCGTGGGGGCCGAGCACGCGGTCCAGGGTGGTGGCGCCGATCTGCGAGGCGGTCAGGCCCAGCCACTGCTGGGCGATGGCGTTGGCGCCCATGATCCAGCCGTCCTCGCTCAGGGCCACCAGGCCTTCGCCGACGAAGCCCAGGCCTTCGGCGCGGGTGTGCAGGCGCAGCAGCAGATCCTGCGGATGGCGGGCGTGGAAGAGCCGGTCCTCGATCATGCGGGCGGCCGAGCGCACCAGGGCGAAGGTGTGCGGGTGGTGGTTGCGCTGGTCACCGGAGATGTCCAGCACGCCGCGCAGGCGGCCATCGGGGGCCAGCACGGGCGCGGCGGCGCAGGTCAGGAAGCTGTTGCGCTCCAGGTAGTGCTCGGCGCCCTGAACGACCACGGGCTTGCCTTCGGCCAGGGTGGTGCCGATGGCGTTGGTACCGCGCTGCTCTTCCAGCCACATGGCGCCGGGGCGCAGGGCGACGCGGTCGGCGCGCTCCAGGAAGTCGGCATCGCCCAGGCTGTGCAGCAGCAGGCCGCGCGCGTCGGCCAGCACGACCATGCTGCCCGAATCGCGCATCTGGTCGAACACGAACTCCATCACCGGACGGGCGTGCGCCAGGAAGTCGCTTTCCACGCTTTGCGCCTGGCGCAATTGGCTGGCGTTGCTGACGGGGGAGGCGGCCAGCGCGTCCGTGGGCGAGAGCCCCGCCTGGTGGCTGCGCAGCCAGGAGCGCGCCAGGTCGTCACGCAGCAGCCCGGGGGGAACCTCGCCGCTTTCCAGCAGGTGGCGGCGGGCTTCGATCAGGCGGTCAGCGGACGCTTGGGTCGTCAATTGCATGGAGGTGTCTCAGCAAATCGGACGCCAGTATGCGTCCGCCTCAGGGGTGTCACACGCGGGTTGCCCCTGTGTCAGAACGGTACAGCGTCATTATTTGACGCAGCCCAGGCACAGCAGCGTGAAAGACCCCGGTACCCGCTGTGTCCTCTGGGAGATTCCAGGAAATCAGGACGCAAGACGGGGCAAACCCCAGATGGCACGCGCAGTGCGCTAAGGGGTTGGCAGGCCCGGCATGTCGCCGGTGTCTCAACCCTCACGGTTCACCCAACAGGAGACCTCACATGCGCTACGCCAACCCCGGATCCGACGGTTCGTTGATCACGTTCAAGAAGCAGTACGACAACTTCATCAACGGCCAGTGGGTGAAGCCTGTCAAAGGGCAGTACTTCGACAACGTCACGCCGGTGACGGGCCAGGTCTTCTGCCAGGTGGCCCGCTCGACCGAGGAGGACATCAACCTGGCGCTGGACGCTGCCCACGCCGCCGCCGATGCCTGGGGCCGCACGCCCGTGGCCCAGCGCGCCGGCCTGCTCAACAAGATCGCCGACCGCCTGGAGGCCAACCTGGAAAAGCTGGCCGTGGCCGAGACCTGGGACAACGGCAAGCCCGTGCGCGAGACGCTGGCCGCCGACATCCCGCTGGCCATCGACCACTTCCGCTACTTCGCGGCCTGCGTGCGTTCGCAGGAGGGCTCGCTGGGCGAGATCGACGGCGACACCGTGGCCTACCACTTCCACGAGCCGCTGGGCGTGGTCGGCCAGATCATCCCGTGGAACTTCCCGATCCTGATGGCCGCCTGGAAGCTGGCCCCCGCGCTGGCCGCCGGCAACTGCGTGGTGCTCAAGCCCGCCGAGCAGACGCCCGTGGGCATCCTGGTGCTGGCCGAGCTGATCGCCGACATCCTGCCGCCGGGCGTGCTCAACATCGTCAACGGCTTCGGGCTGGAGGCGGGCAAGCCGCTGGCGTCCAGCAAGCGCATCGCCAAGATCGCCTTCACGGGCGAGACGACGACCGGCCGGCTGATCATGCAGTACGCCAGCCAGAACCTGATCCCGGTGACGCTGGAGCTGGGCGGCAAGAGCCCCAACATCTTCTTCGACGACGTGGCCGCGCAGGACGACGAGTTCTTCGACAAGGCACTGGAAGGCTTCGCACTGTTCGCGCTGAACCAGGGCGAGGTGTGCACCTGCCCGAGCCGCGCGCTGGTGCAGGAGTCCATCGCCGACAAGTTCATGGAGCGCGTGGTCAAGCGCGTGCAGGCCATCAAGCAGGGCCACCCGCTGGACACGGACACCATGATCGGCGCGCAGGCCTCCAGCGAGCAGGTCGAGAAGATCCTGTCCTACCTGGACATCGGCAAGCAGGAAGGCGCCATCTGCCTGACGGGCGGCGGCCGCGCCAGCCTGCCCGGCGAGCTGGGCGATGGCTACTACATCCAGGCGACCATCTTCCAGGGCCACAACCGCATGCGCATTTTCCAGGAAGAGATCTTCGGGCCGGTGGTGTCCATGACCACCTTCAAGGATGAGGCCGAGGCGCTGCACATGGCCAACGACACGCTGTACGGCTTGGGCGCCGGCGTGTGGAGCCGTGACGGCAACCGCGCCTTCCGCATGGGCCGGGGCATCAAGGCTGGCCGTGTGTGGACCAACTGCTACCACCTGTACCCGGCGCATGCGGCCTTCGGTGGCTACAAGCAGTCGGGCATCGGGCGCGAGACGCACAAGATGATGCTCGACCACTACCAGCAGACCAAGAACCTGCTGGTGAGCTACAGCCCCAAGGCGCTGGGCTTCTTCTGACGGAGGGCGTGGCCATGAACGTCGTGCCTCAGGTGATGCCTCGGGTCGAGCGGGTAGAGCGGGTGGTGGCCACGCCGGCCGCCCTGGCCCTGATCCAGCGCCTGCGCGAGCAGCATGGCCCGCTGATGTTCCACCAGTCGGGGGGCTGCTGCGATGGCAGCGCCCCGATGTGCTTCGCGCGCGGCGACATGATCGTGGGCGCGTCGGACGTGCGGCTGGGGGCCATCGGCGGCGAGCCGTTCTACATCAGCAAGCCGCAGTTCGAGTACTGGCAGCACACGCAACTGATCATCGATGTGGTGAGCGGGCGGGGCGGCATGTTCTCGCTGGAAGGGCCGCACGGGCTGCGCTTCCTGACGCGCTCGCGCCTGTTCGAGGACAGCGAGGGTGATCGCCTGATGCCCATCTCATCGGGGGATGGCTCGCCGGTCTGATCTGTGTAGGCTCGGTGGTGGCCGGGGCCAAGAGCCCGGGCCACTGCGCAAGGCGGCGCCGCCGGTTACCATCGGCCGCGCCGATTGTCGATTGTCTTTGTACGCCGGCTTCTGTACACCTGCTTGTGCCTGTATCCCCATGACCGCTTCCGACCTGATCCTCTACGGCATCCCTAACTGCGACACCGTCAAGAAGGCCCGCGCCTGGCTGGCGGGGCAGGGGGCCGACGTCACCTTCCACGACTACAAGAAGCAGGGCGTGCCGGCCGAGCGGCTGGACGACTGGATCAGGCAAGTGGGCTGGGAGAAGCTGGTGAACCGCCAGGGCACGACCTGGCGCAAGCTGGACGATGCAGTCAAGGCCGGTGTGGTGGATGCCGCCAGTGCCAAGGCCCTGATGCTGGAACAGGCCAGCGTGATCAAGCGCCCGGTGATCGAGCGGGGCGGCAAGGTGCTGCTGGTGGGCTTCAACGAGGCCGACGCGGCCAAGGCCTTGGGCTGATCGGTCCGGCCTCAGGCTGTCAGCTTGAAGCCGGCCTGCGCCACGATCTGCCCGTTGATGCGCAGGTCGATCTGGTGCTCGCCCGGGTGGTAGCGGCGGGTGGTCACCGGCCGCATCGAATGCAATTTGGCCAGTGACAGCGTCTCACCGGGTGCCAGGCTCATACGCCAGCCCTTGAAGGTCTTGGCTGATGCGCCGCCCTGGGCTCGGGCGTGGTGCACGGTGTAGTCGATCTCCAGCGCCTGCGTGCTGGCGCTGGTCGAGGCGAGTGCCAGGTTCAAGGCGACCGACTCACCGATGGCGATGCGCTTGGGCGAGACCTGCCAGCGGACATTTCCGTCGAACGCGGTGCCCAGGCCCCACAGCGTGAGCGTGCGGCCATGGCCCTGCTTGATCAAGGTGCGGCTGGCGTGGCGCTCCAGCCAGTCGGCCAGGCCGGTGTCGTCAGTGCGCAGCAGGCCCAGTTCCTTGTCCGGGTCTTCCACGTGTGTCACCGATTTGAAGCTGGCTTCCAGCACATCGGCGGCGTGGTGGAAGTCATCGGGCAGCGTGGCCTGCAGGGCCTGGCCCAGGTGCTGGCCGGCCTGGCGCACCACATCGGCATTGATCAGGTTCTTGAACGGCTCTGCCACGGTGGTTTTTCAGTGGATGGCGAACTGCACGCGCGCGCCGGAGGCCTTGTCATCCTCGGGCAGGCCGTTGCGGCCCAGCTTGGAGGCGGTCAGCAGCACGCGCTCGGGGGGCAGCTTGTCGGCCAGGTAGGCCTTGACGCGGTCGCCGCGCCGGTCGGCCAGCACCTTGAGCGCGGTGTCGTCGGCCGGGGCGCTGGCCTTGAGCAGGGCTTCCATCTCGTCGGGCGGCAGGGTCTTGGCCAGGCCGACCAGGTTGCGCGGCTTCTTGATGTCGGCGGCCTTGTAGGCGGCGGTGAGCCACTGCGTGCGCTCCTCATCGCCGATGCGCACCTCGGGCAGGGGCTGGCTGGTGGCCTTGGCCTTGGCGGCGCGCATCAGGCTGCGCACGTAGCGATCGCGCAGGCCGTCGGCGTCCACGGCGGGGTCGGCGCGGCCTGTGGCTTCGAGCTTGAGCGAGGGCTTGTCCTTGAGCTTGGTCGCCAGGGTGTCCAGGCCTTCGCGGGCCTTGTCGCCCAGCTCGGCGCTGCCGGGCTCGAAGGCCACGGTGCCCAGCTCGTTCGAATCGCCGCCCATCAGCAGCGAGAAGGGTGCGGTGATGGCCTTGGTCAGCAGGTTGACGATCACCTTCCAGATGATGCCGCCCACCGAGAACTGCGGGTCGTCCAGCGAGCCGGACACGGGCAGGCTGATGTCGATCTCGCCACGGCTGTTCTTGAGCAGCGAGATGGCCAACTGCACGGGCAGCTTGGTGGCATCGGGGCTGTCGACCTTGTCGCCGAAGGTGAGCTGGTCCAGGAAGATCTGGTTCTGCGCCTCCAGCTTGCCGTTGTCCACTTTGTAGTGCACGGTCAGCGACAGCGTGCCCTTCTCGATGGCGTAGCCGGCGTAGCGGCCCGCGTAGGGGCTCAGGCGCGTGAGTTCGATGCCCTTGGCGCTGCCCTGGATGTCGGTGTACAGGCGCGGGCCCAGCGGGTGCAACTGGCCGGTGATCTCCAGCGGGGCGCCGTCGTCCACCGCGCCGGAGATCTTGACCTGCGCGGGCTCGGGCTTGCTGGAGGCCACGGCGGAGATGTCGCCCTCGACCTTGGTCAGACGCGCCGAGTAGTTGGGCTTGACGAAGTTGTCGGTGAAGTCGACACGGCCCTGGTTCAGGGTGATGCGCTGCCAGCGCAGGTTGGGTGGCGGGCCGGCGGGGGCGGATGCGGACGATGCTGGCGCGGGTGCGGATGCCGTTGACTCCGCCTTGGGTGCGATGGGGGCCGTCGTGGTGCCGCTCAGCGGCTCGACGGTCTTGGGCGTGGCGCCGGAGGTGTCCTGCGGCGTGGTCAGGGACTTGGCCTCCTGGCCGGCGCTGCGGTCGGCGATGTCGGCCAGGTTCAGGCGGCCGTTGGGGTTGATGATGATGCGGCCGTAGAAATCCTGCAGGGCGATGCGGCCCAGGTCGGCGTTGAGCGCCTGGTTCTTCCAGCCGATGTCCAGGCCCTTGGCGGACAGCAGCTTCCAGCGCAGGAAGTCCGCGTCGTTGACGCTGTCCTGCACGCGCACATCGCCCAGGCTGGCCTGGCCCTGGTAGCGCGCGTCCAGCTTGTTCACATCGTTGTCCAGCGGCAGGTTGACGTTGAAGCTGCCGTCCACATTGGCGTAGGCGCCAGCCAGCGCGATGTTGACGTGGGGTTCGATGTAGGGCTGCACGGCGCGCAGGTCCAGCTGCGTGATGCCCAGCTTGCCGCGCAGCGACAGGGGTTGCGGGCGCACCTCGCCGCTCAGGCGGATCTGGCCCTTGCCCTGCGCGCGGGTGTTCAGCGCGAAGGTCATGAACTTGCCCAGGTCGGTGGAGGCCTGGCGCACGGTGAGGTCGGTCTGGCTGAGCGTGACCTGGGATGGCGGCTGCACGCCCTGGTCGGTCACGGCGATGGCGCACTGGGTGCAGCGCAGTTCGGCCACGGCCACCTGGGGCAGGGCGGTGGGGGGGCTGTTGGCTGCGGGTTTGGCCGTGGCGGTGGTGTCCTGGCCCGGGGGCAGCAGCAACCAGTAGCCCCGGGCGTCGCGGGTGGCCTTGGCGTCGAGCTTGTCCAGGGTCACGCTGGCCAGGGCCAGGGATTCGAGCCCGGCCGTTTGGTCTGCGGTCGGCAGGCGCAGGCGGGCTTGCAGGCCCTGGGCATCCAGCGAGGTCAGCGAGATGCCGTCCTTGATGCCCTTGGGTGCATTGGCTGCCTGCACCTTCAGGCCTTTCAGGCCCAACTGGCCCTGGCTCAGCACGACGGCCTGGGTGTCGGCTTCCAGCCGGGTTTTGGCAGACAGCTCTCCCTGCGTGAGCTGCACGGGCAGGGGCACCAGCTTGCCCAGGGCCTTGAGCCAGGGCGCGGGCTGCAGACCGTCGAGCTTGAGGTCCAGCGTGGCGCGGGGCGGCTGGGCCTGCACGCCGCCGTCGATGGCCAGGGCCATGCCGTGCGGATCGGCGGCGTCCAGGTGCAGCTTGGCCTGGGCGGCATCGGCGCGGGAGTTCAGGCCATTGAGCGCGAGGTGGACCGGGCCCAGCGTGGGCAAGGGCTCGGCGCCGGGCGGCTGGATGTCGATGGCCCGGGCGTTGACCTGGAGGTGGTCGAGCTGCCAGCGCCAGGCCGTGGGCGCGGCGGGGCCTTTGGCTGTGGTGGCGCCGGATGCGGCGGAGGCTGGTGTGGCGGCCTGGCCTGCCTTGGGCGGGTTGGTCTGCGCTTCAGCCTTGGCAACCGTGGGGGCCGCCTTGCCAGTGCGCGCAGCCGGGGCCGGCTGCACGCCCACGTGCAGGCCGTCCAGCGTGATGCTGCCCAGGCGGGCCTGGCGCTCCAGCGGCAGGCTGTCGATGCCGGCCACCTTCAGTGCCGTCCACTTGGTCTGAACGCCCACGGCGGGCACGGTCAGTTGCAGGTCGTTCACGTCCACGCCGCCGGTGATGGCCACGCGCGGCATGGCCGGGGCCTTGCGCTCCTCGAACACGATCTTGAGCGAGGCGGCCAGTCGGCCCGAGGCCACATCGGCCTGGGCTTCGGGTGGCAGCAGCGGGCGCACGGCGGCGGCCCACTTGGGCAGGTCCACGTCGCGCCACTGCACGTCGATCTCGGAGTGCAGGCCTTCCTTGAAGGGCAGGGTGCGGCCGTCCACGCGCAGGGGGCTGCCGTCCACGCGCGCTTCGAGCAGGGGGTGCACGTCCACGTCTTCATCGGCCGGCAGGCTGGAGATGAAGGGCACGCCGATGTTGATGGCTTCGATGCGGTGGGTCTGGTCCAGCACCTTGTCGCCGTAGCGCACCAGGCCGTCCGTCAGGCGGATGTTGTAGATGGCGAAGCGCGCGGGCTCTGCATCAGCCGGTTCAGGCTTGGCCTGTTTGGCCAGGTGCTCCAGGATGGGCGTGAAGTTGAAGCGCTCGGCCTGCTGGCGCTCCACCCACACCTCGGGCTTGGTGAGGGTGACGCGGCGCAGCACGGGCGCGAAGCGCCACACCGAGCCCAGCGACAGTTGAGCCTGGGCCTGCTGCAGCTTCAGGATCTCGCTGCCCTGGGTGCCGACGGCGATGTCATCGGCTGTCACGTTCAATGTCCAGGGTTGCACGGCCAATTGGCCGATGCGCACCGGCGTGCCCAGGGCCTCCGTGGCGGCGGCCTCCACCTTGGGTCGTACCCAGCCGGGCAGCCACCAGCCCAGCACGCCTGTCCACAGCAGGGCCAGCAGCACCACCCCGGCCAGCACCTTCAGCCAGGTGCGTCGGTGCGCCGGGGAGGATACCGACGTGTGAGCTTGGGAAATCGGATCGCCTTGGTCTTGGGCGTTGGCTGAATCTGGCATGGCATGCAGTGGTGTCGGTGCCTTTCGGACAGGCCGGCTTTTGCAGGCACCATGCAAAAGCCCCGCCGGGGCGGGGCTTCATTGTGCAATGGCCCGGGGGCCAAAGCGCCCGGCCTGAACGGATTCAGGCCGCCAGCAACTGCCGCAGCACGAAGGGCAGGATGCCGCCGTGCTGGTAGTAGTCCACTTCGATCGGCGTGTCGATGCGCAGCTTCACGATCACCGTGTCCACCTCGCCCGAGGCGCGCTGGATGATCAGTTTGGCATCGGCCTGCGGCACGATGGCGTTGCCCAGCTCGATGCTGATCACTTCGCTGCCCGTGAGGTGCAGCGACTGCCAGCTGTCGTCACCCTTGAACTGCAGTGGCAGCACGCCCATGCCCACCAGGTTGGAGCGGTGGATGCGCTCGAAGCTGCGCGCCACCACGGCCTTGATGCCCAGCAGCTGCGTGCCCTTGGCCGCCCAGTCGCGGCTGGAGCCGGTGCCGTACTCCTCGCCGCCGAAGATCACCGTGGGCACGCCCGCGTCGATGTACTTCATCGCGGCGTCGTAGATGAACTGCTTCTCGCCCTTGTGCTCGCCATCGAGCTGGAACAGCGTCAGGCCGCCTTCCTCGCGCGAGCCATCCTCGCGCGGCGGGATCATCAGGTTCTTGATGCGCACGTTGGCGAAGGTGCCGCGCATCATCACCTCGTGGTTGCCGCGCCGCGAGCCGTAGGAGTTGAAGTCGGCCTTGAGCACGCCGTGCTCCAGGAGGTACTTGCCGGCGGGCGAGGTTTCCTTGATCGAGCCGGCGGGCGAGATGTGGTCGGTGGTGATCGAATCGCCGAACAGCGCCATGATCTTGGCATTGCGCACGCCCAGCGCCGAGGCCTTGGGCTTGATCTCGAAGCCCTCGAAGAAAGGCGGGCGCGCGATGTAGGTGCTCTTGGGCCAGTCGTAGACCTGGCCCTTCACGCCCTTGATCTGTTCCCACAGCTTGCCCGGCTTCTTGGCGACCTTGTCGTAGTTCTCCTTGAACACCTTGGCGTCCATGGCGTACTTCATCAGCTTGTAGATCTCGTCCGAGGTCGGCCAGATGTCGCCCAGGTACACGGCCTTGCCCTTTTTGGGGCCCTTGGTCGAGTAGCCCACCGGCTCGGTCATCAGGTCACGCGTCACGTTGCCCGCGATGGCGTAGGCCACCACCAGCGGCGGCGAGGCCAAGAAGTTGGCCTTGATGTTCGGGTGGATGCGCGCCTCGAAGTTGCGGTTGCCCGACAGCACGGCGGCGCAGACCAGGTCTTGCCGGGTGATCACGTCGTTGATCTCGGGCGTCAGGTCACCGGCATTGCCGATGCAGGTGGTGCAGCCGTAGGCCGCCACGTTGAAGCCCAGCTTCTCAAGGTAGGGCAGCAGACCGGCTTTCTCCAGGTACTCGGTGACGATGCGAGAGCCGGGCGCCAGCGAGGTCTTGATGTGCGGCTGCACGCTCAGGCCCGCTTCCACCGCCTTCTTGGCCAGCAGGCCGGCGGCCAGCAGCACGCCGGGGTTGGAGGTGTTGGTGCACGACGTGATCGCTGCGATCAGCACATCGCCATTGCCGATGGTGACACCCGCTGCAGCCGTGGCCGACACCGTGGGCGGCGTGGCGGCGGAGTGGGCGGCTTCCAGCGTGGGTTTGTTGCCTTCCATCTCGGCCAGTTGGCGCGGGGCGCCGGCCGGTGTCGGCGGTGTATCGGGCGGGGCATCGCAACCGAACAGTGAGAAGCGTTGTGTCAGCTTCTCGGCCGGCTGGTTGAAGCCGTTCTCGGCCGCGGGCTTGCTGTACAGGCTGATGAACTGGTTCTTGACGTTGCCGATCTCGATGCGGTCCTGCGGGCGCTTGGGGCCTGACAGGCTGGGTGTCACGGTGCCCAGGTCCAGCTTGACGACCTGGCTGTAGTCGATCTCACCCGTCTTGGGCACGCCGAACAGCTTCTGGGCCTTGAAGTAGCCCTCGAAGGCGGCGATCTCGGCCTTGGTGCGGCCGGTGCCCTTGAAGTAGTCGATGGTCTTCTCGTCGACCGGGAAGAAGCCCATGGTGGCGCCGTACTCGGGTGCCATGTTGCCAATGGTGGCGCGGTCGGGCAGGGCCAGGCTGGCCGTGCCTTCGCCGAAGAACTCCACGAACTTGCCCACCACCTTGTGCTGGCGCAGGATCTCGGTGACGGTCAGCACCAGGTCGGTGGCGGTCACGCCCTCGCGCAGGCGGCCCGTGAGCTCGAAGCCCACCACGTCGGGCGTCAGGAAGTACACCGGCTGGCCCAGCATGCCGGCCTCGGCCTCGATGCCGCCCACGCCCCAGCCCACCACGCCGATGCCGTTGATCATCGTGGTGTGGCTGTCGGTGCCCACCAGGGTGTCCGGGTAGGCCACGCCGGCCTTGGTCTGGTGCACGCCGCGCGCCAGGTACTCCAGGTTCACCTGGTGCACGATGCCGAAGCCCGGGGGCACCACGCCGAAGGTGTCGAAGGCCTGCATGCCCCACTTCATGAACTGGTAGCGCTCGTTGTTGCGCTGGAACTCCAGCTTCATGTTCAGGTCGAGCGACTTGTTGGTGCCGTAGTGGTCGATCATCACCGAGTGGTCCACCACCAAGTCCACGGGCACCAGGGGCTCGATGGTCTTGGGATTCTTGCCCAGGGTGTCGGCCACGTTGCGCATGGCGGCCAGGTCGGCCAGCAGCGGCACGCCGGTGAAGTCCTGCAACACCACGCGGGCCACCACGAAGGGGATCTCTTCGGTGCGAACGGCCTTGGGCTGCCAATTGGCCAGTTGGGCCACGTGCTCGGGGGTCACCTTCTGCCCATCGCAGTTGCGCAGCACCGACTCCAGCACGATGCGGATGGACACCGGCAGGCGGTTGATGCTGGGGTAGGTCTTGGCCAGTTCGGGCAGCGAGTAGTACTTGAGCGATCCGCCTGAACCGGTCTTGAAGGATTTGAGCGTGCCGGCGAAGGCATGGCCTGGGGCCTTGGCGGGCTTGTCCGCTTTTGCGGAGGGCTTGGCGGATGGTTTGGCGGACGATTTCTTGGCGGGTGCCTTGGCTGCGGTCTTCTTCGGGCTCGGGGACGCTTTGGTGGCTGAGGCCATCGGGTTCACTCCATGGGATGGGGACGGTGCGATCAAGAGATCAGCGCCGGACACCGCGCCCGGCAGGGCTTAATCTTCTACCCTTGCAGGCCACTCGACAAGCACCCCTTTGGAAGACCCCAGCCTAGAACCAATGAATGCCGCCGAACCGCCCGCTCACCAGCTGGCCGAGTACCACCCGCCGCCTGATCTCGGCCTGAGCCTGCTGTACGCGGATGCGCATCTGCTGGCGGTGGACAAGCCGTCGGGCCTGCTCAGCGTGCCGGGGCGGGGCGAGCGCATGGCCGATTGCCTGATCAGCCGGGTTCAGCTGCGCCACCCTGAAGCACTGGTGGTGCACCGGCTGGACATGGACACCTCGGGCATCGTGCTGATGGGGCGTGGGCCGGATGCCCAGCGCAGTCTCAGCCAGCTGTTCATGGGCCGCCAGGTGGACAAGCGCTACGAGGCCCTGGTGCACGGTGTGTTGCGGGCCGACGACGGAGAGATCGATCTGCCGCTGATCACGGACTGGCCCAGGCGGCCCCGGCAGAAGGTCGATGCGGTGCAGGGCAAGCCATCGCTGACACGGTTCAGGGTGATGGAGCGCTTGGCACACACCACCCGTGTCTCGCTGGAGCCGGTGACCGGGCGCTCGCACCAGTTGCGGGTGCACCTGATGGCTCTGGGCCACCCCATCGTGGGCGATGACCTCTATGGCCCGGCCGGCGATCGGGCCGTGGCAGGCCGCCTGATGCTGCATGCCTGCCACATCAGCCTGCCGCACCCGGACACCGGGGCGGTGCTCAGTGTGTCCTGCCCGACACCCTTTTGAGGCTGTCCTCCCGGGTGAGGGCACGGGCAGCAGCCACCCATTTGCCGATGGCCTGGTACATCTGATCGATGTCCAACGGCTTGGTGATGTGGTCGTTCATGCCGCTGCTCAGGGCATGCTCGCGGTCGCTGTCCAGCGCACTGGCGGTCATCGCGATGATGGGCAGGTGCTGCCATTGCGGCTGCTGGCGGATCTTGCGGGTGGCGGTGTAGCCGTCCATCACGGGCATCTGGCAGTCCATCAGCACGCAGTCGAAAGGCTTGTTGCGCGCGAGGGCCGTGAGGGCCAGGGCTCCGTTCTCGGCGCACACCACGGTGGCGCCGGCCAGTTGCAGCAGTTCGCGGGCGATTTCCTGGTTGAGGGGCTGGTCCTCCACCAGCAGGATGTGGGTGTCGGCCAGGGGCTTGCTGTGCTGCGGTGAGCTGGTGGGCGCCGGCTCGGGGGCGGCTTCTGCCGGGCGCGCCAGAGAGCGCACGGTCACGGTCTTGCGCAGGCAGTCGGCCAACGAGGTCGGGGTGATGGGCTTGGTCAGAACCCCGGCGAGCGGCACCTGCTTTGAGGCATCCAGCGCGTCGTCGCGGTTGAAGGCGGTGACCAGCAGGATGCAGGGCTGGGTGCCCGGAAAGCGCTGCTGCAACTGCGACTGCGCTTCCTGCGCGCACTGGATGCCGTCCAGGCCCGGCATCTTCCAGTCCAGCATGATCCAGTCGTAGGGGCGGCTGCTGCGGGCCAGCAGGGCCAGGGCTTCGGTGCCGTTGGTGGCCGTGTCCACCAGCAGCCCCATGCCGGCCAGCATCTTGCCAAGCACCTCGCGGGCATCGGGGTTGTCGTCGGCCAGCAGCACGCGCTTGCCTTCCCAGTTGTCCTGCACCTGGATCGTGTGGGCCGGCCCCGAGGGCAGGCTGATCTTGAACGTGAAATGGAAGGTGCAGCCCTGGCCGAGCGCGCCTTCCACCCACAGGCGCCCGGCCATGCGTTCGAGCAGCTCGTGGCAGATGGTCAGGCCCAGGCCGGCGCCGCCCACGGGGGAGGGGGGCTCGTCCAGCGCCGGGTCGAACGATTGCATCAGCCGGGCCTGCTGCTCAGCCGTCATGCCTTCACCGGTGTCGCGCACCCAGCCATGAAGCTCCACCTCGTAGCCGTGGCGGTTGCGCACCTCCAGGCCCAGCGTGACACTGCCCTGCGTGGTGTGCTTGATGGCGTTGGCGCCCAGGTGCAGCAGGATCTGCCGCACCCTTGTCGGGTCACCCAGCAGGTGGGTGGGCAGGTCCATGGGGGCGGTGAACAGCAGCTCGATGCCTTTTTGCTCCGCCTGCAGCCCCAGCACATTGCTGAGCTGGTCGATCAGGCCCTGCACCGGGAACTCGATGCACTCCAGCTCCAGCTGTCCCGCCTCGATGCGGGACAGGTCCATGATGTCGTTGATGATCTGCAGCATGCTCTTGGCGGCCTGGTGCGCCTTGGCCACGTAGCTGCGGTGCTTCTCGGGCTGGGTGTCTTCCAGGGCCAGGTGGGTCATGCCCATGATGGTGTTCATGGGGGTGCGGATCTCGTGGCTCATGTTGGCCAGGAAGGCGGTCTTGGCCCGGTCGGTCGATTGCGCGGCTTCCTGCGCCTTGCGCAAGGCCTCCTCGGTCTGGCGCTGTGCAGTGATGTCCTGGTAGATGCCCATGACCAGGCCGGGCATCTCGTGGTCCAGCGACACGACCACCGCCGACACCTGGAAGCGTGAGCCGTCCAGCCGGGTGTGGTGCCATTCGGTGAGGAAGGGCTGAGGGCCTTGGTCGTGCACCTTGTCGAAGATGGCCTGGGCCTCGTTCTCGCTGTGCTTGTTGGCGCTTTGCTGCGGCGGGGTCAGCGGGGGTTTCCAGGGCAGGCGTCCGCGCAGTTGCTCGAAGGAGCTGGCGCCGAACACGCGCAGCATGGCCGCGTTGCAGCGCAGGATGCCCTGCTCACGGTGGCACAGCATCACGGGCAAAGGTGAGTGCTCGAACAGGGATTCAAAGCGCAGTTCCGTGGCACGCAGCGGTGTGCGGTCGATCCAGTAGCCTTCGTAGATCTGCTCACCCCGGGCGGCGGGGCGGGCCGTGCTGCCCAGGGTGATCCAGCGGCGATGGCCAGGCCCTGGCAGTACAAGCTCAACGGGCTGCGTGGGTGGCAGCGTCTGCCCGGTGGCCACGCGCGACCACAGCCATTGCGGATCCTGCAGCAGCGCTTCGGGCGTGATGCCCAGCGATTCCTTGACGCCCGGCCCCAGGTAGGAGAAGCGGCCCTGGCCATCGCGGTCGACCCGGTAGCGGAACACGGTGAGCGGCAGGCCTTCGGTGGATTCCAGCGCATCCTGGTGGGCCAGCTCGACGATGCCTTCGCGTTCCAGCCGGCGCCACATCATCCACAGCAGCAGGTAGCCAGCCAGCAGCGTGGCCAGGCCCCCCGCGATGCTGGAGCCGTGGAGTGAGCCCGTGCGGCTCAGGGGTGTGAGCACCCAGGCCATGTAGGGATACTGGTCCAGCGGCTGCGACAAGGCTGCCACGTTGTGGCCATTGATGTGCAGCAGCCGCCAGGGGCGTTCGTCGATGGTCACCGTGTCCATGGCCCAATCCAGCCGTTGCGGGATCTGCCGGTACAGCGCGGTGAACTCGGCTTCACGGCCATTCGGGTAGGGCTGCATCGGGACCTGATGCAGGTGGTGCTCGGTCACGTTGCCGGCCACAACCACGCCATTGCTGTCGGTCAGCATCACTTCACGGCCAGTGGCGTCCGCGAAGACACCTGCCAGCGCATTCGCATCCAGTTTCAGAACGAGCACGCCCAGTGGCGTGTCACCATCGGCCACGCGCGTGGCGAAATTGAACCCCGCTTGGTGGCTGACACTGCCCATCACGAACTGGAAGCCCCGCCCCTTGTCCAGGGCGTCCAGCAGGTACTGGCGCTCATGGAAGTTGGCGCCGATGGTGGTGCGTTCCTTGTTGGCGTGGCCGCTGTCGGCCAGCACATGGCCATGCTGATCGATCAGGAACGCCTGGCGCAGCCGGAAATCCTTGACCAGGGTGGCCAGGGACTCGCTCATGCGCTGCACATCCGGCCGGGACAGCAGGCGTTCACGCAGGCCATCCTGCGGGGCTTGGGACGTTTGGGACGCGGGCTGCTCCGCTTGTTGTGCGGGTGTCGGTGCAGGCAGGGCATTGGCCCGCAGAAAGTCGCGGAACGCCGACTGGTCGGCCAGCACCTGGCCCAGGGCGGCCGTCTGCTGGAAGCTGTTCTCGACGCCATCGTGGGCCATGCCGGCGCGCTGTTCGGCATCGCTGACGACCTGGGCAAGGTACTGGTCGATGCGTTGCCTGTCTACCAGCCAGGTGCTGCCCAGCACCACCAATGTCCAGCATGCGGCCAGCGTCAGCACCAGGCGTTGACGCCTGGACAGCGACGGGGCGATCGACTGCGTGTCTTTATGCATCGCATGGCACGTCCGCCCGGACGTGGGTTGTCGCATGGCATGCCGGCCATGCACGGCACTCAACCTGATTTGGGGAACTGTCGGCTGTCAGCATCGCCTGACACCGGGATCAGCAAGGTCTGTCCCTGGGCATCAAACCGGGCTGACAGTCTCCAGTCCTGAACATTCTTACATTGGAATCACCCAAAGGGGTTGTGCAGACAAACGCCAGGAATGGGCCTGACAACAAGCGCACAACCCGATCTTGACATCGACTGGAGCTCAGTATGAAGCGATCTAGCCTCTTGATTACCCCGCTGTTTGTGTCTCTGACGGCCCTGGCAGGTGGTTCCATGGTCCTGATGACGGGCTGTGCAAGCACTTCCAAGCAAGCCAGTTTCGGCGAAACGGTGGACGACAGCGTCATCACCACCAAGGTGAAGGCGGCGTTCGTCGAGGACAAGACCGTGAGCGCGCTGAACATCTCGGTTGAAACGTTCAAGGGCACCGTGCAGCTCAGCGGCTTTGCCAACACCGCTGACGAAGCTGCCAAGGCCGTGAACCTGGCCCGCAACGTCAAGGGCGTGAAGGCCGTCAAGAACGACATCCGGCTCAAGGCCAACAACAGCTGATCGGCCCTCAACGCCGATCCCGCCGGACCCCGCAACCTACGCACAGGAGAAGCACCATGAGCAAATCCCCTCAGATCGCCGCCAAGGAACTCGACAAGATCCTCGTGGAGGCCCGCACCCTGCTCAACTCGGCCGGTGACGATGCCGCCGACCACGCTGGCGCCGTGACCGCCCGCCTGCGTCACGCCCTGGGCCAGGCCCAGGATCGCCTCAACGCCTTCGGCACCGATGTGGGCGACCGCGCCCGCAAGACCGCCAAGGCCACGGACGAGTACGTGCACGCCAACCCCTGGCAAGCCATCGGTGTCGGCGCCGCCGTCGGTATCGTGATTGGCGCCCTGGCCGCCCGCCGCTGATCCGCGGTACCTGGCCAGCCCTTCAACCCCGGATGACAGGAGACCCATCATGCTGCACTACGCCGCTGTCTTCCTGGTGATCGCCCTGATCGCCGCGGTCTTCGGTTTCGGTGGCATTGCCGCCGGCGCCGCCTCGATCGCCAAGGTACTGTTCTTCATCTTCCTGATTGGATTCGTGGTGTCGCTGGTGCTGGGCTTGTTCCGACGAGCCTGATGCACCGCCAGACTACCCAACAGGGTTGTTCGGTGCCCTTGTCTCCCCCTGCGGGGGCACCTTTGGCCGATGGCATTCATTGCCGTCGGCCTTTTTGCATGCCGCGGCAAGTTGGGCACAATCGGGGCAGTAGCTTCCAGCGCCGGTCTCGGCCGGTGAAGGTCTCTGTCGCTTGCAAGGGAGCATTGTTTGTCTTCTTCTCCATCGAACGCCCCTGCCGGGGAGCACGCCGTGGCCTGGTACGAGGCCGTGCCGCCCCGCGTGCTGCTGGCATTGGTGCTCACGGCGGTGGTGTCTGTGCTGGTCTTTGCGGTCTCGGAGCTCGCGTATTCCGACATTTCCGACAACCGCATCGAAGGCCGGCGCGCGGTTCAGGCCCAGGCCTATGTATTGCGGGTACGCGAACAGGTGCTGGCGGCCGAGTCGAGCCAGCGCGGCTACCTGATTACCCAGGAAGACCGCTACCTGGCCCCTTATGACAAGGCGGTGAGTTCGGCCCGCTCGGCGCAGTCGAGCCTGTTGTCGACCCTGGGGGATCAGTCTCCGCTTCGCAAGGACGCGGTGCAGCTGGGTGCACTGCTCGAGCAGAAGCTCGATGAGCTCAATGTCACGTTGCACATGGCGCGTGACCGGCAGCCCGGCATGGCGCTGGCCACCCTGCACACGGATGTGGGGCTCAACCTGATGGAACAGATCGCGGTGACCAGCCGCAAGCTCGACGACGAACTGGGTCAGCAGTTCAAGGTCCGCTCCGAAACCTTGACCCGCCTATTCCAGCAGCAGCGCTGGGGAGTGGGCCTGGTGGTGTTCCTGAACATGGCCTTCCTGGCCATTTTGGGCACGATCATGGTCCGCAACTTCCATGAGCGTGAGCAGAGCCGCCGGCGCCTGAAGGAGCATGCCGAGCAACTTGAGACCGCGGTGGCTGAGCGCACCGAGGAGCTGTCGGCCCTGTCCACCTACCTGCAGAGCAATGCGGAGCGTGAGCGCAGTTCCCTGGCGCGTGATCTGCACGACGAGTTCGGTGCCATCCTGACGTCGGCCAAGCTGGATGTGGCCTGGCTGCAGGGCAATGCCTCGATGTCGCCGGAGCCGGTGCAGGAGCGGCTGGTGCAGTTGTCCGGCGCGCTGGACGAAGCCGTGAACCTCAAGCGCCGCGTGATCGAAAACCTGCGCCCCTCGCTGTTGGACCACCTGGGTCTGGCGGCCGCCATCCAGTGGCATGTGCAGGAGGCCTGTGACCGCGCCGACATCGCCTGTGACGTGGTGATCCCCGACGAGAGCCTGCAGGTACCGCCCCACATCGCCATCGACCTGTTCCGCCTGGTGCAGGAGGCCTTGAACAACACCGTGAAGTACGCGCAGGCGCGCATCTTCGAGGTGAGCCTTGAGCAGCGGGGGGGCGACTATGTGCTGCGCATGAAGGACGACGGCATCGGCATCGCCCAGTTCCAGCCGGATCACCTCACGCATGGCCTGGCGGGTATGCAGCACCGGGTGAGGGCGCTGCAGGGCCACTTCACGGTAGAGACCGCGCCCGGGCAGGGCACGTGCATCGAAGCGGTGATTCCGGTGGCTTCTCCCGTCACGCCGAGCGCTGACATGCCCTCGACGTCAGGTCAGGCGGCCACCGCCTTTTGATCCAGGGGAGGGCTGGCGGCAGGCACCATCTGGCCCGCCCCAGCAGGTCAGCCTTGACTCAAGGGAAGAAGGCCTGGTTGAGCAAGGCCGACAGGCGCGGCAGTTCGCGGCTCTTGTCCAGGAAGTGATCTGCGCCGGCCTTCAGGCAGGCGGCTTCCAGGACGGGCATGGTGTGGTTGGTCACCACAATGACCAGGGGGCCGACCGGCGAAGCGCCATACAGCTTGCGCACCGCATGGATCAGGCCCAGGCCCGAGCCCTGGCGCAGGTTGAGATCGACCACCAGGGCATCAGGCGGTTGGGCCTGGCTGCGCTGGAAGGCTTCCTGCTCGGTATCGTCGATGCCCGTGACCTCGAACCGGCCTGGCTGTTCGACCAACTGGCGCAGCAGTTGCTGCACGCGGGGCAGGTCTTCGACGATCTGAACCTGAACTGGCCGCCCGACCACCCGGCGAGCCTGGGTGCTGGCGCCAGATTGCATGCCGGCGGTGGACGTCTTGGCCGCAGCGGGGTAATCGACCGTGTGGGCCTGGCTGCCAAGATGCTCGGCGTGCAGATCCAGGGCCTGCTGCAGCGAAGGCATCAGACCACCCACCAGCGCGGAGCGCCGTGCCTGGCTTGTGTCGGATAAGGGAAGCGCGGGCTTCATGACAGCAGACTCAGGTGATCAGGTTGTTCTTGACGGCGTACTGGGTCAGGTCGGCGTTCGTCTTGAAGCCCATTTTCTCCAGCAGCCGGCTGCGGTAGGTGCTCACGGTCTTGGAGCTCAGGCACAGATCGTCGGCGATCTCCGTCACGCTGCGACCCACCACCAGCTTGGAGAAGATCTGGAACTCACGCTCGGAGAGGCGCAGGTGGGGTGGCTGCTCGATGTCCTGCGTCAGGCCCAGTGCCAGCATTTCGCTGAGGCGGGGGCTGATATAGCGGCGGCCGGCGGCCACGGTGCGCACGGCGGACACGAGCTGTTCGGCTGCCAGTTCCTTGCTCAGGAAGCCACTGGCGCCAGCCTTGAGCACGTTGAGGCCATACTGGTCTTCGGAGTAGGCGCTGAGGATCAGGATGGCCAGCTCCGGCTTGATGGCCTTGGCCTGCTTGAGCACGTCCATGCCCGACAGATCCGGCATGGACAGGTCGATCACGGCCACATGCAGGTCTTGCCCGCGCACCGCAGACAACGCTTCTCGGCCGGTCTTGCCCTCGGCCTTGATCTCGATGTCGCTGTGCTGGCTCAGGATGTAGCGGAAGCCGGCTCGCACGATGTCGTGATCGTCAAACAAGCCCAGATTAATCAGCACCAGATTCTCCTCAAAGGGGTGTCGTTCGCGCATTCATTGATTGCGCTGTAACGATACCTTAAGGGGTTGGACGATGACAGTCGGTCATCTTTCGACGGGAAGACTGTGGGGTCCTCCTGATCCCTTTGTAGGCATCTGCCTACACCCGCAATTTAATCCAAAAACGCCGCCAAAACCCCGGATCGGAAGGGCCTGACGGCGGCATCAGGGAATGCCTACAAAACGAGCCGGGGCGCGCCGACATGCAGGCTGTACGGCTATTTTCACAATCCAGTCCATATCAACAAGCGATCGACCAAAGCGATCCACAGAAAGGACTTTGCATGAAGCCCCATCATCTTTCCTGGCTGTCCGCCGCTGCGGCCCTGTGTGTGAGCGCATCCGTCCATGCGCAGGCCACGCCGCCCGCCCAGCCGCTGAAGGTGGACCGCGCCGGTTCCGGCCCGGTGCCCTATGTGCTGGACTCCCAGGATGAGATCACGCGCAACAACTTCGGGCAATGCTGGCGTACCGGCTACTGGACGGTCGAACTGGCCGCCCAGACCAAGGTCGTCGGCAGCGAGTTTCCCGCAGGTTGCGCCTGTGATGGTGATTTGATGCCTGCGGGCACCTGCACGCCCAAGGCCGCGCCCGTGGTGCAGCCGCCGGCCCCCGTGCCGCCGCCACCGCCCCCGGTGCCCACCTCCGAAAAGGTGAGCATCCCCACCGACACGCTGTTCGCGTTCGACAAGTCGCAGCTGACGGCCGAAGGCCGCGACAAGCTCAAGACCTACGCCGACCAGCTCAAGGCGCTGAACCTGGAAGCCGTGGTGGCCGTGGGTCACACCGACCGCATCGGCACCGAGGCCTACAACAAGACGCTGTCTGAAAAGCGCGCTGCTTCGGTCAAGTCCTACCTGATCGAACAAGGTGTGCCGGCCGAGCGCATCTTCACTGAAGGCCGCGGCGAGAGCCAGCCCACCACCGGCACTCAATGTGATGCCAAGGGCAAGGAAGGACCGCGCAACAAGGGCCTGATCGAGTGCCTGGCACCCGATCGCCGTGTGGACATCGAGGCCGTGGGTACCCGCCGCTAAGTTGTCTTGTTTCATCCCACTACCCCCGAGGAGATCACCATGAACGCAATCCATGCTCTGAAGATCGCCGGTGTGGTCGCGCTGATCGCCAGCACGGCCGCCTGTTCCAACATGTCTGCCCGTGACCGCAACACGGCTGCCGGCGCCGCCATCGGCGGTGCGGCCGGTGCCGTGCTGACCGGCGGCAGTGCCGCAGGCACCGTCGGCGGCGCTGCTGTGGGCGGCGTGATCGGCAACCAGATCAAGAAGTAAAGCGAAACGAGGGAAATCCAAGAAAAGGGAGTGGGGGCCGCCACGGCGGCCCCTTCACGAGGTATAACCAGAATCAGAAAATTACCCGGCGCGATGCGCCTTTCCAGGCCGGCTGAGGACGCAGTCGGCCTTTTTTTATTTTCAGAGCGCAAATTGACGATTTCGGACATTGAGGGGTTGGTTCAGGCGAAGCGCGGCCGGAGGATTTAACATATCGCCCTGCATTCAGACGCGCCTGCCGCCCTGGCGGGTGCGTGCTGCTTCCCCATCAACCGATCAAACCGGCAGGCGTCCGGGATGTCCGGCAGGCGTTGCGCTGATCTTCGGCCAGACCCTGCGGGGCGTGAGCGCCAGCCAGGAATTGCCATGATCCCAGTCGTCATCAGCGGCACCGGCCTGTTCCGGCCAGAGCACACCATCACCAACGCCGAACTCGTGGCGTCGTTCAACACCTACGTCGAGCAGTACAACGCGCAACACGCTGCGCAGATCGCCGCCGGTGAGGTGCAGGCCCTGGCACCGTCCAGCGAAGAGTTCATCGAAAAGGCCTCGGGCATCAAGCAGCGCTATGTGCTCGAGAAGGAAGGCATCCTCGATCCCTCGCGCATGTACCCGCGCCTGCAGGAACGCCCGGACGACCAGCTCTCGCTGATGGCGGAAATCGCCGCCGATGCAGGCCGCAAGGCCCTGGCCGCTGCTGGCAAGCAGCCCTCTGATGTGGACGCCGTGATCTGCTCGTCGGCCAACATGCAGCGCGCCTACCCGGCCATGGCCATCGAGATCCAGCAGGCGCTGGGTGCCGGCGGCTTCGGCTTCGACATGAACGTGGCGTGCTCGTCGGCCACCTTCGGCATCGAGCAGGCCGTGAACGCGGTGCGCTCGGGCACCGCCCGCTGCGTGTTGATGGTCAACCCCGAGATCACATCCGCCCACCAGGAATGGCGTGACCGTGACTGCCACTTCATCTTCGGTGACGTGTGCACGGCGGTGGTGATCGAACGCGCGGACACCGCGACGTCGGACGACCAGTGGGAAGTGCTGGGCACCAAGCTGGCCACGCAGTTCTCCAACAACATCCGCAACAACTTCGGTTTCATGAACCGCAGCGAGGACAGCGACCCGGACGCCCGCGACAAGACCTTCCGCCAGGAAGGCCGCAAGGTGTTCAAGGAAGTGGTGCCCATCGCCGCGGCCCACATCGAGGATCACCTCAAGACGCTGGGCCTGGAGAGCACGCAGGTCAGCCGCTACTGGCTGCACCAGGCCAACCAGGGCATGAACCAGTTCGTGATCAAGAAGCTGGTGGGTGCGGATGCGGGCGCTGACATCGCCCCGCTGATCCTGAACGAATACGCCAACACGGCTTCTGCCGGTTCGGTGATCGCCTTCCACGAGTACCACGGCGACCTGAAGTCGGGTGACTACGGCGTGATCTGCTCCTTCGGTGCTGGCTACTCCGTGGGCAGCGTGGTGGTGCGCAAGCGCTGATTCACGGCGCGTTGTGAACGCCGCCCCGGCCTTCTTCTCAGCGAGGCGGGGGGCGCTTGCGGGGTGGGGCTGCTGCAGGCTCCACTACCGCGCATGCCAGGGTGTCGGCGGGCTTGCCGGTTTTGGCCATCGATTTGGTAGCTGGTTTGGTTACCGGCTTGGCTGATGACGCTGGCAACTTGGCCAGCGCGTCCAGCCAGGGATCGCGGTCCAGCTTGCCGCCAAAGCACGACACCAGGAAATCCAGAAACACGCGCGTGCGGGCCGGGAGGTACTGCCGCGACGGGTAAGCCGCGTGGATCACGTAGTTGCGCTGCACCGGGATGTCGGCCAACAGCCGCACCAGGGTGCCGGCGCGCAGCGCATCACCCAGCATGTAGCTGGGCAGGGCCACCACGCCCATGCCGGCCAGGGCCGCGGCCTTGAGCGTTTCCACATGGTTGGAGGTGAGCGCCACGCGCATGGGCAGGGGCGTGCTTTCGCCGCTGGCCGCATTGCGCACGAACCATTCGCGCGGCGAGATGGGCGACACGGCCACCAGGCAATCGTGCTGCGACAGTTCGGCCGCGTTGCCCGGCTGGCCATGCTGGGCGATGTAGGCGGGCGAGGCACAGATGACCACGTCCGTGCGGGCCAGCGGCCGGGCCACGAAGCCGCCTTCGAGCTGTTCTGTGTGCATCGTCATCAGCACGGACACGTCGCAGCCTTCATCCAGCCCGCCGGCCGATGCCGGTGAGATCCAGTCCAGCGTGATGCCAGGATAGGCCTTGCGGAAGGCGCCTAGCTGCCCGGCCAGCCAGACCGAGATGCTGGGCGGAATGTAGACACGCAGGTGCCCGGCAGGCTCTGCGGCCTGCGAGGCCGCGAGCGATTCGGCCTCGTCGACCTCGGTGAGGATGGTGCGCACGCGCTGCAGGTAGGCCTGGCCGATCTCGGTGAGGGCCAGGCGGCGCGTGGTGCGGTTGAGCAGCCGGGCGCCCAGGTGCGATTCCAGCTCGGCCACCAAGCGTGTGACCACGGCGGGGGCCAGATCCAGCGCCCGGGCGGCAGCGGCGAAGCTGCCTTCATCGATGACGCGGGCGAAGACGCGCATGCTGCGGAGCTGGTCCATGGTGGATTATTTAAGAATCAGCAATGAATCATTCTATGCGCGGTGATTTATTTGTGGGTGCCGCATCAATACAGTGAAGTCATCGATCACCTGAAGACCGACACACCTGAAAGGAACCCGCCATGAACACCCGTCTGACCCTCTCCGTTCTGCTTGCTTCTTCCCTGCTGGCTGGTGGCGCTTTCGCCGCCGACACCGGCAAGGCCCTGACCCGCGCTGAAGTGCAGGCCGAACTGGCCCAGGCCCGCGCCCAGGGCCCACTGCCCAACGATCTGCCGGCCGGCTTCCAGCCCGCTGACGTGCAGCCTGCCAAGGCCGCCCAGTCGGTGAAGACCGCTGCGCCGGCGGCCAAGGACACGACTGTGAGCGCTGCCGCCAACGTGCGTCGCGCCCAGTAAGCGCCCCCTAAGCGCTCAGCAAGCTGTCACCCCCAGCGACACCGTTCGATGGTGCCGCTTCCGGCAAGGCCACCCGGCCTGAGCCGTCCGGCCCGGTTGATCCCGCCCACAAGGTTGGTTCACCGGGCCGGTTTCTTTGGTGCGGGCTCAGCTCGGTTGTGCGCGGCGCATGGCTTCCAGCTCGGGCTTGAGCGCGGTGAGGTGGATGTCCACCCCGCCGTCCATCTCCGGCGTCGGGATGATCATCAGCATGCGGAACACCACGCGCGTGGCGTCGTGCCAGCTGGGACGGCCCGTGCCGAAGTCGATTTCGTACATCGGGTAGTGGCTGCAGTTGTTGAGCACCAGCCCGCCATCGAGCGTGCGGCCCACCGAGCGCATCATCAGGCTGAGGATGCCCTTGGTCTGGCGGGCACGCTCCATCAGGCCCAGGTAGCCCAGCAGATCCTCGTTGGTGAGGCTCTCGGCGGGCATGCGGCTTTTGAGCGCGATGGCGGCCAGCGATTGACCGTCCAGTTCGTCGGCGGAGTACATCACCTCGCCATGGCCCAGCGCATTGCCGAAGAAGTGGCGTGGCACGCGCAGGCGGCGCTTGTAGCGCAGGTCGATCACATGGCCCAGGCAGCGGTCGCGGCGGTGCTGCCACAGCGGGTTCAGCGTCTTCAGGCAGTGGGCCGTCACCAGCTCGGCGGTGGTCACGCCATCGGCATCCGGGAACTCGGCGCGTGCCTGCTGCTTCCATTGCTCGATGGTCGCGGCCGGGATGCGGAACACGTCCTTGTCGATGCTGACCAGGTGCTGCCAGCCCAGGCCGGCGTACATGCGGATGCGGTCGCGCCAGCCCATCTCGTAGACGTAGCCGCGCGTGTAGGGCGCTTCCAGGTTGGCCTGGCCCAGTTCGATCAGTTGCTCGCGCTCCATCGAGCGGGTGGGCACCTCTTCGCCACGGGCGCAGGCGGCCCAGTCGACCATGAAGTTCCAGTAGGCCGTGCCGTCCATCACCGAGTGGGCGGCGGTGTTGCTGAGGATGGCGCCGCCATCGGCGAACTGGTAGACATCGACCTCGAACAGCGGCTGGCTGTCCTTGAAGATGTTCCACGGGTAGATCGGTGTGTGAAAGCCCTTGAGCAGCGGGTGCAGGTGGTTGCTGGGCCCGTAGGCGGGCAGGGGGCCGTCGCACTGGTGCACTTTGAAGCGCACGCCGGCGTCGTTGCCCTCGATGCAGGGCAGGCCCTGGGCGTCCTTGCGCATGCGGCCGCCCAGCAGCGGGTACTTGCCCAGCATGGTGGTGAGCGAGCGCTGCAGGTTGGCGACATCCAGCCCCTTCGGGTAGACCTGCACGATGGGGATGCCCATGTGCGAGGTGAAGATGTCGATGCCCGAGACGCGCTGGGTGGCGCAGCGCACACCGCCCTTGAGCGTGGTGGTCGAGACGGTGCGAGAAGAGATCTTGGTGCTCATTGAAACAGCTGCGGCGGCGGGCCTGACCCAGGTCGAGCGGCCAATGTAGCGGCCTGGCAGCCGATTGCGCCCCCGTGTTTGCCCAATGAATCCGCGCGTTTCCTGCAAACAGGGGGCCTGGCGGCCGATGGCGTGTCCGGTCTCGGGTATCGTGCGGGGCATGAGCGATTTCACCTTTTTCTGGCACGACTACGAGACCTTCGGCATCGTGCCCCGCCGCGACCGCCCCTCGCAGTTCGCAGGCATCCGCACCGACGCCGATCTGAACGAGATCGGCGAGCCGGTGATGGAGTACTGCCGCCCGGCGCCCGATTACCTGCCTGAGCCCGAATCCTGCCTGCTGACCGGCATCCTGCCGCAGACCTGCCTGGAAAAAGGCCTGCCCGAGCACAGCTTCGCCGACCTGATCGAGCGCGAACTGGCGCGCGACAACACCGTCGGCCTGGGCTACAACACCATCCGCTTCGACGACGAGGTCACGCGCCACCTGTTCTGGCGCAACCTGATGGACCCGTACGCGCGCGAGTGGCAGAACGGCTGCGGCCGCTGGGATTTGCTCGACGTGGTGCGCTGTACCTGGGCGCTGCGCCCCGAGGGCATCGAGTGGCCGCGCCATGAAGACGGTCGCCCATCGTTCAAGCTGGAGCATCTGACCAAGGCCAACGGCCTGGTGCACGAGGCGGCGCACGATGCGCTCTCCGACGTGCGCGCCACCATCGCGCTGGCCCGCCTGATCAAGCTCAAGCAGCCGCGCCTGTGGGACTTCTGCCTGCGCCTGCGCAAGAAGGATGCGGTCGTGGCCGAGATGGGCGTGGGCAAGCCCTTCCTGCACATCTCCGGCATGTACGGCGTGGACAAGGGCTGCATCGGCGTGGTGTGGCCGCTGGCGCCGCACCCCACCAACAAGAACGAGGTGATCGTGTGGGACCTGTCCCAGGACCCGACCGAGCTGTTCTCGCTGGACGCGGCCACCATCCGCCAGCGCATGTACACCAAGGCCGAGGACCTGCCCGAGGGCGTGACCCGCCTGCCGATCAAGAGCGTGCACATCAACAAGTCGCCCATCGTGATTGGCAACCTGAAGATGCTGAGCCCCGAGGTGGCCCAGCGCTGGTCGATCGACCTGGACCAGGCCCTGCGCCACGCCGAGATCGCCGCGCTCAAGGGCGCCTCGATGGCCGGCATCTGGCCCGAGGTGTTCCAGCGCCCGAAGTCCGAGCAACCGCCCGATGTCGATGAAGACCTGTATGGCGGCTTCATCGGGCAGGACGATCGCCGCCTGCTGCAGCGCATCCGCGGCATGACGCCGGAGCAACTGGCCGAGCGCCTGCAAGACCGCCAGCCCGCCTTCGCCGACGAGCGGCTGGAAGAACTGCTGTTCCGCTGGCGCGCGCGCAACTTCCCGCACACGCTGAGCGAGCTTGAGCAGCAGCGCTGGGCGCAGCATTGCCAGGCCCGCCTGATCGAAGGGCAGGGCGGTGCGCTCACGCTGGCTGGCTTCTTCGAGCGCATCGACAAGCTCAGCGAACAACTCTCGGACGAAGACGAACGCGGCCAGGACATCCTGGGCGCCCTGTACGACTACGCCGAGCAGATCGCGCCCTGAGCAGTACCCTGAGCCACGCCATGAGCAACGCCACCCCGCTGAAGTACCTGGCGGGCTACCCCGAGCACCTGCTGCTGCAGGTGCGCCAGTTGATCGACCAGGGCAAGCTGGCCGAGACCATCGCACGCCGCTACCCCGAGCCGCACGAGGTGCGCACCGACAAGGCCTTGTACGACTACGTGATCGAGCTGAAGGACCGCCACCTGCGCAAGGCCGATCCGCTCAGCAAGGTAGCCTACGACAGCAAGCTCAAGGTGATCCAGCATGCGCTGGGCACGCACACGGCCGTGTCGCGCGTGCAGGGCGGCAAGCTCAAGGCCAAGCGCGAGATCCGCGTGGCCAGCCTGTTCCGCGAGGCGCCGGCTGATTTCCTCAAGATGATCGTGGTGCACGAACTGGCGCACCTGAAGGCGCGTGAGCACGACAAGGCCTTCTACGCCCTGTGCACGCACATGCAGCCCGATTACCACCAGGTGGAGTTCGACCTGCGGCTCTACCTGACCGTCAAGGATTTGCCCCAGGGGTGACCCTGGCCTGGTGGCTCAGCCCTCGCCGATGGCCTCTTCGTCATCCTGGGCGGCTGGCCTGACACCTTCACGTTGGCGCCGCGCCTGGGCCGCATCCATGGCATCGCGGGCCATGCGGTTCACCCAGGTCTCCAGCCCCTGCCAAGCGTAGAGGTTGTACTCCAGCACCTCCTCGACGGGCTCCTTGAAGCCGTTGCGCACCCACACGGTGCCCACCTGCACGGCCATGCCCAGCAGCCCCCACATCAGCATCTCCAGGTTGAAGCCACGCTTGAGGCGCGGGTAGAGCGAGCGGGCGATGCCGGCGATCAGGGTGGCGTACTGCTCCAGGCTGCGCTGCACCTTCTCGGCGCTCTGGCGGTTTGCGCTGAAGGCGTCGATCAGCAGCACCTGGGCGCGGCGCGGGTCTTCCTTGATGAAGCTATAGAAGGCGTGCAGCCCGGCGCGGGCGATGGATTCCACGCCGCGTGGCGAATCCTTCATGGCTTGCGCCACCCGCTGCAGCAGCAGTTCGCGCTGCCAGCGGTGCACGGCGTCGAAGGCGTCCTCGGTGTTGCGGAAGGATTCGTAGAAGTAGCGGTCGGTCAGGCGGGCCTGCGCGCAGATGTCGCGCATGGTGGTGCGTGCGATGCCGAGGGCGGCGAAGGCCTCGAAGGCGCCTTCCAGCAGCTTTTCATGCCGTTGCTGGCGCCGGGCCTCGGCGGATTCGCCCCGGTAGGCACGGGATGGGGGAGCGTCTGAACCGGGCGTTGACTTCATGAAGTGTGGGGTGTGGCCGTCTGGACGCTGGGCAGGCGGCCTGAATGGATTTCATTTGATCATAAATGGACAACAAATGTTGTCTGCTCTGGGCCGGGTTTCCCTGGGAGCAGGGGGATAAGCCGGATCCCCCGCATTCGTGGGTTTCGGATCGTGGTATCTGGCCGTGAGGCGGAAAACCCTTTGCGAAAGTGACGTGTCAGTTCGTCAGAATTCGAATGACGATTTATCGATCGTCGGTAATCGGCAATCGTTATTGATTGCCGTACCTCACTCAGCCTGGAGAGACAACATGATTGCATCCTACGCACGCAGGGCCCTTCGGACCTTGCCCATGGCCGGCCTGGCCATGGCGGTCAGCCTGGCCTACGCCGCACCGACTCAGGGGCCCACGGGCATCGCCTTCTACAACGCACCGGCCGCCATCCCTGCCGGCAGCAATGGCGACCTGATTTCCTACCGCTCGACCACGGTCAACCTGGGCGACAACGCACCCGGCGTCAAGGCGTGGAAGGTGATGTACCGCTCCACCGACTCGCTCGGCGCGGCCAACATCGTCACCGGCACGGTGCTGGTGCCCACCAAGATGTGGAGCAACATCTTCCAAGCCCGCCCCATCGTGTCCTACGCGGTTGGCACGCATGGCCTGGCCCAGGGTTGTGCACCCTCGCAGCAACTGGAAGCGGGCACCGACTACGAAACCTCCAACATCAACGCCGCGCTCACCGCCGGCTACGCCGTGCTGGTGTCCGACTACCAGGGCTACACCAACGGTGCCACGCCCACCTACCTGGCCGGTGCTTCGCAGGGCAATGCCGTGCTGGACATCGTGCGCGCGGCCAGCCAGATCCCGTCCGGCGGCGTGAGCGCCAATGCCAAGACGGCCATCTGGGGTTACTCGCAAGGTGGCCAGAGCGCCGCCTGGGCCGCGCAGCGCCATGCCGCCTACGCTCCTAGCGTGAACCTGGTCGGCGTGGCCGCCGGCGGCGTGCCCGGTGACTTCCTGACCACCGCCAGCTACCTGGATGGCGGCAACGGTTCCAGCTTCCTGTTCGGCGGCATCATTGGTCTGTCGACGCAGTACCCCACCGCGATCCCCCTGAACGACCTGACCAACGCCGCCGGCAAGGCCGCCATCACCCGGGGCAAACAGCAGTGCGTGTTCGAGTCGCTGTTCGACCTGATGAACAAGAACGTCGCTGAGTTCACGGTGGGCAACCAGTCGCTCAACCAGATCCTCGACACGCTGCCGGCTGCCAAGCAGGCCGTGCTGGCGCAGGACCTGGGCGCCGACAAGGTGTCCGTGCCGCTGTACCAGTACCACGGTCAGGCCGACGAGTTCATCCCGCTGGGCCAGGCCGTCTCGCTCAAGAAGAAGTACTGCGCCAAGTTCAGCAACGTGACCTTCGACGTGTACCCCAGCGAGCACATCGTCACGCAGTTCCAGGCCGCGCCGCAGGTGCTGAGCTGGCTGGGTGAGCGCATCGCAGGCAAGAGCACGACGGGCAGTTGTTCGTACGCCGGGGCCGATCCGCAATCCACGGCCAACCCCGTGAACGGCAACTTTGTTGTGTCGCTCAAGGAATGGCTGCTGAACGCCACGGTGGGCCTCAAGACCCTGGGCCAGACGGTGAAAATGCCGGCCGATTCGAGCTTCACGGCCGATGCCGACATCACCGCCAAGCGCCTGACGGGCAACTTGAACGTGCCTGACTTCAAGCAGACGCTCAGCATCATCGGTCTGCCCATCTCCGTGGGTCTGTCGGTCAAGCCCAATGGCCAGACCACGGGCACCGTCGCGCTGGACAACAACGGCCGCCTCAAGATCACCGGCACGGCCTATGCCGACATCACGGTGACCTCGGTGCTGGGCATCCCCTTCGGCGAGTGCAAGACGAGCAAGCCGGTGGAGTTCCCCATCAACTTCGAGGGCCCTGTCTCGTCGCTGGGCAATGGCAACCTGACCTTCTCGGGCACCACCAGCTTCCCGGCGATCAAGGGCTGCTTCATCTCGGCGATCCTGTCGACGCTGATGTCGGGCAATGGCCAGACCTACAGCTTCACGGTCACGCCCAAGGGCCCGGTGGGTTATTGAACGCCTCCAGGGCAGGGCGGCGCCCAGCCCGTCCCCTGCGGGGGGCAAGGAAACTTGGGGCGGCCCGGCGTTTCCTTGAGAGCACCTGAAGTACCCCCGGGGCAACGATGTCCCGGGTCTGTCACAGGGCCATGCCGGCCCGACGCGCGCGACACTGCCCACAAGGCCGGTCGCGCGCCCAGAGGACAAGGATGACGAAATGGCACAAGTTCTGATGAGCCTACCGGCGGGCCGCAAGTGGATCGTGGCGCTGGGCGCCGTGGCGGTCGCGGCGATGGCGGCGGCGTGGTGGACACATTCATCGCCGCCTGAGACCACCTGGCAGGAGAAGCCGGACACGGCAGCCGGGCAGGCAGCATCCACACAGGCTGTGGCCGCGCAGCCCCAAGGCCTTCAACTGACGGAAGTGATGGCTGGGCAATCCGAGGCTGCCAAGGCGCTGGCCACCCAACCCGCTGTCAAACCCATTGATGGACCAGTCACGGAGCGCCCCGCCTTCGTGTCGCCGATGGAGTGGATGGTGCTCAAGGGCACGGTCTCGCAGCACCCGCACCCGGAGCGCGAACTCACGCGCATGGTCAACTTCTTGCGCTTCACCAAGCAGATGGAACTGCTGGAGACGCTGCCTCGCACCGCGGATGTGCAACCCCGGCGGCAGGCCCTGGCCAACGAACTGCTGGCCGATTTGCCCCAGCGCCTGCTCAACGACGAGATGCCGATGAAGGATCTGCGCGAGACCCAGGCCATGTTGCTGCAGGATGCGGAACCTGATCCAGAGCGGCGCCAGGCCCGTGCACAGATCGAGGCACGTCGCCTGGAGCAGGCCTTGTCCACCCAGCAGGCCAAGGGCCCTCGGCCTTGAGCGTCACTGTTTCGATGCTCAGGCGCTCCACAGCGCAGGCTTGTTGACCATCAGGTAGTACACCGCCAACATGGCCAGGAAGGCCGGATAGCCCAGTGCCTCCCACCAGCGTGCGTGCTGCCAGTACGCTGCAGGCAGGGGCTGATCTGCCTCATGCGCCTGCCATGCCATGGCGGCCATGCTGTACTGCAGCCACACCACCGGCAGCCAGCAGGCGCCGGCCAGCGCATACAGTGCGATCGACACGAGCAGCCACGGCGAGCCCATCGGCCAGCCCGCCATGTGGGCCAGGGCGATGCCGGTGAGCGGCTGCAGGATCACCGTGGGTGTGGTGAACCACCAGTCCGCCCGCACCACCAGCCGGCTCACTACGGCCTGCGCCGCGACCGACCCGCTGCGGTTCACGAAGAACATGAAGAAGGCCGAGCCGAAGCCGGTGCCGACCATCAACACGCTCGACAGGATGTGCAGCCACTTGAGGATCAGGTAAGTGTTCATGAGGGATCGTCCTGGATCAGCACCCACAGCACGGTGGCAATGGGCAGGTTCTTGAGCAGGGGGCCGAGCGGGTGCAGCCACAGGGCCGGTGCGAGCACGGTGGCCACCAGTGTCATGGCGCCCATGGCCAGCAGGGCCGCGATCCAGGTGGCGCGCCGAGGCCGCCAGCACATGGCCAGGCCCAGCACCGTGTCGAGCGCGATGCCGCCCCAGATGCCCAGAGCCTGCCAAGCAGGATGGTGCACGCCAGCATCCCGCATCAGTTGCAGAGACTGGCCGCGCGCCTCCACCGCGCTGACCGCCGCGGTGCCCAACCAGACCATGATCAGGCTGGCCTGGAGCACCTGCCGTTGCGCGGCATTCATTGCCATGAGGCCTCCACCATCCGTTGATGGGGCAGGGCCGGGCGCCCCAGCAGGCCAGCCAGCACGTCGGCGGGGCCCACGTTGTCCTGGGCCAGCAGGGCCAGGGTTTCGCTGCACCACGGTGCGAAGGGCAGGGCATCGCCCATGCGGGCGCTCAGCCGTGTCACCAGGCTGGGCAGAGGGCCGACACGGGCAGGCCCGTGACCCAACTGGGCCCGCAGGCTGGCGATGAAGGCGCCCAGCCGCAGAGGCGCCGGCCCCACGCAGGGCAGGACGCCCGTGCGTGCCAGCCCATCGCCTTGCAGCAAGGCGGCCACCGCCATGGCCAGGTCATCCACGGCCACGGGCTGCACCTGTGCATCGATCACCGGCCGTGGCAGCAGCAGCCAGGGGCTGCGCGCCAGCCCCATGAACAGGCGGCTGCTGTCGCCCTCCTGGCCGAAGACGATGCTCGGGCGCAGCACCACCCCATCGATACGGCCTGCGTCGATCAGGGCCAGTAGGTGCGCGTCGGCCGCGAGCTTGGTGCGGGCGTAGCGGGTGCCATTGCCCTCGATGCCCAGGGCCGAAATCTGCACCACGCGGCGCACCCCGGCCAGCGCGCAGGCATCGAACAGGGCCTTGGGCGCGTCCTCGTGCACGGCCTGCAGGGGGCGGGCCTGGCTGTCGCGCAGCACGCCCACCGCATTGACCACGGCATCGAAGCCGCGCACCCGTGGCAGCCACCGGGCCACGTCCGTGTCGTGGCTGAAATCCACCGGCATCAGCCCGGGTTGTCGGCTTGAGGCAGCGCCCGTCACCTCATGGCCCGCCGCCTGCAGCGCCCGCTGCACATGCCGGCCGATGAAGCCTCGCGCACCACACAGCAACACTCTCATGATTGCACCTCCCGGTCACCGGGCCAGGCGGGCGCGGTCTGTGCGGTTTGTGCTGCTGCCTGCGCCGCCTGGATGATCTGCACCTGGCCCCACACGCGGGTGGCGATGAATGCCGCGGTCACGAACACCCCGGCGATGACGATCAACAGGGCGCGGCGCAGGGTGTCGACGGTGCTGGCCTCGGGGTCGAACCGCCCGAAGACCAGGCACAGGAACACGGTGCCGCTCACGGCCAGCAGGTAGGCGCTGCGCACCCAGAACTCCGCGCCGCCATCAGCGTCGCAGAAGGAGCGCAGCACCTTGAGCAGGATGGGGCGCAGGTAGGACAGGGCGATGATGGGCCCGGCCACAGCGATCAGCAGAGAGGCCGAGAAGAGCATGGCATTCATGGTGGGCTCCTGGTGGTTCAACGTTGAGGGGTTGAGCAAGCGCCTTGGTCGCAGCGCGCCCGCTGTGCCGCGCGCTCGGCGGCCCAGCGGGCGGGGCCTTCGAACAGCGCAGCGACCACCCAGCGGGGCACACGGTGCCGGTTGCGCACCAGGCAGGGATAGGCCCTGTCCGCCCATTGCCGAAGCACGGGCCAGGCAGTGGGCGCGGTGAGCCAGCCCATGCCGACGGCACCGTAGGCCTGGCGAAAGACTTCGACGCCGCGGATCACCTCGCCATCGGCGCGCACGGCGTGGATCATCGACAGCAGATCAGCCTGGGTGGTGTCGGCGATGGGCGAGACGAAGCCCGCGGCCGAGGCATCCACGAACACCAGCCGACCAGCGGTGTTGCGCAGCATCAGGTTGCGCATCTCGCCGTCGCACAGCCGGCACGAGGCGTCGTAGTAGACGGTGAGGGGATAGCTTGCGGTGTCCATGATCCATTCTTTATGAAATTTCAGCATAAACAGAAATTAATGGTCAAAAAAGGGGGCTTGCTCAACCCCGCACAAATTTCTGGATGCTCGCCCCCATGCGCAGCACTTTCTCCAGCGTGGAGGGCGACAGGCGCAGCATCTCGTCGGACCAGGAGCCCAGCGACTGCATCAGCTTGAGGGTTTCGCGGACTCGGTCTTGTGCATCGGGGGCTTCCTTGTCGAAATCAGCCTGCTTGACCAGTTCATTGAGCATCTGGATGGTCGGGTCGAACTCACGGTCCTTGCGTTCGCGGATGACGGTGCGGAACAGTTCCCAGACATCCTGCGAGGTCTCGAAATAATCGCGGCGGTCACCCAGCACTTGTGTGGTGCGCACCAGCTTCCAGTTGAGCAGTTCCTTGAGGCTGTTGCTGACGTTGGAGCGGGCCACGCCCAGGGTCTCGGCGATCTCTTCGGCGTGCAGCGGGCGACCGTGGAAGAAGAGCAGGGCGTGGATCTGCGAGACGGTGCGGTTCACGCCCCAGGCGGAGCCCATCTCACCCCAGTGAACCACGAACTTGCGAGCGACATCAGAGAGTTCCATGGCGCCAGTTTAGTCGGACGGTAATTTCTGTCAATACTGAAATTTTTAGGAGCAAAGAGACACCGATCCGTTCGAAGATTGGCGCCCGTCTGTTCAGACGTAGGTGTCGACGTTGGAGCCGACCAGCGAACCATCCGCGCGGGCACGGGCCACGGCGGCGGCATCTCGCTGGGCACTGGCCGCATCCTGGCCGGTATCGACCAGGCTGGCTTGCCCGGACGGGGGCTCTGGCGCCCTGGCGGCCTGGGCCGATCGCAGGGGCTGCGAAGGCTCCTGGGGGGGCTGTGCACTCACCGTGTCGTTGTCCGGCGAGGGCTGAGCATTCTCGTCGTCCGCTGGTTCCACCGCTGCCCTTTGCTGAGCTGCAGCACTGGCGACAGCCTGCTGCAACTGACCGATCTGGGTCTGAAGCAGGCCCACCTGTGCGGTCAGTGCCTGCATTCGGAACGAGGCGGTTTCATCGCTGCTGGACGCGGCACTCGCGCGCTGCTTGTCCAACGCCTCGAGGCGGCGTTGCAGCACAGCGATCTGGGTGTCGCTGGAAACAGGGCGGGTGGCACGGCTGATGCCGGCAATGGCTGATGCGTTGACGTCCATGGGAACTCCCTTCCCATCAATGGATTAACGTGGTTTTCGGTCAGCTTATTGGAAGACTGTAGCCCTGATTGATGCTTGATGACAAAAAATAAACGGAGGATGAAAATTGAGAAAACAAGAAAAACGGCCCGCCGGATCACTCCGGGCGGGCCGTTTTGCACTGATTGCCAGAGGCGCAGGGCCTCTGTGCTTCAGCGCGAGGCTGGCATCAGGCAGCCTTCACGGTCTTGGCGGTCTCCACGTACTCTTCGATCTTGTCGAAGCTCATGTACTGGTAGATCTTGTCCGCGTTGGCGGTGACCACACCGGTCTCGGCCAGGTACTCGGCCGGCGTCGGCAACTTGCCCAGCTTGGCGGCCACGGCGGCCAGCTCGGCGGAGCCCAGGAACACGTTGGTGTTCTTGCCCAGGCGGTTCGGGAAGTTGCGCGTCGACGTGGAGATACAGGTCGAGCCTTCCTTGATCTGGGCCTGGTTGCCCATGCACAGCGAGCAGCCGGGCATTTCGGTGCGGGCGCCAGCGGTGCCGAAGGTGTTGTAGAAGCCTTCCTTGGTCAGCTCGGCTGCGTCCATCTTGGTGGGCGGGGCCACCCACAGGCGCACCGGGATGTCCTTCTTGCCTTCCAGCACTTTGCCGGCGGCGCGGAAGTGGCCGATGTTGGTCATGCACGAACCGATGAAGGCTTCGTCGATCTTGGTGCCGGCCACTTCGGACAGGAACTTGGCATCGTCCGGGTCGTTCGGGCAGCAGACGATGGGCTCCTTGATGTCGGCCAGATCGATCTCGATCACGGCAGCGTACTCGGCGTCCTTGTCGGCTTCCAGCAGCTCGGGGTTGGCCAGCCAGGCTTCCTGGGCCTTGATGCGGCGCTCCAGGGTGCGGACATCGGCGTAACCGTCGGCGATCATGTTCTTCATCAGAACGATGTTCGACGTCAGGTACTCGGCGATGGGCTCCTTGTTGAGCTTGATCGTGCAACCGGCGGCGGAGCGCTCGGCCGAGGCATCGGACAGCTCGAACGCTTGCTCGACCTTCAGGTCAGGCAGGCCTTCGATTTCCAGCACGCGGCCCGAGAAGATGTTCTTCTTGCCGGCCTTGGCCACGGTCAGCAGACCGGCCTTGATGGCGTACAGGGGGATGGCATGCACCAGGTCACGCAGGGTGACGCCGGGCTGCATCGTGCCCTTGAAGCGCACCAGCACGGATTCGGGCATGTCCAGCGGCATCACGCCGGTGGCGGCGCCGAAGGCGACCAGGCCCGAACCGGCCGGGAAGGAGATGCCGATCGGGAAGCGGGTGTGCGAGTCGCCACCGGTGCCGACGGTGTCGGGCAGCAGCAGGCGGTTCAGCCACGAGTGGATCACGCCGTCGCCAGGACGCAGGGCCACGCCGCCGCGGTTGCTGATGAAGGCAGGCAGCTCGCGGTGCATCTTCACGTCCACGGGCTTGGGGTAGGCAGCCGTGTGGCAGAACGATTGCATGACCAGGTCAGCCGAGAAGCCCAGGCAGGCCAGGTCCTTCAGCTCGTCGCGGGTCATCGGGCCGGTGGTGTCTTGCGAACCGACCGTGGTCATCTTGGGCTCGCAGTAGGTGCCGGGACGCACGCCTTGCTGGTTGCCGCCCACGACGGGCAGACCAACCGCGCGGCCAACCATCTTCTGGGCCAGGGTGAAGCCCTTACCGGTGTCCTTCGGAGCCTGGGGCAGGCGGAACTCGGTGGAGGCGGGCAGACCCAGGAACTCACGGGCCTTGCCGGTCAGCGAGCGGCCGATGATCAGGTTGATGCGGCCGCCGGCTTGCACTTCGTCCAGCAGCACTTGCGACTTCAGCTCGAAGTTGGCGGCGACGGCGCCGTTCTTCTCGATCTTGCCTTCGTACGGGTAGATGTCGAGCACGTTACCCATTTCGAACGCGGTCACGTCCACTTCGATGGGCAGCGAGCCGGAGTCTTCCTGCGTGTTGAAGAAGATGGGGGCGATCTTGCCGCCCAGGGTGACGCCGCCGAAGCGCTTGTTGGGCACGAAGGGGATGTCTTCGCCGGTGGCCCAGATCACGCTGTTGGTGGCGGACTTGCGCGAAGAGCCGGTGCCGACCACGTCGCCGACGTAGGCGACCAGGTTGCCCTTTTGCTTCAGGTCTTCGATGAACTGCATCGGACCGCGCTTGCCGTCTTCTTCGGGCTTGAAGGCCGCGTCGGGACGGGTGTTCTTGAGCATCGCCAGATAGTGCATCGGGATGTCGGGGCGGCTCCAGGCGTCCGGAGCGGGCGACAGGTCGTCGGTGTTGGTCTCGCCAGGCACCTTGAACACGGTCACGGTGATCTTCTGGGCGACCTTGGGGCGGGTGGTGAACCACTCGGCGTCGGCCCACGACTGCATCACGGCCTTGGCGTTGGCGTTGCCGACCTTGACCAGTTCGGACACGTCATGGAACGAGTCGAACATCAGCAGGGTTTTCTTGAGCGCATCGGCGGCCACGGCGCCCACTTCGGCGTCGGACAGCAGATCGATCAGGGGCTTGACGTTGTAGCCGCCCACCATGGTGCCCAGCAGTTCAGTGGCCTTGGCCTTGCTGATCAGGCCGACGGTGAGGTCGCCATGGGCCACGGCGGCCAGGAAGGAAGCCTTCACCTTGGCGGCGTCGTCCACGCCCGGGGGCACGCGGTGCGTCAGCAGGTCCAGCAGGAACGCATCTTCGCCAGCGGGCGGGTTCTTGATGAGTTCGATCAGCTCAGCAACTTGGGCTGCGGACAGGGCCAGAGGGGGAATGCCCAGCGCGGCGCGCTCGGCAACGTGTTGGCGATAGGCTTGCAACATGGTGTTCACCTGGGGTAGGGAAGGGCAAAGATCAAGCGGAAGCTTCGGAGCGAGTTTTCCGCATCGTGGGCGGAGGGCGCGCGCCAAAAGCCACAGGAAAGGCACAGGAACGCTCACGAGGATGCAATTTCTGTGCAGACCGCTATTCTCGCTTACCAGAGGGGGGATTGCCACCTCTATGGCGACAAAACACTCAATTGGGTTGCCTTATTGGGCGCGGGTGGCGCGCGCATGCATCAGGGGGGCGCAGCGGCGTCCACCAGAGGGCGTGGCTCGGCCAAAACGACGATGAATGCGGCGATGGAAACGACAACGGCGCCCGCGGTGGGGCGCCGTGATGGCGGTGCCTGGCTGCCGGCGTGGCGCCGGCGCCCGGATCAGGGGGCGGTGGGGGCCGCGGCCTTGTTGCCGTCGAGGTTGAACACCGAGGGCTTGGGATTGCGGCTCATTTCCTCCATGGCCACGCGCTGCACTTCGTGCATGCAGCCATCGACCATGCGCTGGCCCGTCTTCACGTTCATCAGCATGGACTTGGTGGCGATCTGGAGCATCAGGGCTTCGCCGCGGGTGTCTTCCAGGCGGATGGTGCCGGTGGAGGACACGACGGGCTTCATCACCCACACCTGGCGGCCTTCGGTCAGGTTGACGTAGCCGGGGTTGGCGTCGTTGCGGTCGACCAGGACGGATTTCTTGAACTCGCACTCGTACTTGCCGATCAGCACGTGCTGGGCGGCGGCGATCTGCTCGTGGGAGGCTTCGGGCAGCGGGGCCAGCTTGGTTTCGATGGCTGCGGCTGCGGCGCCGCCCACGATGACGGCCTTCTTGGCGGTCTTGGCGCGGCGTTCCTTGCGCTCCTTCACGGAGGGGCCGACGGGCTTGGCCGGGGCCTTGATGCCCGTGGGCTCGGTGGCCGCGGCGGCGTGGGCCTGCGGCAGGTAGGCGGTGGCGCCGATGCCGATCAGGGCGCCCAGCGACAGCGAGATCAGGCGCACACGACGAGCCTGGGCGGTGATGGCGGAAAGCGAGAGGGTGGTGTGGCGGGTCATCGGGGTCACGGCAGAAGTCCTTCGGCGCGGCGCAATCGTCGCGAGGGCTATTGTGAGGGTTGAATCGTGCCCGCTGGACGTGAAAAAACCCGGAGGACGGGGTCTTCCGGGTTTTGACTGAACGGCCTGAACCGCGTTCGTAACCGTGTGTTTCTGGTTTGGGCCTTGCCCAGGGCCTATCGGCCGGCTGGGCAGAGCATTGGCGCGTGGCCTCAGAACGTGTCGCCGGGGATGCGCACCGCGCCTTCCATCAGGATGCGGGCGCTGCGGCTCATGATGGCCTTGGTGACCGTCCACTGGCCATCGACCAGCTTGGCCTGGGCACCCACGCGCAAGGTGCCGGAGGGGTGGCCGAAGCGCACGGCTTCGCGCTCGCTACCGCCTGCGGCCTGGTTGACCAGCGTGCCGGGAATGGCGGCGGCGGTACCGATGGCGACTGCCGCCGTGCCCATCATCGCGTGGTGCAGCTTGCCCATGGACAGTGCGCGTACCAGGAGGTCCACATCACCGGCGTCGATGGTTTTGCCGCTGGAGGCCGTGTAGGTGGTGGGCGGTGCCACGAAGGCGATCTTGGGTGTGTGCTGGCGCGTGGCGGCTTCCTCGGGCGTCTTGATCAGGCCCATGCGCAGGGCGCCGGCGACGCGGATGGCCTCGAAGCGCTTGAGTGCGGCGGGATCACTGTTGATCTGCTCGCGCAATTCGGTGCCGGTGTAGCCGATGTCCTTGGCGTTGACGAACACGGTGGGGATGCCGGCGGTGATCATCGTGGCCTTGAAGGTGCCCACGCCGGGCACTTCGAGGTCATCGACCAGGTTGCCGGTGGGGAACATCGAGCCGCCTTCGTCGCCATCGTCGGACGGGTCTATGAACTCGAGCACGATTTCGGCGGCGGGGAAAGTCACGCCATCCAGCTCGAAATCACCGGTTTCCTGCACCTGGCCGTTGGTCACGGGCACGTGGGCGATGATGGTTTTCTTGATGTTGGCCTGCCAGATGCGGACCACGGCCACGCCGTTGTCAGGGATGCGCGAGGGATCGACCAGGCCGGCGTGGATGGCGAACGAACCCGCGGCGGTGGACAGGTTGCCGCAGTTGCCGGACCAGTCCACGAAGGGCTTGTCGATCGAGACCTGGCCGTAGAGGTAGTCCACATCGTGGTCGGGCACGCTGGCCTTGGACAGGATCACGCACTTGGAGGTGGACGAGGTAGCGCCGCCCATGCCGTCGATGTGGGCCGAGTAGGGATCGGGGCTGCCGATCACGCGCATGAAGAGCTTGTCGCGCGCTTCGCCGGGCACCTGGCAGGCGGCGGGCAGATCCTGCAGGCGGAAGAACACGCCCTTGCTGGTGCCGCCACGGATGTAGGTGGCGGGGACTTTGATCTGTGCGGGGTGGCTCATTTCGATGGACTCCAGAGTGCGGGGCCAGGCAGGCCGTGTTGCAGCGCCAGGCGAGAGATGATTTGAATGGACAGGGCGATGAGCAGGGCTGTCGCGAAGGACGAGGCCAGCGGCCATGAGGGCAGCGTGATCGCCAGCACGATGCAGAACGCGCTGAAGGCGTAGTAGCCCAGCACCATGCCCTTGAGCAGCCGGATGGTGGCAATGGCGCCTTCATGCCGATGGGTGAAGACGGCCAGCACGGAGCCCATCACGGGGAACATGGCGAGCATGCCGCTGAGCGTGGGGCCGATGTGGAATGCCAGATGCGTGACCGTGGCGGTGAGCAGGGCACCTGCGAGCATGCGCAGCCACAGATCACCTTTGGTACGCAGCGGTGATGAAGCGTGCGAGGCGACCGGTGGCTTGGGATACAGGAGCGGCGCAGTCCCCAACGCGATCAACACCACGATGGCCATGTACGCCATAGGCGGCCGTGCGTTGATGCTCAAGGCTGCCACGACCAGTGCGTAAGCCGCCCAACCCGCGACCAGACTGATCGGCCAGGCATGTCGCCGCGAAGCAGCCTGCGCATAGGCGATGCCAAAGGCCAAATTGGCCAGCACGGCGGTCAAGGTGCCGGCAGCGGCCGTGGCCGTGAAGGTCGGGCCTTGCTCCAGGCCCATGAAGAGCAGGATCGGGCCGGCGACCACCGGAAAGGCCGAGAGCCAGCCGGCTACGGCCGGCCCCCAGCGGCGGCCTGCCAGGGGCACAGCCGCGATCAGCGCGGGCACCAGCGTCAGCTTGAGGAGGATGAGTCCGTTCATGGCGCTGACGATGGTTGTCCGCTGTGCCGCATCAGGCAGCGGCCTTGTTCTCGGCCAGGAAGTCCTGCGCGAAGCGCTGCAGCACGCCGCCGGCTTCGTACACGGACACCTCTTCAGCCGTGTCCAGGCGGCAAGTCATGGGCACCTTGACCACTTCACCGTTCTTGCGGTTGATCACCAGCGTGAGGTCGGCGCGCGGGGTCAATGCACCTTCCACGTCATAGGTTTCCGTGCCGTCCAGCTGCAAGGTCAGGCGGTTGGTGCCCGGCTTGAACTCCAGCGGCATCACGCCCATGCCGATCAGGTTGGTGCGGTGGATGCGCTCGAAGCCTTCGGCCGCGATGGCTTCCACGCCGGCCAGGCGCACGCCCTTGGCGGCCCAGTCACGCGAGGAGCCCTGGCCGTAGTCGGCGCCGGCCACGATGATCAGCGGCTGCTTGCGGTCGTAGTAGGTTTCCATGGCCTCCCACATGCGCACGACCTTGCCTTCGGGCTCGATCCGGGCCAGCGAACCGGCCTTGATGCTGCCGTCTTCCTTACGCACCATCTCGTTCTTGAGCGTGGGGTTGGCGAAGGTGGCGCGCATGGCGGTGAGGTGGTCGCCGCGGTGCGTGGCGTAGGAATTGAAGTCTTCCTCCGGCACGCCCATCTTGTGCAGGTACTCACCGGCGGCCGAGTTCATCATGATCGCGTTGGAGGGCGACAGGTGGTCGGTGGTGATGTTGTCCGGCAGGATGGCCAGCGGGCGCATGCCCTTGAGCGTGCGCGGGTTGGCGGCCAGGGCGCCGACGCCTTCGGTGTCCCAGTAGGGCGGGCGGCGGATGTAGGTGCTCTGCGGGCGCCAGTCGTACAGCGGGCTGACCTTCTCGCCGCTTTCGGCCGTGATGGCGAACATCGGCTCGTAGACCTTGTGGAACATCTCGGGCTTGACGCTGGCCTTGACGATGGCGTCGATCTCTTCGTCGCTCGGCCAGATGTCCTTCAGGCGGATTTCCTTGCTGATGCCATTTTCTTGGACCACGCCCAGCACATCGCGTTCGATGTCGAAGCGGATGGTGCCGGCGATCGCGTAGGCCACCACCAGCGGCGGCGAGGCCAGGAAGGCCTGCTTGGCATACGGGTGGATGCGGCCGTCGAAGTTGCGGTTGCCCGAGAGCACGGCGGTGGCGTACAGGTCGCGGTCGACGATTTCCTTCTGGATGACCGGATCCAGCGCGCCCGACATGCCGTTGCAGGTGGTGCAGGCAAAGGCCACGATGCCGAAGCCGAGCTTTTCCAGATCGCCCATCAGGCCGGCTTCGTTCAGGTACAGCTCGACCGTCTTGGAGCCAGGGGCCAGCGAAGACTTCACCCAGGGCTTGCGCGTGAGGCCCAGCTTGTTGGCATTGCGGGCCAGCAGGGCGGCCGCGATCACGTTGCGCGGGTTGGAGGTGTTGGTGCAGCTGGTGATGGCGGCGATGATCACGGCGCCGTCGGGCATCGTGCCTTCACCTTCGGCCGGCATGCTCCAGGGGCCATTGATGCCCTTGGCGGCCATGTCGGCTGTGGCCACGCGGGCATGCGGGTTCGACGGGCCGGCCATGTTGCGCACCACGGTCGACAGGTCGAAGCTCAGCGTGCGCTCGTAGACGGCGCCCTTCAAGGTGTCGGACCACAGGCCGCCTTGCTTGGCGTAGGTTTCGACCAGCTTGACCTGTTCTTCGCTGCGACCGGTGAGGCGCAGGTACTCCAGGGTCTGCTCGTCGATGCTGAACATGGCGGCGGTGGCGCCGTATTCAGGGGCCATGTTCGAGATGGTGGCGCGGTCGCCCAATGTCAGGCTCGAAGCGCCTTCACCGTAGAACTCCAAATAGGCGCCGACCACTTTGCTCTTGCGCAGGAACTCGGTCAGGGCCAGCACCACGTCGGTGGCGGTGATGCCGGGCTGGCGCTTGCCGCTCAGCTCCACGCCGACGATCTCGGGCAGGCGCATCCACGAGGCGCGGCCCAGCATCACGTTCTCGGCTTCCAGGCCGCCCACGCCGATGGCGATCACGCCCAGCGCATCCACGTGCGGTGTGTGCGAGTCGGTGCCGACGCAGGTGTCGGGGTAGGCCAGGCCCTTCTCGTTGTGGATCACCGGAGACATCTTCTCCAGGTTGATCTGGTGCATGATCCCGTTGCCCGCGGGGATCACGTCGACGTTGTTGAAGGCTTCCTTCGTCCAGTTGATGAAGTGGAAGCGGTCTTCGTTGCGGCGCTCTTCGATGTCGCGGTTCTTCTGGAAAGCGTCGGGGTCGGAGCCACCGCACTCCACGGCCAGCGAGTGGTCCACGATCAGCTGCACGGGCACCACGGGGTTCACCTTGGCCGGGTCGCCGCCTTCCTTGGCGATGGCGTCACGCAGGCCGGCCAGGTCCACCAGTGCGGTCTGGCCCAGGATGTCGTGGCAGGCCACGCGCGCGGGGAACCACGGGAAGTCGTGGTCGCGCTTGCGCTCGATCAGCTGCGTCAGCGATTGCGTGAGGATGCCGGGATCGGCCTTGCGCACCAGGTTCTCGGCGTGCACGCGCGAGGTGTAGGGCAGGGTGGCCCAGGCGCCGGGCTTGATCGCGTCAACGGCCTCTTGGGCATCGAAGTAGTCGAGCGTTGTGCCGGGCAGGGGCTTGCGGTACTGGGTGTTCATGGCTGGGGCGGTGGGGCTGAATCGGTTCGGCGGAAGCGGGGCTGGAACCAAAGAGCGTGGGGACGGCTGAGGTCTTGTCAGCGCGGCCCGTGCATCAGCCAACAGGCGTTTGGCACGGGCCTGAAATGCAAGGTGGCGCCCGTTGGCGCCACCGTGGGGTCAGATCACTTGCGATCCTTGATCGGCACGAACTTCTGATCTTCCGGGCCGGTGTAGTTGGCCGACGGACGGATGATCTTGCCGTCGATGCGCTGCTCGATCACGTGGGCGGACCAGCCGCTGGTGCGGGCGATCACGAACAGCGGGGTGAACATCGCGGTGGGCACGCCCATCATGTGATAGCTCACGGCACTGAACCAGTCCAGGTTCGGGAACATCTTCTTGATTTCCCACATCACCGACTCGAGGCGCTCGGCGATGTTGTACATCTTCAGGTTGTTCTGTTCCTTGGACAGGTCTTCCGCCACCTTCTTGATGACCACGTTGCGCGGGTCGCTCACGGTGTAGACGGGGTGACCGAAGCCGATCACGACTTCCTTCTTCTCGACGCGGGCGCGGATGTCGGCCTCGGCCTCATCGGGGTTGTCGTAGCGCTTCTGGATCTCGAAGGCCACTTCGTTGGCGCCACCGTGCTTCGGGCCACGCAGGGCGCCGATGCCGCCGGTGATGGCGGAGTACATGTCCGAGCCCGTGCCGGCCACCACGCGCGAGGTGAAGGTCGAGGCGTTGAACTCGTGCTCGGCGTACAGGATCAGCGAGGTGTGCATGGCGCTCACCCAGCTGGCGCGGGGCTTCTCGCCGTGCAGCAGGTGCAGGAAGTGGCCGCCGATCGAATCATCATCAGTCTCGACGTCGATGCGCTTGCCGTTGTGGCTGTAGTGGTACCAGTACAGCAGCATCGAGCCCAGCGAGGCCATCAGCTTGTCGGCGATGTCGCGGGCGCCGGGGTGGTTGTGGTCGTCCTTCTCGGGCGACAGGCAGCCCAGCACGGACACGCCGGTGCGCATCACGTCCATCGGGTGGCTCGACGGGGGCAGTTGCTCCAGCGCGGTCTTCAGGCCGGCGGGGATGCCGCGCAGCGCCTTCAGCTTGGCCTTGTATGTGGCCAGTTCGGCCACGGTGGGCAGCTTGCCGTGCACCAGCAGGTGGGCGATCTCTTCGAACTCGGTGGTGGTGGCCAGGTCCAGGATGTCGTAGCCGCGGTAGGCCAGGTCATTGCCGGTGCGGCCGACGGTGCACAGCGCGGTGTTGCCGGCGGCGGTGCCGGACAGGGCGACGGACTTCTTGGGCTTGAAGCCCGGTGTCGTGCCTTCGGTGGTCGGGGGGGTAGCGCTCATGGACTGTGTCTCCGGATGAGGTTGAGGCAAGCGTTGTGGGATTACTTCTTGGCGGCGAACAGCGCGTCGAGTTTGCCCTCGAAGGCGTGGTAGCCGATGCGGTCGTAGAGCTCTTCGCGCGTCTGCATCAGGTCGACCACGTTCTTCTGGTGGCCGTCACGGCGGATCGCAGTGTAGACGGCCTCGGCGGCCTTGTTCATGGCGCGGAAAGCGCTGAGCGGGTAGAGCACCATGCCCACGCCGGTGGGGCGCAGGTCTTCCACGCTGAACAGCGGCGTCTGGCCGAATTCGGTGATGTTGGCCAGCACGGGCACCTTCACGGCCTTCACGAACTTCTCGTAGGTGGGCAGGTCGTAGGCGGCCTCGGCGAAGATGCCGTCGGCGCCGGCTTCGACGCACTTGATGGCGCGCTCGATGGCGGCGTCCACGCCGTGCACCTGGATGGCGTCGGTGCGGGCGATGATGAAGAAGTCCTTGTCGGTCTTGGCATCGACGGCGGCCTTCACGCGGTCGACCATCTCATCGGTCGACACGATTTCCTTGCCCGGGCGGTGGCCGCAGCGCTTGGCACCGACCTGGTCTTCCAGATGGCAGGCGGCGGCGCCGGCCTTGATCAGGCTCTTGACGGTGCGGGCCATGTTGAAAGCGCTGGGGCCGAAGCCGGTGTCGATGTCGACCAGCAGGGGCACGTCGCACACATCGGTGATGCGGCGCACGTCGATCAGCACGTCTTCCAGGCCGCTGATGCCCAGGTCGGGCAGGCCCAGCGAGCCCGCGGCCACGCCGCCGCCCGACAGGTAGATGGCCTTGTAGCCGGCGCGCTTGGCGAGCAGGGCGTGGTTGGCGTTGATGGCGCCGATCACCTGCAGGGGCGATTCTTCCTTGAGGGCTTGGCGAAAGCGGGCGCCGGGGGACAGGGTGGCCATGGGGTGGTGTCTCCAGAAGGGAAGGGGCTGTCAGCGGGGCTGGCGGAATTGGGACTACACAACGCAACGGGTGTGCCAGGGTGCCGGGGCGATGGTGCGCCTGGCTGTTGTGCTTGGCAAGGGCTTGATTCACAAGGGTATTTCATGCGCTTGTCGCAAAGGCCTTGCCAGTGTTTCAGGTGTTGTGTTTCAATATTGAAACATCATGAGACGTTGACTTTGAAACGTCTGAAACGATCACGCCCATGAGTGCGCCTTTGCTGTCGCCTGCCACCTCTCTGCCTGCCGCCCCGCGCATCGTCGCGGTGGGCTACCGGCGCCTCAACAAGATGCTTCAGGAGCTGGCGCCTGACTTCCACACCATGGCCACGGTCGAGGTGCTGGACATGGGCTTCGAGCAGGCCGTCAACCGTGTGCATGAGCTGCAGGCCAGCCGCCCGGTGGACGTGGTGGTCTCGGCCGGCTCCAATGGCGCCTACCTGCGCCAGCACCTGGAGATGCCGGTGGTGTTGGTCAAGGTGGGCGGCTTCGATCTGATGCAGGCGCTGGCGCGGGCCAAGCGCCTGTCGTCGCATGTGGGCCTGGTGACCTACGAGGGTATGCTGCCGGACCTGTCGCCCTACGGCGAGCTGTTCGAGCTGGGCGTGACGCAGCGCACCTACCGCACGGAGGACGAGGCTCGGGCCACCGTGCGCGAACTGCATGGCGCCGGCGCGCAGGTGTTCGTGGGTTCCGGCCTGGTGGCCGATCTGGCCGACCAGATGGGCCTGACGGGCATGTTCCTCTATTCGGCCGATGCCGTGCGCGAGGCGCTGGACGATGCGGTCGAAGTGGCCCGCGCTGCCCGCATCGAGCAGGCCAAGCGCGAGCGCCTCAACGCCATCCTCACGCAGCTCAGCGATGGCGTGATCGCCGTGGACCGTGAGGAGCGCATCCAGACCCTGAACCCGGCCATGGCGCAACTGCTGGGCGTGCAGCCCGGCGCCTGGCTGGGCCGCCGCCTGAGCGAGGTCTGCCCCGAGCTGGGCCTGCAGAACACTTTGCGCCTGGCCGCGCCCGAGCTGGAGCGCATCGAGCGTGTGAAAGGCAAGGCGCTGATCGTCAACCGCATGCCCATCGTGGAGCAGGGCGTGCTGACGGGCGCGGTGCTCAGTTGCCAGGATCCGATCTCCATCCAGCGGGTGGACCGCCATATCCGCGCGCGCATCAAGCCCCAGGCCGAGACGCCCCGCTACGAGTTGGACCAGGTGCTGGGCCAGAGCTCCGCGATGGCCCATGTGCGCTTACTGGCGCGGCGCTGCGCCGCCAGCCCCGCCACCGTGCTGATCATCGGCGAGAGCGGCACTGGCAAGGAACTGATCGCCCAGGGCATCCACCGCGCCAGCGAGCGGCGCGACATGCCCTTCGTGGCGGTGAACTGCGCCGCCGTGTCCGAGAGCCTGCTCGAAAGCGAGCTGTTCGGCTACGAAGAGGGTGCCTTCACCGGTGCACGGCGCGGCGGCAAGATCGGCCTGTTCGAGGCCGCGCACAACGGCACCATCTTCCTCGATGAGGTGGGCGAGATGCCTGTGACCCTGCAGACCCGGCTGCTGCGCGTGCTGCAGGAGCGCGAGGTGCTGCGTGTGGGCGCCACCGAGCCCACGCCGGTCAATGTGCGCGTGATCGCCGCCACCCACCGTGACCTGATGGCCCAGGTGGACCAGGGTTTGTTCCGGCTCGATCTGTACTACCGCCTCAACATCCTGCGCATCGACATGCCCTCGCTGCGAGAGCGGATCGAGGACGTGCCCTCTATCGCGAACGCGCTGCAACTGCGGGCTTGCGCGCGCCTGGGCTTGCCGGTGGTGCGCGCCCAGCCTCTGATCGATGCGCTCACGGCGCAGGCCGTGCAGTACCACTGGCCGGGCAATGTGCGCGAGTTGGACAACCTGATCGAGCGCCTGCTGGCCTATGCGGGGCCGCTCGCGCAGCCGGGGGCAGAGGCCCTGTCATCGCAACAGTCCGAAGTGTTCTTGAGGTCCGTGGCACCGGAGCTGTTTGGCGTTTCGGGTGTGGGGCAGCCGGTACCGGCGGTCAGCCGCGTTGCCGACAAGCCTGCACTGCCCGCGCCTGCCTTGCGCCAGCGCCATGCCCAAGCCGAGCGAGATGAGATCCTGGCCGTGCTGGCCGATTGCGGCGGTGACCGCGCCAAGGCCAGCGAGCGGCTGGGCATCAGCCGCACCACGCTTTGGCGCAAGCTCAAGGCGCTGGATACCTAGGGCCTCACACAGGCATCAACGGACGCTGGCCGACAGCCGGTGCTGCGTGTTTCAGCAGGCCAGGGATTCTTGAAACACCGCCCCGGGCCCTGGGGCGCAACTGGCCGATTCAGCCTTGATCCGCAGCACGGTGCCATTGCGAAACACCAGTTCGGCGCTGACGCCGCCTTGCAGGCGCAAAGGCAGCAACGGCTGACGCCAGGGCTTGCCTCGGTGCTGCAGTTCCGCCTCAGCCAGCGTGCCCAGCGCGGCAGGCAGATCGCCCTCGACTTGGGCGCCATGAAACACAAGCTCCAGCGGGCGCAGGTAACCCTCCTCGGCAGGGCGAAGCGCCCCTGGCGCGACCCGCTGCACGCAGGCGGCCGAGAAGCGCACATGCACCACGCCTGCCGAGCCGGCATCCAGCTCGACGCCTTTCACTTCGCTGCCGGCGCAGACCAAGAGGGTGTCCATACCGCCAGCCTACCGCGAATCGGACAAGCTGGGGCGGCCAGGTGCCGAACCCACCGCGGCATCGCGTAGGATGGGCCGCACCATGAGCAGTCACGACAACACTTTCGACCACGTGATCATCGGTGCCGGCACGGCCGGTTGCCTGCTGGCCAACCGCCTGTCGGCCGACCCGACCAAGCGGGTGCTGCTGATCGAGGCCGGCGGCCAGGACGATTACCACTGGATCCACATCCCGGTGGGCTACCTGTACTGCATCGGCAACCCGCGCACCGACTGGCTCTACCAGACCGAGGCCGAACCGGGGCTCAACGGTCGCAAGCTGCGCTACCCACGTGGCAAGACGCTGGGCGGCAGCTCCAGCATCAACGGCATGATCTACATGCGCGGCCAGGCTCGCGATTACGACCGCTGGGCCGAGGCCACGGGCGACGACAGCTGGCGCTGGGACCAGGTGCTGCCCTTCTTCAAGCGCCATGAGGATTACCACAAGGGCGCCGACGACCTGCATGGCGCGGGCGGCGAGTGGCGTGTCGAGAAGCAGCGCCTGCGCTGGGACCTGCTCGATGCGGTCTCGCAGGCCATGCAGCAGGCCGGCATCCCGGCCTCCAGCGATTTCAACCGGGGCGACAACGAGGGCGTGGGCTACTTCGATGTCAACCAGCGCAAGGGCCTGCGCTGGAACGCGGCCAAGGCTTTCCTACGGCCCACCTGCTATGCCCGGCCCAATTTCGAGCAATGGACGGGTGCCCAGGCCAGCCGCCTGCTGTTCGAGGCCGTGCCTGATGGCACTCTGCGATGCACCGGCGCGCAGGTGTGGACGGGCACCGAGCTGGTCACCGTCCACGCGGAGCAAGGTGTGCTGCTGTGCGCGGGCGCGATCGGTTCGCCCCAGTTGCTGCAGCTCTCGGGCATCGGCCCTGGCGAGCTGCTGCGAAGCCTGGGCCTGCCGGTGCTGAAAGACGCGCCTGGTGTTGGCGCCAACCTGCAAGATCATCTGCAGATCCGCACCGTCTTCAAGGTGCAGGGCGTGCCCACGCTCAACATGCTGGCCGGCACCACCTGGGGCAAGGCCCGCATCGGGCTGGAGTACCTGCTCAAGCGCAGCGGCCCCATGAGCATGGCCCCCAGCCAGTTGGGCGCCTTCACCCGCAGCGATCCTTCTCGCGCGCACGCCAACCTGGAGTACCACGTGCAGCCGCTGAGCCTGGAGGCCTTCGGCGAGCCGCTGCACACCTTCCCCGCCTTCACCGCCAGCGTGTGCAACCTCAACCCCACCAGCAGGGGCTCGGTGCGCATCACCAGCCCACGCTTCGAGGATGCGCCCGCCATCGCGCCCAACTACCTCGCCACGCCCGAGGACCGCCAGGTGGCGGCCGATTCACTGCGCGTCACGCGGCGCATCGCCGCCCAGCCAGCCCTGGCGCCTTACCACCCTGAGGAGTGGAAGCCCGGTGTGCAGTTCCAGACGGACGAGGAACTCGCCCGCTTGGCCGGCGACATCGCCACCACCATCTTCCACCCCGTGGGCACCACCCGCATGGGCCGCGAGGGCGATCCGATGGCCGTGCTCGACAGCCAGTTGCGTGTGCAGGGCGTGGCCGGCCTGCACGTGGTGGACGGCGGGGCCATGCCCACCATCACCAGCGGCAACACCAACTCGCCGATCCTGATGATGGCCGAGAAGGTGGCGACACAGATCCGACAGAATCAAGTGCGGGGCTGAGCCTGGCTGGGGCGCCTGTTCAGGCTCCGGGCGTATCAGGTGGACGAGCAGGCAGGCGTTCAGGCCGTCGGAAAGAACGCCGCCTCGATCTCCGCTGGCAGCGGCTGGCCCGTCAGCCAGGCCCGTTCCAGCACGTACCAGTAGTGCCGGTAGCTGGCCCGGTCGTGCAGCACGCCCCGGTGCGAGGTGGGCGCCCAGTGGGCGGCCTGCGCGGCGCTCAGGATCTCCACCGCATCGTCCACCTCGGCCACCACGGGCGCGAAGGCATCGACGATCACCGGGATCTGGTCCGGGTGGATGCTCCACATGCGCGTGTAGCCCAGTTCGCGGCAGGCTTTCTCGGCGGCCTTGGCCAGCGCGTGGGCGTCCTTGAACTCGGTGACCACGCAGTGAGAAGGCGTGATCCGTGCGGCATGGCAGGCGGCGGCGATCTCCAGCTTGGCGCGCAGCACCAGCGGGTGGCTGAACTGGCCGTGCACGCCCATGGCGGCCGCGCTGATGGCGCCCCGGTGCTCCGAGACGAAGTCCATCAGCCCGAAAGACAGCGACTCCAGCCCGGGCAGGGCGGCGATCTCGCCCACCTGCTGCAGGGCCTTGTGTGTCTCGATCAGGCCATGCACGGGCACCACGCGCCCCACGCCATGCCGCAGCCGGGCCGCCTTGATGGTGTCGATGGCTCGGGCGGCCTCCTGCGCATCGCCCAGCTTGGGCACCATCACATAGGCCAGCCGTTGCCCGGCCAGCTTGATCAGCGTGTCGACCTCGTCCTCGAAGCGCTCATGGCGCGGGTCATGCACGCGCACACCGACCCGGTCGAAGGCATTGGCCTTGCTATTGACCAGCTCGGCCACCAGCAGGGCCTGCTCATGCTCGCCGCCCACGGGGGCGCCATCCTCCAGGTCCAGCGTCACGTCGAACACGGCGTGGCCCGCCTTGCCTCCCAGGTCGGCCTGCAGGGCCAGGCTCTTGCGCATGCGCGCCTCCACCCCGGCGTAGTGGTCGCACACGGGCAGCACGGCGGCAGGCGCTTCGGCCCCGAACAGGGCCTGGCGAGGGTGGATGGCGGTGAGGGTGGACATCGGGCGCGGCGTCTGCAAAAGGCGGGTGTTGATGTGTTCTGGGGGCAGTATGCCAGTGCGGCTCTTCGTCGGCTCACCATGTCCCGGCCGCTGACGCAGATCAGTGCCTGGCCCCTGCGGCGCCGGAAACCCTACGGTTTTCGGTAAAAGTGCCGATAGTGTGATGAGTCAGGAAGGCGGGCGCCCTGGCATCGTTGCAGACAGGTCGGCCCGCGAACAACAACATTACCGAGGTGACCTTGTCCATGAAACTCAATCAGCTCAAGCTGGGCGCCCGACTCGGGGTGGGCTTCAGTGCGGTGCTTGTGCTGGCGGCCCTGATCGCCGCGATCGGTTGGGAACGCCTGGGGCACACGCTGGGCAACATCCAGGCCAACGGGCATGCCCAGGAGCGTGCTCGCGAGGCCTTGCGTTGGGAAGGCCTCACGCAGCTGAACGTCAACCGCACGCTGGCCATCGCCGAATCCGGTGGCAACGATGACGTCGAGAAGCATTTCTCACCCCTCATGAAGGCGACCTCCGCCGAGATCACCACCATCCAGAAGGGGCTGGAGTCCACGGCGGAGCCCGGTGACGAGAAAGCCAAGTTCGAGGAGATCGCCGCGCGGCGCAAGACCTACATCACCTCGCGCGACGCCATCTTCCAGCTGCTGGAGCTGGATGACCCTGGCGCCAAGGAAGCGCTGAGCAGCCAGCTGATGCCGGCGGCCACGCGCTACATCGCCGCCATCCACGACTACCAGGTGCACCAGCGCGAACTGGCCGACCGCCATACCGCCGACACCCAGACCACCGTGGGCCATGCGCAGATGCTGCTCGTGTTCCTGGCAGTGCTGTGCCTGCTGGCCGGTGGCCTGTGCGCCTGGCTGATCTCCCGCTCGGTGACCGTGCCGCTGCGCCGCGCTGCCGCTGCTACCCAGGCCATCGCGGCGGGTGATCTGTCGCGCAACCTCAATGCCGATGGTCGCGATGAAGTGGCCGACGTGCTCCACGGCCTGGACAGCATGCAGCGCTCCCTGCGCAACATCGTGACCGACGTGCGTGCCGCCACCGATTCGATCAAGACGGCCAGCAGCGAAGTGGCCGCCGGCAGCCAGGATCTGTCCGGCCGCACCGAGCAGGCAGCCTCCAGCCTGGAGCAGACAGCCTCATCGATGGAGCAGATCTCCGGCGCGATCCAGCACACGGCCGATGCTGCGCGCACCGCCAATCAACTGGCCGCAGGCGCTGCATCCGCCGCCACCCAGGGGGGCACCGTGGTCACCCAGGTCATGAGCACCATGGACGAGATCAGCGAAAGCTCGCGCAAGGTGGTCGACATCATCGGCGTCATCGACAGCATCGCCTTCCAGACCAATATCCTGGCGCTCAATGCGGCCGTGGAAGCCGCCCGTGCCGGTGAGCAGGGCAGGGGGTTCGCGGTGGTGGCGGCCGAGGTGCGCGCCCTGGCGCAGCGCGTGGCCGAGGCCGCCCGTGAGATCAAGACGCTCATCGGCGCGTCGGTGGACAAGGTCGACACCGGTTCCACCCTGGTCAAGGATGCCGGCGCCTCCATGCAGACCATCGTCGACTCCGTGCAGCGCGTGGCCGGCATCATCGGCGAGATCACCACGGCGTCGTCCGAGCAGTCCAGCGGCATCGGGCAGGTCAACTCCGCCGTGAGCAAGCTCGACGACATGACGCAGCAGAACGCCGCGCTGGTGGAGCAATCGGCCGCCGCCGCCGAGAGCCTGAAAGACCAGGCCGATACCCTGGCCCGTGTGGTCTCGGTGTTCAAGCTGCCGGCCTGAACACGCACGCCTGCACGATGCGGGCATGAAAAAACCGGCGCCACGTTGCCGTGGGGCCGGTTTTTCTTGCGCCATCCGAGGCGTGGACCTTGATCCACGCCCGTCAGCTCAATGCATCACAGCAGGTGCTTGACGCCGTCTTGCTCGCCTTGCAGCTCGGCCAGGGTCTTGTTGATGGCTTCTTGCGAGAAGGCATCGATCTCCAGGCCTTCGACGATCTTGTACTCGCCGTTCTGCGTGGTGACGGGGAAGCCGAACACGATGTCCTTGGGGATGCCGTATTCGCCGTTCGAGGGCACGCCCATGGTGACCCATTCGCCGTTGGAGCCCAGGGCCCAGTCACGGATGTGGTCGATGGCGGCGTTGGCGGCCGAGGCAGCCGACGACAGGCCACGTGCGGCGATGATGGCGGCGCCACGCTTGCCCACGGTCGGCAGGAAGGTGTCGGCGTTCCAGACCTGGTCGTTGATCAGGTCCTTGATCGACTTGCCGTTCGTGGTGGCGAAGCGGTAGTCGGCGTACATCGTGGGCGAGTGGTTGCCCCACACGGTCAGCTTGCGGATGTCGCCAACCTTGGTGCCGGTCTTGGCGGCCAGCTGCGAGGCAGCGCGGTTGTGGTCCAGGCGCAGCATGGCGGTGAAGTTCTTGGCCGGCAGGTCCGGGGCCGACTTCATGGCGATGTAGGCGTTGGTGTTGGCGGGGTTGCCGACGACCAGCACCTTCACGTTGCGCGAAGCCACGGCGTTCAGGGCCTTGCCTTGAGCCGTGAAGATCTGGGCGTTGGCGGCCAGCAGGTCGGCGCGCTCCATGCCGGGGCCACGGGGACGGGCGCCGACCAGCAGGGCGTAGTCGGTGTCCTTGAAGGCTTGCAGGGGATCAGAGTGGGCTTCGATGCCGGCCAGCAGCGGGAAAGCGCAGTCTTCCAGCTCCATGATCACGCCCTTGAGCGCGTTCTGGGCCTTCTCGTCGGGGATCTCCAGCAGTTGCAGGATGACGGGCTGGTCCTTGCCCAGCATTTCGCCCGAGGCGATGCGGAACAGGAGGGCGTAGCCGATTTGGCCAGCGGCGCCGGTGACGGCGACGCGAACGGGTGCTTTGCTCATGGGCAACTCCGGAGATTGGTGAGGTGAAGGGTTAGCGACAACCCTTGAGTGTAGCGCGCCACGGGGCTAGGTGACAGCCCGATGGGGTATTCTTCTTATGTCTTATATAAGACATCTTTTGGATTTCGTCTGGACTGCGGCAGGGGTTTTGTGGTGCAATGCAGCCCGCACCTACCCGGTGCGCCTGCGGGTCTGCCACAAGCCAGCCCCAACGCCTACGGATACATCGCGTATCGCCGCCGTTATACCCCGACCCCGGACAGCCCGCCAGTGTCTTCAACCCCTCAAGCCTCCTCCGTTGTGGAAGCATCGCCGCCCCCTGCTGGCGAAGGGGATCAGATCACCATCGCCGGCCCCTCCTTCAGCCCCCTGTACCAGCAGATCAAGTCCTTGATCGTGCGCAGCCTGCAGGCCGGCGAATGGCGCCCCGGTGAGGCCATACCCAGCGAGATGGAACTGGCCGCCCGCTTCAAGGTCAGCCAGGGCACGGTGCGCAAGGCCATTGACGAGCTGGCGCAGGAGAACCTGCTGGTTCGCCGCCAGGGCAAGGGCACCTTCGTGGCCACGCACGCCGAAGAGAAGGTGCAATGGCGCTTCCTGCGCCTCACGCCCGACAAACCCGATCCCAATGGCGCCGTCAAGCGCGAACTGCTTGATTGCCGCCGCCTGCGCGCGCCCGCCGACATCGCCCGTCCCCTGGGGCTCAAGGCCGGCGACATGGTCTTCGAGGTGCGCCGCGTGCTTCATTTCTCCGGTCAGCCCGTCGTGCTCGACGACATCTGGCTGCCCGGACACCTGTACAAAGGCCTCACGGCCGAACGCATGAGCGAATACAAGGGCCCGATGTATGGGTTCTTCGAGACGGAATTCGGCGTCCGCATGATCCGGGCCGAAGAGAAGTTGCGGGCAGTGGCGGCCGACCCGGCTGTTGCCAGCCTGCTGCGCGTCGAGGTGGGGCACCCCCTGCTGAGCGTCGAGCGCCTGGCGCGCACCTACGACGACCAGCCGGTGGAACTGCGCCGCGGCCTGTACCGAACGGAGGCGCACCACTACCGCAACGAGCTGAACTGAAAACCCACTCGTTCCTTGCCTTTCCCCGCGCCAACAGGGCACGTGTCACGCGATGACGCAAACCTGACCAGGTGCCTTGCGCAAGGGATTGCCCTAAAATTCAAGATTCTGTAACCGTTCCACCCGACGCTCGTAGAGCCCATCAAAAATGGCTGACAACGCGAAATCTCCCCGCCCCGTCTACCGGAACATCCACGTCACTGACATCGTCAGTTACCGCCTGCCCCCGGCCGGGATCGTCTCGATCCTGCACCGTGTCAGCGGCGTCGTGATGTTCGTCCTCCTGCCCTTCGTCATCTGGATGTTCGACACCAGCGTGACCTCCGAGATCAGCTACGACGCCTTCACGTCGCTGTTCGTGGCGGGCTGCGGCTTCGTTCCGGGCTGGTTCTTCAAGCTGGTCGCCCTCGGCCTGATCTGGGCCTACCTGCACCACTTCTGCGCTGGTGTCCGCCACTTGGCCATGGACTTCAACCACGACGCCGTGACCAAGGAATCGGGCCGCACCACTGCCGTGGCCGTGCTGGTCATCAGCGTGGCGCTCACGCTGGTCCTGGGCGCCAAGCTGTTCGGCCTGTTCTGATCCCCACCGCAGGAAACGTCCCCATGTCTCAAAACTACGGTACCAAGCGCATCGTCACCGGTGCGCACTATGGCCTGCGTGACTGGATCGCCCAGCGCGCCACCGCCATCATCATGGCCCTGTTCACGATCGTGCTGCTGCTGCAGGTCGTGATCGGCGAGCCGGTCAGCTACTACAAGTGGGCTGCCATCTTCTCCCAGCAATGGATGAAGTTCCTGACCTTCGTGGTCATCATTGCCATCCTCTACCACGTGTGGGTGGGCGTCCGTGACATCTTCATGGACTACATCAAGCCGGTCGGCATCCGCCTGGGCCTGCAAGTGTTCAGCATCGTGTGGCTCGTGGGCTGCGCCGGCTGGTCCATCCAAGTGCTCTGGAGGCTGTAAAAAATGTCCGCTATCGTGACCTCTCTCCCCACCCGCAAGTTCGACGTCGTGATCGTCGGCGCTGGCGGCTCCGGCATGCGCGCGTCGCTGCAACTGTCCCTGGCCGGCCTGAACGTGGCCGTGCTGTCCAAGGTCTTCCCGACCCGCTCGCACACCGTGGCGGCGCAGGGCGGCATCGGTGCCTCGCTGGGCAACATGTCCGAAGACAACTGGCACTACCACTTCTACGACACCATCAAGGGCTCCGACTGGCTGGGTGACCAGGACGCCATCGAGTTCATGTGCCGTGAAGCGCCCAAGGTCGTGTACGAGCTCGAACACTTCGGCATGCCCTTCGACCGCAATGCCGACGGCACCATCTACCAGCGTCCGTTCGGCGGCCACACCGCCAACTACGGCGAGAAGCCCGTGCAGCGCGCCTGCGCCGCCGCCGACCGTACCGGCCACGCTCTGCTGCACACCCTGTATCAGCAGAACGTCAAGGCCCGCACGCAGTTCTTCGTCGAGTGGATGGCGCTGGACATCATCCGCGACGCCGATGGCGATGCCGTGGGCGTGACCGCCCTGGAAATGGAAACCGGCGACGTGCACGTGCTGCACGCCAAGACCGTGCTGTTCGCCACGGGCGGCGCCGGCCGGATCTTCCAGGCCTCCACCAACGCCTTCATCAACACCGGCGACGGCCTGGGCATGGCGGCACGCGCCGGCATCCCGCTGGAAGACATGGAGTTCTGGCAGTTCCACCCCACCGGCGTGGCCGGCGCGGGCGTGCTGCTGACCGAAGGCTGCCGTGGCGAAGGCGCGATCCTGCGCAACAGCAACGGTGAGCGCTTCATGGAGCGCTATGCGCCCACCCTGAAGGACCTGGCCCCGCGTGACTTCGTGTCCCGCTCGATGGACCAGGAAATCAAGGAAGGCCGTGGCTGTGGTCCCAACAAGGACTACGTGGTGCTCGACATGACCCACTTGGGCGCCGAGACCATCATGAAGCGTCTGCCCTCGGTGTTCGAGATCGGCCACAACTTCGCCAACGTCGACATCACCAAGGAGCCGATCCCGGTCGTGCCCACCATCCACTACCAGATGGGCGGCATCCCGACCAATGTGTATGGCCAGGTGGTGGTTCCCGCCAACGGCAAGCACAACGAGATCATCAACGGCCTGTACGCGGTGGGCGAGTGCTCCTGCGTGTCGGTGCACGGCGCCAACCGCCTGGGCACCAACTCGCTGCTCGACCTCGTGGTGTTCGGCCGTGCGGCCGGCAACCACATTGTCGAGACCAACCTCAAGACGAAGCACCACAAGCCCCTGCCCAAGGACGCCGCCGACTACACCCTGTCGCGCCTGGCCCGCCTGGACAACGCCAAGAACGGCGAGTACTCGCAAGACGTCGCCAACGAGATCCGTTCGACCATGCAGAACCACGCTGGCGTGTTCCGCACGCAAAAGAGCATGGACGAAGGCGTCAAGAAGATCGCCCAGGTGCGTGAGCGCGTGAAGGGCATCGGCCTGAAGGACAACTCCAAGGTTTTCAACACTGCCCGCATCGAAGCGCTGGAAGTCGACAACCTGATCGAAGCCGCTCAGGCCACGATGGTGGCCGCTGCGGCCCGTCCGGAAAGCCGTGGCGCCCACGCCCACGACGACTTCCCCAATCGCGACGACGAGAACTGGATGAAGCACTCGCTGTGGTACTCCGAAGGCAGCCGCCTGGATTACAAGCCCGTGAACCTGCAGCCATTGACGGTGGAATCCGTTCCCCCGAAGGTCCGCACGTTCTGATCGCCAGCGACACAGGAATTTAGGAATCATCATGAAGCGCACATTCCAGATCTACCGCTACGACCCGGACAAGGACGCCAAGCCCTACATGCAGACCCTCGAGGTTGAACTCGACGGTCACGAGCGCATGCTGCTGGACGCCCTGGTCAAGCTCAAGGCGGTCGATCCCACCCTGTCGTTCCGCCGCTCCTGCCGCGAAGGCGTCTGCGGTTCGGACGCCATGAACATCAACGGCAAGAACGGTCTGGCCTGCCTGACCAACATGCGCACGCTGCCCGGCGTGATCGTGCTCAAGCCGCTGCCTGGCCTGCCCGTTGTCCGCGACCTGATCGTGGACATGACGCAGTTCTTCAAGCAGTACAACTCCATCAAGCCCTACCTGCTCAACGACACGCCGCCGCCCGAGAAGGAGCGTCTGCAGTCGCCTGAGGAGCGTGAAGAGCTCGACGGCCTGTACGAGTGCATCCTGTGCGCCAGCTGCTCGACCAGTTGCCCCAGCTTCTGGTGGAACCCCGACAAGTTCGTGGGCCCCGCCGGTCTGCTGCAGGCTTACCGCTTCATCGCGGACAGCCGCGACGAAGGCACGGCCGAGCGCCTGGACAACCTGGAAGACCCGTACCGCCTGTTCCGCTGCCACACGATCATGAACTGCGTGGACGTGTGTCCGAAGGGCCTGAACCCGACCAAGGCCATCGGCAAGATCAAGGAACTGATGGTGCGCCGCGCCGTCTGATCTTTCATGCTTGTAATGACCGAACAGCGCCAGACCATGCCCGCCGCCGATGCCAGCACCCCGGACGCGCCCGACGCGGACCTGCTGCGCCGGTTGCGCTGGCGCTGCCGCCGTGGCCTGCTCGAGAACGACATTTTCATCGACAAGTTCTTCGAGCGTCACGGAGACCACCTGACCATGCCCTTAGTCCAGGGCTTGCTTCAATTGATGGACCTGTCTGACAATGACCTGCTCGATCTGCTTCTGGTTCGCAAAGAACCCGAAGGCGATCTGGCCAGTGCCGAAGTCGTTCAGGTGTTGTCGCTGATGCGGGTTCCCAAGGCGTAGTCAGGTGTTTGGAGTGTTTTGTACCCCCCGAGTCGAAGGACTGGCAGGGTGTGTGCAAGACTCATAATGCCGACCAAGGTTAATCCCTAGTCACCGATAATCGTCTTCCAAAAGACCGACCCCTAGTAGGAGTGCTCATGACCCCGTCCGACGTGAAAGCTACCCTGTCGTTCTCCGACGGCAGCCCCAACATGGAACTGCCCATTTACAAGGGCTCCATCGGCCCGGATGTGATTGACATCCGCAAGCTGTACGGTCAGACCGGCAAGTTCACCTACGATCCTGGCTTCCTGTCCACCGCCTCCTGCAACTCGACCATCACCTACATTGATGGCGACAAGGGTGAGCTGCTGTACCGCGGCTACCCCATCGAGCAGTTGGCCACCAACTGCGACTTCCTGGAAACCTGCTATCTGCTGCTGAACGGCGAACTGCCCAACGGCGCCGAGAAGGAAGACTTCGTCAAGAGCGTGACCAACCACACGATGGTCAACGAGCAGATGCAGTTCTTCCTGCGTGGCTTCCGTCGTGACGCTCACCCGATGGCCGTGATGACCGGCCTGGTCGGTGCTCTGTCGGCCTTCTACCACGACAGCACGGACATCAATAACCCCGAGCACCGCAAGATCGCCGCGATCCGCCTGATCGCCAAGATGCCGACGCTCGTGGCCATGGCCTACAAGTACACCATCGGCCAGCCCTACATCTACCCGAAGAACGATCTCTCGTACACCGAGAACTTCATGCGGATGATGTTCGCCACGCCGTGCGAAGAGTACAAGCCCAATGACGTGCTGGTGCGTGCCATGGACCGCATCTTCATCCTGCACGCCGACCACGAGCAGAACGCCTCCACCTCTACGGTGCGTCTGTGCGGTTCGTCCGGCACCAACCCCTTCGCTGCCATCGCCGCTGGCGTGGCCTGCCTGTGGGGCCCGGCTCACGGTGGCGCCAACGAGGCCGCCCTGAACATGCTGACCGACATCCAGAAGAACGGTGGCGTGGAAAAGATCGGCGAGTTCATCGCCCAGGTCAAGGACAAGAACTCCGGTGTGAAGCTGATGGGCTTCGGTCACCGCGTGTACAAGAACTACGACCCGCGTGCCAAGCTGATGCGCGAGACCTGCCACGAAGTGCTGAACGAACTGGGCCTGCAGAACGACCCGATGTTCAAGCTGGCCATGGCCCTGGAAAAGATCGCCCTGGAGGACGAATACTTCGTGTCGCGCAAGCTGTACCCGAACGTGGACTTCTACTCCGGCATCGTGCAGCGCGCCATCGGCATCCCCGTGCCCCTGTTCACGGCCATCTTCGCGCTGGCCCGTACCGTGGGCTGGATCGCCCAGCTGAACGAAATGATCGGCGATCCCGAGTACAAGATCGGCCGTCCGCGTCAGCTGTTCGTTGGTGCTGAGAAGCGCGACGTCAAGCCCATCGGTCAGCGTTGATCGGTTGCTTCGAGGCTGCTGCTTCGGCGGTGGCTTCGGGCTGAATGCAGAACCCCGGCTTTCAGGCCGGGGTTCTTCTTTGTGCGCATCGTATTTGCTGATGCTGCAGGGCAGGGGGGGTGTTCTGGCTTGCGATGGTTTTGGCGCTTTGTCGGGGCGGCGGGGCACGGGATGTGATGGCAGCCGTCCGGGCTTCATTGTTGGTCACGCCTTCGGCGTGACTGCCCTGTGCTGCTCGCGGCGAGGTGGGGCCGCAGAACTCACTACGCTGCGTTCAAACAGCTGCGGCCAGTCAGTTCACGAAGCATGTGCTGCGCACATGCCCACCTCACCGCTGCGCTGCTCGGCGCCAACAAGGCGCCCGGCCGTCTGCCCCCACATCCCTTTTGTGCCCCGCTGGTGGCGTGCCCAGAAGGCCGTGGCGGTGCGCGGTCAGCGCAGGTTCAACTGGCAACTTCCCTAGACGCCAGGCCGAGCGAGGCAAAAGATCACAACCTCCGCATGCGGCGAGCGGGGCAAAAAGGGGTTGAGCGGTCCTCCGGCCGGGCGCCTTGAGGGGGCTGAGGAGCGGAGCGGCGAGGTGGGCATGTGCGCAGCACATGCTTCGTGAACTGACTGGCCGCGTCTGTTTGAGGTTCTATAGTTCAAGTCAAGTTGTTTTGACCTGTACATGACTTGGATCGAAGGGCTTGCCGCTCTTCCAAACCGCAAAGGCTACTCGCAACAGTTTGCGTGCCAAGATGACCAGTGCCTGCGTTGGTGCAATGAAGCGCCCCGGGTTTGGCGGAGGCTCCAACACTGGAGAATGGAGCGATGAAGAAGTCCCCCGAAGTTTTCGCCCGAGGTTCGTGAGCGTGCCGTGCGCATGGTGCAGGAGCACCAGGCCGATTACCCGTCGCAGTGGGCGGCGATCGAGTCAATCGCCGGCAAGATTGGCTGCGTGCCGCAGACGCTGCACACGTGGGTGC
>NZ_JBASTH010000109.1:0-31667 GCF_049274795.1 Aquabacterium sp.
GCCCCGCACCGCGGGGGGCGTGACGGCGCGCATCGCGCGGAGCACGGCATCGGCCAGGGGTTGCGGCAGGGGCGGCTGGAAATCCAGCCAGGCGTTCGAGCGCAGCCCCGGGCGGATCGCGATCACCAGGAAGCCGCTGGTGGGCGGGCCGGCCTCGGCCTGGCGCGTCACTTCGGCCGCCTGGGCGGTGGCCTTGTCGATGTAGGTGGCCAGGCCCTGCACATTGGGCACGCGCGGCGCCAGCACGGATTCGGGTTGCAGCAGGATGATGTCGGAGTGCTGCATGGCGTCGGCCTGGGCCGAGGTGGCGGTGATCACCATGAGCCAGGCCAGCCCGGCAGGGCGAAGCAGGCGCTGGGCGATGTGCTGAAGAAGGCGCTGGAGGCGGCGGCGCATGGGCGGTCTCCTGTCGAGATGGCCGCACCGGGGGCCGTTTCTCGTGACAACGTGGAAGAGAGCCTAGATACAGCCTGGCTCGGCTTGTCGCTGAATGCGGGGTTGGCTGCTGTCCACGGCAGTGTGCAGTTCAATCACAGCAACGCATGGCATTCATTGCGCGTGTGACGATGCCACGCCTGGCGCAGGCCCGCAACGCCGGAAACGCGGGGGTTGTCAGGACGTGGGCGGTGTGTCGGGCGGGGCGCTTTCGTCGCACTTCTTGCAGGCCAGGAGGCGGCCCAGCGTGGCCTGCCGGCCTTCCAGCGTGGCGGTCCAGGGGCGGTTGATCCAGGGCGGATCGTGGCGCACGTGCTGATGGTGGCCGCAGGCCAGTCGGGCCACCCAGTGGCCTTCCTCGTCGAGGTGGAAACTGGTGATCGGCTGATCCACGGCGCGGGCGCGGTATCAGGCCGCCTTGGGGGCTTTAGGGTAGAGCACCATCTGCGTACAGCGGAACAGGGCCATGGTCTTGCCCGTGTCTCGGTGGGTGACGGTGGCGTCCCACACCTGGGTGTTGCGGCCCAGGTGCACGGCCTTGGCCACGCACTCCACCACGCCTTCGCGGGCCGTGCCCAGGTGGTTGGATTTGAGCTCGATGGTGGTGAAGCCGTTGGCGCCCTCGGGCAGGTTGCTCACGCAGCCATAGCCCGAGCAGGTGTCGGCCAGGGTGACGACGCTGCCGGCGTGCAGGAAGCCGTTGGGCGCCATGAGGTGCGGCGCCACGGTCAGTTCGGCGCGCACTTCGCCTTCGGCCACATGGGTGACGACGATGCCGAGGTGGCCGGGCAGGCTGTTGATGCCGCGTTGGTTGAGTTGGTCAGGGGTGATCATGGCGACGATTCTGAGGCCAGGGGCGCGCTCGGGTTGAGTCCGGCACGTCGCCCGCGGCACGCAGCGCCTCACGGTCCAGGATCTCGATGCGGCCGTAGCGCCGGGCCACGATGCCCTGGGCTTCCAGGTGGCGTAGCACCTCGTTGACGGTCTGGCGGCTCAGGGCCAGCATGGCGCCCAGTTGCTCCTGGTTCACGGCCAGGGCGCTGCGTGCGCCTTGCTCCGTCAGCATGCCGTGGCCCAGGCTCATTTCCCACAGGCGACGGGCCATGCGCTGCGGCGCGGGCAGCAGGGTCAGTTCCTCCAGGCCGGAAAGCACGGCGCGCATCTTCTCCACGGCCAGTGCGCCCAGGTGGTGCCAGTCGCCGGGGTGGGCGGCTAACTGGTCCTGCAGGGCATGCAGGGGCACGTGCAGCACGGTGGTGGGCGCACGGGTGTCGGCATCGTGGGTGCGCGGGCCGGCATCGAACAGGGCGATTTCGCCGAACCACAGGGGCGGCTCGATCATGCTGAGCACGGCCTCCTTGCCGTCGGCGCTGATCCCGCCGATGCGCACGGCGCCGTCCACCACGGCGTACAGGCCGTCGTTGGGATCGCCCCGGCTGAACAGCCGGTGGCCCGCTGGCAGCAGGCGCACGGCGGCCTGGGCCATCAGGCGCTGGCGGACATCACCGGGCAATCCGGCGAACCAGCGGCCCTGGGACAGCAGGGGCAGGAAATCTTCGGGGGCGGGCAGTGTCTTCAAGGGGCGGAGGCCAAGGGGCGGGGACGACAGCGGGGGCTGGCCGGCAATATGCCTCATGCGGGGCGGCGCGGGCATGGGGCGATGCCCAGCCCGTGAACGTAGCCTATCCGACAGACAAAAAACGCAGACGGGTGCATTATTCGAGCAAAGAACCAGCCGAGAGAGACAGCCATGAAAACCCTCGTCGAACAGCTCACCAACTACGCGGCCTACCACCGCGACCGCCGCAACATCGCCACGCACTTCATCGGCATCCCCATGATCGTGCTGGCCATTGGCTGCCTCACGGCGCGCCCGTCGATCAACGTGGCCGGCGTGCCGCTGTCGCTCTCCTTGCTGCTGGTGCTGGGCACGTCCATCTACTACCTGCTGCTGGATCTGCGCTTCGGCGCGGTGATGACGGCGCTGCTGGCGGCCACCTGGTGGTTCAGCATCGGCGTGGCGGCGCAGCCCACCAGCGTGTGGCTGAGCACGGGCGTGGGCCTGTTCGTCATCGGCTGGATCTTCCAGTTCGTGGGCCACTACTACGAAGGCCGCAAGCCGGCTTTTGTCGATGACTTGGTGGGCCTGTTCATCGGCCCGCTGTTCGTGGTGGCCGAGGTGGCCTTCGCGATGGGCCTGCGCCCCGAGGTGCTGCGCGCCATCGAAGCCAAGGTGGGGCCGACACATCTGCGCCAGGTCGGGCTCGATTCGATCAAGCACTGATAGAGGCCTTGGGCCTTGTCATCCACCAGCGCCGTGAGGGCGCTGGTGCGGCGATGTCAGGATCGCCAGCAAGGGGCCTTCACAGGCCCCTTTTTCATGCGGCCAGCCAGCGCTCGGCCAGCTTCACCCACAGCGTGGCGCCCACCGGGATCAGCCGGTCGTTGAAGTCGTAGCTGGGGTTGTGCAGCATGCAGGGGCCCAGGCCGTGGCCGCCTTCGCGGTGCGAGCCGTCGCCATTGCCGATCACGAAGTAGGCGCCGGGCTTTTTCTCCAGGAAGAAGCTAAAATCCTCGGCGCCCATGGTGGGCTCGAACTCCAGCACATTGACCTCGCCGACCACCTCGCGCATCACGGTGCGTGCGAATTCGGTCTCGTCGGCGTGGTTGACGGTGGGCGGGTAGTTGCGGTGGAACTCCAGCTCCGCCGTGCAGCCGAAGCCGGCCGGCACGTGCGCGCAGATCTCGCGCATGCGCTGCTCGATCAGGTCCAGCGCCTCGGTGGTGAAGGTGCGCACCGTGCCTTGCATGGTGACGCGGTCGGGCACCACGTTGGTGGCCACGCCGGCTTCGATCATGGTCACCGAGATCACGCCGGTCTCGATGGGGCGCAGGCTGCGCGTCAGGATGGTCTGGAAGGCCTGCACCAACTGGCAGGCCACGGGCATCGGGTCCAGGCCAAGATGGGGCATGGCGGCGTGGCAGCCCTTGCCGATGACGGTGACGCGGAACTCGTTGCTCGATGCGAAGCAGGGCCCGGCGTTGATCGCGAACTGGCCGGCCTTCATGTTGGGCCAGTTGTGCATGCCGAAGATCGCGTCCATCGGGAAGCGCTGGAACAGGCCGTCCTTCATCATCTCGCGGGCACCGCCGCCGCCTTCTTCGGCGGGCTGGAACACCAGGTACACCGTGCCGGCGAAATCGTTGTGCGCGGCCAAGTGTTGGGCCGCGGCCAGCAGCATGGCCACGTGGCCGTCATGGCCGCAGGCATGCATGCGGCCGGGGTGGCGGCTGGCGTGGGCGAAGGTGTTCTGCTCGGTGACGGGCAGGGCGTCCATGTCCGCCCGCAGGCCGATGGCCTTGCTGCCGGGGCGCTTGCCCTTGATCACACCGACCAGGCCGGTCTTGCCCAGGCCGCGGTGCACCTCGATGCCCCAGTCGGCCAGTTGGCGGGCGATCAGGTCGCTGGTGCGCGCCTCCTCGAAGCAGAGTTCAGGGTGCGCATGGATGTCGCGGCGCAGCGCCTGGATGCCAGGGGCCTGGTCCAGCAGCGCGGGCAGGACCGTCGATGGCAGGTCGGTGGTGTCGGAGGACATGGCTCAACCGTCATGGAAGGTGGTGCGGAAGGGCCATCTTACCCGGCTGGCTCGCTGATGCTCGGCGGCGGCCAGGCACCCCTTGAACGAGTGGGGCGCAGGCGTGCTGCGGTGCAGCAAGGTGGTCTGGTCCTTGCAGTCTGGTGCGGCTGTGTCCAGATTTGTCAGCCCTTGCGCAGGACCGGTGCATGATTTCTTCGCGTAGTTCGGAAGTTCCCCGCTCTTTGTCATCCCTGTTGTCGATCCTGCTGGTGATGTCGCTGGCGCCGGGCCTGGCCCAGGCATCCGAGGCCGCCACGCCGGAACTCACGCTCCAGTCGCTCAAGGCCGCCACCGACATAGTGTGGGTGGTGGCGGCCGGGGCGCTGGTGTTCTTCATGCAGGCGGGTTTCGCCTTCCAGGAGTCGGGCATGGCCCGCGCCAAGAACACCGTCAACGTCATCATGAAGAACTACTGCGACATGTGCTTTGGCGCGATCGCGTATTGGCTGGCGGGCTACGGGTTGATGTTCGGCCTGAACCAGACGGGCTGGCTGGGCACCACGGGCTTCGCGCTGCACCGTGTCGGAGAGGCGGAGTACGGCGCGTTGTTCTTCCAGACCATGTTCGCGGCCGTGTCGGCCACCATCGTGAGCGGCGCCATTGCCGAGCGCACGCGTTTTTCGGCCTACATCGTCGGCTCGATGGTGATCACGGGGGTGATCTACCCGATCTACGGCAGTTGGGCCTGGGGTTCCGCGCACGGTGGCGAGGGTTGGCTCAAGCAGATGGGCTTCATCGACTTTGCGGGCTCGAGCGTGGTGCATGCGGTGGGCGGCTGGGCGGCATTGGCGGCCCTGCTGGCGGTCGGGCCGCGCACCGGGCGCTTCGGCCCGGACGGGCAACCCCGCCAGATCCTGGAGCACAACCTGCCGCTGGTGTCGCTGGGGGCTTTCATCCTGTGGATCGGCTGGTTCGGTTTCAATGCCGGCAGCCACCGTGGGCATCGGCAAGATTGCGCTGAACACCCATATGGGCGGCGCGGCCGGTGCCGTGGGCGCCATTGCCATGCTGGCCGTGCTGCGTCAGAAGGTGCTGCTGACCACCACGTCAATGGCTCCATCGCGGGTTTGGTGGGCGTGACATCGGGCTGCCACGTGATGGAGCCGGCCTTCGCGCTCATTGCTGGTGCGGTGGCCAGGGCGTTGGGCGTGGTGGCGGCGTCGGTGCTGGAGGCGTTCCGGGTCGACGATGTGGTGGGCGCCATGTCCGTGCACGTGGTGGGCGGCGTGTGGGGCACCATGGCCGCGGGCCTGTTCAATGCCAATGACATGTTCAATCCGGCGCAGGTCGGGGTGCAGGCGCTGGGGTGCCTGGCGGCCTTCGTCTGAGCCTTTGGCGCGTCGGTGCTGATGTACTGGCTGATCGGCAAGGTGGTGCCGTTGCGGGTCTCCACGCTGGCCGAGCAGCGCGGGCTGGATTTCACCGAGCACTGCGAGCTGGGCTACCCCGAGTTCCAGCAGGACGTGGTCCACCAGGGCAAACAGCATGGTTGAGCCCGCCGCATCCACCGTTCCAGTCCTTAGGGATCGCCCGCATGGCTGGCGCTGATGTGGGCGCTGCAGCCCTACTTGGATGCCGACAGGGCCCGTGAGGCGGCCGCGCTGTGGCAGCCGCCTGATACCTCCGGCCCGGCTTCGGCCATGGTGGGGCTGAGCCGCTACTGCCGGCTGGTGGGGCAGCGCTTTCTGGAGATGGTGGAGCAGGCCGTGGCCAGTGAAGCCCCGATGTCCTACAGCCCGCAGCGCTGGCGGCACACCTTGATCAAGCAGGCCGGGCGACTGCCCGAGCCGGTGCTGTGCCTGGCCACGGACTGGCTCTGGGGGCGCGTGCCCGCTTTGGCGGGGGAGTGGCGCGCCGTTGGCACGGGAACCCGGCTGGTCAACGCGGCCTATGTGGCGCTGGCCGAATGGGTGGGGCCCGTCAAGGCCGATGCCTGCTTCACGCGCATCGTGCGGGAGTTCGAATCCAGCGGGGATGCGCATCTGAAGCCGGTGCGTCGCTACCTGTGAGTGGGTTTGGTTGGGCGGCGTCGCCAATGGCTCCCTCGCATGACGGCCCAGCGGCTTGCAGCCTTATATAGTGTCGCCCTCGACCCGCAACCACCCCATGATCCGTGCAGGATCGGCGAGAACACGACATGAGCGACATCCACTACGAACGTGCCCACAATCTGGGCCTTGACCGTGCCCGCGAACTGGCCCGCGAATGGCTGGACGACGCTGCCCGCAAGCTGGGCCTGAGCTGCCAGACGCAGGCCGGCGAGACGCAGGACACCATCACTTTCGAGCGCACCGGGGTGAAGGGCACGATGCTGGTGTCGGGCACCGAGTTCACGCTGGACATCAAGCTGGGCATGATGATGGCGGCGTTCAAGCCCATCGTCGAGGCCGAGGTGTCGCGCAATCTGGAGCGCATCATTGAAAAAGCCTCAGGGGGCTCGTCGGCCGCCTGAGGCTTTGGGGTCGACCTGGCGGTCGCGCGGCCTGATCAGGCCTTGAGCGATTGGATCAGGTCGATGTAGGCCTGCTGGGCCTGCTCTTGGGACTTGCCTTTGTGCGCAGCCCAGGCGTCGTACTTGGCGCGGCCCACGAAGTCCATCATGCCGGGACGATCGCCCTGCACGTCGCCCACGCTGCCTTGCTTGAACAGCGAGTAGATCTGCAGCAGGGTGTTGTTGTCGGGCTTGGCGGGCAGCAGCTTGGAATCGGCCAGGGCCTGGTCGAAGCGGGCTTTGAGGTCGGACATCGTTGTCTCCTAACGGCGTGTTGGTGTTCTGGAAAGAAGCCCGGATCTTAGCCGGCCCGAGGGGCCAGCCACCATGGGTCCATCCCGAAGGCATCCCCCGGTCCGAGGTGGGTGTCCATCAGCGTGCGGTCGGGGCCTGACAGGGCGGGCCGCAGCAGGCCCAGGGCGCGGCCCAGTGCCACGTCCACTGCGTGCGGGCCGGATTGGCGCAGGTGTTCGCGCGGGTCCAGTGCGCCATCCAGGCCGGTGCTGCCGGTCAGGGCGGCCAGCATGTGGCCCACCCAGATGGCAAATGTGGCGTCATCGGGCGTGGGCGCTTGCCAGGGCAGGGGGCGCAATGCCTGCGTCAGGGCCTGTGCCTGGCGGCGCAGCAGGGGTGGCAGCCCTTCTTCCAGCACGCGGTGGCGCGAGACCAGGTCGCTCAGATCCCGGAACAGGAAGCGGTAGGTCCAGGCCACGTGTGCGATCGCCTCGGCCAGGTGGATCAGGTCGGTCAGCGGCTCTGAGGTCTTGCCTCGCCACCAGGGCGGTGCAGTGGCCTCGGCATCGGCTTCTGCAGGGATGTCGGCCGTGATGGGCAGGGGCACGGCCAGCGCCTGGTCCAGCGCGCCCTGGTACCGCACGAACAGCCCGGCCACCAGCGCATCCCGGGTGGCGTGGTGGTAGAACAGATTGCCCGGGCTGATGCCAAGCTCGCCACACAGCTGGCTGGTGGACACATTGGGCTCGCCGAAACGGTTGAACATCGCCAGGGTCACGTCCAGGATGCGTTCGGCGGTACGACGGGGTCTTTTGGCTGTCATGAAGGCGGTGTGACCGGTGACTTCATACAATTGTCGCCTCCCATGAGCGCCATCACCTTTCAAAACGTCACGAAAACATTCGATGCCGGCGGTCGCACCGTGCATGCCCTCAAGGGCGTGAGCTTCGACATCCCGCAGGGCGAATTCTTCGGACTGCTCGGCCCCAACGGCGCGGGCAAGACCACCCTCATCAGCATCCTGGCGGGCCTGTCGCGCGCCAGCGGCGGCCAGGCCCTGGTGCACGGCCACGACGTGCGCCGCGACTACCAGGCTGCCCGCCGAGCCCTGGGCGTGGTGCCGCAGGAGCTGGTGTTCGATCCCTTCTTCTCGGTGCGCGAGACCCTGCGCATCCAGAGCGGCTACTTCGGCGTGCGCCGCAACGATGACTGGATCGACGAGCTGCTGGACAACCTGGGCCTGCTCGACAAGGCCGAGGCCAACATGCGGCAACTGTCGGGCGGCATGAAGCGCCGCGTGCTGGTGGCCCAGGCCCTGGTGCACAAGCCCCCCGTGATCGTGCTGGATGAGCCGACCGCCGGCGTGGATGTGGAACTGCGCCAGACCCTGTGGCATTTCATCGCCCGGCTGAACCGCGAAGGCCACACCGTGCTGCTGACCACCCACTACCTGGAAGAGGCCGAGGCCCTGTGCCACCGCATCGGCATGCTCAAGCAGGGCGAGCTGGTGGCGCTGGAGCGCACTTCCACCCTGCTGGCCGGCACCGCCCACACCATGCTGCGCTTCAAGACGGACGACACCCTGCCGGCCGACCTGGCCGCCCGCGCCCGCATCACCGGCCGCGTGGTGCAACTGGCCGCGCACGACGCCACCGAGGTCGAGCAGGTGCTGACCACCTTGCGCCAGGCCCAGTGCCGTGTGGAGGACCTGGAGATCGGCCGTGCTGATCTGGAGGATGTCTTCCTGGCCATCATGCAGGGGCAGGGCGCCACACCGGCCCATGCCGCGGCGGCCACGACGGAGGTGTCCGCATGAACTGGTCCGACAGCCTGACCGGCGCAGCCCCCCTGTTCCGCAAGGAAGTGCTGCGCTTCTGGAAGGTGGGCTTCCAGACCGTGGCCGCCCCCGTGCTCACGGCCGTGCTCTACCTGCTGATCTTCGGCCATGTGCTGGAGGACCACGTGCAGGTGTTCAAGGGCGTGGGTTACACCAGCTTCCTGATCCCGGGCCTGGTGATGATGAGCCTGCTTCAGAACGCCTTCGCCAACAGTTCCTCATCCCTCATCCAGAGCAAGATCACCGGCAACCTGGTGTTCGTGCTGCTGACACCGCTGTCGCACCGCGCCTGGTTCCTGGCCTATGTGGGCGCCTCTCTGGTGCGTGGGCTGGCCGTGGGGGCGGGTGTCTTTGCCGTGACCGCCTGGTTCGCGCCGCCGGGCCTGGCCCAGCCCTGGTGGGCCCTGATCTTCGCGGTGCTGGGCGGTGCCTTGCTGGGCGCCCTGGGCCTGATCGCCGGCCTGTGGGCCGAGAAGTTCGATCAGATGGCGCTGTTCCAGAACTTCATCATCGTGCCCATGACCTTCCTGTCGGGCGTGTTCTATTCGGTGCACTCGCTGCCGTCCTTCTGGCAGGGGCTGTCGCACCTGAACCCCTTCTTCTATCTGATCGATGGGTTCCGGCGCGGCTTCTTCGGTGCCAGCGACGTCAGCCCCTGGCTCAGCCTGGGCGTGGTGGGCAGTGCCACGGTGATCGTCTCGGCCATTGCGCTCCAATTGCTCAAGACCGGGTACAAAATCCGGCATTGAACGCGCCAGGCGTTCACTTGTTTCCTATATTCCATATCACGAGATTTCCCCCATGGCCGATCCCACCGCCGCCGAGGTCCAGCAGTTCATCGAAGCCGGCCTGCCTTGCTCCCACCTGCACGTCGAGGGCGACGGCCGCCATTTCTTCGCGACCATCGTCTCGGTCGAGTTCGATGGCAAGACCCGCATCGCGCGCCACCAGCGCGTCTACCAGGCCCTGGGCGATAGAATGCGCGAGCAGATCCACGCCCTGTCGATGAAGACCCTGACCCCGACCGAATGGGCCGCCCAGGGCAGCGCCGCGTCGTGATTTCTGCCTTACTTGCCGACCTTACAACCTGACAAAGGCTGATGGCGCGGGCCGCCCCGATGTGGTGGCCTCGCGCCCTTTGTGTTTCCCCATGGACAAACTCCTGATCCGCGGCGGCCGCCGCCTGCAAGGCGAAGTGACCATCTCCGGCGCCAAGAACGCCGCGCTGCCCGACCTGTGCGCCGCGCTGCTGAGCGCCGAACCCGTCACGCTGGCCAACGTGCCCCAGTTGCAGGACGTGAACACCACGCTCAAGCTGCTGGCCAACATGGGCGTGGTGGCCGAGCGCCATGGCAGCGATGCCGATCTGGTCACGCTGGACGCCGGCCAGGTCAACAACCCCGAGGCGCCCTACGAGCTGGTCAAGACCATGCGCGCCTCGATCTTGGTGCTGGGCCCGCTGCTGGCCCGCTTCGGCCGCGCACGCGTGTCGCTGCCCGGCGGCTGCGCCATCGGTTCGCGCCCGGTTGACCAGCACATCAAGGGCCTGCAGGCCATGGGCGCGCAGATCGCGGTGGAGCACGGCTACATCGAGGCGCGCACCCCTGTGGGCGCCGACGGCCAGCCCACGCGCCTGAAGGGCGCCCGCATCACGACCGACATGGTCACCGTGACGGGCACCGAGAACTTCCTGATGGCCGCAGCATTGGCCGAGGGCGAAACCATCCTCGAAAACGCCGCGCAAGAGCCTGAAATCTCCGACCTGGCCGAGCTGCTGATCGCCATGGGCGCCAAGATCGAAGGCCACGGCACGCACCGCATCCGCATCCAGGGCGTGGACAAGCTGCATGGCCTCACGCCCGCCAAGGCCCACCAGATCATCCCCGACCGCATCGAGACCGGCACCTTCCTGTGTGCCGTGGGCGCCGCCGGTGGCGATGTCACCCTGCGCCGCGCCGACGCCAGCCACCTCGAATCCGTGATTGAGAAGCTGCGCGAAGCCGGCCTGCAGATCACCGTGGGCGAGGGCACGATCCGCGTCCAGGCCGATGCGCGCCCGCGCTCGGTGGGTTTCCGCACGCGTGAATACCCCGCCTTCCCGACCGACATGCAGGCCCAGTTCATGACGCTGGACTGCGTGGCCGAAGGCACGGCCGTGATCCACGAGACCATCTTCGAGAACCGCTTCATGCACGTCAATGAGCTGGTGCGCCTGGGCGCCCGCATCGAGGTCGATGGCCACAGCGCCGTCGTCACGGGCGTTGCCAAGCTGTCGGGCGCCACCGTGATGGCCACCGACCTGCGCGCCTCGGCCAGCCTGGTCATCGCCGGCCTCGTGGCCGAAGGCGAGACCCTGGTCGACCGCATCTACCACCTCGACCGTGGCTATGACCGCATGGAAGCCAAGCTGCGCGCCATCGGTGCAGATATTGAGAGAGTGAAAGCATGATCACCCTGGCCCTGTCCAAAGGCCGCATCTTCGAAGAGACGCTGCCCCTGCTGGCCGCCGCCGGCATCCAGGTCACCGAAGACCCTGAAAAATCCCGCAAGCTGATCCTGCCCACCACCCGCGACGACGTGCGCGTGGTGCTGGTGCGCGCCACCGACGTGCCCACCTACGTGGAATACGGCGGTGCCGACATCGGCGTGGCCGGCAAGGACGTGCTGATCGAGCACGGCGGCGACAACCTCTACCAGCCGCTGGACCTGAACATCGCCAAGTGCCGCATGAGCGTGGCCGTGCCAGCCGATTTCGACTACGCCGCCGCCGTCAAGCAGGGCTCGCGCATCCGCGTGGCCACCAAGTACACCAGCATCGCCAGCCGGCACTTTGCCGACAAGGGCGTGCACGTGGACCTGATCAAGCTTTACGGCTCGATGGAACTGGCCCCGCTGATCGGCGTGGCCGACGCCATCGTCGACCTGGTCTCCACCGGCAGCACGCTCAAGGCCAACAAGCTGGTCGAGGTCGAGCACATCATGCCGATCAGCTCGCGCCTGGTGGTCAACCAGGCCGCGCTCAAGCTCAAGCGCGAGCCGATCCGCCAACTGATCGAAGCCTTCCAGTCCGCGATTCCTGCCTGATAGCCGCCTGACCACACCCAGAGCCGCGCGCCGATGCCTATGGCGCCCATCGCCAGATCCCATCGCCGCGCCGCTCCTTGAACCCGCAAATCTGAGATCCTTGGCTCCATGACTGTCCAGATCCGCCACCTCTCCACCGCCCAGCCTGACTTCGACGCCGCCTTCGCGCGCGTGCTGCATTGGTCGGCCGAGACGGACGTGGCCATCGAGGAGCGCGTCGGCGCCATCCTGGCCGACGTGCGCCTGCGCGGCGACGCCGCCGTGCTGGAGTACACCGCCCGCTTCGACCACCTCGAAGCTGCTTCGATGACAGCGCTGGAACTCACTGCCGCTGAGCTCAAGGCCGCCTTCGACAGCCTGCCGGTAGAACAGCGTGAAGCGCTCGAATCCGCCGCCCGCCGGGTCCGCGCATACCACGAGCGCCAGAAGGAAGCCTGCGGCCTGAGCTGGCAGTACCGCGACGAAGACGGCACCCTGCTGGGCCAGAAGGTCACCCCGCTGGACCGCGTCGGCATCTACGTGCCCGGCGGCAAGGCGGCGTACCCATCGTCCGTGCTGATGAACGCCATCCCCGCCCACGTGGCCGGCGTGGCTGAGATCATCATGGTCGTGCCCACCCCGCGCGGCGAGAAGAACCCGCTGGTGCTGGCCGCGGCCCACGTGGCCGGCGTCACGCGCGCCTTCACCGTGGGCGGTGCCCAGGCCGTGGCCGCGCTGGCCTACGGCACGGCCACCGTGCCCAAGGTCGACAAGATCACCGGCCCCGGCAACGCCTACGTGGCCAGCGCCAAGAAGCACGTGTTTGGCCAGGTCGGCATCGACATGATCGCCGGCCCCAGCGAGATCCTCGTGCTGGCCGACGGCTCCACGCCGCCCGACTGGGTGGCCATGGACCTGTTCAGCCAGGCCGAGCACGACGAGCTGGCCCAGAGCATCCTGCTGTGCCCCGACGCGGCCTACATCGCCAAGGTGCAGGCCGAGATCGACCGCCTGCTGCCCACCATGCCCCGCGCCGACATCATCCGCGCCTCGCTGGAAGGGCGCGGCGCGCTGATCCTCACGCAGAGCATGGAAGAGGCCTGCGCCATCAGCAACCGCATCGCGCCTGAGCACCTGGAGGTGTCCAGCAACGAGCCCCACAAGTGGGAACCGCTGCTCAAGCACGCCGGCGCCATCTTCCTGGGCGCCTACACCAGCGAATCGCTGGGCGACTACTGCGCTGGCCCCAACCACGTGCTGCCTACCTCGGGCACGGCGCGCTTCTCGTCGCCGCTGGGCGTGTATGACTTCCAGAAGCGCTCCAGCCTGATCGAGGTGAGCGAGGCCGGCGCCCAGGTGCTGGGCAAGACGGCCGCCGTGCTGGCCTACGGCGAAGGCCTGCAGGCCCACGCCCAGGCCGCCGAGTTCCGCCTCAAGAAGTAAGCCATGAGCCTGCTAGATACCTTCCGCCCCGACGTGCGGGCCCTGCACGCCTACCATGTGCAGGACGCTGCCGGCTTCATCAAGCTGGACGCGATGGAGAACCCTTTCGCCTTGCCGCCCGAGCTGCAAGACGAGTTGGGCCGCCGCCTGGGCGCCGTGGCGCTCAACCGCTACCCCGGCCCGCGCATCAACGATCTGCACGCCGCGCTGCGCCAGCACGCCCAGGTGCCCGAAGGCTACGGTCTGGTGCTGGGCAACGGCTCGGATGAACTGATCTCGCTGCTCTCGCAGGCTTGCGCCACGCCCGGCGCCACCGTGCTGGCCCCGCTGCCCGGCTTCGTGATGTACGAGATGTCGGCCACCTTGCAAGGCCTGCGCTTCGTCAGCGTGCCGCTCACGCCCGATTTCGAGCTGGACGTGTCCGCCATGTTGGCTGCCATCCGCGAGCATCGCCCGGCCATCACCTACATCGCCTACCCGAACAACCCCACAGCTAACCTGTGGGATGCCGCGGCCATCGAGCAGATCGTGCAGGCCGTGGCGGCCAATGGTCAGGGCCTGGTCGTGATCGACGAGGCCTACCAGCCCTTCGCCAGCCAGAGCTACCTGGACCGCCTGCAAAAGCACCCCCACGTGCTGCTGATGCGCACCCTGTCCAAGTTCGGCCTGGCCGGCATCCGCCTGGGCTACATGCTGGGCCGCGCCGACCTGATCGAGCAGGTCGACAAGGTGCGCCCGCCCTACAACATCAGCGTGCTCAACACCGAGGCCGCGCTGTTCGCGCTGGAGCACGAGGCCGAGTTCACCCGCCAGGCCGAGGTGATCAAGGCGGAGCGCGAGCGCCTGCAAGGCTTCCTGGCCACGCTGCCCGGCGTCAAGGCCTATCCCAGCCAGGCCAACATGATCCTGGTGCGCGTGAACGACGCCGCCAGCACCTTCGCCGCCCTCAAGCAACGGGGCATCCTGATCAAAAATGTGTCTGGATTACACCGTTTGCTGGCAAACTGCATCCGTCTGACCGTGGGCCTGCCCTCGGAGAACGACGCCCTGATGGCCGCGCTGGCCGATCTCCTGCGCGAGCCCCTGACGAACCACAACGCATGAACGCTCCCGAATTGACCGCCCCCGGCGCCACCGACCGCGTGGCCGAGGTCACCCGCAACACGGCCGAAACCCAGATCACCGTGCGCGTCAACCTGGACGGCGCCGGCACGGCCCGCCTGGCCACCGGCATCGGCTTCTTCGACCACATGCTCGACCAGATCGCCCGTCACGGGCTGATCGACCTGGACATCGACGCCAAGGGCGACCTGCACATCGACGGCCACCACACGGTGGAAGACGTGGGCATCACCCTGGGCCAGGCCGTGGCCAAGGCCGTGGGCGACAAGAAGGGCATCCGCCGCTATGGCCACGCCTATGTACCCCTTGATGAGGCCCTGTCGCGCGTGGTGATCGACTTCTCCGGCCGCCCTGGCCTGACCATGCACGTGCCTTTCACGGCTGGCAGCATCGGCGGTTTCGACACCCAGCTCACCTTCGAATTCTTCCAGGGCTTCGTGAACCACGCGGGTGTCACGCTGCACATCGACAATCTGCGCGGCGTCAACGCGCATCACCAGTGCGAGACCGTGTTCAAGGCCTTTGCCCGTGCGCTGCGCGGCGCCCTGGAGCGCGACCCCCGCATGGCCGGCGTGATCCCTTCGACCAAGGGCTCGCTGTGAGCCTGGTGCACCTGCATCGACACTTTCCTGATTCGCTTCGTTTCTCTCTGATCCCATGAATCCCGCTTCGACCGTGGCCGTCATCGATTACGGCATGGGCAACCTGCGTTCGGTGTCCCAGGCGGTGCAGCACGCCGCCCAGGGCCTGGAAGGCCTGAACGTGGTGGTCACCAACGACCCCGACGTGGTGCATGCCGCCGAGCGTGTCGTGCTACCGGGGCAGGGCGCGATGCGTGATTGCATGCGCGAGCTGCGCGAAGCCCATGGCGGCGGCCTGCTGGAAGCGGTGCTGAATGCCGCCGCCCGCAAGCCCTTGATGGGCGTGTGCGTGGGCATGCAGATGCTGCTGGACCACAGCGAAGAGCAGGACACTCCCGGCCTGGGCCTGATCCCCGGCCGCGTGATCCGCTTCCGCCTGGAAGGACGCACCCAGCCCGATGGCAGCCGCTACAAGGTGCCCCAGATGGGCTGGAACCGTGTCCACCAGCCCGCCAACCAGGGCGACCAACCCCACCCCGTGTGGGCCGGCATCCCTGAGGACAGCTACTTCTACTTCGTCCACAGTTACCATGCGGTTGTGGACAATCTCCAACACAGTGCCGGCGAGACCGACTATGGCACCCGCTTTACCTGCGCGGTGGCCCGGGATAATATTTTCGCGACACAGTTCCATCCGGAAAAGAGCGCGGCGCATGGTCTGGCCCTGTACCGCAACTTCCTGACATGGCAACCGTGAGCGCCGCCGTACGCGCCCACGGCTGATGTTTCACCCTTTCTTTCCATCCTCTGGCCCCAAGCCATGCTGCTGATCCCCGCGATTGACCTGAAAGACGGCAAATGCGTGCGCCTCAAACAAGGCGACATGAACGACTCCACCACCTTCGGCGAGGATCCGGCCGCGATGGCCAGGCGATGGCTGGACGCTGGCGCCCGGCGCTTGCACCTGGTGGACTTGAACGGGGCCTTCGCCGGCAAGCCGGTCAACGAGGCGGCGATCAAGGCCATCATCAAGGAAGTGGGCGACGAGATCCCCGTGCAACTGGGTGGCGGCATCCGTGACCTGGACACCATCGAGCGCTACCTCGACGACGGCCTGAGCTACGTCATCATCGGCACGGCCGCGGTCAAGAACCCCGGCTTCCTGAAGGACGCCTGCAGCGCCTTTGGCGGCCACATCCTGGTCGGCCTGGACGCCAAGGACGGCAAGGTGGCCACCGACGGCTGGAGCAAGCTCTCCGGCCACGAGGTGATCGACCTGGCCAAGAAGTTCGAGGACTACGGCGTCGAAGGCATCATCTACACCGACATCGGCCGCGACGGCATGCTCACCGGCATCAACATCGATGCCACCGTGAAGCTGGCCCAGGCCCTGGCCGTGCCGGTGATCGCCTCGGGTGGCTTGTCCAACATCCTGGACATCGAAAAGCTCTGCGCTGTGGAAGACGAAGGCGTCGAGGGCGTGATCTGCGGCCGCGCGATCTATAGCGGCGACTTGGATTTCGCTGCCGCGCAGACGCGCGCGGACGAGCTCAACGGGGCCTGAGACAAATAGGGCCTGCTGAGGCAATGTGATTGCTTGATTCAACGCTTGTTTCGGCGCACGAAGACCCGGCTTTGGCCGGGTTTTTTCTTGCCTCGCTCATGCGCTCTGCCTCGCAGGTCTCATGGGCCTTCGGGTCGGCGCCCAGTTCAAGCAGAAGTGCCGTCATGGTTTTGCTGTGATAGTCGCTGGCTTCAAGGTAGGCGGTCTTGCAACTTCTTGTGGTCAGGTTGACGTTGGCGCCTCCGGCCACCAAGTGGCGAGCAATCAACGACAGCCTGACTTCGGTCATCCCGATCTGCTGAAGCGCTTCGGCCTCTTGCGGCAGGCCACCCAGACGGCCGCTGTAGCTCATGAGGGTGATCAGAGGTGTGGTGCTGTGATCGCGGTCCATGCCATTAGGGTTGGCGCCATGCTCGAGAAGGAAGTCCACCATCCGGAGATTCTGCTCGGTCGCGGCTAGCGAAAGAAGGGGCTCATGATTGACATCCGCTCCCTTGTCGATCAGTTGCTCCGCCATCTCGATCTGGCCGGTTTGCACAGCCAGGCCCAAGGCGAGGTCGATGTCCGCCCCTCTGCTGATCAGGTACGTCGCCATGTCGAACTGGCCGGATCGCATGGCCAGGCCCAAGGGCCAATGATTCACGTACTGATAGGCATTGAGGTCGTCTTTTGGCGGGGTGGCCTTGGCGCCTCTGTCGAGGAGCAGCGTCACCATAGGCATGTCTTTGGCATGGACGGCGGCTTTCAAGGCCGCAGACTCCATCGCATTGATTTTGGCGCCCCGCTTCAACAGGAGTTTCACCATTGCTGCTTGCCCATGACCAGCGGCAACGGCCAGCAACGGCGGGGTTTCCCAGGCTGAGACACTGACAGGCTCGCCTTGATCGAGCAGCCGGGTCACGTCGTTCAGTTTGCCTTGGCGCACCGCCTCGGTGAGTCGGCTTCGCCGCATCCAGGCTTCGATCTCTGCCTGGCGTTTGTTGAATACCTTTTCATCCAGGACAAGCCGGTCGACAGCGCGATCCAGGCGTCCCGCCCGAGAATCGAGTGCGGGGGACGCGTCGGGGGCGGAGATGAACCGTTCCGCCATGGCAATGGGCCTTTGAAGCACGGTGCCGTGTTGGTAGATGCTCAGGAAGCCGACGTAGTTGAAGAAGAAGGGCGGCTGGTCACCATGAGATTTGCCAACGGCCGCTCTGCTCGGATCCTTGGGAGGCGGCAGTGCCACGAACCCTCGAAGTTCCCGGATGAATTGATCCATCTTCTTCGGATCCAGGGGGTCGCAGGGCTTGTTCATGAACTTGTGGTGAAAGGTACAAGCCACGGCACTGTTGCGTGTCCTGATGAACCAGGTCGCCATCGGAGAGCCAGCATGGCTGTCCGGTGTTTCGATGAGCACGGAGCTCTCGATGGTGTCGCCGACGTACTCTTGCATCTTGGTGTGGACAGGGCGCTTCGGGTGCTCACTGACCCAGTAAGGGAGGAATTCGCGCGCATCCATTGTCTGGATGGCGGCTTGATAGCTGAGGTCCCAGCCCAGATCCGCCCCGGCAAAGGCCAGGGTGCTTGGAAGCAGGCATGACACTGCGAACAGGCCAGAAAGGCCCCTGCTGCGTGCGAATCGCGGCATTGGTGTTTCCCCCCTCGGGAATAGTTTTTTGAGTGACGAGAGTATTCCACGGCGCCAGCACAGGCTTCATGGCCCGACGTACACCCGTTGTGGGGCTTGGAGGCTAGAGGATGCGCATGTAAAAGGGGCCAACGTGATCGATGGCTTTTTTGGCGCCACGCCGGCCAATCTCTACAATATTGACCTGACCAAATGGTTGCATCAGGTGCACCTCTTGGCGCCCAGAACCCCTTGCCCAACTGCTTCCCGCCTCCCATGCTCGCCAAAAGAATCATTCCCTGTCTCGACGTCACGGGCGGCCGCGTCGTCAAGGGCGTCAATTTCGTCGAGTTGCGTGACGCGGGTGATCCGGTCGAGATCGCCGCGCGCTACAACGAGCAGGGCGCCGACGAACTCACCTTCCTGGACATCACCGCCACCAGCGATGGCCGCGACCTGATCCTGCACATCATCGAGGCCGTGGCCTCGCAGGTGTTCATCCCCCTCACGGTAGGCGGCGGCGTGCGCGTCGTCGAGGATGTGCGCCGCCTGCTCAACGCAGGGGCCGACAAGGTCAGCTTCAATTCGGCGGCCGTGGCCAACCCGCAGGTGATCCGCGACGCGTCCGACAAGTACGGCTCGCAGTGCATCGTCGTGGCCATCGACGCCAAGCGTCGCCAGGGCGACGACCTCGCCGCGCGCGGCCCGGGCTGGGATGTCTACACTCACGGCGGCCGCAAGAACGTGGGCCTCGATGTCGTGGCCTGGGCCACGCAGATGGCCGAGCACGGTGCTGGCGAGATCCTGCTGACCAGCATGGACAAGGACGGCACCAAGTCGGGCTTCGATCTGGCGCTCACCCGTGCCGTGAGCGATGCGGTGGGCGTGCCCGTGATCGCCTCGGGCGGCGTGGGCAACCTCGACCACCTCGCCGATGGCGTGCAGCAGGGCGGGGCGGATGCGGTGCTGGCCGCCAGCATCTTCCACTACGGTGAGTACACCGTGGGCCAGGCCAAGGCCCTGATGGCTCAGCGTGGGATCCCGGTGCGGCTCTGAACTGCGCGCAGGCATCTGCCGATGCACAAAGACAAGGGCCGCATCACGCGGCCCTTTGCACTTCTTCACAGCGATGAGCGCATGGCCCGAGTTCTGCCACAGATCCGCTGCCTGAACAGGCGTGAATGGCATCACATCAGACGGGCTGTGGCCATGCAAACCTGTCAACCTGAACGCCCACTTCGGCGTAATGTAGAGGTGAGGTTTGGACAACATCCGCCGCGCCCAGCCACCCCGGATCATCGGGTCATGACGGGCCACCAGCGGACGCTCCATCCGATGCAAAGGAGTTCCTCATCATGTCTGCCGCACAACAACAAGCACCGCGTTTCCGCCCCGTGCCCCTGTCGTCGCTGACCCAGGCGCCCAGCCTGCCCCAGCTCAAGCGCACCGCGCGCCCCGACGACCGTGCCCTTCCGCTGCTCACCGATGTTCGCTTCAGCCCCCTGGTGGTCGCCAGCCACCGCGATGGGCTGGACCAGACCCTGCACGTGATGCTGCGGGCCGGTGTGCGCATGGCCTTCGTGTCGGGTACCCAGGGGGATCTGGTCGGCATGGTCACGGCCGACACCCTGATGGGCGAGCGCCCTTTGCTGCGCGCGCTGGCGCACAACGTTCATCGGCAGGAGCTGTCGCTGGCCGATGTGATGACGCCGCTGACGCACTGGGAAGTGGCCGACATGCAGGCCGTGCGCCACGCCCGCGTGGGCGACATCGTGGCCACGCTGCGCGAACATGGCCTGCGCTACCTGCTGGTCACCGAGCAAGTCGATGGCAAGACCTCGCTGCGCGGCTTGTTCTCGGCCAAGCGCCTGGAAGCTGCCATGGGCCAGCCCATCGACGCTGACCTGCACGCCCACAGCTTCGCCGAGCTGGAGGCCGCGCTGGTGCGCTGATCCCGTGCGCCAGCCCTGATGTCGACGGCCCCGTTGTTCAGGCGGGGTTGTCGATGTCGATGAAGGCGTGGGCCACGCCGAAACGCTCGTACACCGACTGGCCCAGCGCCTGCACGCCATAGCGCTCGCTGGCGTGGTGGCCGCAGGCCATGAAGGCCACGCCCATCTCGCGTGCGTAGTGGGCTTGCGGCTCCGAGATCTCGCCGGTCAGGTAGACATCGGCGCCGGCCGCGATGGCCTGCTCGAAGTAGCCCTGCGCACCGCCGCTGCACCAGGCGATGCGCTTGATGGCGCGGCCATCGCCGCGCACGAGCGTGGGTGTGCGGCCCATCACGTCGGCCACGCAGTCGGCCAGGCCGTCCAGGCTCAGATCGTCAGGCACCGCCCCCAGAAAGCCCAGGTCCTGCTCACCGAAGCGGCCATCGGCGCTCAACCCGAGGCGCTGGCCCCATTGCGCGTTGTTGCCCAGGCTGGCGTGCGCGTCCAGCGGCAGGTGATAGGCCAGCAGGTTGATGTCGTGGCGCAGCAGCGTGTTCAGCCGCTGGCGCATCCATCCGGTCACCCGGCCATCCTGGTCGCGCCAGAACAGGCCGTGGTGCACCAGAATGGCGTCCGCACCGGCGGCCACGGCCGCCTCGATCAGGGCCAGGCTGGCGGTCACGCCGGTCACGATCTTGCGAATCTGGGGTTTGCCCTCCACTTGCAGACCGTTCGGCCCATAATCGCGGAATCGCCCGCTATCGAGCAATTGGTCGAGGTGGGCGGTCAATAACTCGCGTTCGATCACGTCGGTGGTCATTCCGTTGTCCTTCAATGCGCAAACTCTGGCTTATTTTCTCGCAGGCGGTCACCGTCGCGGTGGCCGTTATTTTCGTGGTGTCCACGCTCAAGCCGCAGTGGATCCAGCAATTGCCCTGGCAGCAAGGCTCGCCCATCGTGTCGCTGCCGCTGGGCAGCCCACCGCCCAGCATCCCGGCCTCGGGCGTGAAGGGGGTGCCGGCGGCCGATGTGGGCTTCGCCGAGGCTGCCCAACGTGCTGCGCCCACGGTGGTCAGCGTGATCACCAGCAAGACAGCTTCGCGCAACCAGCGCCAGCGCGACCCCTGGTTCCGCTACTTCTTCGGTGAGCAAGGCGGCAATGGCCAGCCCCAGGCTGGCGTGGGCTCGGGCGTGATCGTCAGCCAGGATGGCTACGTGCTGACCAACAACCACGTGGTCGACCGCATGGACGACATCGAGGTCATGCTGACGGATGGGCGCAAGGCGCGCGCCAAGGTGATCGGCACGGATCCGGAATCCGACCTGGCCGTGCTCAAAATCGACCTGGAGAAGCTGCCGGCCATCGTGTTCGGTGATTCCGACACCTTGCAGGTGGGCGATGCGGTGTTGGCCATCGGTAACCCCTTCGGCGTGGGCCAGACGGTCACCTCGGGCATCGTGAGCGCGCTGGGGCGCAACCAGCTGGGCATCAACACGTTCGAGAACTTCATCCAGACGGATGCGGCGATCAACCCGGGCAACTCGGGTGGTGCGCTGGTCGATGCGCACGGCAACCTGATGGGCATCAACAGTGCCATCTATTCGCGCTCTGGCGGGAACATGGGCATCGGCTTCGCGATCCCTGTGTCCACGGCGCGCCTGGTGATGGAAAGCCTGATCCGCGACGGGCAGGTCACCCGTGGCTGGATCGGTGTGGAGCCGCGTGACCTGACGCCGGAGATCGCCGAAACCTTCAACCTGCCGATCAAGGAGGGCGTGCTGATCACCGGTGTGCTGCACAACGGGCCTGCAGCCAAGGGCGGTGTGCGCCCGGGCGATGTGGTGGTGCAGGTGGCCGAGGCCAAGGTGGGCAACACGACGCAGTTGCTCAACGCGGTGGCGAGCCTGAAGCCGGGTTCGGTGGCGCAGGTGCAGGTGCGCCGGGGTAATCAGACGCTGTCGATGAATGTGGCGGTGGCGCAGCGGCCCAGGGCGATCAACCGGCCGGCAGCGTCGGCGGCTGAACAGGATGACGACGAGGAGTAGGTTTTTGGCTTGCTCTCCTCGATAGAGGATTCATGGAACGCGCCTTGTCTAAGGCGCGTTTTTTTGTGCCTGTGTACTGGGGGGCTTGTTGGCACGCCTTGGTTGAGGCTCTTTGGCGGGGCAGCGCGGGGCGCGGGATGTGGGGGCAGCCGGCCGGGCTTCTTTGTTGTCGGTCCTGCCTCCGGCAGGACTGCCCTGTGCTGCTCGTGGCGAGATGGGGCCGCATAGCTCGCTACGCGACCTGCAGTCGCTCCGCTTGTATGGTTCGAGGTGCTGGAGTGGAGGGACACGCTTCGCATTTGGCCGCTGCAACGGACCAACAGTTTGAGCATTTCTCCACCCCGCCCTTTAACGTCGATGAAGAACGGAGCGCCAGCTCAGCATTGGCTGAACAAGCGCCGATCTGAAGGAAAGCTAACGTAAGGGGCGGAATGCCCCACTCAAGCAGATCCATTTTCTGACTGGAGGGATCCAACGTGCAACAAGCAGAATTGTTCACTCATGCTGAATGGAAGTTGTCGGACACTTCTTTTTCAGAGAGCATATAACGCCAGCGCAAGACTTGTTGCCTTCGGTGGCAAGCGCAGAAAAGTTCAAGACAGTTTTGTCATGCCGCCCGCTTACACTCATCTGGGTGGTGCGCTGCCGCATTGCGCACCAAAGCTGGAACTTGTCTTGCATCATGTCACTCAGCCACAGCATGACTACACACGTGACCCACGCCGCCATCGACGCGCCCAAACCCGTTGCCGTCAACCAAGGCAACCCCAGCAAGATCGAACTTGCTGCGCTGGCCATTGGGTTCTTGGCGATGTATGTGCCGACCTACATAACGCTGGACAAGACAATCTGGAACATTGTGGGCCAGGGGCATGGTCCGGTGATGCTGGCCCTGACGGTGTGGCTGGCCTACCAGCGGTGGCCCGGGCTGGCAGCGTTGCCGGCGCGCACCGCAGCGCTGCCAGGTGGCCTGCTGCTCGTGAGCGGTCTGCTTTTCTACATCGTGGGCCATTCGCAAGACATTTTGATGTTCGATGCGGGCTCGCAGATCCTGGTGCTGGCGGGTGTGCTGCTGCTCTACAAGGGTACGGCAGGCCTCAAGCACATGTGGTTTCCGCTGTTCTTCATCATTTTCATCATTCCCCTGCCGGGTACTCTGGTCGATGCATTGACGGGGCCGCTCAAGGCTGCTGTGTCGCACGTGGCCGAAATGATCATGTATGCGTTGGGTTATCCCATCGGCCGTGCCGGTGTCACCCTGACCATCGGCCCCTATCAATTGCTGGTGGCTGATGCTTGTGCCGGCTTGAATTCGATCTTCGCATTGGAAGCCATCGGCGTGTTCTACATGAGCGTCGTGCAGCATGCCAGTAAGGCTCGCAATATTGCACTTGCTATCCTGATTTTGCCGATTTCCTTCGTTTCCAATGTGACCCGCGTCATTGCGCTGGTTTTGGTGACGTACTATTTCGGCGACGCTGCGGGGCAGGGCTTTGTGCATGATTTCGCCGGTATCCTGCTTTTCATGGTGGCCACCGTTCTGACGATCTTCACTGATTCGATCCTGGGCTTATTCTTCAAGAATAAAAAGACGACGAAACAAAATAGCAACTAACCATGACGTTCAATCAATTATTGGAAATACTCAAGGCACGTTGGATTACCTTGTCCGTGGTTTTTGCTTTGACAGTATTGACCACGCTCATCGTCAGTTCCGTGCTTCCTAAGCAGTACACCGCGACCGCTTCCGTACTGGTTGATGTCAAGAGCGCCGACCCTATCCAAGGCTTTGCCATGCAGAGCATGTCGGTACCGGGTTACATGGCCACACAGACCGACGTGATCCGCAGTGAGCGCGTGGCGCGCAAGGTGGTGCAACTTACCGGCCTGGCAAACAATGCCGCCATGCAGGAAAAGTGGCGCGCAGAAACAGAAGGCGTCGGCAGTTATGAGGTCTGGCTGGCCAAGCTTCTGGCCAAGCAGCTGGATGTGACGCCCACCCGTGACTCCAATGTGATCAACATCAGCTACACGGCCACCGACCCCGGTTTTGCCGCGCTGATCGCCAACACCTTCATCCGTGCCTACTTGGCCGTGAACCTCGAACTGCGCGTCGAGCCCGCCAAGCAGTACACCGCCATGTTCGAGGAACAATCCAAATTGCTTCGTGAGCAACTGGAAGAGTCGCAGACCAGATTGTCGTCCTACCAGAAAGAGAAGGGCCTGATCGCCACGGACGAGAGGCTTGACGTTGAAAACACCCGTTTGAACGAGCTCTCCTCTCAACTGGTGGCGCTGCAGGCACTGGCCGCTGAGTCGACCAGCCGGCGCGCCCAGGCCGGCGCCAACAGCCCGGAAGTGCTCAGCAACAGCGTGATCGGTGCTTTGAAGGCCGATGTATCGAGGCAAGAGGCCCGCCTGAAGGAAATTGCGGCCAAGTACGGCTCCGCCCACCCGCAGGTGCTGGAGCTGCAAGCGAACATCAGCGAGTTGAACCGCAAGATCGATTCCGAAATGGCGCGCGTGACTGGCAGCCTGGGTGTCAATAGCACCGTGAACTCTTCTCGAGAGGCTCAGGCCCGTGCCGCTGTCGAGGCGCAGCGTCAGAAGGTACTGAAGCTCAAGGAACAGCGTGACGAGGCTGCCGTGCTGCTGCGCGACGTGGAAAGCGCCCAGCGTGCCTATGAGTCAGTGCGTGCGCGGTTGATGCAAACCTCGCTGGAGAGCCAGAGTAACCAGACGAACATCATGCCGTTGGAGTCCGCCACGGAGCCGACATCGGCATCGTCTCCGAAGGTGTTCCTCAATACCTTGCTTTCTGTCGTGTTGGGTGCTGCACTGGCGGTTGGCACAGCCCTGGTCATTGAGCTGACAGATCGCCGCATGCGTTCCCGAGACGATGTCACGGCTTTGCTGGACATGCCTTTGCTGGCGCAACTCCCCCGGGTTTCCTTCAATGGAAGCGACACAGCAAAGAAAGAGTCGGGATTCTTCTTGGCTGGCCGCAGCACGCCTCAGCCCAAATTGAACGCGCCGGTCTGACACGGTCCGTACTGCAAACAGACTTGCAAATAATATGAATCAGCAAACGAGCCAACCATCCGAAAAATCCATTGGCGACATCATCAGGCAGGCCAACAACCTGTCTTCCGACCAAGTGGAGCAGGTGCTCGCGCATCAAAAGGAAAGCGGCCTCAAATTTGGTGAAGCGGCCGTTGCACTGGGTTTCATCCGCAGGGAAGACGTGCTGTGGGCTCTGTCGCAGCAGTTCCACTACCCGTACACGGCGGAGGCCGCGAACTCTCTGGCCAGCGAGTTGGTGGTGGCCACGAGGCCGTTCAGTGACGAAGCCGAGGTGTTTCGTGACCTGCGAAGCCAACTGCTGGCTAACGCGCTGAACGGTGAGGGTGTCAGGCGTGCCCTGGCCGTGATCAGCCCCAACACGGGCGACGGCAAAAGCTTCTTCTGCGCCAACCTGGCTGTGGCCTTCAGCCAGTTAGGCGGCCGCACCTTGCTGGTGGATGCAGACATGCGTACGCCAAGGCTCCACGAAATCTTCGGCATCACCAGCAACAACGGTTTGAGCAGTATCCTGTCCGGCCGCTCGGAGACGAACGTGATCCGTCCGGTCGACGAACTGCCCAGCCTGTATCTGCTGCCGGTGGGCATTACGCCGCCCAACCCGCTTGAACTGGTGCAGAAGGCATCCTTCGGCCTGCTGCTCAACGAACTCTTGCTGAAGTTCGATTACGTCATCGTCGATACGCCCGCAGCTACACACGGCGCCGATGCGCGTGTTATCGCGGCCAAGTGCGGCGCCGTTGTGGCGGTGGGGCGCAAGGCTGCTACCCGTACGGCCGCCATGCAAAAACTTCTGGACAGCGTTTCCAAGTCGACCATCAAGGTCGCTGGTGTGGTCCTCAACGACGTCTGAACAAAATGGCACAACTCAAGATCAATCCGGCCCTCACGGGCATCGTGGCGGCTCTGATGCTGGGCAGCGCTTCCGCCGCCTACATCCTGCACCCGGACGAACTGCTGGCCGACACCAAGCCTGATCTTCAGTTGGAAACTGCCATTCCCAAGGCATTCGGTGATTGGGTGCTGGACACCAATGCGCCGATGGCCGTGGTGGACCCGCTGACAGCCCAAAAGCTGCAGTCCATCTACACATCCACGCTGAGCCGGACTTACGTGAACAAGTCCGGGCAGAAGATGATGCTTTCTCTGGCTTATGTGAAGAAGCACTCCGACGAGGGCAGCGTCCATTACCCCAATGTGTGCTACCCCGCGCAGGGCTTCAACATCTCTCGCCAGCATGTGTCGGATCTGAACGGTGTGGCGCCTAGCCACCCGGTCAACCGTATGCTGGCGGAAGCTGGCGGGCGCGTGGAGCCAGTCACGTACTGGGTCACCATCGGTGACTCCATGACGGTGACGGGCATGCAGGCCAAGCTCACGCAGTTGAAGTACGGTATGTCCGGCTACGTGGCCGATGGCATGCTGTTCCGCGTTTCGTCCATCGATCGTGACGTGGATTCGGCCTGGCAGAAGCAGGATAAGTTCGTGGCTGATCTGCTCAATAGCCTGAGCCCGGAAACGCGAACAAGATTTGTTGGAAAGTCCTGATCGACCATGGTGATCACCAGACCAAAGTTCCCGGAGTTTTCCTGGATATTCGTCGCAGCAGCTACGGCTGCTGTTTTGTTTGGTGGCCTGCTGGGGTTGGGGTTTTACATTCTGCTAATCCCGCTGCTGGCGCTGATTTTCGGGGCGTGCATGATTGCATTCCCCAACGTGGCCTTGTGGACGGTCATCATGGGGGCCCTTGGCGGCATTGGGCTCGTCGAACTGTTTGCGCCGCAGTTCCGGCAACTGGGGTGGGCGGTCGCCGCGCTGTCCATGGCCCTGGGTGGAGTGGCATTGATCCAGCGCGTGGCACAGGCAAAGCGCCAAGCGCTGAACCAGGAAGGTACAGGGTTGTTGATATGGTTCGTCGCCTTCGCGTTCGTGGGCTTTGCCTCATGCGTCGCGAACAAGAGCCTCAATGCCGGAACCCTCTCAAGCTTGAAAGGCTACTTTCAGGCTGTTGGCGTCTTGTTTGCCATCGTCTGGTTCAACTATACGAACATGGAACTGCGCCGGTTCATGACGGTCTTGATGTGGTTGACCTTGATTCAGCTGCCGTTCGTTCTGCATCAGTTCTTTTTCCTCGTCCCGATTCGCTCTACGCTGGACTACGCATCGAGGGGGATTGTTGCCATCGACATCGTTTCCGGCACCTTCGGTGGCTTGATGTCCGGCGGAGGTCGAAGCATTGACTTGGCTATCCTCTGCCTGATCGGGGCGACTTATGCCGGCGCGGCGTGGCGCATCGGCGCACTGTCCGGAACGCGGGCGCTGCTTGTTGTCCTTGTTGCCCTGATCCCCATTGCGGTCGCCGAGGTGAAGATTGTCTTCTTCCTGATTCCGGTGGCTGTCTATATCCTGATGCGTGACTTGGCCCGGAAATTCCCCGCCAGGTTCATTCTTGGAATTGCCTCTTCGTTCGTGCTGCTGATCGCGATCGCCATCGGTTACGCCCTGTTGCCAGGGGCTGAGTCGCAGAAGCCGAAGTCGTTCGCGGCCTATATTGATGACACCATCAGCTACAACATCGGTGACCGAGGTTATGGGAATGCGACGCTGAACCGCTCCACGGTGTATTCGTTCTGGTTCCATGAAAATGTGATCAACTTCAACGGCATTCACGCGCTGGTGGGATATGGCCCAGGGGCCACCTTCACCAATTCAAGCCTCTCCGGTAAATCAGTGGCCAATGAGAAGTACAAGGCCATGGGGATCGGGTTAACGGGGCTGTCATCCATCCTGTGGGAGTTCGGTTTGTTGGGTGGTATTGCCTTGGCGGGTATCTTCATCTCGGCCTACAGGTTGGCCGCAAAACTCCTGAAGAAAATCGGGCGAGGGCCTGATTTTCCGGCTGTTGTGTCAGCGCAGGTGGGCGTGGTCGCATGCGGCATATCACTTTTTCACAGTAGCTATTTTGTTTTCGACATGGCTCATCAAGTGATGTTGATGATGTTCCTGGGTGTAATCATCGGACTTGCCCGCAAGCACAAATGATTCGGAATTTTCTGAACTGCAAGGCATCGTGTTTGTTGCTGGGGGCGTGCCTGCCTTTGTCAGTGCACGCCAACAATTTGTTTGGAATGTCGCGCAACCTTGTGTCGGCTTGCCCGGCGCCGGTGTTTGTTGCTCGGGGTTCGGAAGAGTCAGTGAGCGTCAGTTCACTGTCCGTGCTCAGAAAAATCGAACCGCACTTCTTCGGCTTCAACATGGAACTCATGGAGTTCCAGTCCGGCTTCGAGAATGAGAAGCCCATGCAAGAGTTGATTGGGTGGATGAAGCCTTTCAGCGGGGCCATCTACCGTTACCCGGGTGGAACCGGCAATTACGTCGACTGGCGAGACATCGTTGGACCTGTCAAGGACAGGAAAAAGAGGAAATACGCCGCATGGATGGCTCCCCGGGTAGCCACCTTCGGTTTCGATGAGTACCGGAGCTTCCTCAAGAGCGTTGGGGGCGTGGGCTGGTATCTGGTGAACATGCAGGGCACCATCGAATCCGAGGAGCCCATTGACAATCTCACTAAGGGGGCAACCGCGGCAGCCAAATACGTCAGCGGTGGAGCCCAGAAGGACCTTCCCTCCGTCAATTTCTGGGAATTGGGCAATGAGCTCGAGCGGCCTCCGTTCCTGTGGCCGCTGGAGAAGATAGCTGACAGGGCAACAAAAACGGCGCAGGCGCTGAAATCGGGTGGTGCAGTCAACGCGAGATTCATCATGCTTTTCCAGGAATTCCCGGCGCAACAAAAGCGGGGGATCAGCGCCAAAAAATTCAACCAAAATCTGTTCAAAGCGTTGAAGCCCATCAACGTGGAACTTGGTTTTCACGTCTATTACGATGCGGTTCCTAGTGGATTGTCGATGCCAGAGTACCTGAACCGCGTGTGTCAGGGTATTGCCGACGTGGCCGAAGTCAATGACGGCAAGCGTGTCAACACTTGGGTCACGGAGCACGCACGAGTTCCTGAAGGTGCGTTTGATAAGCCTGACTGGAAGGAGTTGTGGCCTCAAACAGCAAATCTTCAAGCCGCGATAGGGGTTGCCGATTTCTACATTGCTGCTGCATCCGTGCCGGAGATATCCGGGGCCTTTATTCATGCTCTCCACGCCATGGGCGGGCCATGGCCGATGTTTCACAAGAACTCGTCCGGCAGCCTGAAGCCAAGCGTCATTTACTGGTCTGCACGAATGCTGAGGGATTCCTACCTTCCCAATGTTCTGCAGACAAAATCCACTTCGTCGAACGAGAGTGATTACCGTGGTGGGTACGATGTGAGATCCATTGTGCTGATGGACGACGCAAAGACCAACTTCTCGGTGTGGGCTGTCAACCGCGACAGACGCCTGGCACGGCTCACGTTGAAGATACCCGCGCTCAAAGGGCGCCAGTTCGTTGCGACTCGGCAGAGTCTGACAGCCGGGAGCCTGAAGTCGAGCAGCTACGAGGAAGCGAACTACATCAGACCTACAGAAACAAGCATTGATGTCAATTTCGATGTCAATGGCGATGCCACGGTCAGCTTGCCGGGGTGGTCTGTTTCCGCCTTCAAGCTCTCCCCGAAATAGATCCCAATGACTGTGTCGACCTCAAGCCCAGGGGCGTGAGGTCGCTGCAATGGCGCGGTGCCACAAGCTAGGGATCGTCGAGCCCTCAGCAAGAGTGCACACTGATGCGATCTATAAACTTGGGGAATGAAACATGCCGACTTCTGTGTATACAGCGCTGGGCAGCTTGTGCGCGTTGTTCGCGCTGCAGGTAGCCACGCTGCAGGACTCTCGTGCGGCGCCGTCCACTATCTCCTTGTCGGATGACATCAGCGTGACGTTCGACAAGCCGGGCACTTTCACGGAAGAGTACGGCTACGACACCGAGAGTGGCTCCTATTACAGTCAGTACTTCAGTTTCTCATCCGAGGGGGCGAGCGAACTCCGGGTTGTCATCAACTTCAACGGATATGTTCCAGCCGGCAAAAGGATTTCCTTCAACCTTGGCGGAAGCCTGCTTCCGACAATATATGCTGAAGAATTCAAATGGGTTTTTTCGGAGCCTCGTGCCAGCATTTTAATTCAGGGGGGGAATTTGCCTGACCCTCATCCTGACGGCGCTACTATCCCGCTCCCATCCTTGCCCGAACAAATTATCTTGGTGCTGAAGGTCACGGATTACGAGCCTGGCAAATACAAGGCATGCCGCAATGGTGACACGCCTCTTTGTGAAACCTACAGCGCGGAAGATCTCGGGATTCTTCACGTTGGGGTCGGCTACAGCATCACGCCTGTGCCTGAGCCAGGCACTGTTCAGCTTGGTTTTGCCGGAGGACTGGCGCTGGCGGCGCTTGCCACTTATCGTCATCGCCGCACGTTATGCAGCCCTGGTGTGCCCGGGGGGCGCGTGCGAGGTTGGTGAGAACGGCTCAAGTCCTCACCACTTCCCGACTCACGGCCTGACAGGATTCTGCAAGGACTGGCGGTCGCGTTGCGTGGATCTGGAGAACTTCTTCCCAAGCTCGATGCTGGGCAACTCAATGTACTTGTAGGCCAGCCACGAGACAAAAAAGGCTGCGGCCAAACATGCTCCAACCTCGAAAGGAATGGTCGATGCACTGTTCTCGAAGAATGAGAACACCACGATGAAAACGGGCCAATGGAGAAGGTAGAGAGAGTAACTGCTGTTCCCCAGCACTTCGAAGAACCTGTTGCTTCCAAATTGATGCCTGAGCGCAAGCAGGAACACGAAGGCTGCAGCGGCATACGCAACGAAGAGCCCCCATGTCCCAAAGGTGCTGAATGGGGTTTTCGCTGCCGGCAGTAGGCCGGCTACCGTTGGAACGGTCATCGTCAGAATGAGCAGATAGGGGATCGAAAGTCGCCAGGACTTCGACTCGTACTCTGTGCGTATGGCGGCGCCAGCGAAGAGGAACGAAAGATGATGGCTGTTGAACTGCACCGGCACCTTTGAACCCGTGAGTTCATTGATCAGGATCGGGAAAAACGTCAGTCCGGCGGTGATGGCGCTCGCGGTGATCAAGACCCTGGTCTTTCCCAGTGTGCCCCATGCAAAAAGTATGGCGCATGCGACATAGAACGCGAGTTCAATAAGCAGGGTCCAATAGACATTGGAAATTGGATTCTGGCCAAGAAGCTGAGGTGCCATCGTCAGGTTGGCGATCAACTGCGATGCTTCGTATTTCTTGCCCAGGAAAACCACATTGGCTGTGGAGGCCGATGCGACTGCAATCCAGAATATTGGGTACAAGCGAAAGAATCGACGGATGGCAAATTGCTTGATCGTAGTTCCTGGCTTCAGGCTGTAGGGAATCACAAAGCCGCTGAGCAAGAAGAAGAGCACCACGCCAAAGCGGCCGAAGTCGATCCCGTCGATGAAGATCATCTCCAGCAGGGCCTTCGCAGCCGGTGGAGTCCCCCGATGGCCACCCCAAACTGCTCCACTGTTGGCCAGTCAAACTGCTCCAGGCAGGACGGGGTGATTATGCGGGGTCGGGCGTGATGGCCAGCCGCGCGGCGGCCTCCTTGAGCCGGTAGCTCTT
>NZ_JBASTH010000110.1:0-45367 GCF_049274795.1 Aquabacterium sp.
GGGCGAGCCACTGCCCACGCCGTTTGCGGCGCTCACCCACCTGTTCCCCACGGCGCGGCGTGTGGCCGATGCCTCCGCAGACGAGATCGGCTCGCTGGGCATCGTGCGCCAGCGCGTGGGCGCGATCCAGGCGCTGGCCCGCGAGGTGGCCGACGGTCGGCTGGACCTGGGCCCCGCAGCCGATGTCGAGGCCACCATGGCCCAGTTGGAAGCGCTGCCCGGCATCGGCCGCTGGACGGCCCGCTACATCGCGCTGCGCGCCCTGGGCTGGCCCGATGCCTGGCCCAGTGGCGACATCGCTCTGCACAAGGCCCTGGGCGTGAGCAAGGCCGCCCAGGCCGATGCCATCGCCGAAGCCTGGAGCCCTTGGCGGGGCTACGCCACCCTGCATCTCTGGCGCCGCCTCAGCGAAGGCCTGCCAACCCCACCATCACCATCGACACCACCCGCGACAGGAGCACGATCATGAGCAGCACACTCCACGCCTGGACCACCCATGCCACGCCCCTGGGCCCGATGATCCTGGCCGCGCACGATGCCGGCCTACAGGGCGCCTGGTTCGAAGGACAGCGCCATTTCAGCGGGCCACGGGCCGACTGGGTGAACACACCGAACCACCCGCTGCTGCGCCAGGCGGGCCAGCAACTCGATGCCTGGTTCGCCCGCGAACTCACGCACTTCGAGCTGCCCCTGGCACCCGTGGGCACAGCCTTCCAGCAAGCCGTATGGCAGGCCCTGGCCCGCATCGATTTCGGCGTGACGCAGGCCTACGGGCAGGTGGCCCAGGCCATCGGGCGGCCATCGGCCTCCCGCGCGGTGGGCGCAGCCACGGGGCGCAACCCCTGGTCCATCATCGTGCCCTGTCACCGCCTGCTGGGCCACGGTGGCGCGCTCACCGGCTATGCCGGCGGGCTGGACCGCAAGGAGGCGCTGCTGGCCTTCGAGCGCAGCGACAGCCTGCCCATCGTGCGCCGCGCGGCTTGAAGCGGGCGCATCAGCGCTGGCGAAAACTCACGGTCGTTGCGTCCGTTTGAAACCTGCTTCTCGCCGGTGCTCCACGAGTTCTGTCGGCGCTATCCCGCCGTACACCCCGAGGTCCAGCTGGACGACGGCAAAAGCGACTGGGTGCTCGACCGGGTCGATGTGGGCTTCCGTGTCGGCGCGAGCACCGACGAGGGCGTCATCGCGCGCAGGCTCTTCCCGGTTCAACTCACCATCTGTGCGGCGCCAGGCTATCTGGCGCGCCATGGTGTGCCGCGCACGCTGGCGGATCTGTCCGCGCACCGTTGCAGCGCCTTCCGCCACCGGGCAGGTGCTGCCCTGGTACCTGCACATCGACGGCGAGCTGGTGCACCGGCATGTCTCGCCCACGCTGTCCACCAACGACACCGATCTGGAGATCCAGGCCGTGCTGGCCGGCCAGGTGGTCGGGCAACTGGCTAACTTCTGTGTGGCCAGCCACATCCGCGAAGGGCGGCTGGCGCCCATCCTGCCGGAGCACATGACCGACCACATCGGCCTGCGCGCGTTCATCGACCTGGCGATCGAGATGCTGCTCGATACGCCGCAGCATGTACTGACGCGCACGGAGCTGCAGGTGGCGGGTGCGACCTGGGCGCGGCGCAAGACCAGGCCATCGCCAGACTGAAAAGCCAACGGCGCGAACAGGACCACGCCGCACGGCCTCGGTCAAAAGGGCAACTGCCGCTCGCCGAGCTGGATGGTGATCCATTTCAGCTCGGTCATGTCTGCCACGGAGTAGCGCCCGTTCTCCTTGCCATGCCCGCTGTCCTTGAACCCGCCGAAGGGCGCGTTGGGGTCATCATCAAAGCTGTTGTCGTTGATGTGCACGGCACCCGCGTTCATGCGCAGCGCGAACTGGAAGGCATTCTGCAGGTCATTGGTCACGATGCCCGATGACAGGCCGTAGGACGTGTCATTGGCCAGGCGCACGGCGTCTTCAAAATCGTCGGCACGGTAGATGGCGGCCAGCGGGCCGAAGCTCTCTTCCGCATAGCACGCCATGCCCGGCGCCACGTTGGCCAGCACCGCGGGAGCCATCACATTGCCATCGACCTGGCCGCCCACCAGCAGCTTGGCACCCTTGCCCACGGCATCGGCGATGTGGCTCTGCACGAACTCGACCTGGCGCCCGCTGATCAGCGGGCCGACGGCGGTCGTGGGGATGGAAGGATCGCCATAAGGGATCTCGGCCACCTTGGCGGCAAAACGCTTGCAGAACTCGTCGTAGATCGGTGCCTCGACGATGATCCGGCTGTTGGCCATGCAGACTTGGCCCTGGTTGAAGTAGATGCCGAACGCGGCGGAGCGCACGGCGTAGTCCATGTCGGCATCCTTGAGGATCACGATGGGGCTCTTGCCGCCCAGCTCCAGCACTAGCTTCTTGCGATGACGGCCCGCCAGATCACTCAGCAAGAAGCCCACCTTGGCCGAGCCCGTGAAGGTGACCAGGGCGATGCGCGGATCGGAGAAAAGCTTCTCGCCCAGGGCCTCATCGGTGGTCGGCAACACGGCCAGCACGCCAGGCGGCAGGCCTGCTTCTTCCAGGATCTCGGCGAACAGCAGGGCCGTGAGCGGCGTGTAGGGCGAAGGCTTGAGGATGAAGGCGTTGCCCGCCGCCAGTGCCGGCGCCAGCTTCTTGCCATTGAGCAGCAGCGGCGCGTTGAACGGCCCGATGCCGGCCACCACGCCCAGGGGCGAGCGGATGGTCATCGAGATGCGGTTCGGTGAATCGGAAGGCATGGTCTCGCCGCGCACATCGCGCACCTGGCCGGCGGCGATGCGGAAGGTGCTGATGATGTAGTCGCACTCGAACATGGCCTTGCCGAAGACGTTGCCGCCTTCCTGGATCAGCACCCTGGCGATCTCATCGCGGCGGCGCTCGACGATGTCGGCCGCCTTGAGCAGCACCGCTTCACGCTGCGCAGGCAGCAAGGCCGCCCATTGCTTCTGCGCGGGCACAGCCAGCTCGATGGCTTTGTCGATGTCGCTGGAAGTGGCCAGGCGCACGTTGGCCACGGGCTTCTTCGTGTACGGATCGACCACCGTGTACAGCGGCTGATCCGCCGACTCCCAGGGGCGGCCGTTGATGTAGGGGTGGTAGGTCTTGAGGGAGGCGTCGTGTGTCATGGATGAATCCGCTGTGGTGTGGGTTGCGGATTCAGTCTGACCGTGGGAGCGTGGTGCCGTCTTGCACCTCTGCGCAGGGGGCTTGTCGATCCGTGCAAATCAACGCGAGGCACGGTCCCTGGTGGCGGAGGGCGATTCGCCGAACAGCTTCTTGTAGGTGCGGCTGAAATGCGCCGCGTCACTGAACCCCATGTGCAAGGCCAGGCTGGTGAGGTTGACAGGCTGCGTCATCAACAACTGCTGCGCATGGCGCAGCCGTGCCTCCTGGATGGCACGCGCCGGTGCCTCGTTGGCCACGGCAAAGGCGGCGTACAACGTGCGTCGGGACACGCACAAGGCACTGGCGATCATGGTCGGGCACAGCGCCGGATCATGCAGCATGCGCTCGATGTAGCGCCTGGCCTTGTCGAGCAGTTGCTGATGGTGATCCGTGGCGGGCACGCCCTCCATCACCAGCTCGGCGCCCCCCAGGCATTGGCCCACGCCATGAGCCAGTGCATTGACAGTGCGGTGCGACAGCGTCAACTCGGAAGCCAGCGCCGCGCGCACGAACTGACGCGACAGCAGCGCCACATCGTCCATCACCTGTGGGCTGGGTTTGCCAGCAACCATCGGCCCCAGCAGCGCGCGGTCACACACCATGGTGATGAACGATGTGCGCGTGGTCGACAGAAAACGATAGGGCTGGTCGACGTCATAGACCGCCCATTGCCCGGGCTGCAAGCGCCAGCTCCAGTCACCTTGCTCGAACTCGGCCTCACCCTCGTCGATCCACAGCACCTTGCTCATGCCGCTTTGCATCGCGGCCTTGTTGCCACGGCTCACGGTGGCCACATGCGGATCAATGGTCACCGCGCCGATGCTGAGCCCGGGGCCTCGCTTGAACGCCAGGCTGGCGCGGAACCCGTCATGCTCTCGGGGCTCGATACTGAAAGGAAAGAACTCCTGCCGCACGGACGACATCAGATCACCGACCTTCACGAGCGGTGCAGCAGGCTGGTGTTCATGCTTGACCATGGGGGGGGCTGGTGATCACAGTCCTTCGCCAGCATCGTGTCGTCAAACCATGTGGCTTGACTATCCGTTTCTCGCTGCATGTGAGCCCTGGGTAACTTCTTGGGTTTGGACTCCTTCTTGGTGGGTTGAGCAATCCCTGACTGACTTGCTTCATGTTCTTGCGTCACGCATTAACTTGACATCATCATGCAAGACTCGCGCCCTGCGATCAGGTTTTGCAGCCCGTCCTTAGCTGGCCGGCGTATCGCCAACGTCGAAAGTCTGCTCTACCCCAACTCAGGTGGCATTCTTGTCCAAAAGAGTTAGCAGTTCCCGTTGGCCACGAACGGTGACCTCCACAGTACGGCCATCTCTGCGTCGCAACCAGCCCATTTCTGTGAAATGCTGGTACATCTCATCTGCAAGTTGGCCTGCGAGGTGATCGCGGCGTTCTGACCAATCCAGACAACGTAGGCAAAGCGACGCCGACTACTGGGTGGACTTGGACTCATCCCCAACCCATCGAGCCACGCCCTACCCGAGTCAGTAAGATCGAAGCCTGAGGGCGTCAATCTCAGATGTGCTCCGAGCTGGAGTGCATCAAAGATCGAAACTCCGAGCTTGCCTGCCAGATGCCCGTAACAGCATCGCGCAAGGCGTAGGCGAACTCGCTCTGGGTGTGCCCACGCGCGATCATGCTCTTCACGTTCAGCCACCAAGGCTAGCGCTTCGAGCGCATGCGCCACGTCGGCGTCGGCTAAGCGGTAGTACCTGTGGCGCCCCTTTGGCTCACAGACGACAAACTTTGCGTCCATCAACTTACCCAGATGCCCACTGGCCGTGGCAGGCGTCACTGAAGCTGCCTTTGCCAGTTCGCTCGCGCTGGCGTATTCGCCGGAAAGCAGGTAGGTCAACATCCGAGACCGGGTAGGGTCTGCCACGATGGCTGCCACACGGGCCAGGCGAGGTTCATGGGGGGTATTCATGCATGTCAGATTAGCGTGCTTCGAGAGTCTGGCGCCGCCGCTTCGCAGTCAAGCAACCCGTAGTCGCGAACAATCGTTGCAACCCGCAATCGGTAGCCGGCAAAGATATCGCGACGGCCTTCTTGTTGGGCTTGACGGTGCGTGCCACGACAACGCCAACTGCGCACCGCAGCGTCATCGCGCCAGAAGCTCAAGGACAAGAATCGCCCGGGTTTTGCAAGGCTCTCGAAACGCTCTACCGATATAAAGCCGTCAATGGACTCCAGGTCGGCTTTGAGTTCGGCTGCGAGTTCAAAGTAGCGAGGCGCGGCACCAGGGTAAGGGTCTACTTCAAAAATAACCGCGATCATGGCGTCACCTGCCGTGCTACATCGCGCGTCGCGCCGACATCTTCAAGCCAAGTTCGCTCCTCGCGGAGGATGAAGCGTAGAGACTGCGCCAGCTCGAAGTTGCTCCGCCCATCGGCGTCGTCCTTGAGCACCGAGCGGTAGCGCTCGTAAGCCGCCATATCATCGAAACCAATCAGGCCCCAGGCCACGTCGTTGCTGCCTTCGTGAGGCAGGAAATAGCCGATGAGGTTGCCGCCACAACGGGGAATGATTCGCCCCCATGTTTCGGCGTACCGCTTGAAGGCTTCGCGCTGGAATGGGTCGATCTGGTAGCGGATGAAACAGGTCACAGTCATGATGTGCGCTCAAGGTTGCTTGAATCGAGAACGAATGTGCAACACATGACGGTACGAATGTTTCGGCGAAGACCGAAGTGTTGTGAGGCTTGGAAGCTCACAACGTCAGCAGCACCACCTCGGACACCTCGCCCTCGCTTACCACCGGCACTGCCACCAGGGCACCATCGGCCAGGGCTTCGACACACGGCGTACCGCTCAGGTAGGCCTTGCCGACGGGGCTGTGGCCCCCACCCAGGCCAGCGTTGTATCACCCATGGGGCCTTTGGCCTCATCGAACCCGAAGGCGCGCCGCAGTGTGTTCGGCGCATCTCCCGGCAACCAGCCCTCCACCCGCTGCGCCACTGGTGTGCGAGAAGATGAGAGCAAGGTCACCACGCACAAACACCGGCAGCGCAATCGCACTGCTCAGCCGCGCGGCGCGCGCCGCCTCGGCCCGCAGGCAAGGCAGGCCATGCAACTGCTTGAGCAGCATGGGCCGGCCCTGCTGCCAGACCAGGCCGGGCAGCCCCTCGCCCAGCTTGAAGCGCATGCCCTGGCTGCTGGTGCAAAAGCCTTGCGCTTCGGGCCCGGCCACGGCTGCACCATGGGTGCGCACGGTGTGGCCGGCATCGGGCAGCCAGACCTTGGCGACGCGGATGAATGTCTTCATGGCGGGGACCTCTCGTTCTCAGGCAAGGCCTGTGAACGCGGCAAGATCCGCGCCAAGTCTTGCGCGCCGCGCGCCTACTGCCCCAGCGCGAAGAAGCGGCTGGGCGGCATGCCCACCGAACGGGTCACCATGGCGGTGAACGCGCTGGCACTGGCATAGCCCAATTCGGCCGCGATGTGGCTCATGGGCCGCTTGCGCGCCGACAGCGACAGGGCCTTGGCCAGCAGCACCTGCTGGCGCCACTGCACGAAGCTCGTCTGCAGCTCATCGCGGAACAGGCGTGCCACGGTGCGCGGGCTGGCGCCCACCTCGGCGGCCCAGCCGGCCAGCGTGGTGTGGCGCCCAGGATCGTTCAGCACGGCCTCGCACAGGGCGCGCAGGCGCTTGTCCGCCGGCAGGGCCACGCCCAGGGGCACCGGCTTGGCCTGGCGCATCTCATCGAGGATCAGGGCCGCCAGGCAGCGCTCGCGCTCGCCTGGCTTGCCCTCAGGGAACTGGCCGGACGCATCGCGCCCTGGCGCCGGCACCCGGGCCAGCTCCAGCACCAGCTCGCGCATCAGGGCAGTCACCTCCAGCACCCGGCACTCGCGCCACACGGCCTGCTGGGCGGCAGGCACCTGCGGGCCCACCTCGCCCCCCTGCTGGTGGACATACACCGTGCGCATGTCGGCATCTTCCAGCACCGTGACCGCATGCACCACGTGCGGCGGAATCCACACCGCCCGCGAGGGCGGCACGATGAAGGTGCTGCGCCCCGCCGTGATGCGCGCCACGCCCGTGGCCGAAAACGCCAGCTGCCCCCAGGCGTGGCTGTGCGGCTCCACCTGCAGATCGGCCGTGATCACGCGCGCCTTGGCGCGCACGGGCCGCCCCATGCTGGGGCCGTAGCGCTGCGGATCCAGCGGCGGAATGGTGCGCCGCCCGGGTGCAGCCGGCGTCGACACGGTAGATGGCGCGCGTTTTGGCATGATCTCGACAGAAATTGTCGATCTATCGTAACCCGGACAAGCGCCCCGCGCCTACAGTGCGGGCATGAACACGACCACCCTTGGCACCCCGGCGCCCGTCAGCGCCCGGCAGGACGCCACCACCATCGGCCTGATCGGGCTGGCACACGGCACCTCGCACTTCAACCACATGCTGCTGCCGCCGCTGTTCCCGCTGTTCATCCGGGATTTCGGGCTGAGCTATTCGGAGCTGGGTCTGCTGGTGTCGGTGTTCTTCGTGATCTCGGGCGTGGGCCAGGCCATGGCCGGCTTCCTGGTGGACCGCGTGGGCGCGCGTCCGGTGCTGTTCACGGCGCTGGGCCTGTTCGTGTGCGCCGCGCTGGCGGCCGCCACGGCGCAGGGCTACCCAGGCCTGATGCTGGCCGCCGCGCTGGCCGGGCTGGGCAATGCGCCCTTTCACCCCGTGGACTTCACCATCCTGAACAAGCGCGTGTCGGCACCGCGCCTGGGCCATGCCTTCTCGGTACACGGCATCACGGGCAACCTGGGCTGGGCCTCGGCCCCGATATTCCTGATCGGGGTGACGGGCTGGGCCGGCGGCCAATGGCGCACGGCCTACCTGGCCGCCGCGCTGGTGTCGCTGGCGGTGCTGGTGCTCCTGGTGCTCAACCGCGATGCCATCGATGATCGGCCAGGCCAGTGGGACAGTGCGGCCAAACCCGGCGCGCAGGCCACGCCCACGCATGAGGAGCACCCGATGGCCTTCCTGAAGCTGCCGTCGGTGTGGCTGTGCTTCTCGTTTTTCTTCTGGACCACGGCCGCGCTGAGCGCCATCCAGAGCTTTTCCAGCCCGGCACTGATGCGCATGTATGGCCTGCCCGAGTCGGTCACGGCCTTCGTGGTGACGGGCTACATGCTGTGCGGCGCGGCCGGCATGGTGATCGGCGGCTTCCTGGTGGCACGTGTGGCCAGGCTGGAGCGCACCATCGCGATTGCCATGGCCCTGGCGGCCGGCTTGCTGCTGCTCACGGCCACGGGCTGGCTGCCTGGCTATATCGCGGCCGGTGCCGCCGCGCTGGCTGGTTTCGGCACGGGCCTGGCCGGGCCTTCACGCGACATGCTGATCAAGCGCGCCGCGCCCCCGGGCGCGACCGGCCGGGTCTACGGCACGGTGTACTCCGGGCTGGACGTGGGCTTTGCCGTGGCCGCGCCGGTGTTCGGCTTCATGCTGGACCATGGGCAGGCAAGCGGTGTGTTCTACGGCTCATCGCTGGCGCTGGTGCTGGGCATCGCCTCCGCGGCGCTGGTGGGCTTGCGGGTCAACAAGCGCTAAGGCGCGAACCCACGCTGTAGGCCGCAACCTACAGCACTTTCGGCACACGCTGCCGTGGCGATCAAGGGCTGTCCGACGTTGAAACCGATGCGCGCTTCCTAAACTGCCATGGCCCTGTCGGCAATGCCGCCGGGGCCTTCAGAAGGAGCATCGGCATGTCCCACCATATCCCTGCAGCACCGAACCCTCCCCGTGGCGCGAGCTTGCGCGCCATCGGCCTCATGGCCGCCGCGTTGAGTGCCGCGACAGCCTTTGCGGTCGAGTCCTTCGCGGGCAACACCGCTGCATCCAGCTATGAGCGCGAACGCGCGGCGTGCATGGATGGCAGTTCACAGCAGGACCGCGCCACATGCCTGAAGGAAGCCGGCGCCGCCAGGGACGAGTCACGGCGTGGCCAGCTGGGCGCCAGCACCAAGGCGGGTGACACGGAGGTCAACGCCACCGCGCGCTGCAACGCACTGCCCGCCAAGGACAGGGATGACTGCATCGCCCGCATCAACGGCGCCGGGACCACGAGTGGCAGCGTGAAGGAAGGCGGGATCTACCGCGAACTGGTGACCCGGACACCCGCCCCATCGACCGCCTCGCAGGAGTGGGGCGTGGGGCGTGGGGCGCCGCAACGTATCCCATGGCCGATGCTCGCCCGCTCAGCGCGCATGCCCGACGGAAAACGCCTCAAGGCCTTGGTCGACAGCACCACCATCACATCACGCCAGGCCTTCTGGTCAACGAGCGCTGCCTGACGCGCTGAGTTCACTCTTGCGCTCAATGATCCGCGACACCAGCCCATAGGCCACGGCCTCCTCGGCCGACAACCACCGATCCCGCGCGATGTCGGCCAGCACCACCTCCAGCGCCTTGCCCGTCTCCCGTGCGATGGTGCGGGCGATGCGCTCGCGGGCCTTGACGATCTCCTGCGCCTGGATCGCGATGTCGCTGGCCGGCCCGCCTGCGCCGCCGCTGGGCTGGTGGATCAGGAAGCGCGTGTTGGGCAGGCAGTAGCGCCGCTCATGCGGCACCGACAGGTACAGGTGCGTGGCGGCGCTGCCCACCCAGCCGGTGCCGATCATGTTCACGGGCGCGGCGATGAAACGCACCACATCGTGGATCGTGTCGCCCGATTCGAGGTGGCCGCCCGGCGAGCTCACCAGCACGTCGATCGGGTCGCTGCTCTCGGCATCGAGCGCGATCAGGCGGCGCGTCACATCCGCGGCCATCACATCCGTGACGGTGCCGAAGATCAGCAGGGTGCGTGCCTTGAAAGCCTTCTCCTCCAGGTAGGAGGTGCGCGGCTCGGTGGCGCTGGAGGGTGTTGCGGTGGGAGTATCAGGGGTGTCCATGGTGGTCATTGCTCGTCATGCCTCGTGTGTGAACCAGATGCCAGCCTTGACGAACGAGGCGCCGCTTTCGTGACACCGCCCCTGCAAAAAGGGCCTGTGGCATGCTGCGCAGGATGCACGACGAACGCCGCCTGGCCCTGCTCAACGCCGACCACCGCCGCCTGGTACGGGCCGCTGCCCGCCTGCTGGGCCCCGCCGAGGCCGAAGACGCCGTGCAGGACGCCTACGTGCGCGCGCTGGAAGCCACCCAGGCGCACGCGCTCAACGCCGCCCAGGCCTGGCTGCTCACCGTGGTGCGCAACCTGGCCGTCGACCGCCTGCGGCGGCGTCAATGGATGCAGCAATGGCTGGTGGACACCACCGCTGGTGACACGGCCCTGACATCGCCCTCCGCGGAATCGGATGCCGCACTGGCCGAGGATGCCGCCCATGCCTTGCGTCTGATCGCTGCCTACCTCAGCCTGGCCGATGGCGCGGCCCTGTTGCTGCACGAAGTGTTCGATGCCAGCCATGCCGAGATCGCCCAGGCCAGCGGCCGCTCCGAAGCCGGCAGCCGCCAGCAGTTGCGGCGCGCCCTGCTCAGGCTGCGGCAAGCGGTTGATACCAAGCCCCGTGAACCTGGCGCCGAACCCGACACCACCGAGGACATGGCTTTTCGGCTGTACCTGCAAGCCCTGCAGCGGCGCGATCCGCACACCCTGTGGGCCATGCTGCGCCACCCGCCGATCAGTGCATCGGCCACAGCCCGCACTACGCACACCGTGGCCGCCAGCGAATCAGCCTCGGTGCCGCCCCTCACCACCAGCGTCGTCACCCAGATGGGTGGCCAACTGGGCCTGGTCCTCACCCTGGACGGCGTCACGCTCTGCGTGGTCCCCCTGGGTGTGCTGACGAACCGCGCCGAACACGCCCAGGATACCGCCCTGCGGTAGAAGTCCATCTGCACGCACCGCCCTGCGGAAAAGCCTCCCACCAGCCCGGCTGATTGACCTAGGATGGCTTCGCACGCTCCGCGCCACGCAGGTGGCGGGGCGTGTCCCGCTGAGCAAACCGAAGCGCCCAGCGCTCCACCCCAAGCCAACGCAAAAGGCCATCATCACGAGAGAAGCCGTCATCGTTTCGACCGCCCGTTCGCCCATCGGCCGGGCCTTCAAGGGCGCCTTGAACCACATCAAGTCCCCCACGCTCATGGCGCATGCGCTGTCGCACGCGGCCTCGCGCGCCGGCCTGGAGGGTGGCGAGATCGAGGACGTGGTGGTGGGCGCCGTGCTCACCGCAGGCACAGCCGGCGGCAACCTGGCGCGCACCGCCTTGCTGGCAGCGGGCTTCCCGGTCGAGGTGTCGGGCCAGACCATGGACCGCCAGTGCGCCTCGGGCCTGATGGCCATTGCCACGGCCGCCAAGCAGATCATCGTCGATGGCATGGACATCACGGTGGCCGGCGGCCAGGACAACATCAGCGGCCTGCAGCAGCGCTACTTCGAGTGGGTGGGGCGCGAGCGGGATCCCAACGTGATCGCCCACGCCAGCGAGGCCTACATGCCCATGCTGCAGACGGCGGAGTTCGTCGCCAAGAAGTACGGCATCTCGCGCGAGGCTCAGGACCGCTACTCGCTCGAATCGCAAAAGCGCACAGCCGCTGCCCAGCAGGCCGGCCTGTTCAAGGATGAGATCGTGCCCATCCAGGCCCGGATGGCCGTGCGCGCCAAGGGCTCGGACGAGGTCACCTTTCAAGATGTGCTGTTGTCGCAGGACGAAGGCAACCGCCCCGACACCACGTATGAAGGCCTGGCCGGCCTCAAGCCCGTGATCGACGGTGGCGTGATCACGGCCGGCAACGCCAGCCAGCTGTCCGACGGCGCCAGCGCCAGCGTGCTGATGGAGCGCGCCACGGCCGAGAAGCGCGGCCTGCAGGTGCTGGGCATCTACAAGGGCATGAGCGTGGCCGGCTGCGCACCGGAAGAAATGGGCATCGGCCCCGTGTACGCCATCCCCAAGCTGCTCAAGCAGCATGGCCTGAAGGTGCAAGACATCGACCTGTGGGAGCTCAACGAAGCCTTCGCCGTGCAGACCCGGTACTGCCGCGACACCTTGGGCATCGACCCGGCCAAGTACAACGTGAATGGCGGCGCCATCAGCATCGGCCACCCCTACGGCATGAGCGGCGCGCGCATGGTGGGCCATGCCCTGCTGGAAGGGCGCCGCCGCAAGGCCAAGCACGTGGTGGTCAGCATGTGCATCGGTGGCGGCATGGGCGCTGCGGCCTTGTTCGAAGTCGCCTGATCCGACCCGGCCCCACAACACCACCGCACAGAAAGGACCCCACCATGGTCGGCATCGTTGCCACAATCAAAGTCAAGGACGACCAGCAGGCCGCGTTCGAAGAAGTCGCCAACCAGCTCGTGGCCGCCTCGCGGGCAGAGCCTGGATGCCTGGAGTACACGCTCTGGCGCACGGCGGACAGCACCGTGTACGTGTTCGTCGAACGCTACCAGTCGCCCGAGGCCATCGAGGCGCACAAGAAGTCGGACCACTTCCGCCAGCTGGGGCCCCAGATGGCGCCCTTCCTGGAGGCCGCGCCCGAGCTGAAGATGCTGGTCAGCCCGACGAGCTGATCGCTCACAGCCCCCAAAGCAAAAAAGGCGCTTGTGGCGCTCAGATCCGATGCGTCTCACCTGGGGCGTCGGCTCTAGATATCGATGAATAAAGGGTGAAGCTCCCATTGACCTTCCCACAATCCTTCCCACAAACCCCACTCTCATGCGGGGCCGTGGGACAATCAGGACGTGCCGAAGTTGTCAAAGAAAACACCCTATCTCGTCATCAAAGGCGGTCGGTTCTACTTCCGCATCCGAATTCCCGATGACATTCACCAAGCCTTCGGGAAGAAGGAACACACGGAAGCCCTCGCGGACATCAACCGGGCTCAAGCCGATGTCCGCGCTGCCCAGCTTGGAGCGCACTGGCAGGCGAATTTTCTAGAGGAGCGGCACCGACAAGGCCGCGCCCTCAGTCCGCCAGTTCCCTCCCCAGAAGCCGCCAGGATCTACCGCACGGCCACCCTGGACGAAGTCAAGGCCGTCGCGGCCACAGTCGCCCATCGCATGCTGGCCGAAGATGAGGAACTGCGCATCGAAGGCCTGCCCTGGTGGCGTGACCTGGAGGAGTCCCCAGAGTTTGGCATGGGGCAACCCTTCGGCGCCGTCGTTGCCGATGCGGTGGCAGGCAGGAACCTTGCGGGCCTTAAGGAACGCGCGGAGGAGAACCTAAGCGTGTTGATTTCCATCTCGAAGTGACCCAGCCACCCCGGTGATTTCCATCCAAATCTGACCCACGTATCAAGCCTAGCCTGCTGTTTTTACGGCAGGAGCACAAGCGTAAAACTACTTTTGTGACACAGTAAGATTAGCGCGGCTTTCGCGGCTTTCTCTTCTTTTGGCGCACGCCCGCCGGCGAGCCTTTAACCTTGGTCGAATCAGAGAGAAAAGCCTCCGATGTCACCTGCTTCTTTCCACTGCTGCGACGCTTGAACTGGCTTTGTAGCCGCTGGGCGTACTTCGGCTTCTTGGGTTCTGGCGGCAATGGCGGACGGCGTGATATCCACCAAGCGAAGATCAGGATACCGATGACGAGGATCAGCGCATTGCACGCGGCAAATACGGCCTCATCCAAGTGAGACAACGAAGGCAACATTGCGACGCTCCAAGGCAGAGCCCGAGCGTCCTGAAGGACGCTCAGATGTTGTACGTCGGATCAGCACCGAAGCTCGTTCGGGCGACCGCGGAACTGCGGGCGCCCTAGAGAGCCGAGAGCCGGCCCCATTTGCGGTGCCGGCATATACCCGCGTTATGCAGTAGCCTCGATTGGTGTGCTCGCTCGCTTGGCCTCGTCGTTGCGATGGATAAGCCAGTACAAGACAGGCAAGACGAGCAAGGTCAATATCGTCGACGAGATGATCCCGCCAATGACGACCGTTGCGAGGGGGCGCTGCACTTCGGCACCCGTACCTGTGGCCAGGGCCATGGGCACGAACCCGAGCGATGCCACCATGGCGGTCATCAGAACCGGACGAAGTCGCGTCAGAGCCCCTTCGAGCACCGCGTCATAGAGTGACTTGCCTTCCTCACGCAAGCTTCGGATGAAGGAAATCATCACCAGCCCGTTGAGCACGGCCACGCCAGACAGTGCAATGAATCCGACTGCAGCCGAGATCGACAGGGGTATTCCTCGCATCCAGAGGGCCAGTACGCCGCCTGTGAGGGCAAACGGAACCCCTGTGAAAACGACCAGACCATCCTTGACGTTGTTGAACATCATGAACAACAGCAGGAACACCAGAGCAAGCGCCACCGGGACCACGATCTGCAGGCGTTGCGTGGCCGACAAGAGGTTTTCGAAAGTCCCGCCCCATTGAATCCAGTAGCCGGGGGGCATCTTCAGCTGCTTGTTCACTGCATCCTGAGCCGTCAAGACAAACGAACCCAGGTCGGTACCCCGCACGTTTGCCGTAACAACAACGCGACGCTTGCCGTTTTCCCGACTGATCTGATTCGGGCCAGGGGCCAGCTTCAGCTCGGCGACTTCGGACAGCGGGATGTAGCGAACGCTGGCTGCTCCGCCCGCCGCAGCCTGCGCTGGGATGGGGATCGGCAAGCGGCTCACTGCGTCCAGGTCGCCACGCAGTGTCTCGGGCAATCGGACCACGATGTCAAAACGACGGTCCCCTTCGAACATCGTGCCCGCCTCTTTGCCGCCCAGCGCCGTCGCCAGGGTCTCCTGGACATCCCCAGCATTCAGGCCATACCTGGCCGCGCGTGCGCGGTCAATAGCTACGGTCAGCATGGGCAAACCAGTGGTTTGCTCAACCTTGACCTCCGCAGCACCCTTGATGCCTTGGAGTGTCGCAGCGATCTTTGCCGCCTCCGCATTGAGCACGTCCATGTCGTCGCCAAACACCTTGACGGCAACGTCACTGCGAACCCCGGAAATGAGCTCGTTGAAGCGCAACTGGATCGGTTGAGAGAACTCGTAGGCGTTGCCCGGCATTTTCTCGACTTCTTTCTGGACAGCAGTCACCAGCTCTTCACGCGTCTTGCGGGGCTTGGGCCACTCGTCGATGGGCTTGAGCATCACATATGCGTCCGAGATGTTCGGCGGCATGGGGTCGGAGGCCACCTCGGCCGTACCGGTCCGTGCAAACACGCGGTCGATTTCCGGGAACTTGGCTTTCAGCGTCGTTTCGATCTGCTTTTGCATCTCAACCGACTGAGAAAGGCTCGTCGCAGGCACCCGCAAGGCCTGCATGGCGAAGTCGCCTTCGTTCAGGTTGGGGATGAATTCACTGCCCATCTTGGAGCCGACAACCGCCGAGATCGAGAGGATGGCGATGGCACTGGCTACGACCACTGGCACGTTGCGCAGAGCCTTCTTGAGCATGGGCTCGTACAGACGCTTGGTGGCCGTGACAAGGCGGTTCTCTTTTTCATCGACCTTGCGACCGATGAACAGGGCGACCGCAGCAGGCACGAAGGTCACAGACAGGATCATCGCGCCAATGAGCGCTGCAACCACCGTGAAAGCCATCGGATGGAACATTTTGCCTTCTACACCGCTGAGGGCAAAGATGGGCAGGTAGACCACCATGATGATGATCTGACCGAAGATCAGCGGGCGGCGAGCTTCCTGAGCCGCGGCGAAAACCTCCTCGAACCGCTCCTTTAATGTCAGCTCTCGGCCATGATGAGCCTGAGCGTGAGCCAGACGGCGTACACAGTTCTCGACGATCACAACCGCACCATCGACGATGATCCCGAAGTCCAGTGCGCCAAGGCTCATCAGGTTCGCACTGACGCCTCGGTTGACCATGCCCGTGAAGGTGAACAACATGGACAGGGGGATCACCATCGCGGTGATGATGGCCGCCCGGATGTTGCCGAGGAACAAGAACAGCACCACGATCACGAGAATGGCACCCTCGACCAGATTCTTGCGAACCGTGGCGATGGCCTTGTCGACGAGGTTGGTGCGGTCATACACCGTGATGGCGTGAATGCCTTCCGGCAAGGAGCGGTTGATTTCAACCATCTTCTCGGAAACAGCCTTAGAAACGGCGCGGCTGTTCTCTCCGATCAGCATGAAAACGGTGCCCAGAACGACCTCGCGTCCGTTGTCCGTAGCCGCACCGGTGCGGAGTTCCTTGCCCACCCCTACCGTGGCTACGTCACCGATGCGGACAACCTGTCCGTTGACGCTCTTGACCACGATATTGGAGATGTCCTGGGGGCTGCTCACCTGACCAGGGGCACGAACGAGGTACTGTTCACCACGCTTCTCGATGTAGCCAGCGCCCACGTTGGCATTGTTCAGATCGATGGCCTTGATGAGTTCCGCCAGGCTGAGCCCGAGGGAAGACAGTTTGGCGGGATCTGGTGCAACCAGGTACTCCTTCGAGTAGCCACCAATCGAGTTGATCTCAGTCACGCCCGGAACGTTGCGCAGTTGGGGCTTGATGATCCAATCCTGGATTTCGCGGAGGTCTGTCGGCGTATAGGGTGTTCCGTCAGGCTTCTTGGCATCTTCCTTGGACTCCACCGTCCAGAGGAAGATTTCCCCCAGGCCCGTGGAGATTGGCCCCATTTCCGGGCTGACGCCAGCGGGGAGGCGTTCCCGAGCTTGAGCCAGGCGCTCTGCGACGAGTTGGCGGGCGAAGTAGACGTCGGTTCCGTCCTTGAAGATCACCGTGACCTGGGAGAGACCGTAGCGCGAGATCGAGCGGGTCTGGACAAGCTTCGGCAAGCCCGACATCACCGTCTCCACCGGGTAGGTGACACGCTGCTCTGTTTCAAGTGGCGAATAGCCTGACGCAGACGTGTTGATCTGGACCTGGACATTGGTGATGTCCGGAACAGCGTCGATGGGCAGCTTGGTGTAGCTGAAGACGCCGATGGCAGCCATGCCCAGCACGGCCAGCAAGACAAGCCATCGCTGTTCGATGGCGAATTTGATGATGCGTTCAAACATGTTGATCTCCCGCATCAATGGCCGTGCTCGGCGCTGCCCTTGCCGAGCTCAGCCTTGAGGACGAAACTGTTCTCGGTGGCGTAGTCAGCACCTGCAGCCAACCCGGACAACACTTCGGAGTAGGTGCCATCCGAACGGCCAAGTTTCACGACTTGGGCTTTGAAGCCCTCGGGCGTGCGCACGAACACACTGAGTTTGTCCTCGACGGTCTGCAGAGCATCGTTGCGGATCACCAGGGGAACCTGGCTGCGCTCGCTCAGCACATTGACGGCGACAAAGAGGCCAGGACGCCACGCTCCGGCGGGGTTTGTCATGGTGATGCGTGCCGTGGCTGTACGGGTGGATGCACCAAGCAGAGAACCCACATAGTTCACCGTGCCGGTGACGACCTGATCAGAACCAGTGGCCTTGACGCTCGCTGTCGCACCAACCTGAACCTTCTCGATGTCTTTGGCTGGCACGTAGAACTCGACCCAAACCTTGGACATGTCGGAGATCACAAAGATCTTTGCGTCGCTGGCAACGGTTTCGCCCAGTGCTATCGCTTTCTCAACGACGGTCCCGTCAAACGGAGCACGAATCTCGAAGCGACTCAGGCCCTCTGCACTCGCCGTGGTGCCGGCGCCCAGGGCGGAAAGTCGCTGCTCGGCATTGCGCTGTTCGATCTCTGCTTCCCGCAACTGCTGTTGCGCGATGAGGTAGTCCTGCTGCGCTGAGATCTTCTGTTCCCAAAGGCTCTTCTCGCGCTGGTACGTCGCTCGTGCGGCAGAAGCCCGTTCACGCGCAGCGAGCAACGCAGCGCGCTGTGCAGACAGGTCTGGGCTGGAGATAACCGCCAGCACCTCACCCTTTTTGACACGTTGCCCCAGATCCGCCTTGACCAGCTCGACAACGCCGGCCATGCGAGGCACGACCTGTGCCGTCCGATCAGCGTCGAACTTGGCTTCGCCTTGGAACTCTGCACCGGACATGACGGTACCGGCCTGAGCCTTCTCCACTTTGATGCGGCTCTGTTTGATTTGCTCGTCAGTCAGTTTGACGGCCTCCTCTTCCCCTTCTTCTCCTTGATCACCATGGTCGCCGTGACCGTCTCCGCCCGCCGAGGCTTTTTCTTCGGCCGTGGCCTGAGCTTGACCTTCTTTGCCTGCCTCGGGCTTGGCGGGTGCTTCGTTATGGTGCTCCTTGTCGTCGTGCCCTTCGGCTTCCGAATGGCTGGGGGTGTTGGACGCTGTCCCGCCAAACATCCAGACGGCGGTACCTGCGGCGATGGTGATGGCGGCGATGGCCGCAACGATGATTTTTTGTTGGTTGTTCATTGCAAACTCACTTTTGCGTCGCGCTAGACGTGTTGATCGGTGCCGTGCCGTTGCTCGCGCCGACCTGGCTTGCCACCGAAGCACCAAGCAGCGCCTCAAGGTCAGCCGCAGCCTTCTGTGCATCCGACAAGGCCTTCAGGTGTTGGGAGCGGGCTTGAAACAAGGTTCGTTGGGCATCCAGAACGTCGAGGAAGCCAAATTTGCCCAACGCGAAGCCTTGAGTGGCCGCTTCATAGGTTCTGCTTGCATCTGGAAGCAGCTTTTCCTCGGCAAGGAACACCTGGCGCCGAGCGGTTTCAAGCTGGCCAGCAGCGACCTGTACGTCGGTCATCAGGCGCATTTGCCTGCTGCGAGCGTCATCTCTTGCTTGGTCCGCACGGGCGATGGCCTCACGAAGGTTGCCTTGGTTGCGGTCGAACACTGGCAGAGGGATTGAGACCCCCAGGAGCGTCTGATTGCGCCCCATCTCGTTGTTGCGCTGCATGCCAACACCCACCGTGACATCGGGCACGGCACGGCTACGCTCGACTTCGACCAATGCGTCTCGACGCTTGACTTCAAGCTCTGACTGAACCGTCTCCGGTGCAGTCGTCATGTAGCGGGTGAGCTCGGAAGGGGTTGGGGCCTGGTCAGGCGCTCTCAACTCCCCCGCGGGTTGGGGCAGCTGCTCAGGGGCAATGCCCAGCATCGCACCCAGGCGAGATTTGGCTGCCACAAGATCCTGCTGAGCCTGCGCCGTCTCCAGGCCGACCCCGGACAGGGCCAAGCGTGCACGGGTCTCTTCAACCGGAGAAACCTTGCCTGCCGCAACACGCTTGGACGCAGCATCGACAGCTGCTTGAGCAAGCTCTTCAGATTGCCGAGCCAGATCCATGCGCGACTGGGCGGCCAGCAGGTCCCAGAAGCCAGTGCGGACCGAGGCCCGGATCTGAACGACACGGCCCTGAACTTGCGCGCGGTTCAGATCTTCCATCAGCTGGGCGGCTTTGACACGGCTGGAGCGCTTACCGCCCAACTCGATCAACTGGCTCAACTGATAAGCGGTCGTCCTGGTCGTCTTGCGTGTGTCTTCAACAGACATCGACAGAGACGGATTTGGCAAGACGCCAGCCTGTTGCGTAGCGCCGAGTGCAGCCTCTACCTCGCGGCGTGCCACGGATAAGTCAGGGTGTCGGTTGAGCGCCAGGTCTATCGCCTGCTCCAGCGTCAGCGTCGGTGCCGATCCCGCAGAAGCAGCACCCGGTATCGACTGTGGCGCGCCTGGCGGCGTAGAGGCCTGAGCCCAACTGAGCGTGGGCAAAGCAATGGCCAGTGCGATCAGGCCGGGAACAAAGGAACGCGTATGCGTGCCGGCATTGCGCCGCACGCCCCGAGGGCATTTCATCGAATTCTCCAGTGGAAGTTGGATGCAATTCGACGAGGGACAATGCACCTACTGTGGTGCACCCCGGTAATACAGCAAGGGGAGAGACTGTCCGCTCGTCGGTTAGAGCAGTTTCAGCCAGTTGGGGCGTTCGATCCTGTTCGGGTCGGCCGAGCTGTAGAGTAAGGCACCTCCTGATGGAGCTGCCGATTCACGCATGAACGTGGGGATTTTCACTTGCTTGCTAAGCAGTTCCGGCTTGGCAAGATGACAGCTGACGCAGTCGTTATCAGCGAAGAGCTTCGTCTTCGGCTTCGATTTGGTCGAGCCAGAGGTTTGGTCACCGTCCTCGTGGACATGAACGTGGTGCCCGAAGTGGCTGGCGCTCTGACCATCTTCGTGCTGGCAATAGCTCGCTGCCACCGCATAGCAAAATTGCAGAGGCAGGATCAGAATCAGCAGGATGCTCAGCAATCGACGCATGAAACAAGTCTGAAGACGATCCTTCCGAAATCATCGAAAGGCGGGGGCTCCCCGGCAAACAGATTCTGCCCAGGAGCTAGCCGTATTGGATATCGCAGCAGCCATCTATGTCAAGGTAATCGTTCGCGGGCTATGCAAAGCGGTTTGGGCGGTTTCAGTTGGGGGCTTTACGCACAGCTCAAGCTCGCCTCCCCCTCTGAAAATACGGGGCGCACGAGAGTCAAACGGCTTGAAAAACCAGGCTCCACTGGGTACCTCAAGCGTGAATTTCACCTGCACACATAACAAATTTGTAATCTTTACGTCTGCAAGCTGACGGGAGGGGCGGGATAGCCTGCGAAGCAAATCCTCCCCTACAGCTTTTGTGGTGAGCCTTTCCGGCATTGCCCCATGCACCTTCTTGCGTTAGAACTGCCTTCAGCATGCTTTCAGGTCAGGCAGCGAACTTGCGCAGGAACTCCTCGGGGATTGCCGCCTGTCCATCGGGCCTGTGTCGAGCGGTTAAATCCGTGGCATGCAAACTGCCTCGCAGGCTTTGAGCCTGCGAGGCTGAGGACAGGCCAACTGGCTTCAACCATGACGACTTGGCTATGACAGAAAAAACAAGCTTGGAGCTCTCCCTGGTCCTTCCCGGCGTCACGGACGCAGCAGACGCATGCGCGGCAAGGCTGATCGGTGATCTTCAAGGGCGCGCAGGGATCGACAAGGCACACATTCGCACAGATGATGGCGGCTCTGCCCCTCAGCTGTGTATCCATTTTGACCCCGAAGTCATGCCTCTTGCGAGGATCCGAGAGCTTGCGCAGGCCTCCGGCGCAGCACTCATCGCCCGCTATGGGCATGGAAGCTGGCAAACGGAGGGAATCAACCATCAGCGCCGGGCAGACACAGTTGCCAAGACCTTGCTTGCCGCTCCCGGGGTGCTTGAAGCCACCGCCAGCCCGTCAGGCCAAGTCTCTGTCGAGTTCGACCGTGAAAAGACCACGGAGGCAGGTGTTCTCGGGGAATTAGCCAAGTTGGGGGTTAAGCCCTTAGCCAAGACCGCCGAATCGACGCATGCAGGCCATGGCGAACCTGGGCACCGCCATTCGGATAAGGAACAGGAGGAGCACGGCCATGGCCACGGAGAAGGTGGTCTCTTGGGCCCGAACTCTGAAATGATCTTTGCCTTGACGTGCGGTGCCTTGCTAGGGGTTGGCTTTGGCCTCGAAAAGCTCGCGGCAGGCCTTCCAGCATGGCTACCAACGAGCCTCTATGTTCTCGCCTACTTCTTCGGCGGGTTCTACACGCTCCGAGAAGCCCTGGACAATCTCAGGCTGAAGCGCTTCGAGATTGATACCCTGATGCTGGTCGCGGCGGCGGGCGCCGCGGCCCTGGGCTCATGGGCCGAAGGCGCGCTTTTGTTGTTTCTCTTCAGCCTTGGACATGCGCTGGAACACTACGCCATGGGACGCGCCAAGCGAGCCATTGAGGCCCTGGCAGAACTCGCCCCAGACACAGCCACGGTGCGCCGAGACGGCCAAGCCGTAGAGATTCCAGTCGAAGAGCTTGTGATCGGCGATGTGGTTCTGGTTCGGCCGAACGAGCGTCTTGCGGCGGACGGATTCCTGCTTGCAGGGGAGTCGAGCATCAACCAAGCTCCGGTGACAGGCGAGAGCATCCCGGTAGACAAGCGTCCAGTTGCGGACGCTGCCTCCGCACGTAGCCGTCCTGACGGCGTTGAGGCCATCTCTCGAGTTTTTGCCGGCACCATCAATGGGTCTGGCTCTATTGAAATTGAGGTCACCCGACGCTCGTCCGACTCCGCGCTAGCCCGTGTCGTGAAGATGGTCAGTGAAGCCGAAGCCAGGAAGTCGCCCACGCAGCGGTTCACAGACAAGTTCGAAAAGGTCTTCGTGCCGGTCGTTCTCACGCTCGCCTTCGTGCTCCTGTTTGCGTGGGTGGTTGTCGACGAACCATTTCGGGACAGCTTCTACCGGGCCATGGCCGTTTTGGTTGCGGCCAGTCCTTGTGCATTGGCCATCGCCACGCCCAGCGCTGTTCTGTCAGGCATCGCCCGCGCGGCACGCGGGGGTGTCCTGATCAAAGGTGGAGCACCGCTGGAGGAGCTAGGCTCTGTGAGCGCGATGGCGTTTGACAAGACCGGGACCCTGACTGAAGGGCGCCCAAGAATCACTGACGTCATCCCCGTTGAGGGGGTTTCCGAAGAAGATCTCCTAACCGTTGCTGTTTCCGTGGAATCTCTCAGCGATCATCCGCTGGCGGCAGCCATAGCGCGAGACGGGCGTGAGCGCATAGGGAATCGATCGGTGCCTGAAGCAGGTGCGCTTGAAAACCTGATTGGACGTGGCGTCAAGGCAAGCTACGAAGGCAAGCCCGTCTGGATTGGCAAGGCCGAGATGTTTGGCGTTGATGGCGTTCCCAAACTGGGTGGATTTGTAGAGGCTGCGATTGCTCGACTTCGCGACGCGGGGCGTACGACGATGGTTGTTCGCCTTGGCGATCGCGATCTCGGTGCTATTGGCCTTCTGGATACGCCACGAGCGGGTGCGCGCGAAGCGCTGGAGCAACTGCGTCAGCTCGGTATCAAGCGAATGATCATGATTTCCGGCGATCACCAAAAGGTTGCTGATGCCGTGGCCAAGGATGTTGGTCTCGACGAAGCCTGGGGCGATCTGATGCCTGAGGACAAGGTCAAGTCCATTCGCAAGCTTCGCGAAACGACCAAGGTCGCCATGGTTGGCGATGGCGTCAACGATGCGCCGGCCATGGCCAATGCCACCGTCGGCATCGCCATGGGGGCCGCTGGCTCTGACGTTGCGCTTGAGACCGCTGACGTCGCGTTGATGGCCGATGACCTGCGCCACCTCCCATTCGCTGTTGGCCTGAGCCGCCACACGCGCGCCGTCATCAGGCAGAACGTTTTCGTCAGCCTGGGCGTGGTCGCCATCCTCGTCCCCGCGACCATCATGGGTATGGGCATCGGTGCGGCTGTAGCCGTTCACGAGGGCTCCACGCTTCTGGTGGTTTTCAATGCCTTGCGCCTCTTGGCCTACCGTCAAGCCAAGTGATCTTGAGGCATCGGCGTCATCTACAAGGTCTTTGACAACAAAGGCGGGTTCCAGAAGCACTTGGATGTCAAGTCTCCGAATTTGCCGGCGGTGGTCTTCGGCTTTGGTCTTCTTCATGGCTTCGGCTTGTCGACCCGTTTGCAGCAGCTTCCGCTTGGCGATGATCCAACGGCGATGCTGCTGCGCATTCTGAGCTTCAATGTGGGCGTGGAGATCGGCCAGATTGCTGCCTTGACCGTGATGGTGTGGGCACTGGCGATGCGGCGCAAGCGCGAATCTTTCCCCCGTCTGAGCACTGTGGCCAACCAGGCCCTCATGTCCGTCGGCGCCTTGCTGCTCTTGATGCAGCTTCATGGCTACCAGCATGACAGCGACCCCAACAGCTTCCGCTTCCCGTCGGAAGAGCACATGCATGAGCACGAGGACATGGACATTCAAAAAAGCACCCAAACAAGTCGTGCATCGCTTTGATCGCTGCTTTCTCTTCAACCAACCCCATCTGGAGTTTTTCATGAACAAATTCATCGCATCCGCCGCCCTGGCCATCACCGCCTTCATGGCGTCATCTGCCTTCGCCGCGGGCGATTCAGACTGCCACTTCCATGGCAACAAGGCAGCCAGCCAAGAGACCGTTTCGGGATGCGCGACCAAGCGCCAAGCTGAACTGGTCCAAAGCGGCAAGCTCGACAAGGCCTGGTTGAACGTGAAGCCCAGCAATTTCGAGCAAATTGATGGGAAGAAGGGCAAGGAGTGGAAGGTCACCTTCAAGGACGCAGCCGCCAAGGACAAGTCCAAGGAAAACCTCTACATGTTCTTTACCACCCAGGGCAACTTCATCGCAGCCAACTTCTCGGGCCAGTAAGCCGAGAACATTCAGGCCTTCAGTGTCCTGAGTGGACGCGTAGGCCTAGGCCGGCGCTGCGGCATTGCTGCTGGCGTCGGCCTCTCCCGAACAAGAGCACCCATGCTTGAAATACTGGCGAATCGGACATACCGGCACCTATTCTTTGCACAGGTCGTTGCGTTGGTCGGCACGGACCTGGCCACCGTGGCGTTGGGTCTGCTGGCCTTCGACCTGACTGGGGCCAATGCCGGTGCGGTCTTGGGAACTGCCCTCGCTATCAAGATGGTCGCCTACATCGGCATCGCGCCCATCGCTTCGGCCTTCGCCGAGCGTGTGCCCCGTCGGGCGTTGCTGCTCGCCCTTGATCTCGTCAGGGCCGCAGTGGCTTTGCTTCTGCCCTTCGTGACACAGATCTGGCAGATCTATGTGCTCATCTTTGTTCTGCAGTCGGCCTCTGCGGCGTTCACGCCTACCTTCCAAGCGACCATTCCGAATGCCAATCAAGGAGCGCTCTCTCGAAATCTACGGCGACGAAAAACGCTTGGACATGATGTGTGCCGGGGACTTGCTGTTCTCCGGGCGGTTGCCACTGGAGCGACTCGGTTGCTTTCGGGTGCCGCAGCCTTTGCCTTACCGGGCCGCTGACGCGCCAGGGCACCCCGTCCTAGTGGTCGAGAACCACAACACGTACTGGAGTTTCGAAGAGTGGAACCATACGGCGCGGCGATACGCTGCCGTCATATATGGCGGCGGGCAAAACTTCCGACTTACTGGCCGTGCACTCGACCAGGCGATTCGTGAGACGCAGGCCGTTGGCGCCGAATATTTCGGTGATCTGGACCCAAAGGGCGTCTCGATTCCGTTGGACTTCAATCGCAAGGTCGAGGCGGGTTTCACCGAGGTCACACCAGCCATTTCGCTTTACCGGTGGCTGTTGACCAACGGCGTTCGCCGGGAGAAATCGGAGTGCCGCTCTTTCGCTACAAGCTTGGCGCCGCAATGGCTAGAGGCAGCGATGGCCGTCGAACTGGAGTCGCTTTGGTCAGCGGGCCTTTGGCTCCCACAAGAGGCGCTGGGCATCGAACAACTGCAGAGCTTCTCCAACCCCAACGATGATCGCATCTGACTGGCGGTGACCGAAACGCGAGCCGGAGTGGTGGGTTTGGCTGAAATACGAATCCCACGTAGTGCTAGGCTTCAAAAAGTCCTTTCAATTCAACCCGTTTTGACACTATGTTTTGAATTTTGAGACTTTGTTATCCGCTTCCTCTTCTCCATGCTCCACCGCAAAACCCTTCCTGTTACCGCCTTTGCCCAGAACGCCTCCCTGGTTTGGTGCGGCGAAACCAACGAAGCCGCCCTGATCGACCCCGGTGGCGACATCCCCGTGCTGCTCAAGGCCATTGAGGACCGCGGCCTGACACTCAAGGCCCTGTGGCTCACGCACGCGCACATCGACCACGCCGGCGCCACGGGCACGCTGGCGCGCACGCATGGCGTGCCCATCATTGGCCCGCACCCGGGTGATCAGTTCTGGATCGATGCCCTGCCGCAGCAGAGCCAGATATTCGGCTTTCCGCAGGCCGAGCCCTTCGCGCCCACGCAATGGCTCAAGGATGGCGACACCGTCACCATCGGCCAACACACGCTGCAGGTGCTGCACTGCCCGGGGCACACGCCGGGCCATGTGATCTTTTTCGATCCCCGTACACGCCATGCCTTCGTGGGTGACGTGCTGTTCGCAGGCAGCATCGGCCGTACGGATTTCCCAGGCGGCAACCACACCGACCTGATCAACGCGATCACGGGCAAGCTGCTGCCGCTGGGCGATGACATCACGTTCACGCCCGGCCACGGGCCTGAGAGCACCTTCGGCGAAGAGCGCCGCTACAACCCTTACCTGGCCGCAGGCCTCTGAACAACGCCCCAAGGCCGGGGCGTCGTCACAGCAGGTTCATCAATAGCTGTGGTTGTGCCCCGGCGTCACGCGCACCCAGCCACCCGCGTCCTTCGCAGGTGCGGCAGGCGTTGCAGAAGGGGTGGACTGGGCCGCAGGCTCCTGCGCCACCGTACCCTGTGCCACCACGGCCTGCGGCGCACTGGCCACACCCCAGTAGGTCAGGGCATCACGCCCATCGGCCTGGCCTGTCTTGCGCGGGGCGTCGAAGCGCTGCGGCGGCTTGGCGGAGCGCTGGTACAGCGGCAGCACCTTGGGCAGGTTGGCCTCGATGTCCTGGATGCGGGTGCCGCTGGAGGGGTGGGTGGACATGAACTGCGGCGGCGCGCCCTTGCTGGCAGCGGCCATCTTCTGCCACAACGTCACACCCGCGCGGGGGTCATAGCCGGAGCGCGCGGCCAGTTCCATGCCGATCAGGTCGGCCTCGGATTCGTCCTCGCGGCTGAACTTCAGGGTCAGCAACTGGCTGCCCATGTTGAGCAGCGCGTCGCCGGTGTTGCCCAGGCCCAGCACGCTCGACAGCAGGCTGGCGCCGATGCGCGTGGCGGCTGACTTGCCCATGCGGGCGCGGGCATGCTCACGCAACGCGTGCGCCATCTCGTGGCCCATGATCATGGCCACTTCATCGTCGTTGAGCTGCAACTGCTCCAGGATGCCGGAGTAGAAGGCGATCTTTCCGCCGGGCATGCAGAAGGCGTTGAGCTCCTTGGTCTTGAGCAGGTTGACCTCCCAGCGCCAACTGCTGGCGCGCTTGTTCCACTCCAGGGTGTAGGGGATCAGGCGCTTGGCGATGGCACGCAGGCGCACCACCTGAGGGTCGTTGTCGGTGCCCAGGGCGTTCTTCTTGGCCGCCTCGGCCTTGAGCTGGTCGTACTGCTGCACGGCAGCCTGCTCCACCTGCTCGGCCGACACCAGCCGGCTGAAGCCCGACTGGTTGCCCACATCCACCCCTTCGCGCGCCAGCACGGGCGCACTGGCCAGAGCGGTGGCCAGGGCCAGGGCGGTGAACATGGGGCGAGCCCACAGCGAGCTTGTTTTTTTCATGATATGCAAAGTCCTTCCAGGGGCGGCCCAGGCACCTTGCCACAGGCTGTCACAGGGCTTAACGCGCCTCGTCGCGGGAAAGCATACGACGAACCTGTGGCAGCAGCAGATACGCAGGGAATGAAAGCCCGAAGGTCAGCAGGAAAAACATCGCGTAACCCATCTGCTCCACCCCCAGGCCGCCCGCCCAGCCCGCCACCGCGCGCGAGAACGCGAAGATGGATGACAGGATCGCGTACTCGGTGGTGGCGCGCTGCTTGTCGGTGATCGCCATCAGGAAGGCAAGGAAAGCCCCCGTGCCCAGCCCGCCGGTGAAGCTCTCCAGCGCACTGGCGGCGTACACCGCGGCCTGGTATTGCAACTCCACCGGCGCGCCGGGCCCGCCATGCGGCACCCACCAGGCGGCCAGCGCATAGCCCAGGTTGGACAGCGCCTGGGCCAGGCCCAGCACCCACAGGCCCTTGAAGATGCCGGCCCGGTCCACGTACCAGCCGCCCACCAGCCCCCCGGCGATCGACAGGCCCAGGCCCACGTTTACCGACACCAGGCCGATCTGCGCGGGCGTGAAGCCGGCATCCACCCAGAAGGGCTTGACCATGAAGCCCATGGCCGCGTCACCCAGCTTGAACAGCAGGATGAAGACCAGCACCGGCACCATGCCCGAGCGGCCCAGCAGGCTCACCCAGCCGCCGAACACGGGGCCATCGGCCATGGCCGCAGCACGCGGATCACGGGCGGCCACCACCATCAGGCTGCTGCCCAGCAGCATCAGGCCCACGGGCACCGCGCCCTTGAACCACCAGGTGCTAGCGTTCGCGGTGACCCAGGCCAGGAGCGGGTTGGCCTGGGCCACGGCTGCGGCGTCATCGGGCTGCATGGCCTTGGCCAGCGGGCCCAGCACCGGCCACAGCAGGCCCACAATCACCAGGCCCAGCGCCAGCAGCCACAGCGGCTGGGCGCGCAGGCGGCGCCATTCGGCCGCCCAAGTGGACTCGCCGGTCTCGGCGGCTTTCACGACCAGAGGGCGGGGCGCCGGCGCGGGTGCCAGCAGCGCCAGCGCGCCATTGACCAGCAGCAGCACGGCCGCCATCGCGTAGGCCGCTTGCCAGTTGGGCGCCCCGGCTGTGCCTGTCCAGCCCGCCACCACCAGCATGCCGCCGGCCGTGAGCATGCCCACCCGGTAAAAGCCGATGCGGATGCCATTGGCCACGCCGTACTGCCCGCGTGACAGTTGCTCGATGGTGTAGCCATCGGTGGCGATGTCGTTGGTGGCCGACAGCACCGTGAAAGCCGCCAGCAGCACCCAGGGCCAGCTTTCGCCCCCGCCCAGGGCCTCGGGCCGCATGGCCAGTGCCGACAGCACCGCCGCCATGCCCAGGTTGGCCCCGGCGATCCAGAAGCGGTGACCGCGCAGGGCATCCACCAGCGGTGCCCAGAGGAACTTCACCGTCCAGGCCAGGCCCAGCAGGCTCAGCAGCCCGATCTCGGCCGGGCCCACGCCCGCCTGGCGCAAGTGCACCGGGAACAGGTCGAAGAACAGCCCCAGCGGCAGGCCTTCCGAGAAATACAGCAGGGCCACCCAGAACATCAGGCGGGAGGTCGTCGGCGGCCGGGTGGTCGCGGCGGAAGGCGATTGCGTCATCCCCGCATTCTAAAAAGGCTGAGAGGGGTGCTTTTTGCGACTTATGTCCCTCAATTCAGCCAAGTTTCGGCCGAAAACCCGATGTCACCCGCCTGCCCCCGGCAGGGCCGGGTCCACGCACTGTGCTCCACAGGAGTCTTCGGGATATGAAGTTTCGAACAAGAATCTGGATTCTGCCCTTGAGCGCAGCGGCGGTTTTCACCGTCGGCATGATCGTGTCGTTCATGATCAACGAGCAGACCTCGGCGCGGTTCAACCATCTGTCCCAGGTCGATGCGCCCTACGCCGAACAGGTGGCGCGGGTCGAACGCGCCATTGAGCAAGTGAGCATTCACTTGCAAGGCGCCGCCATCGAAGGCAGCGTGGATCGCCTGGCCGATGCCGAGACCGCCGTGGCCAGCGGCCGCAAGGCACTGGACGCGCTCAAGAAGCTCGAGGGCAAGGCCAAGGAAGCCACCGAACTGGCCAACGCCTTCGAAGCCTTCCAGTCCAAGGGCATCGCCGCCACGCGCGGCATGATCGAAAAGAGCGGCGGGGGCGATGAAGTGGGCCAGATGCAGGCCGCGCTTCAGAACCTCAACAATGTGCTCAAGGCCCAGCAGACGCAATCCGCTGCCGATCTGGAGGCCGCTGCCGCATCCGTGCACCAGGGCATGAACATCAGCCTGTGGGCCTCGGTGGTGACCGCGCTGGCGGTGCTGGTGGTGCTGGGGCTGGCCTCGTGGGCCATCGTCACCTCGGTGTGGAAGGACCTGGGCGATGAGCCGGCCGAGCTGCGCAAGCTGGTGGGCCGCATCGCCGACGGCGATCTGGACATCGACATCCGCCGCGGCGCCGGTGACAACGGCTCGCTGCATGGCTCGCTGGCCGACATGATCACCCGCCTGCGCGACACCGTGAGCGTCATCCGCCTGGCCACCGATTCGATCTCCACGGCATCGACCGAGATCGCCTCCGGCAACCAGGATCTGTCCAGCCGCACGGAAAATACCGCCTCCAACCTGCAGCAGGCCGCCAGCTCGATGGAGCAGCTGACCGGCACCGTGCGCCAGAGCGCCGATGCCGCCCGCCAGGCCAACCAACTGGCCTCGGGCGCTGCCACGGCGGCGCAACGCGGCGGCGAGATCGTCTCGCAGGTGGTGGCCAACATGGCCGAGATCGATGGCGCCAGCCGCAAGATCAACGAGATCATCACCGTGATCGATGGCATCGCCTTCCAGACCAACATCCTGGCGCTGAACGCGGCGGTGGAAGCCGCCCGTGCGGGTGAGCAAGGTCGCGGCTTCGCTGTGGTGGCTGGTGAGGTGCGCTCGCTGGCCCAGCGCAGCGCTCAGGCCGCCAAGGAGATCAAGACACTGATCAGCGCCTCCAGCGAGAAGGTCGAATCCGGCTCGAAGCTGGTGCAGGACGCCGGCGTGTCGATGAACGAGATCATGAGCAGCGTGCAGCGCGTCTCGGACATCATCGGCGAGATCAGCGCCGCGTCGAGCGAGCAGAGCCAGGGCATCGGCCAGGTCAACAACTCGGTCAACGAACTCGACCAGATGACGCAGCAGAACGCCGCGCTGGTGGAAGAGTCCGCCGCCGCCGCCGAGAGCCTGCGTGAGCAGGCCAGCAAGCTGGCCAACGCCGTGGCCGCCTTCAAGCTGGGCCATGCCCGCATGGTGGCGCAGGCCGAGGCCCGTGGCCATGCCAACGAAGTGATCGCCCGCGTCCAGGCCAGCAGCGCCCGCCCCCAGGCCGAGCCCACCTTGGCCGCCAAGCCCCTGACCACGCAGGCGCCCAAGGCCATCGCGCCGGTGGCCAAGCCCGCCTCGCCGCAACTGCCCCCGGCTGCCGCGCCCCGCAAGGCCCCGCCGAAAGACGACGACTGGGAAACCTTCTGAGCACCGCGAGCGCACCACGCAACTCCGGTTAGGCTTCGGGGCATCGGCTACACCGCCATGCCCCGAAACTTTTTGTGCGGCCGCGCCCTGCGCCACGACCGAGCCCCATGCTGAACTTCGCCGCCAACCTGTCGTGGCTCTACACCGAGCTGCCCTTCCTGGACCGCTTCGAGGCCGCTGCGCGCGATGGCTTCACGGGCGTGGAATGCCTGTTCCCGCACGAACACCCCACCGCCGAGATCCAGGCCCGCCTGCAGGGCCTGGGCCTGCAGCTGGTGCTGTTCAACGCCGCCCCCGGTGATTGGGCGGCTGGTGAGCGCGGCCTGGCCAGCCTGGAGGGGCGCGATGCGGAGTTCCAGCGCAGCATCGACGCAGCCCTGGCCCTGGCCACCGCCTTGAACTGCCCCCGTGTGCATGTGATGGCCGGCCTGCTGCCCCTTGGCAATACCGGCGATACCGCTGATGCCAACCAGCACCAGGCCGCCCGGTCACGCTTCGAGCAGCGCCTGGCCTGGGCCGCCACGCAAGCCCAGGCCGCCGGCCTCACCCTGCTGATCGAACCCATCAACACGCGCGACATGCCTGGCTACCTGCTGAGCGATCAGGCCAGCGCCCACGGCCTGGTCGAACGCATCGGCTCGCCGCACCTGAAGGTGCAGATGGACCTCTACCACTGCCAGATCATGGAAGGCGACATCACCACGCGCCTGCGCCGCTGGCTGCCCGCCGGGCAGGTCGGCCACCTGCAGATCGCGGCCGTGCCCGACCGGGGCGAGCCCAACCAGGGCGAACTGAACTACCCCCATCTGTTCAGCGAGCTGCAGGCACTGGGCTGGCAAGACTGGATCGGCTGTGAATACAAGCCCAGGCAGGCCGGCGCCGGCGGCACCAGCGCGGGCCTGGGCTGGCTGCGCGCGCAGCGCTGACACGCCGCCCGCCGGTTTGCGGGATACTGCGGGCCGCGTCCCACGACAAACGCCTTCGCCATGACGACCAACGCACCGCCTGCCCCCTCGCTGCCTGCCACCGCCACCACACGCGATGGCCTGGCCCTGGCCTTGACGCACTGGCCCCTGGCGGCAGGCGTTGCGCCCCTGGGTGTCGTCTGCCTGGTGCATGGCCTGGGCGAGCACGCCGGCCGCTACGCCCACGTGGCGCGCTTCATGAACGAGGCTGGCTGGGCCGTGGTGGCCTATGACCACCGGGGCCATGGCCGCTCCCCCGGCCCTCGCGGCGGCCTGGCCCAGGATGACGACCTGCTGCACGATCTGGCCGCCGTGATCGACACCCTGCGCCACACCTACCCCAGCCAGCGCCTGCTGGTGCTGGGCCACAGCATGGGCGGCCTCACCGTGGCGCGCTTCGTGGCCAGTTGGGCCCAGCCGGTGGAAGACGCGCCGTGGCGCCGCCCCGTGGACCTGTGCGTGCTGTCCTCGCCCGCGCTGGACATCGGCCTCAACGCCCTGCAAAAGGGCATGCTGGGCAGCCTGGGTCGCCTCACGCCCGACCTGGCCGTGGGCAACGGCCTCAAGCCCGAGTGGGTATGTTCCGACCCGGCCGTGGTCAAGCGCTATGTGGATGACGCGCTGGTGCACGACCGCATCACCGCCCGCCTGACACGCTTCATGCTGGAAGGCGGCGAGGCCGTGCACGCACGCGCCGCCCATTGGGCCGTGCCCACCCTGCTGATCTACGCGGGCAGCGACCGCTGCGTACGCCCCGCCGGCAGCGAGCGCTTCAGCGCCACCGCACCGCGCAGCGTGGTGACCACCAAGGCCTACCCGCACATGGCCCACGAGATCCTCAACGAACCCGACCAGGCCACCGTGCTGAAGGATCTGGGCGACTGGCTCGCAGCGCACTGAACCACGGCGCCCGCCGCATCACCTCTCTCACCGCATCCGGAAGTCACCCCACCATGGCGCTCAAAGCCACCATCTACAAGGCCCAGATCCAACTGGCCGACATGGACCGTCACGTCTACGCCGATCCGCAGATCACCATCGCTCGCCACCCCTCTGAGACGGACGAGCGCATGATGATCCGCGTGCTGGCCCTGGCCATGGGCTGGCCGGCCGACACCTCCGAAGGCACGCTGGAGCTGGCCAAGGACATGTGGGAGCCCGACGAGCCTGCGCTGTGGCACAAGAACTTCTCGGACGACATCCTGCACTGGGTGGAAGTGGGCCAGCCCGACGACAAGCGCCTGATGAAGGCCTGCGGCCGCGCCGACAAGGTCAGCCTGTGGGCCTTCCAGAGCAGCACCAACGTGTGGTGGAACAACATTGCCGGCAAGCTCACACGGGCCGACAAACTGACTGTGTGGCAGGTGCCCACCGAGCAGAGCCAGGAACTGGCCAAGCTGGCGCAGCGCAGCATGGTGCTGCAGGTCACAGTGCAGGATGGCACCGTGTGGGTGGGCGATGGTGAAGCGTCGGTGGAGATCGTGCCCGTCAAGCTGATGGGGGCCTAAGAAGGCCCCCACCACGCATCAGCCCATCGATCAACCGCGCAGTTCGCGCCGCAGGATCTTGCCCACCGGCGTCTTGGGCAACTCGGTGCGGAACTCGATCACGCGCGGGCGCTTGTAGCCCGTGAGGTGCTGGGCGCAGTAATCGCGCACCTGCTGCTCGGTGACGTTCGGATCGCTGCGCACCACCACCAGCTTCACAGCCTCGCCGGAGTGTTCATCAGGCACGCCCACCACGCCGCATTCGAGGATGCCGGGCATCTGTGCCACCACCTCTTCGATCTCGGTGGGGTACACGTTGAAGCCGGACACCAGCACCATGTCCTTCTTGCGGTCGACGATCTTGAACCAGCCCCGCTCGTCCATGATGCCGATGTCGCCGGTGCGGAAGAAGCCGTCGGCCGTCATGACCTTGGCGGTTTCGTCCGGGCGGCGCCAGTAGCCGGCCATCACCTGCGGGCCGCGGATGGCGATCTCGCCAGCGACACCCACAGCGACCTCGTTGCCCGCGTCATCGAGCACACGCACTTCGGTAGAAGGGATGGGCACGCCGATGGTGCCGGAGTAGGCCGTGCTGGTCACCGGGTTGCAGGTGGCCGAGGGCGAGGTCTCCGACAGGCCGTAACCTTCGGCGATCGGGCAGCCCGTCTTGTCCTTCCAGAGCTTGGCCGTGGCGCCCTGCACCGCCATGCCGCCACCGACGGACAGGCGCAGGTGGCTCCAGTCCACCTTGTTGAAATCGGGGTGGTGGGCCAGCGCGTTGAACAGCGTGTTCACGGCCGGAAAGCTGTGGAAGCGGTGCTTGGACAGCTCCTTGAGCGTGGCCGGCAGATCGCGCGGGTTGGGGATCAGGATGTTGCACGAACCCAGGCGCAGGCCCAGCATCATGTTCACCGTGAAACCAAAGATGTGGTACAGCGGCAGCGCGCACACCATGGTGGGCTGCTCGCCCTCGGGCACCTGGGCCCATATGGGCTGGTTCCAGGCCTCGGATTGCAGCAGGTTGGCGATGATGTTGCGGTGGACCAGCGTGGCGCCCTTGCTCACGCCGGTGGTGCCGCCGGTGTACTGCAGCACGGCCACGTCTTCCGGGCCGGGCTGGGCCGGCGTGTAGCGGCTCTGCGTGCCGCGCGACAGCGCATCCTTGTAGCGCACGGCGTTGGGCAGGTTGAAGGCCGGCACCATCTTCTTGACCTTGCGCACCACGTGGTTGACGATGGCGCCCTTCAGAAAGCCCAGCGTATCGCCCATGCTGGCCAGCACGATGTGCTGCACCGGCGTGGAGGCCAGCACCTGCTCGAGCACGTGCGCGAAGTTCTCCAGGATGATGATGGCGCGCGCGCCCGAATCAGACAGCTGGTGCTGCAGCTCACGCGGCGTGTACAGCGGGTTCACGTTGACCACCACATAGCCCGCGCGCAGGATCGCCATCACCACCACTGGGTACTGCGGCACATTGGGCAGCATCACGGCCACGCGATCGCCCTTGGCCAGGCCCAGCGTCTGCAGGTAGGCCGCGAAAATCTTGGAGGCCTGGTCGATGTCACCGAAGCTGAAGTGCTTGCCCATGAAGGCATAGGCAGCCTTGTCGCGGTGCTTGGTCAGGCCTTCATCGATCAGATCGACCAGCGAGGGGTAGGTGCTGTGGTCGATCTCGGCGGGCACGCCCGGCGGGTAGCTCTGGAGCCAGGGATAGGGTTGGGTCATGGCGCTGCGCAATCCGTTGTGCTTGTTCGATCAAAGGTCGATCTTGAACCGAACTTGACGCCCCCTCAACTAAGGGGTTCCCTGATATGGCGCGCCCAAACTGCCCACCGGGCTACGTTTGAGCCCGGATCACCCCATCACCACCTTGTCGTCTCCCTATCGTCCGTTCAACGCAGCACAGCCGCGATGGCCTCGGCCACCTTGTCGACGTTGTTGGCATTGAGGCCCGCAGCGCACATGCGGCCCGAGCGCAGCACGTACACGCCGTGCTGTTCGCGCAGCGTGTCGGCCTGCGCGACCGTGAGGCCCGTGTAGCTGAACATGCCGCGCTGGTCGATGAAGTAGCGCACGTCACGGCCGGGCAACTGGGCCACCACGCCGTCGTACAGACGCTGGCGCATCAGCTTGATGCGCTGGCGCATGGCGCCCAGTTCATCCGACCATGACTGGCGCAGCGCGGGCGTGTTCAGCACCTGCGCCACGATGCGCGCGCCGTGCGTGGGCGGGCTGGAGTAGTTGCGGCGCACGCAGGCCATCAACTGGCCCAGCACCAGGCCGGCCTCGGCCTTGTCGGGGCAGACCACGCTCAGGCCGCCCACGCGCTCGCCGTACAGCGAGAAGCTCTTCGAAAACGAGTTGGCCACGAAGAAGCTCACGCCAGCGTCGGCCAGCGTGCGCAGGGCGAACGCGTCTTCATCGATGCCATCGCCAAAGCCCTGGTAGGCGATGTCCAGGAAGGGCAGCAGCTCACGCGCCTTGAGCACGGCGGTGAGGGCCTTCCACTGGTCCTGGCTCAGGTCGACACCGGTGGGGTTGTGGCAGCAGGCGTGCAGCAGCACGATGCTCTTGGCGGGCAGCGCATCGATGGCCAACAGCATGGCGTCGAACTTCAGGCCACCCGTGGCCGCGTCGTAGTACGGGTAGGTGTTCACCGTGAAGCCGGCGCCTTCGAACATGGCGCGGTGGTTGTCCCACGTGGGGTCGCTCACCCACACCTGCGAATCGGGGAAATAGCGCTTGAGGAAATCACCGCCCACCTTCAAGGCGCCCGAGCCGCCGATGGTCTGGATGGTGGCGATGCGGCCCGACGTCACGGCCTCGTGCTGCGCGCCGAACAACAGGTGCTGGATAGCCTGGCGGTAATCGGGCGCGCCGCTCATCGGCAGATAGGGCTTGGGGCCGACGTTGCCCAGCAGCGCGGTCTCGGCCTGGCGCACGGCGTCCATCACCGGCAGACGGCCTTCTTCGTCGAAGTAGATGCCGATGCTCAGGTTGATCTTGCCCTGGCGCGGGTCTTTCTGGAAATCTTCGTTGAGGGTGAGGATGGGGTCACCGGGGTAGGCATCGACGTGCTTGAACATGGCTGAGAGCTCCTGGGCTATACCGCCCATTATCCCGGCTCCCTAGAACTGGGGCCCCAGCATGGGGGCCCTAGCTTGAGCTAGGGGAGGCCCTAGTTCGCAGGATGTGGGGCGGTACGCGGATTTTTACAGTCCATCCCATCGACACCCGACTCCTGCTGAACACGGTGGCGATTGGAACGATCCCCTCAACATCGAAAGGACTCATTATGACCACCAAGACCGAACTGAAGACCGCCGGCCGCGCTGCGATGGCCGATCTGCAATCCCTGGCCGCCCAAGGCGTGGAGCGCGCCCTGGCCGCCCGCCGCATGACCGAGCTGAGCGCTGAACAGGTGCAGGCCGTGAGCGGCGCCGGCACCTACTTTCCCGTGGGCGGCAACATCATCAACGGCAAGATCAACCCCGAGATCATCCGCAACCTGCAGCTGACCCAGATCAAGCAACTCGAGATCGCCAACATCGGCCAGATCGTCGCGCGCTGATCAAACAAAGTCCCCAGGACACCTCACGGCCCACGACGAGGAGCATGCGATGCAACACCCCGCCATCCCCATGTGCCCCAGCGCCCAGCACCACCTGGACGGCGCCGAAGTCTTCGCCGTGATCGGCGGCAGCGCCGAGCGGCCCGAGGTGTCCTACCTGGAGCAGTCGTTTCCCGTCACGCCGGAGGTGGTCGCCATGGCCGCCCCGGTGGACCCGGCCGAGGTGTTCCGCTTTGGCGCGCCCTGCGCCATGAGCACCGAGTGCTGGCACTTCGACGACACCCGCCGCAAGTGCCGCCTGGCCATCCGCACCGTGCGCATCGCGCCCGTGGTGGTGAGCAAGCCGCCGCGTTGCGCCATCCGCAGCCGCTGCATGTGGTGGGCCCAGGAAGGTGTGAGCGCCTGCCTGCGCTGCCCGCAGGTGGTCACCAACGACAGCGCGCCATCAGACAGCGTCGTGGAAACCGCCGACCCGATGAACCTGGCCGGCGCGGCCGAGATGCCGAACCTGCCCCTGCAGGCTTGAACCCGGTTCAAGCGCCCAGGCTGATCAGCCCAGCGCCTTCTCGATGTCGGACACCAGCGCCTTGGGCGCATCGGTGGGCGCATAACGCCCGATGACCTGGCCATCACGCCCGATCAGGAACTTGGTGAAGTTCCACTTGATCGACTTGGTGCCCAGGATGCCGGGGGCTTCCTTGACCAGCCACTGGTACAGCGGATGGGCGTTGCCACCGTTGACATCGATCTTGCCCATCATGGGGAAGCTGACCCCGTAATTGAGCTGGCAGAACAAGGCAATTTCATCGTTCGCGCCCGGGTCCTGAGATCCAAACTGGTTGCATGGGAAACCCAGCACCACCAACCCCTTGTCCGAATAGCCCTTCCACAGCTTTTCCAGGCCTTCGAACTGCGGCGTGAAGCCACATTTGCTGGCCGTGTTGACGATCAACAGGACCTTGCCTTGGTATTCTGACAACGGTGCAGGCTGGCCGTTGATGGTCTGGGCCGTGAAATCGTAGACAGAGCTCATGAAGCAGCGCCTCGGTGCAATGTTGAGTTACCCATTATCCAGCGTCGGCCCTTGCGGATCGCCTACGGGGTGGATATCCTTTTTCCATAACATCCGCACCCACACTGGCACCACAGGAGACTCGGGTCATGTCGGACTCCTCCACCATCCCTCCTCAGGCACCGCTGGCCCCGCCAACGGGGTCCACGCGTCCTGCGCACGCCACCAACCAGGAACTGGCCCTCATGGCCGACCGCATCACCGATGCGGTCCTGGTGTGTGACGCGCAGCGTTGCATCCGCTGGGCCAACCCGGCGTTCACCCGCCTGACCGGCTACACGCTGGAAGACGCCTACGGCCGCCAGGTCGAGGAGTTGCTCAGCGGCCCCCAGACCGATGCCGAGGCCGTGCGCCGCATCAACCAGTGGATCTCGCAGGGCGAAGGCGTCGAGCGCGTGGCCATGTGCCAGCACCACAAGGATGGCGAAGCCTTCTGGGTGGAGCGCACCGTGCAGCCCCTGCCAGGCCCCGATGGCTCGGTGGATCGCTACATCGAGATCCTGACCGACCTGCGCGCCCAGCGCTGGGCCCAGACCGAGCACCACAGCCGCCTGGAGGCCGAGGTGGCCCTGGCGCGCCGCACCACCTTCCTGGGGCAGCTCAGCCTGGGCATGCGCGGGCCGCTCAACACCATCGTGGGCTTCTCGCAACTGTTGGACATGGACATCCAGGCCGCCCCCGATGCGCGCCGCCAGGTGGCCAACATCCAGCAGGCCGCGCAGCAGCTGATCCATCTGCTGGACAAGGCCGTCAAGCTGGCTAACGCCGAAGACCGCTCCCTGCCCGTGCACGCCCAGCGCGTGAACCTGCTGGCCGTGAGCAAGGAGGCCAGCCATTCGCTGGAGGCTGCCGCCCGCGAACGCCGCGTCACCCTGGTGATCGAAGGCGATGCTCCCACCGCCTGGGCCGACCCGGTGCACGTGCGCGATGTGGTCACCCAGTTGCTGCGCTTCGCGATCTCGCACTGCCTGCCCGACAAGACAGTGTGGGTGGCCTGCCGCCATTCACCCGACCATGGCCGCGCGCTGATCGAGGTGAACCACCAGGGCGGCGATGGACTGCTGCCCGGCGGCGATGCCAACCGACTGTTCGAGCCCTTCACCGCCTCGGGCGGCCAGAAGGCGCCTGCCCGCCAGTCGCCCGGCCTGGACGAGCTGGACGACCACGGCATGGGCCTGGCCATCGCCCAGCGCCTGGCCGAACTGATGAACGGCAGCCTGGGTGTGAGCACAGCCCTGGGCAAGGGCGTGATGTTCACGCTGAACCTGCCCCTGGCCGACCGGCTGGCCACCCCGGCCGCCACGCCCAACAGCCCGCCGGCCGGCATCGAGCTGCCGCCGCTGCGCATCATCCACGTCGAGGACAACGCCCTGAACCGCAGTCTGGTCGAGGCCCTGTTCGCGGCTTACCCGCAGGTGCAGCTGTCGTCCTTCCCGACGGCCTCGCAGGGGCTGGCGGCCATCCAGGGCGAGATGCCCGACGTGGCGCTGGTCGACATCAACCTGCCCGACGGCAGCGGCCTGGATTTGTGCCGCACCTTGCGCGCCAGCCCGCTCACGCGCCGCGTGCCGCTGATCGCGCTGAGCGGCGACGCCCTGCCCGACCACATCGCCCGGGCGCTGCAGGCCGGTTTCAACCATTACCTGGTCAAGCCGATCCAGCTGCAGCGGCTGCTGGGCATCCTGGCGGGCATCCCGGCCAATCCGCCGCGCTGATTTGGGCCGTTTTGGATGCATTTGGCGCGTTTTGAACGCGCCAGGCCGTCCCTGAGCCAAGCATAGGTAAAAAACCCGCAGGTATCATGCGGGCGTTGTATTTTGCCGCCCTTTGCCCACCATGGCCCGCCTTCAATTCGAGTTGCCCGAGCAGTTCCTCTTCACCACCGACGTCCCCATCTACATCAGTCATGTGAACCAGGGTGGTCACCTCGACAACGCCTTGCTGCTCACGCTGGTGTCGGAGGCGCGGGTGCGCTTCTTCCGCTGGCTGGGCTACCGCAGCGAGGGCGACATCGATGGGCAATCCATCGTGGTGGGCGACATGATGGCGCAGTACAAGTCCGAGGCCTTCTACGGCGAGACCCTGAGCGTGGACATGGTGCCGGACGACTTCAACAAGTACGGCTTCGACCTGGTCTTTCGCCTGCAGGACAAGGCCACGGGCCGTGAAGTGGCGCGCGGCAAGACCGGTGTGGTGTTCCTGTCGGCCGACAACTTCGGCCAGGGCCGCAAGACCGTGGCACCGCCGCCGGCGAGCTTCGCCGAGCGGCTGGAGCGCGCCCGCGCGGGGCAGCTCAAGCCGCTGCCCTGAGGCCTGGGCCCTGGGCCTTTGACGCGCGCTGTGAGGGGGCTGCCCCTGCGTAGCCCCAGCCTCAGTTCGCGCCCAGGCGCTCGCCCATCCAGCGCAGCAGGTCCAGCCACATCTGGCGCATCTCGGCATCCTGCGGGGTGCGGATGGCGCTGGGCAGCTCGATGGTGACCACGGGCACGCGCTTGTGCACGCCGCCGAAGTTGCCCAGGCTCCCGGGGAAGATGCCGACCTGGTCCAGGTACAGGCGCCCCAGGCGCTGCGGTGGTGACGTGGGGCCGTCGAAATCGAGCACGCCGTAGGGCGCATGCACCGACACGATCAGGTCGGGCTTCCAGCGCTCCATCTCGTCGTGCACCCACTTGCTCTCGGGCTCCGACAGGGATTTGGGGCCGGGGTAGCGGCGCGGGTCGCTGCGCGTGCGGCCCTTCCAGTAGAAGGGCGCTTCCTTGTCCCAGTTGGGCGTCGGGAAGTTGCGGTTCAGGTCCACGCCGCGCGAGTTGGTGCGGCGCGGCACATCGCGCAGCATGCCGTCGGGGTTGACCAGCGGCACGAAGCGCCAGTGCACATTGGCCGGCGTCTGCGTGGCGTGCTGGATCCAGTGCAGCACCAGCGAGGTGGACGACAGCTCATCGCCATGGATGCCCCCGATCACCAGCACCTTGAGCTGTGGGTTAGGCGAGACCACATCGCGCTGGTAGAAGGGCTGCCCCTGCACGGAGCGCCCGCCGTTGTCGGTGAGCTGCGCGCCACGGCACAGCGCCATGCCGACGCTGGGCAGGCGCTTGACGCTCTGCTCGCAGAAGGCCTGCGTGGTGGGGATGTCCACGGTGCGCGACAGGGCCGGCTGCGCGGGCAGCACGGACTTGGCACGCGACGGGTCATCCGCCGGCTTGCCCAGCACGGACGGCTTGTTGACCAGGGGGGCCACCGAGGGCCGGACCGTCATGTTGTTGGTCGGCGCCGCCGCCGGCTTGGCGGGTTTGGCCGCAGTAACAGACTGGGACGGGGTCGGGGATGAAGCGGACGCTGCGGCCTGCGGCGCGGCGGCCGCCAGGCCAGGAACCGCTGCCCACATGAATACCGGAATCAGCACCGCCGTGGCGGCGCGGGCCGCCTGCCGGGGTGAACTCACAAAGCACATAGCCCGCTATCATGCCCTGAATCCGTCAGGGCCCTGTGACATGGGCCAAGTGGGCTGGTGATCAACGCGTGAGAGCACGCAGCGCCTGCTTGATGCCTTCGCTCACGCCCACGTCGGGCGGCAGGGCCTTGAGCGCCGCGCGGGCCTCCTTGTCGGAGTAGCCCAGCGCCATCAGCGCCTGCAGGATGTCGGCATGCGATTCGCCGCCAGACACCTCGGCTGCCGGCACGTTCAGCGCCGGGGCCAGCTTGCCCTTGAGTTCGAGCAGCAGGCGCTCGGCCGTCTTCTTGCCGATGCCGGGCACCTTGGTCAGGCGGGCCGTGTCCTGGGTGGCCACGGCCTGGGCCAGGTCGTTCGAGGTCAGGCCCGAGAGCACGCTCAAGGCGATGCGCGGCCCCACGCCACTGATCTTGACCAGCTCACGGAAGGATTCGCGCTCGGCACTGGTGAGGAACCCGTACAGCAGTTGCGCGTCCTCACGGACGATGAACTGCGTGAGCAGGGTCACCTTGGCGCCGGTTTCCGGCAGGTTGTAGAAGGTGCTCATGGGCACCTGCACCTCGTAGCCGACGCCGTTGACGTCGACCAGCACGCTGGGCGGGGCCTTATCGGCCAGCACGCCCGTCAACCGGGAGATCATCGGCGAAACAGCCCCAGTCGTTGCGCTTCCAGCGCCGCTTCGGCACGCGAGGACACGTTGAGCTTGCGGTAGATCTGCTTGACGTAATCCGCGATGGTATGGCGCGACAGGTTAAGCTGCTGGCCGATCTCGGGCAGCGTGAAGCCCTTGGCCACGCGCAGCAGCACTTCGTTCTCGCGCTCGGTGAGCTGCACGTGCGGCGTCACGGAATCGGCATCGTTGCCCACGTGCTGCGGCTGCATGCGGGCCTGGGCCGTGAAGTACTGGATCACGCGGCGCGCGATCGAGGGCGACAGCGGCGGCTCGCCCTGGGCGATGCGCTGAAGCTGTTCGGCCAGTTGCTCGCGCGACTGCTCTTTCAGCAGGTAGCCGAAGGCGCCGGCCTGCAGCGCGGGGAACAGGTGCTCGTCGTCGTCATGGATGGTGACAACGACCGACTGCACATCGGGCTGCTTGTCGCGCAGGGCCTGCACCACCTCGACGCCGGAGCCGTCGGGCAGGCCCAGATCGCACAGGGCCACGTCGAAGCGCATGGCATTGACGAGCTGCAGCGCGTCGTGGATGCGGGCGCTCTCGTGGATCTGCGCGCCGGGGAACACCTGGAGGGCCAGTGTCTTGAGCCAGGCACGGATCTCGGGCAAGTCTTCGAGCAACAGGATTTGCTTCATGGCCAGGGCCTCATTCAATAAGCATTGGGGTTACCCCCAGGGGTCTGAACAGGGATGCTAGCAGCCGCAGCGCCTTTACGGGGGGGTGAGGCCCCGTGAGATAGCGCGGATGCCACGGTTTCGATCTCCAGCGGCAGGTTCAGGCGGATCACGGTTCCGAATCCCGGACCGGATTCGACCAGGCACTGCCCGTTGAGCTGCTTGGCACGGTGCTTCATGCTGGCCATGCCATGGCCACGGTCCAGGCGACCGTCGAGCTCCAGCGGGATGCCCTTGCCGTTGTCCTGGATGACGATCTGGAAATCGTGCGTGCCCACCTCGCAGTGGATCACCACGTGCGAGGCCTGGCTGTGCTTGATGACGTTGCTGACCGCCTCGCGGATGATGCGGGTGGTCTGCACGTAGGTGCGTGCGGACAAGGGCTCGTCCATCACGTCCATCGGGTGGCGCCATTCCACCTCAATGCCGGCCTGCCCCAGGCGCGACACCACCTCGGCACGCCAGTCGGCCAGCGCATCGGGCAGGCGCATCGGGCGGCCCGTGAGGCCGCGCACCGACAGGCGCATTTCTTCAAGCGCCTCGCGCGCCAACGTGGAGATGCGGTCGTTGTCGCTGGTGTGCACGATGGTGAGCAGCTTGGCGCCCAGGTCATCATGCAGGTCAGCGGCGATGCGCTTGCGCTCCTTCTCGGCGATCTGCTCGACGCGCAGCTCGGCGATCTGCGTGAAGTTGCGCTCGATCTCGCTGGAGATCTCCTGCACGCGGCGCTCGAGCTGCTGGCGCGCGCCCTCGGCCGTCTGCAGTGCACGGGCATACACCTGGATCAGCCGGAAGGACACCGCCGCGAACAGCATGGGCATCACGAAGTAGGTGGCGTTCCAGCCCCACATGTGGATCAGGCGGTGCTGGAAGAACAGCTCGATGCCGACCAGCGCCGAGGTCACGCCCAGCGTGCCGCTCATCAGCCAGAACTCGGCGCGGCGCGAGCGGCCAGCGAACCACAGGAAGTACACGATGGCGGCGAACACCTCCAGCGCCAGCACCAGGTACCACAGGCGACTGACGATGAAGAGGTTGTCATGCCCCAGCCACAGCGTGAGGGGCATCAGCAGCACCTGCGCCCACAGGATGCGGTTGACCAGGCGCTCGCGGCCCGGCGCATTGGAGCCATGCAGCCCATGCCCCGCATAGCCCAGCAGGAACTTCACGGCGAAGGCCGCCATCGGCGCGAACAGGCAGGCGATCACCACCTCCAGCACCGTGTTGGGCAGGGGCACGTCCGTCAGCCAGAAGCGGCCGGTGAGCAGGGCCCAGCTGAGCGTGAGCATCGCGAAATGGCCCAGGTAGGCCAGGCGGCGCACCCAGCCCAGGCCCAGCGCGAACACGCCCAACACGGCCAGGATGCCGCCGATGATCTGCGAGACGGTGACGGACCAGAAGGTCTGCTCGTCGTGCAGATCGCTCAGGTCACCCCAGGTGCCGATGCGCACGGCGCCCAGGCCGCCGGCGCGCTGCCGTGCGGTGACCTTGTCCAGCGGGTGGCCGGACACCTTCACATCGAGGTGGTTCTCGCCGGCACGCAGCAGGAAGCTGGGCAGCGGCACCACGTGCGACTGGTAGCACTGCGTGGCGATGGGCTGGCCCACCCGGCCGGCGCGGTAGAGCAACTGGCCGTTGAGCTGCACCTCCACGGCGGAGCACGCGCGCTCCACGTAGGCGGCCAGCAGCACCTCCGGCGAGATGCGCTGGGGCCGCTCGAACTGGAAGCGGTACCAGACGCTGCCATCGAAGCCCGGACGCGTGCGCGCCCATTCATCCGGCAAGGTGGTGACCTGGCCTGCGGCCTGCGAGGGGAACACCCCGCCCGAACCACGCCCGGCCGTGACCGCCGTCCAGGCGCCGCGCAGCGCCACGCCGTGCAGGTGCTCAGGATCGGCACGGCCATCTTCGGCGCCACCGGCGGTGCGGTTGAGCGCCACGACCGCCCAGGCCACGACCCAGGCCAGCAAAAGGCCCAGCATCATCGTGCCCAGCGCCAGCAGGCGCGAGGACGCGATCTCCTCCTCGGGCACGCCGCCTGGAGGTGTGGTGGAGGCCCATCGCCCGCTGGCCCTCGCCCACCATTGTTGCCACCGCTGTAGAACCATGTGCTCGACTGCTTCTCAAAAAGACGCCAACCCGCTGAACCTGGGTGGCCGGGCATGTCTGCTGGATTCTGAGGCAGATGTCACACCAGGAAACCCAGGGCAAGCGACAATTTAGGGGCCATCTTGCACGATCCCCCCAGAACCATCGCCCACCCGATGCCCTTGCGCCACAGCTTCACCCCCCCGGACAACGCCCGCCTGGCCCACCTGTGCGGCCCCATGGACGACCACCTCCGCACCATCGAGGCGGCCTTCGACGTGAAGGTGGCACGCCGGGGCGAGGCCTTCCGCATCGACGGGCCCAAGGCCCAGGCGCAGCAGGTGCTGAACCTGCTGGAGGCGCTGTACGCCAAGGCGGGCCGCACGATCTCGGCCGAGACGGTGCAACTGGCCATCTCGCAAGAGCAGCAGGCGCTGGGCGGGCCAGGCACCACCAAGCGCGGTGGTACCGCCAAGGCCAACCCCGCTGATGACAGTGCCGAAGGCCCCACCCTGCACACCCGCCGCGCCGACCTGCAGGGCCGCACGCCCAACCAGGTGCAGTACCTCAAGAACATCATGGGCCACGACATGAGCTTCGGCATCGGCCCGGCCGGCACGGGCAAGACCTTCCTGGCCGTGGCCTGCGCGGTCGATGCGCTGGAGCGCAGC
>NZ_JBASTH010000111.1:0-8955 GCF_049274795.1 Aquabacterium sp.
ACCATTGGTGGGGTCCAACTATAGGGGATCAGATGGGCTGGATTGACAGTTCACGCCGAACGCCCTCAATCAAGGGTTAACACTTGGTCGAAGCCGGGAGTTTTTGCACCGGAACCGAGATCACCCCTGCTCGCGTCGAGGTAGCGCAGCCCAACTCACTGCGCACCCTGCGGGCGCTCCGTTCAAACATGGTCTGCAAGTCAGATGAACGAAGCGCGCTACGCGCGCCTACCTCGCTGCTGCGCTGCTCAGCGCCAACAAGGCGCCCGGCCGGCCACCCCCACATCCCTGTTTCGCCCCGCTGGTGGCGTGCCTAAAAGGGGCGAGGTGGAGCGGCGGCGTCACGGCGTGTTTGCTTGATGCGCCGCTGTTACTGCGTGCTGGCCGATGGCGTTAACGAAGGCTGCACAACAGATCTGCGCGTTGAATCTTGGGCGCAAGGCCTGGGCAGGCAAAGGATCGGGCCTCCGCATGCGGAGAGCGGGGCATCCAAGGGCAGAGGCCCCCTCAGACCCCGCGCCGCGCTGCCCCGACAAAACGCTCAACCCGTTGCAGCCCCAGAAGAAGCCAAAGCAACAAAGCAAACAAAAAGCTTCAATTCGCCAGCTTGCGACTCAACCGAGCCCCCAGCTTGCTCACGTTGTTGAGCGACAGCAAATGCGCATGGATCCAGCCCAGCGCACCACTGGCGAACAACTCCTGCACCACCTCGGGGGCCAGTTGCCGCAGCTTGTCCTCATCGACCACCTTGAAGCCGTTGAGGTTCAGGTGCTGCTCGCCCAGCTTGAAATCAATGTTGCGCTCGACCAGCAGCCCCAGTTCGTTCAGCCGCTTGGCGAACAGCGTCGTGCGCTGCATGTCGTTGTGGAAGTCCAGCAGAAACTTCTGCAGCTGCTGCAGATAAGGCGTGACCTTGCCTTCGTCCGTGAACAGCGCTTCGCCATCGGTGTTGTTCAGGCCGTCGAAGGCTTCGTCCACACACACCGTCAGCTGGTCGCCGCCCGGCTGCTCGGCCAGCACGAAGGGATAGCGGCGGATGAAAGCCGGCAGATAGCTCTGCGGATCCCAGCGGCCTTCCGCGTCGATGTACAGATTCTCCTTGTCGCGCAGCCCCACCACCGACACCATCGTGTGCTGGTCACCCGAGGCGACGAACACGCAAGGCAGGTCCAGCGCGGCCAGCGGCAGCTCGGTCACGGCCATCAGCAGCGAGTTCGTCTCGCGCGCGAAATTCAGGTGCTGCCCACTGGCCTTCACACGCAGCGCGCGGTGCTGGTCACGGTTGACGGGTGTCAGGCGTTCATACATCAGCATGGTCTTCATGGCGTGATCCTGTGTGCTTGTCTGTTGTCTGGGTAGGTGATGGTGCGCAGCATAGCGCGTGCAGATGTCGCACTTGCGATAATGCCCCCGTGAACAGCACGACACAGCCTCCGCACCAGCCCTTGCCTCCCAAGGCGCGCCTGTCGCTCTACCTGGACCTGATCCGCTGGAACCGGCCCCAAGGCTGGCTGTTGCTGCTGTGGCCCACGCTGGCCGCGCTGTGGTTGGCCGCGCGCGGTTTCCCGGGCTTGTGGCTGCTGGTGGTGTTCACGCTGGGCACGGTGCTGATGCGCAGTGCCGGCTGCACCGTCAATGACGTGGCCGATCGGGATTTCGACAAGCACGTCAAGCGCACTGCCGAGCGGCCCATCACCAGCGGGCGCATCTCCGTGAAGGAGGCGCTCATGGTGGGCCTGGTGCTCACGCTGGTCTCCTTCGGCCTGGTGCTCACCACCAACCTGGCCACCATCGCGTGGTCCTTCGGCGCACTGGGTGTGACCATCCTCTACCCCTTCACCAAGCGCTTCTTCGCGATGCCGCAGGCGGTGCTGGGGGTGGCCTTCAGCTTCGGCATCCCCATGGCCTACACGGCCACGCAGGGCAGCGTGCCGGCCGAGGCCTGGTGGCTGGTGGTCGGCAACCTGGCCTGGGTGCTGGCCTACGACACCGAGTACGCCATGGTCGACCGTGATGACGACCTGCAGATCGGCATGCGCACCTCGGCGATCACGCTGGGCCGTTTCGATGTGATCGGCGTGGCCCTGTTCTACGCCACCTGCATCGTGTGCTGGGCCCAGGTGGGTTACCTGGCCGGGCTGGGCATCGTTTATTGGGCGGCGATGGCGGCTGCCGCGGCGCAGGCGCTGTGGCACGTCTGGATGATCCGATCGCGCCGCCGCGACGACTGCTTCGCCGCCTTCCGCATGAACCACTGGCTGGGGTTTACCGTGTTCGTGGGCGTGCTGGGCAACGATCTGCTGGCACGCGTCGCGGCCTGAGCTTGCTCAGCGCCCGAATTCGTCACCCAGTTCACCGGCGCGCTTTTGCGCCGCACGCATCGCCTCGATGAAGCTGGCCTTCACGCCGGCGTCTTCCAGCGTGGTCAGCGCCGCGTAGGTGGTGCCCCCTTTGGACGTGACCTTCTCACGCAGCGTTGCAGGGCTGTCCTCCGACTGCGTGGCCAGAGCCGTGGCGCCGGCGAAGGTGGCCAGGGCCAGCGCGCGGCCCTGCTCAGGGCTCAGGCCCATGTCGGCCGCAGCCTGCACCATGGCCTCGATGAAATAGAACACGTAGGCCGGGCCTGAGCCGGACATGGCCGTCACGGCGTCCAGGTCTGCTTCCTGGCCTACCCACAGTGCCTGGCCGGTGGGCTGCACCACGGCATCGATGGCGGCGCGCTCGGCGACCGTCACGTCAGGCCGTGCGAACAGGCCGGTGATGCCCTGGCCCACCAGCGCCGGTGTGTTGGGCATGGCGCGCACGATGCGGCCGGTGCCCAGCAGGCGGGCCATGTCGTCGGTGCGCAGGCCGGCCATCACGCTGTAGTGCAGGGCCTGCTGGGTGAAGCCAGCGACCTGGCCGGTGGCTTCCTTGAACTGCTGAGGCTTCACGGCCCACACCACCAGGTTCGCGCCACTGAGGGCCGCATCGGGGGAGGCCTGGGTGCGCAGGCCCTGGGCGGCCAGGCGCGAGCGCGCCGCCTCACCCGGGTCGATGACGAGGATGGACTCAGGCTTGCGTCCCTGGCGCAGCAGGCCGCCGATGATGGCCGAGGCCATGTTGCCGCCGCCGACAAAGGCGATCAGGTCGAAGGGCGTGGGTGTCGTGGAGGTGCTCATGGTGGGGAATGATAGGTGCGCCCGCCGAAGATCGCCGTGCCCACGCGCACCATCGTGGCGCCTTCGGCGATGGCGGCCTCCAGGTCGGCACTCATGCCCATCGACAGGGTGTCCAGCGGCAGCCCGTCGGCGCGCAGGGTGTCGAACAGGGTCTTCAAGCCGTGGTGGGCGGCGTGCTGGGCCGCTTCGTCAGGGGAGGGGGCTGGCAGGGCCATCAGGCCGCGCAGCCGCAGCCGGGGAAGCAAGGCGATGGCCCGGGCCAGGGCAGGGGCTTCGGCCGGGTCGGCGCCGCTCTTGCTGTCTTCACCGCTGGTGTTGACCTGAACCAACACATTGAGCGGGGGCAAACCCGCTGGCCGCTGCTCGCTCAGGCGTTGCGCGATCTTGAGCCGGTCCACGCTGTGCACCCAGTCGAAGCGCTCGGCCACGGGCCGGGTCTTGTTGCTCTGCAGGGGGCCGATCAGGTGCCATTCCAGGCCCTGGCCCCCGCTGGCACGGGCGTCACGCAGGGCGTCCATCTTGTCCAGGGCCTCCTGCACGTAGTTCTCGCCGAAGCGGAACTGGCCGCAGGCGGCGGCCTCGCGCACCGCATCAAAGCCGAAAGTCTTGCTCACGGCCAGCAGGGTTACCTCGTCCAGCGCTCTATCGGCTGCCGCACAGGCCTGCTTGATCCGGTGCGACAAGAGTTGTAGGTTGTGGGAGATCATCGCGATAATGGGGCGATCATAGTGACGTCAGTCAGGCCAAACATCCATGGACATCACCCAACTGCTCGCGTTTTCGGTCAAGAACAAGGCATCCGACCTGCACCTCTCGGCAGGCCTGCCCCCCATGATCCGTGTCCATGGCGACGTGCGCCGCATCAACGTGGACCCGCTGGACCACAAGTCCGTGCACGACATGGTGTACGACATCATGAACGATGCGCAGCGCAAAGCCTACGAAGAGACGCTGGAATGCGACTTCTCATTCGAGATCCAGGGTCTGGCGCGCTTCCGGGTGAATGCCTTCAACCACAACCGTGGCGCGGGCGCCGTCTTCCGGACCATTCCGAGCAAGATCCTGACGCTGGAGCAGCTCAATGCGCCCAAGGTGTTCCAGGAGCTGGCGCTCAAGCCGCGCGGCCTGGTGCTGGTGACCGGCCCGACCGGCTCGGGTAAATCGACCACGCTGGCCGGCATGGTCAACCACCTGAACGAAACCGAGTACGGCCACATCCTCACGGTGGAGGATCCGATCGAATTCGTGCACGAGTCCAAAAAGTGCCTGGTCAACCAGCGTGAGGTGGGGCCTCACACCCTGAGCTTCGCCAACGCCCTGCGCTCGGCCCTGCGTGAAGACCCGGACTGCATCCTCGTGGGTGAAATGCGCGATCTGGAAACCATCCGCCTGGCCCTGACCGCCGCCGAAACCGGCCACTTGGTCTTCGGCACCCTGCACACCTCCAGCGCCGCCAAGACCATCGACCGCGTGGTCGACGTGTTCCCCGCGGCCGAGAAGGACATGGTTCGCGCCATGCTGTCCGAGTCGCTTCAGGCCGTGATCTCGCAGACGCTGTGCAAGACCAAGGACGGCTCAGGCCGCGTGGCCGCGCACGAGATCATGATCGGCACCTCCGCCATCCGCAACCTGATCCGCGAGAACAAGATCGCGCAGATGTACTCGTCCATCCAGACGGGCAACAACATCGGCATGCAGACGCTGGACCAGAACCTGACCGACCTCGTCCGCCGCAATGTCATTTCGCCGGCCGAGGCGCGCGCCAAGGCCAAATTCCCCGAGAATTTCCCTGGTTGATCCAGGCTTGATCGCGCGGCGAGCCGCCGCGCCGGGGCTTGGGTGCCCCATGGGGAGAGACCATGAAGAAAAAGAGCTTCTTCGATCGCATCATCGGTGTGTCCTCGGGGGGCGATACCTTGCCGCCGCCCATCGACGATCCGGGCTTTTTTGCCACCCAGTTCATGGAGCGGCCCGAGAGCGTTCGTGCCAAATCCGCCTGGGCGGCCCGGGCCTTGGTGGTCGGCGCCCAGTCATTTTCCAGCGATGAGGGGTTCCAGGCGCTGGAGAAGGCCTGGGGAGGCGATCACTTCTTCGCCGCGCTGGACCGTGGTGAGCGCAAGCGCTTGTCTTCCGTGATCGAGTTCGTCACCGTACCGGCCGGGCGCGAGGTGATCGTGCAAGAGGAAAGGGGCGATTACGCCCTGGTGGTGCTCGAAGGCGTCGTGGCGGTGGACCGGGCGCAGCCTGCAGGTGGCCGTGCCCGCCTGGCCGAGGCGCGCGAGGGCGATCTGCTGGGCGAAATGTCCCTGCTGGACGCGGGCTCGCGGTTTGCCTCCTGCCTCACGCTCACCTCCTGCAAGCTGGCCGTGCTGACCACGGAAGCGCTGGACGACCTGTCCATCGAAGAGCCTCGCGTGGGCATGGCCGTGATGGCCTCGGTGGCGCGGCGCCTGTCCTTGCGTACGCGGCAACTCAGCGGCAGACTGGGCGCATTGCTCGTTTCCGGTTGAGCGTTGCGGGAAAACCTCTGCCTGCCGGGGCCGCGGGCCGTTTTCCAATACACATCGATTCATTCAGTTCAGGATTTCCGCCATGGAACGCGATCAGGCCTCCAAATTCATCAACGATCTGCTCAAGCTGCTGATCACCCGCGGGGGGTCCGACCTGTTCCTGACCGCCGATTTCCCGCCGGCCATCAAGGTCGATGGCAAGGTGACCAAGGTCTCGCCCCAGCCGATGACCTCCGCCCACACGCTGGCGCTGGCCCGTTCGATCATGAACGACAAGCAGGCCGCCGAGTTCGAGCGCACCAAGGAGTGCAACTTCGCGATCGCCCCGGGCGGGGTGGGGCGCTTCCGCGTGAACGCTTTCGTGCAGCAGAGCCATGTGGGCCTGGTGCTGCGGGTGATCCCGGCGCAGCTGCCCACGGTCGATGGCATGGGCCTGCCGCAGATCCTGAAGGACGTGGTGCTGACCAAGCGCGGCCTGGTGATCCTGGTGGGCGCCACGGGCTCCGGCAAATCGACCACGCTGGCCGCCATGGTGGACCACCGCAACGAGCACACCCACGGCCACATCATCACCATCGAGGATCCGGTCGAGTTCGTGCACCCGCACAAGAACTGCATCGTCACGCAGCGTGAGGTCGGCATCGACACCGACGGCTGGGACATCGCGCTCAAGAACACGCTGCGCCAGGCCCCTGACGTGATCCTGATGGGCGAAATCCGCGACCGCGAGACCATGGAGCACGCCGTGGCCTTCGCAGAAACCGGTCACCTGTGCTTGGCCACCCTGCACGCCAACAGCGCCAACCAGGCGCTGGACCGCATCATCAACTTCTTCCCCGAAGAGCGCCGTGCCCAGTTGCTGATGGACCTGTCGCTCAACCTCAAGGGGCTGATCTCGCAGCGCCTGGTGCCGCGTCAGGAAGGCAAGGGCCGCGCCGCTGCCGTCGAGATCCTGCTCAACACGCCCCTGATCAGCGACCTCATCTTCAAGGGCGAGGTTGGCGAGATCAAGGAGATCATGAAGAAGTCGCGCGAGCTGGGCATGCAGACCTTCGACCAGGCCCTGTTCGACCTGTACGAAGGCAACTACATCACCTTCGAGGACGCGCTGCGCAACGCCGATTCCGTCAACGACCTGCGCCTGCAGATCAAGCTCAACAGCGCGCGTGCACGCAACACCGACCTGGGCGCAGGCACCGAGCACCTCAAGATCGTCTGAGGCGCGCCCTCGAACGATTCGGACAGCGGTGCATGGCGCCGCTGCCACAATAGGCCCCTGTCCGACACAGGGGCCTTTTTTCATGATCGCCGACAAGACTTACGAGCCCGTTCAAACACTGCGCCTGGCCTTCCTGGGCCTGGGCACCATGGGTGGCCCTATGGCAGCGCACCTGCTCAAGGCCGGCCACCACGTCACCGTCTACAACCGCACGCAAGCCAAGGCCGAGGCCTGGCTGGCTGACGTGGGCCAGGATCCCCGTGCAGGCGTGGCCGCCACGCCGCTGGAGGCCGCAGCGTCGGCCGACATCGTGCTGTCCTGTGTGGGCAATGACCAGGATCTGACCGAGGTCACCACCGGCCCGCAGGGGGGCTTTCATTCCATGGCGGCAGGCACGCTGTGGGTGGACCACACCACCACGTCGGCCCAGGTGGCGCGCGACCTGGCGGTGCAGGCCCGGGCCAAGGGCATTGGCTTCATCGATGCGCCCGTGTCCGGGGGCAACCTGGGCGCCATCAATGGTGTGCTCACGGTGATGTGCGGTGGCGATCAGGCTGATTTCGACCGGGCAGCACCCGTGCTTAAGGCCTTCTCGCGCGCCGTGACCCGTCTGGGTGATCCGGGCGCGGGCCAACTGGCCAAGATGGTCAACCAGATCTGCGTGGCCAGCGTGGTGCAGGGCCTGGCCGAGGCCCTGGCCTTCGGCCAGAAGGCCGGCCTGGACATGCACAACGTGATCGAGGTGATCTCGCAGGGCGCGGCCAGCAGCTGGCAGATGATCAACCGCGGCCCCACGATGGTGGACGACCGCTTCGATTTCGGCTTTGCCGTGGACTGGATGCGCAAGGATCTGGGCCTGTGCCTGGACGAGGCCCGACGCCAGGGCGCGGCCCTGCCGGTCACCGAGCTGATCGACCAGTACTATGCCGAGGTGCAGGCCATGGGCGGCGGCCGCTGGGATACATCCAGCCTGATCCGCCGCCTGCGCTGAGCGCGCGGGGGCTGGCGCTCAGCGCTCGCTCGGGGCTGACGCAGGCTGCGCCGGGCCCTTGGGCGTCTTCTCGGCCAGTTCGGCCTCGCTGATGATGTGGAAGACCTTGACGACCTTCTGCACGCCGCTCACGGTCGAGGTCAGCTCGGCCGCGCGGTTGGCTTCGCGCTCGGTCACCATGCCCATCAGGAAGACCTCGCCGCGCTCGACCACCACCTTGAAGGCGTTGGACATCACGTCACGCGCGTCCACCATGGTGGCCTTGATCTTGGTCTGCAGCAGCACGTCGTTGCTGCGCGAGGTGAGCGAGCTGTTGCCCATCACGGCCAGCTCGTTGACCACCGACTTCACGTTCTCGGTCTGGCTGGCGGCCAGCTCGGCGGCCTGCTTGTCGGCGTCGGAGGCGACCTCGCCGGTCAGCAGCACCACACGGTTGTAGGCGTTCACGCTCACGTGGCCCTGCTCGCCCAGGGCAGAGCGGATGCGGTTGGCGGCCTTGAGTTCGATGCCCTTGTCTTCGACCTGCGTGCCGGAGGTGCGGCGGTCGGTCGCGACAAAGGCGCCAGCGGCGGCGCCACCCAGCACCAGCGGGGCGCAGGCGCTCATCAGGCCGGCGGCAGCGACCACCAGGGCCGTGCCGGTCAGGCGGGTCATCCATCGGGCCGCGGGGGCGCGGCGTTGGCTCATGAACATCACAACTCCTCTCCAAGCAGGTGGGCATCCACCGCTTCACTCAACAGATGCACGGCCAGCCAGGCCGTGCCGAACAGGTGTGTGGCGTGCACGCCCGGCAGCGGAACCCACACATCGGTGTCACGCACCATGGGGCCCAGTACCGAGGCAGCCTCGCCAGTCATCACCACCAGTGTCAGGTCCATGTCGCGCGCCGTGGCCGTGGCTGCGGCCAGCTCGCCTTCGGCCTGCTCCAGGGAGAAGGCCAACCAGACATCACCGGGTTGACCCAAAGCGCGCACCTGAGTTTCAAGGTGACCGCTTTGCGCGGCTTGGCCGGGGCCCCAGCCGTTGCACACGGACACCGCGGCCAGCGGCGGGCGCGGCCGGCCCGTGCCCTGC
>NZ_JBASTH010000112.1:0-75869 GCF_049274795.1 Aquabacterium sp.
GCGTGCGCCCTGCGGATGCGGTGCGGGTGGGCGAGGCCGCCGCTGCCGAGAGCGGCGTTGGCGCGGCGGGCTGGTGGGCGCCGGGGTCATTGGCGCTGTGCAGGCCTGCGAGGGGGCGCGACATCCAGCTCGTGGCTGCGGGCCGGGGCGTCACGAGGCCACCCGGAAAGGGCGGCGGTGGCGTCCAGCGCACCGCCCTGGACAGGCCGGGGCGCGATTCGTGCAGCGGATCCATGAAGGGAATGGGCCGGCAGCGGGAAGATGAGCGAGCAATCATGGCGCAACCTCGAAGGACAAGCACAACGGTTGCGCAGTGTGGACAACTGCACAGTGTTTGCCCATCCCCATCGAGGGGCACCCAAAAGGGGGTATCGCCTTGGCGGTTCGTGAAACCTCAGGGCTTCGGTGGTGCCTTGCGTGCGGTGGCGGGCTTCGCTGCCCGGGCCTTGCCGCTGGGGTTGGGGCGCCGGCTGGCAGGTTTGGCGGAGGCGGGTGCAGGCGCCTCGGTGGGCGCAGGGCGCGCCGTGGCCGACATCGCCTCCTGGCCGGCCTGTACCGCCTGGGAGGCCAGGTTGGAGAACTGCTCGGTCAGGGTGCTCCACCACTGCATCGGGTTCACGCTCGGGGGCGGCGTGGGCGCGTCCGCAGAGGGTGTGTCGTCCGAACCGTCGTCGGCACCGGCGGCGGCATCTTCGCCAGCCCCTGCTGGGGCAGCTTGGGCTGCGGGCGCAGCAGATGGCGTGGGCGATGCGGGCGGCGTGGCTTGTGCCTGCAGCGACTCCCGCAAGGCATCGAGCGGCACCTTCATGCCCTGCAGCGTCTGCAAGGTCATGCGCTGCACTTCCAGCGTCTGGATGGTCATGCCCATCATGCGGGCGTTCTGCTCCAGCCAGAACTGCACGGTCTTGAGATCCTGGATGCGCTTGTCCAGCTCTTCCGGATCCAGCGTGGGCATGGTCCAGGCCGCACCCGTGCCGGCTGCGCTGCCGCCCAGGTTGGGCAGGGCGCTGGAGGCCGCCTTCATCCAATCCTGGAAGAAGCCCAGGCCGGCGGCGCTCAGCCCGGCGAAGGGGTTGTTGTCCGAGGCCTGGCCGGAAGGATCGGGGCTGGAGGGGCGCGTGGGCATGGTGGACTCCTGTGGCGATGCCTGGGTGAACGGGCCGCCAATGCGTCAGGCGGCCCGTGAAGGGCTCGATCCATTGTGCCGCGAGATGCTGGGAGATGCCGGCGCATGTCGCCCGCGGCGGATGGCCCGTCGATGGCCCGCATAATCGAGTGCTTGACCATGCAACGCCGCGACTTTCTACGACTCAGCGGGCCCGTGGCCGCTGCGCTGGCCTGGCGCCAGCTGTTCGCCATCACCACCCCGACCCAGCCTGTGCTGGAGGGCTGGACCGAGTCCGCCGATGTGTTCACCCTGGGGGTGGCCAGCGGCGAGCCCCTGCCCACCAGCGTGGTGATCTGGACACGCCTGGCGCCCAAGCCCCTGCAGCCCGATGGAGGCATGCCGCCCCAGCCCGTGCCCGTGCGCTGGGAGGTGGCGAACGACCCACGTTTCGCCCAGATCGTGCGCCAGGGCGAGGCCCTGGCCCTGCCGGGGCGGGCGCACAGCGTGCACGTCGAGGTGCAGGGCCTGGAGAGCGACCGCATCTACCACTACCGCTTCATCGCGGCGGGGCAGGCCAGCTCGGTGGGGCGCACGCGCACCGCGCCCGATCCGGATGCCCGCGTGCAACGCCTGCGCCTGGCGCTGGGCTCCTGCCAGCATTACGAGCAGGGCTACTTCACGGCTCACCGCGACATCGCGCGCAGCGATGTGGATGCCGTGGTGTTTGTGGGCGACTACATCTACGAGACGGACACCATCGCGCGGGCCCGCTTGCGGCGCCATGTGTCCGGCCTGATGGACGACCTCAGCCTGGACCGTTTCCGGGTGCACCACGCCAGCTACAAGCTCGATGCGGACTTGCGTGCCTGTCACGAGACCCATCCCTGGCTCTTGACCTGGGACGACCACGAGGTGCGCAACGACTACGACGGCGACCACGACAACTTCGGCATGAGCACGGAGGAGCTGCTCAAAGTGCGCACCGACGGCTACCGCGCCTACTTCGAGCACCTGCCCATCTCGCCCATGCGCGCGCCTGTGGGCGCCAACGCGCAGATGCACACCCGCTACAGCTGGGGCCGGCTGGCCGACCTCTGGCTGCTCGATACGCGGCAGTACCGCAGCGAGCAGGCCTGCACCAGCTTTCCCAAATCGTTCTGGCGCGACAAGATGCTGTGGCATTGCGACGCCACGGCCGCGCCCGAGCGGACGATGCTGGGCCATGAGCAGGAGCAGTGGCTGGCGCGCTCGCTGGCCACCAGCCGTGGCGCCTGGCGCATCATCGCGCAGAGCACGCAGATGACACCGGGCACCTTCAAGCCGCCGGGTGCCGAAGCCATGCTCTACAGCGATGGCTGGGATGCGTTCCCGGCCGCGCGTCAGCGCCTGATGGCCGCCATCGCCCAGCCGCGCGTGCCCGATGTGGTCGTGCTCAGCGGTGATGTGCATCGCCATGTGGCGGGCAATCTGCGGCTCAATCCCAGCGATCCGCAAAGCGCCATCATCGCCAGCGAATTTGTGACCTCGTCCATCAGCAGCAGTGCACTCAGCGAGTTCCTGCATGGCTGGATGAAAGCCAGCAACCCGGATCTGCTGTACCTGCGCGGGGATGAGCGGGGTTATGCGCTGATCGATGTGACGCCGGAGCAGATGCGCTGCGATTTCAGGGGCACAGCCCACCCGGTGCGCGCGGATTCGCGCTTTCACACGCAGGCCAGCTATGTGGTCGAGCGGGGTGTGGCGGGGCCGCAGCCAGCCTGAACTGAGAAGGCGGTGGGGCAGTTCGGCACCGGCTCGACATCACGATAGAAGCAGAAATGGGGGCGATATGTTCAGAACATTCTTGCCGGTGCTTGCCCTGCTGGGCCTTGCGCTGACTGTTGGCGGGTGTTCGACGGCACCCACAGCTCAGAAGCTCTTGGCCATTGAGCGGTGCAACGCTGGAGCGGGACGCATCTATGACGTTCGGATCGAAGGTCGCATGCTGCTGTCGGCTTCAAAAGAATTGATCGGGCACAAGCGCGCATGCGGCAGTTCCGACTCCTCCTACATGGAGGTGCCAGACAGTGTCGATGTTTCCTGGCGAACCGCTGATGGCGTCATCCACAAGGAAACAGTCACCATCAAAGCCCGCATGGACAGGCGGTTCCATCTGCGAAAACTCATCTTCAATTTCGACGAAGGTTCTTTGCAGGTGCAGCAGTTTTTGAGCTTTGACGAGCCGTGGGCTCTTGGGCGCGACGTGGTCTTGCCGCTTTATCCTTGATGCTCATCTGCCATATTTGCAAGTCAGGTTTGCAACCCAAGGGAGACGGGCCATGTGGCGCATGCTGATTCGCGCATTGCTGTGCGTGACGCTGTCCGTGGTGCTGGCGCATCTGGGGGGGCTTTGGCTCAACTCAAAAATCAAGCTTGAGTCCAACCTTGAGCCCACCTTGCACTGGATATCTGATTCCTTTGTCTATGTGCCTGGATATCGAGGCGGGTTCCCTCGCATCAAGTTTCCTCGCCAGGGACTGGAGTTGGCCTGCAATCGTGATTCGATGGTGTTGCCCTGTGATGATCCCAGAGGCATGCGGCGCGAAATTGGCAAGGGGATCGAGGGTTTTTATTATCGGAAGTACAAGGAAGCCAGCATATTCAGCGGCGTGGGCGAGATGGTTGGCGTCAAGTACGGGGATGGCAGCTTGTCGATCGATGCCGAGCCGAAAATCCGGTTCGGCATCATTTATGTGGCGGGCTTTCTGGCCGGCTTTGTGCTGTCCTTGTGCCTATGTTGGGTGTTCTTCAAATGGATCTTCGCAAGCATCGATGGCTTGATTGAGCGGTTTCGGCTTCGCGATTGAGCGGATCAGCGGATCAGTCCAGCCCGCGCAGCCGGCTGTGCGCCGGCACACTGGCCAGCAGAAACTCCATCTGATCCGCCAGGATGCGCCGCCCGCGCAGGATCATGTCCTCGTGCAGGCTGGGCGTGTAGGGCAGGTAGTGCAATGACCAGCCCAACTCCTGCGGCGTACGGTTGCCCTTGCGGCTGTTGCATGCGCGGCATGCGGTGATGCAGTTCTTCCACGTGTCTTCGCCGCCGCGCGAGGTGGGCAGCATGTGCTCCCGCGTGAGGTCGTCCAGGTGGAAGCGGTCGCCGCAGTAGGCGCAGATGCCGCGGTCGCGGGCGAACAGCTTGGGGTTGGACAGCGCCGGTACCTGGCGCCAGGCCCGGCTGGGGATGGAGCCGCGCGCCGCGATGATGGGGTGCAGCTCCAGGCGGGACTGCAGGCCGGTGAGCCGCTGGATGCCGCCGCGCAGCACCATGAAAGGCTCGCCCATGGTCCAGGCCACGCCCTCGTTGGCATAGAGCACCGCCGCATCCTTGACCGACAGCCAAGCCTGCGGACGGCCCGACACGTCAAGTTGCAGCACGTCCATCACGCCCTCCAGACACTGGGAACACACGAAACGTGGCGCCCTACAGGCTCGCCTGACCACAAGATAGCCCGCCCGTGTGAATTTCTCAACCTCAGGCTGTGGCACGGCGCCCATTCCCGGTGTCTTGCCGCAACAACAGGCCGGCTGGGAGGTGACCGCCGCGTTGCCGTTGATCCGAAAGGCTGCTGCACCGCGGCATGGGGTAAACCCTTGCTGTGCACAGTTGTGCAGTTTTTACAGGGCCCTCGAAGCAGGCTGTCGGCGGCTGATTCACGCAAAAAAAGTTGTGCAAAGGCATGCACAGCGGCCACACTTTCTGCAAAATAGCACGACCGTTCGTTTTATTCGACAGCCGTTCTGCAAGGATCTGCCCGCGTGACCAGCCCCCAGCCCCACGACGCCAAGCCCGCCACCGAGGGGGTGCGTGAGCGTGGTCGCTCCGCGGCGCACAAGGGCCAGCAGACCCGTGCCACCATCCTGGACGCCGCCCTGAGCCTTGCCTCCCAGATGGGCATCGAGGGCTTGTCGCTGGGCGCACTGGCCGAAGTCACCGGCATGAGCAAGTCGGGCGTGTTCGCCCACTTCGGCTCGCGTGAGGAACTGCAGATCTCCGTGATCCGCGAGTACCACGAGCGTTTCGAAGAAGAAGTCTTCCGCCCCGCCATCCGCGAGGCCCGCGGCATGCCACGTCTGCGTGCCCTGTTCGACCGCTGGGTGGACAAGGTCGCCACCGAAATCGATTCCGGTTGCATCTACATCAGCGGTGCGGTTGAATTCGATGATCGGCCCGGCCCCGTGCGCGATGCGCTGGCCGGCATGGTGCTGATGTGGCACGGCGCCCTGGGGCGTGCCATCCAGCAGGCGGTGGCTTTGCATCAGTTGCGCTCCGACACCGATGCCATGCAGATGCTGTTTGAAATCCATGGGCTGATCCTGTCCCTGCACCACGACGCGCGCTTCCTGCGCACGCCGGGGTCGATGGACAGGGCCCGCACGGGGTTCGAGCGCGTGATCCAGTACTACACGCTGGACAGCGCGAGACCCTCGCCTGGAGAGGTGGCGCCGAACGCCACCGCGTCAGGGGTCTTGCAAACCTCTTGAGCTGTTCCCCTTCCCATTTCACCGACCCCTGATCTTTGCCCGCGAGCCACCAAGGCGGCATCGCGGATTTTTCACCGAGGAGCCTCACAATGCCTTCCTACAATCCCCCTCTGCGCGACATGCACTTCGTGATCCACGAACTGCTGGGCGCTGTTGACGAACTCAAGCAGATCCCCGCCTACGCGGATCTGGATGCCGACACCGTCAATGCGGTGCTGGAAGAAGGCGGCAAGTTCGCTTCCAAGGTGCTGGCTCCTCTGAACCTGACCGGCGATGCCCAGGGTTGCGTGCTGGACAAGACCACGCACGAAGTCAAGACGCCCGATGGCTTCAAGGACGCCTACAAGCAGTACGTCGAGAACGGCTGGTCCGCACTGGCCGCTGATCCGGAATGGGGCGGCCAGGGCATGCCCATGCTGGTCAACCAGGCCGTGTATGAAATGCTGAACTCGGCCAACCAGGCCTGGACCATGTACCCCGGCCTGAGCCACGGCGCCCACGCTGCCCTGGAAGCCCATGGCACTGACGAACAGAAGAAGCTGTACCTGCCCAAGCTGACCAGCGGCGAGTGGACCGGCACCATGTGCCTGACCGAACCGCACTGCGGCACCGACCTGGGCCTGCTGCGCACCAAGGCTGTCCCCCAGGCCGACGGCACCTACAAGATCACCGGCGCCAAGATCTTCATCTCTGCCGGTGAGCACGACATGGCGGACAACATCGTCCACCTGGTGCTGGCCCGCCTGCCCGACGCCCCTGAAGGCTCGAAGGGCATCTCGCTGTTCGCCGTGCCGAAGTTCAACGTGAACGCAGATGGCTCGCTCGGTTCGCGCAATGGCATCTACTGCGGCGGCCTGGAGCACAAGATGGGCATCCACGGCAACGCCACGTGCCAGATGGTGCTGGAAGACGCCGTCGGCACCCTGGTGGGCAAGCCCCACCGCGGCCTGCCCGCCATGTTCGTGATGATGAACGGCGCCCGCCTGGGCGTGGGCAACCAATCGCTGGGCCTGACGCAAGTCGCCTACGAAAACGCCGTCAACTACGCCAAGGACCGCGTGCAGATGCGTGCCCTGTCGGGCCCGAAGCGCCCTGACCTGGCCGCTGACCCCATCATCGTGCACCCCGACGTGCGCAAGATGCTGCTGACCGCCCGTGCCTACGCCGAAGGCGCCCGCGCGCTGATCTACTTCGTCGCCGTGGAACTGGACAAGGCCCACAACCACCCCGATGAGGCCGTGCGCAAGGCATCCGACGACCTGGTCGCCCTGCTGACCCCGATCGTCAAGGCCTTCATCACCGACAACGCCTACATCGCCACGACGCACTGCCAGCAAGTGTTCGGCGGCCACGGCTACATCCACGAGTGGGGCATGGAGCAGTTCGTGCGCGATTCGCGCATCAACATGATCTACGAAGGCACGAACACCGTGCAGTCTCTGGACCTGCTGGGCCGCAAGGTGCTGGGTGACGGCGGCGCCAAGCTGACCGCCTTCGGCAAGATCGTCGGCCGTTTCGTCAAGGCCAACGCCGACAACGAAGCCCTGCAAGAGTTCACCAAGCCCCTGGCCGACCTGGGCCAGAAGGTGCAGGCCTTCACGATGGAAATCGGCATGAAGGGCATGCAGAACCCCGACGAAGTCGGCGCCGCTGCCGTGGATTACCTGCGCGTGGTCGGCCACCTGGTGTTCGCCTACATGTTCGCCCAGTCGGCCAAGATCGCCCTGGAAAAGCAAGGCGACAGCGATCCTTTCTACAAGGCCAAGCTGTCTGTGGCACGCTTCTACTTCGCCAAGCTGCTGCCCGAAGTCGAGACCGCCATGATCACCGCCAAGGCCGGCCTGAAGCCGCTGTCCGAACTGGACGAAGCCCTGTTCTGATCCCGACAGGCCGTGAAGGGCGCGGCAGCGCCGGCCCTTCGCGCCATCTCACACCCTTAGAGTTCCGCTAGGAGAGAACATGAGTCGATTCAATGTCCGCAAGGTCGCCGTGCTCGGCGCCGGCGTGATGGGCGCGCAGATCGCTGCCCATCTGGTCAACTGCAAGGTGCCGGTCGTGCTGTTCGACCTGCCCGCCAAGGAAGGTCCCAAGAACGGGATCGTCACCAAGGCTGTCGAGAACCTCAAGAAGCTCAAGCCCTCGCCGCTGGGCGTGACCGACGACGCCGTGCTGATCCAGCAGGCCAACTACGAAGAGCATCTCGAAGAGCTGCGTGGTTGCGACCTGATCATCGAAGCAATCGCCGAGCGTCTGGACTGGAAGGAAGATCTGTACAAGAAGATCGCTCCTTTCGTGAATGACAAGGCCATCCTGGCCACCAACACGTCGGGCCTGTCCATCACGGCCATGGCCAACGTGCTGCCCGAGCAGTTGCGCTCGCGCTTCCTGGGCATCCACTTCTTCAACCCTCCGCGCTACATGTACCTGGTCGAGCTGATCCCGACCCAGTACACCGATGCCGTGGTGGTCGACCAGCTCGAAGCCTTCGTGACCACCGCCGTGGGCAAGGGCGTCGTGCGCTGCGAAGACAGCCCCAACTTCATCGCCAACCGCGTGGGCGTGGCCGGTCTGCTGTTCACCATGATCGAAGTGAAGAACTTCGGCCTGGGCTACGACGTGGTCGACGACCTGACCGGCAAGCGCATGGGCCGTGCCTCCTCCGGCACCTACCGCACCTGCGACGTGGTCGGCATCGACACGATGGCCCACGTGATCAAGACCCTGCAAGTGGGCTGCGCCAGCGACCCCTTCGCCGCTGCCTTCGCCACGCCGTCTGACGTGCAGGCTCTGCTGGACAAGGGCAACTTCGGTCAGAAGACCAAGGCCGGCTTCTTCAAGAAGGACGGCAAGGTCATCACTCAGTTCGACGAGAAGACCGGCAACTACGTGCCCGCCGGCAACAAGGCCGACAAGGACGTCACCGACATCCTGAAGAAGCCCGCCGCCGAGCGCCTGAAGGCCCTGCGCGAGTCGAGCAACCCGCAAGCCCAGTTCATCTGGGCGATGCTGCGCAACAGCTTCCACTATGCTGCCGTGACGGTCGAGAGCATCGCCGACACCTGCCGTGACCTGGACCTGGCCTTGCGCTGGGGCTACGGCATGAAGCAAGGCCCCTTCGAGATCTGGCAAGAAGCCGGCTGGAAGCAAGTGGCCGAGTGGGTCAAGGCCGACATCGACGCCGGCAAGGCCATCACCAACACGCCGCTGCCCGCCTGGGTGTTCGACGGCCGTGACGGCGTGCACACGCCCCAAGGTTCGTGGAGCCCGGCCAAGGAGACCTACGTGCCCCAGCGCGAACTGCCCGTGTACAAGCGCCAGTTCTTCCGCGAGGACGTGGTGGGCTCGAACGCCGCTTCGGCTGACACCGCCGGCAAGACGCTGCATGAAGATGCCGCCATCCGCCTGTGGACGCTGGACGACGAAGTCGTCATCGCCTCGATCAAGTCCAAGATGCACACCATCTCGGGCGAAGTCACCGCCGGTCTGGCCAAGGGCCTGGAGCTGGCCGAGCAAAGCTACAAGGGCCTGGTGATCTGGTCGCAAGACGGCCCGTTCTCCGCCGGTGCCGACCTGCAATCGATGATGCCTGCCTTCATGTCCGGCGGCGGCAAGGCCATTGCCCCGTTCGAGAAGCAGCTGCAGGACTTCATGCTGAGCCTGCGCTACAGCAATGTGCCGTCCGTGGCCGCCGTTCACGGCCTGGCCCTGGGTGGCGGTTGCGAGCTGGCTGTGCACGCTTCCAAGCGTGTGGCCGCCATGGAAAGCTATGTCGGTCTGGTCGAAGTCGGCGTGGGCCTGATCCCCGGCGGCGGCGGCTTGGCCTACCTGGCCCGCCGTGCTGCTGAACAGCTCGAAGGCTCCAAGGGCGTGTCGGGCCAGGTCGGCGGCGACCTGATCGGCTACGTCAAGGAAGGCTTCCAGGCTGCAGCCATGGCCAAGGTGGCCACCTCGGCCATCGAAGCCCGCAAGTTCGGCTACCTGCTGGACAGCGACGTGATCGTGCCCAACAAGGACGAGCTGCTGTACGTGGCGATCGCCCAGGTCAAGGCCATGTTCGATTCGGGCTACCGTGCCCCGGCCAAGCGCACCTTCGCGGTGGCCGGCCGCAACGTGAAGGCCACGCTGCAATCGTCGCTGATCAACATGCGTGACGGCGGCTTCATCTCGCAGCACGACTACTACATCAGCTCGGCGATTGCCGATGTGCTGACCGGCGGCGACGTGGACTACGGCACGCAAGTGACCGAGGAATACCTGCACGCCCTGGAGCGCAAGCACTTCTGCACACTGCTGGACAACCCCAAGACGCAAGAACGCATCATGGGCATGCTGTCCACCGGCAAGCCCGTCCGCAACTGATCGATCGGAGCATTCAAATGACTCAACTTCGTGACGCCTACATCGTCGCCGCCACCCGCACCCCGATCGGCAAGTCTGGTCGTGGCGTGTTCAAGAACACCCGCCCGGACGACCTGCTGGTGGCCGTGATCAAGAGCGCGCTGTCGCAAGTGCCCTCGCTGGACCCCGCTGCCATCGAAGACGCCATCATCGGCTGCGCGATGCCCGAGGCCGAGCAAGGCATGAACGTGGCCAAGATCGCCACGCTGCTGTCGGGCCTGCCCAAGACCGTGGCCGGTGCCACCGTGAACCGCTTCTGCGCCGCCGGCATCACCGCCGTGTCCATGGCCGCCGACCGCATCCGCGTGGGTGAGGCCGAGGTCATGATCGCCGGTGGTGTCGAGTCGATGTCCATGGTGCCGATGGGCGGCAACAAGCCGTCCTTCAACCCCGACATCGTCAATAACGACGAGAACGTGGGCATCGCCTACGGCATGGGCATGACCGCCGAGAAGGTGGCCGAGCGGTGGAAGGTGACCCGTGAAGAGCAGGACGCCTTCGCGGTCGAATCCCACCGCCGTGCCATCGCAGCGCAAGAGGCTGGCTTCTTCAAGGCCGAGACCACCCCGATCGAGATCGAGGTGCGCACGCCCAACCTGGAAACGGGTGAAGTGACGGTCACCAAGAAGACCATCTCGCAAGACGAAGGTGCCCGCCCTGACACCAGCCCTGAAGGCCTGGCCAAGCTGCGCCCCGTGTTCGCCGCCAAGGGCAGCGTCACGGCCGGCAACAGCTCGCAAACGTCTGACGGCGCTGGCTGCCTGATCCTGGCCTCCAAGGAAGCCTGCGAGAAGTACGGTCTGAAGCCCCTGGCCCGTTTCGTGAGCTTCGCTGTCAAGGGCGTGCCTCCTGAAATCATGGGCATCGGCCCGATCGAGGCCATCCCCCTGGCCCTGAAGTACGCTGGCCTGAAGGCCTCGGACCTGGACTGGATAGAGCTGAACGAAGCGTTCGCCGCCCAATCCCTGGCCGTGCTGAAAGACCTGGACGCCAAGGGCTACGTGCTCGACCGCGCCAAGGTGAACCCGATGGGCGGCGCGATCGCCCTGGGCCACCCGCTGGGCGCCACCGGCGCCATCCGTGCCGCCACTGTGGTGCACGGTCTGCAGCGCACCGGCGGCAAGTACGGCATGGTGACGATGTGCATCGGCACCGGCCAAGGTGCTGCTGGCATCATCGAACGTCTGTGATGTTCAACACTCATGGCGCATGAGCCTTGAATCAAAGCCCGCCACCGTGCGGGCTTTTTTCTGGGCCATGCCTTGTGACTTCAGCCATTGCACGGAGCACGTATGGGCTTTCAGGCACTGACGATCACCACCGGCGACGGCGTGTCCCTGGCGGCACGGGCCTACGAGCCCGAAGGCCCGCCACGGCGCGCCGTGCTGATCTCGCCCGCGATGGGCGTGGGCCAGCGCTTCTACGAGGCTTTCGCCACCTGGCTGGCGGGGCAGGGCGTGGCGGTGCTGACCTTCGACTTCCGCGGCATGGGCGATTCGGCTCCGGCGCGCCTGCGCGGCTTCAAGGCCAGCATCACCACCTGGGCCACGCAGGATCAGCCGGCCGTGGTGCGTGAGCTGGTGCGCCGCTGGCCCGGCGTGCCTTACAGCTACCTGGGCCACAGCCTGGGCGGGCAGATCTTCGGCATGCTCGATGGGCACACGCATTTCGACCGAATGCTGACGGTGGCCAGTGGCAATGGGCACGTGGCGCTGAACGCGCCCAAGGTGCGCCGCACCGCGCCACTGCTGTGGTGGGTGCTGGCGCCGCTGGGCATCGCGGTGGCCGGCTACTTCCCGGGCAAGCGTCTGGGCGCCGTGGGCGACATGCCGGCAGGCGCGATGTGGCAGTGGCGACGCTGGTGCCTGCACCCTGAATACCTGGGCTCCGAAGGCGCGCACATGCGTGAACGCTATGCGCAGGTGCGCACGCCCATCCGTGCCGTGATCCTGGAAGACGACGAGCTGGTCTCGCCCGAGGGCATCCGCCGCCTGTACAAGCTCTACAGCCAGGCCCCTGTACAGTTCGAATCATTGACGCCGAAGGCCCTGGGCCTCAAGCGCATCGGCCATTTCGGCGTGTTCCAGTCGCACGCGAAGACGGTGCTGTGGCCGCGCGTGCTGCACTGGCTTGAGGCCTGAGTGGTGCGCGGCAAGGCCCACCATCCCCACTGAATTTTCCCCGAGGAGTACATCCATGTCCGACGACATTCTGGTCCATCGCGAAGGCGCGGTGCTGACGCTGACCTTCAACCGCCTCGACAAGAAGAACGCCATCACGGCGGCCATGTACACGGCGCTGGCCGATGCGCTGGTGGCTGCGGTCGATGACGACGCCGTGCGTGCCGTGGTCATCCAGGGCCACGAGCAGATCTTCACCGCCGGCAACGACCTGCAGGACTTCAAGGAGCGCCCGCCCGTCAACACCGATGCGGGCCCGGCCCCGGTGTTTCGCTACCTGGAAGCCATGCGCACCTTCCCCAAGCCCATCGTGGCGGCCGTGGCCGGCCCGGCCGTGGGCATCGGCACGACCTTGCTGCTGCATTGCGATCTGGTCTATGCCGGTGACAACGCGGCCTTCAGCCTGCCTTTCGTGAACCTGGGCCTGTGCCCCGAGGCCGGCTCCAGCGAATTGCTGCCGCGCCTGGTGGGCTACGCCCGCGCCGCCGAAAAGCTGATGCTGGGCGAGGCCTTCTACGCCGAAGAGGCTCTGGACATGGGGCTGATCAGCCGCATCCTGCCTCCGCATGAGGTGAACGGCTTTGCGCAATCGCAGGCCCGCAAGCTGGCCGACAAGCCATCGGCTTCGCTGCGTGTCACCAAGCAGCTGATGAAGAAGGGCAACGACGCGTCGCTCAAGGCCATCATGGACGACGAGCTGGTGCAGTTCGGCCAGTTGCTGCGCGGCCCGGCCGCCAAGGAGGCGATCACCGCTTTCATGGAGCGTCGCAAGCCGGACTTCTCGAAGTTCTGATCTTGTGCGGAGGCCGCATTGACCAGGCGTTGATGCGGCGTTGACTCAGTACGGATGCGGTGGTGCCGGGAGGCGCCGCCCGTTCAACCCAGGACGGTGGCCGGCTGTGCCGACGCGGCCTGATCGGCTGTGCCGTCTTGCCCTCCGCGGATGTGCGCCACCGCGCGCGCCAGGCGCTCCAGCTCAGTGGGCGCGGCACGCTCCACACGCACCGTCATCTCGCGCTCCAGTTCGCGCAGGCGCCAGTTGATCTCGCGCAGCACCAGGGTCAGCTCCAGGTGCAGGCCCTGGTTGTCCAGGTGCTCGCGCAGGTCTTGCGGGGCGCGGGTGTCCACGCCGGTGCTGGCCAGGGCCTTCTGGATGCTGTCGAAGCGGCCGAAGGCCTGCTGCATGAGCTGCTTGAAGGTGTCGCTGGAGGTCTGCACCTCCACCATCAGCAGCTCGCGCGCCTCGGCCAGGCGCTGCACATAGCTGGCTGTGGCTTCGGCCTTGCGCAGGGTGTCGTCCACGCTGGGCAGGGGCACCAGGGTCTGCACCAGCTCGCCCACCCCGCACTGGCGCAAGGTCTGGTCGACCACGTCGATCAGCTCTCGCTCGTACTCGCCAGGGATCAGCTTGACGGCCACGTCGGCGCGCAGCAGCGGGGCCATGCGGGTGCTCTTGATGCTGCCCAGCAGTTCGCTCAGGGCCAGCATCTGGTGGTCCAGCGACAGGGCATCGCCGATCAGGCCGCGCGGGTAGCCAAAGCCATCGAGCCGCTCATGGTGGGTCAGCACCAGGTCTGCTACCACCTTGCCCATGCCGGGCATGTCTTTCAGCACGCGCCAGCCGACCACGGGGTGGGCGGCTACGTGCTTCCATTGCTCGGGCTTGAGCTGCACGCCCTGCTCACGTTGCAGGTAGCTGGGCTCGATGTAGAGCTCACCCACGTCATGGCACAGGCCGGCCTGCAGGAACTGCGTGGCGGTGGTGCGCGTGCGGGGCGATTTGAGGCGCAGCGACAGGCCCATGGCCATCAGGGCCACGGCCATGGCGTGGGGCAGCTTGTCCGGGCCGGAGCCATGGAACACTGTGACCAGCGATTGCATGGGCGCACCCATGGGCATCTGCTTGAGCAATTGCAGCGCTTCAGCGCGCAGGCCCTTGGGCTTGTAGAGCTCGCGCAGCAGGGCGCAGTCATCCAGCAGCTGGGTGGCGACTTCCTGGAGCTGCGCACCGGTGACGCCTGCCGCCACCTGCATGCATTCTTCCAGCGGCTTGTTGAGCTTGTGCTCGAGCAAGCGGTCACGCACGCTCGCATCGATGCGGGCGCCCTTGGCCAACAGCTTCATGCCGTTGCGCGCGATGATGTCTTCACTGGCCTCGACCCCGTGGCTGTCGGCCACGGTCATCACATGGTCCAGATAGTGAGGGTTCACCTCACTGGCAGGTACTTCGTTCACGGTGATGACGTGTTGGGTAACGAGAAATGGATCTCGTCAAGTTTGCGGCAGGAATGAGGCCTGAAAAGTGCGTTTCAGGCCCCTTGGTCGCGATTCGTCAACTATGCACGAACGAAATGCGGGGTTGACCGAATACCCAAGGTTTTAATCGCTTCCGCTGAAAAAAGCTGAATCTCAGTTTTGCGCAGGGCCCTGGAAGCCCTTGCGGCGGAAGGTCAGCACCAGGGTGTCGCGCCAGCCGTGCTCGCCCAGGGGCTGGATGGGGGTGCTCTCGTGGATGACGCGGGTGTCGTCCAGCAACAGCAGCGACCAGGGATCGCTCAGGGTGAAGCGCACGCCATGGGGCCCTTGAGCTTCGAAGACGCGGGTCTCGCCGCCCTTGATGTCGTGGCGTTCGAGCAGAATCACGGCCACGTAATCGACGCCATCGCGGTGGGCGCCTTCGGGGGTGGGACGGCCGATGCCGCCTTGCGTGTCGACGCGGAACTGGTGCGCCTCGATGTACCAGGTGGGCACGGCGCCATCACGCGCCAGCACCTGGCCCAGGTGCGCGAGCAGGCTGCGCCAGGCCGGGGCCTGGGCCACGGCGGGCGCGATGGGCTCGAACCAGCGCTCGATGCCGCCGTGCAGGGCGTTGTACTCCACGGGCTGCCAGTGGGCGCGGTGGGGTGTCTGCGTCAGCTCGCCGCTGGCGTTGTCGAGCACATAGCAGCCGTGGCGGCGGAAGCGGTAGCGCCCGCCATCCTTGAGGTGGGTGTCGGGCGGCAGATCGGCCCAACTGGCGTGCAGGTCGTCCAACTCGGGCATCGTCGTGCCGATCCAGTGCGCCAACTGGATGGGCGTCATCAGGGCCCAGCCCTGGGCATCGAGGCGGGCCGGAAGGTCGGCGGGAGCGGTGGCGTTGACGATCTGCATGGGCGTGATCGTCTCATGAAGCGGGCCCCGGGATCGGGCCGGGGCCTTGCGCCAGATCAGGTGGTGAGCCTGGGCGCGGTCACGCCTTCAGGCAGGCTGTCGGTGGCGATGCGGAACACGTTGTCCTCCGGGTCGGCCAGCACGGCCTGCCATTGGCCGTAGTAGGTGGCGAAGGGGCCTTTGACCACCTGGCCGCCGTGCGCTTGGACAGCCTGCACGGCCTCATCGACCGCCATGGGCGATGCCAGCATGAAGGTGGCGTAGGCCACGGTGGGGCGAGGGCCTGTGGTGTCGGGCGCCTGGCGGCCATCGAGCCCGAGCAGGCCGTAAGCGGCACGGCCATCGTTGAATCCGAGCTGGAAATCTTTGGTCTCCAGCGCGCGGTAGATGGGCGAGTGCGCGGCCTCGGCCTCGGGCAGGCCGAACACGGTGCGGTAGAAGCGGAACTGCGCTTCGATGTCGCGGCTCATCAGGTTGAACCAGAGTTTCATGCAGTGGCCTCCTCGCCACGGGTTTTCAGTGCGTAGCTGCGGCGGTACATCTCGACCAGGTGCTCGCCGGCGGTGCAGGGGGCGTAGCGCGGGGTTTCGCCTTCAGGCACGGTGCCGGGCACGGCCTCGATGCTGGCCAGGTAGTCGGGCTCGTAGAAGAAGGGGATGGAGTAGCGCGGCGCGCCGCCCGAATGCACGTTGCGCACGCGGTGCGGGTTGGAGTGGTACAGGCCGTTGGTCCAGCGCGGGATCATGTCGCCCAGGTTGACGACGAAGCAGCCGGGAATGGGCGTGGCGGGCACCCAGTCGCCCTCGGGTGTCTGCACTTCCAGGCCGCCGTGGCCATCCTGCGCGAGGATGGTGATGGCGCCCCAGTCGGTGTGGGCGCCGGCACCGAAGGTGCGCTCGTCGGCACCCTCTGGGTGCGCGGGGTAGCGGATCATGCGCAGCGTGACCATGGGGCTGTCGCTGGTCTCGTCGAACCAGGTTTCGGGCAGGTTCAGAGACAGGGCCATCAACTGCATCAGGCGCCGCGACAGGCCCAGCATGGCCTGGATGTAGGCCTCGCATTGATCGGGTGCGCTGGGCACCTCGGTGGGCCACTGGTTGTGGCCGTAGGTCTGGTAGCCGGCCTGCACGTAGGGGTGGTCATCCGTATAGGCCATGCCGCAGTAGAAGCTCTCCTTCAGGTCGGGGCGTGCGTCCTGGTCCAGGGTCTGCGCGCCCATCAGCTCGAAGCCGCGCATGGAGGGCGAGTTCTGCATGGCCAGGCGTTCGCGCGTGGCCAGGGGCAGGTCCATGAGTTGTTTGGCCAACGCGAACTGCGCGGCCACCTGATCGGCATCCACGCCATGGTGGCGCACGTAGAAGAAGCCGGAGGCCATGGCGGCCTCACGCATCTGCTGTGCGACCTCGGCACTGCGCGGGGCGCCCAGGGTCAAGGCATCCTGCAGATCAATGATCGGGATCATCGTGGCCTCCTGGGATCAGGCCTTGAGCTTGCGGTCGGCCGCAGAGGGCAGGAAGCGGTCCGTCCAGATGTCGGCGACGGCCAGTGAGCTCTTGAGGTTGAAGGCCGCCACGGTCTCGTCGATGGTGGCTTGCAGACGCTCTGGCGTGGCGGCGCCCCAGCCATGGCTGCGCGTGCCGGCGGTGTTCATGCTGCCGTCGATGATGAGCTTGAGGCGCTCGAACTCGATCTCTTCGTTGGCCAGCGGCTCGCGCGCCTTGATCGCGGCGGCGCCGGCCTTCGGGTCGGCCATCACCTCGATCCAGCCGCGCGTGGTGGCCTTGACGAAGGCCTTCATGGCCTCGGCCTGCTCCATGCTTTTGCCATTGGCGACCAGGCCGTTGCCGTAGGACTTCATGCCGAAGTCGCAGTAGCGGAACATGGTGATCTGCTCGGGGCCCATGCCGCGGGCCTTCAGGTTGAGCAGGCCGGTGAAGTAGAAGTAGCCGGCGCCGTCGAAATCGCCCTTGACGAAACGGGTGTCGCCGATGTCGGGCACGACGTTCTCCCAGCGCACGCTGCTGGCATCGATGCCCTGGGCCTTGGCGAACACGGGGAAGAGCTTGCGCGTGGCGTTGAAGGGCTGGCCCAGCAAGGTCTTGCCGGCCAGGTCAGCGGGCTTCTTGATGGGGCCGTCCTTGCGCACGAGGATGGCGTTGGGGTTGAGGTCGTACTGGATGGCCACGGCGCGCAGGCCGGCGCTGGGGTTGTTGACGTTGAACTCGACCATGGTGGCCAGGTCTGCCGAGGCGCAGTCATAGGCGCCGCTGCCCACCAGGCTGATGGCGGCGGCCGAGCCGTTGCCGGTGTCGATGGTCACGTCCAGGCCGGCGGCCTTGTAGTAGCCGCGCTGCTGGGCCAGCAGGAAGCCGGCGGCGGTGGCCTCGACCTTCCAGCCCAGGTTGAACTTGAACTTGTGCAGGGAGCCCTGGGCGCGGACGAAGGGCGTGGGGGCGAGCAGGAGGGCGCCGGTGGCGGCCAGCAGGGAGCGACGGTCGAGCATGGTGCGAGCGGGGATTGTTGGCCATGGGAACCCGCGCAGACATGGCTGAAGCACCTGCCTGCGTGAGCGCGCATGGAGCAATTTCCGGGCAGCCGGGGCTGCTGAACGCTTCTACTCCTGATGGGGCTTAAGCAGATCCCGTGCCGCACCGGTCTTGTGCGAAATCCTGCAGCACGCGCGCAGCCGGTTCGCGCAGCAACGGGCCTTGTACCCGCACGGTGGGTGATGCCGTGGCCAGCAACTGCTTCGATGTCATGGTCAGCGTCGGGTCACCCAGCGACTCGATGATGTCGTCCAGCGTGGCCGCATAGACCACGCGCGTGATGCCCGCCCAGAACATGGCGCCGCAGCACATGGCGCAGGGCTCGCCACTGGCGTACACCGTGGCGCCACGCAAGGCCTCGCGTCCATGCACGCGCACCGCATCGCGCACGGCCACCACCTCGGCGTGGGCCATGCAATCACCCGACGTGACCTGCTCGTTGCGCGAGACCTGCAGGCGCCGGCCATCCTTCACCACCGTGGCGCCGAAGGGCATGTTGCCCAGGGCCACGGCCTGGCGCGAGGCCTGGATGGCGGCCTGCATGTGGGCGCTGTCGTCGTCGGTTAAGGTGTCTGTGGTCATGGGCATCGTGGGGCTCAGATCTCGTCGATGGAGGTGCTGCGGCTCGAATCGCCCGGCTGGCCGGCCTGATCGGGCTCGTTCGGCTGGGGAATAGCGAAGCGCTCGCGGCTGTTGATGTAGAAGCTGGCCCCGAAGCGCGCCACCGGGAAGTAGTGCTGCAGGTGCACGCGCCAGCGCTCGGTATCGATCAGGCCTTCGCGCGCGTGCATCCACAGCAGGCGGCCGATGAACACGTAGCGGCTGGGCGTCTCCAGCGTTTCGTGCAGCACGCATTCGAAGGAAACGGGTGCCTCGGCGATGCGCGGCGGCTTCACGGCCAGCGAGGGCAGGGTGGTGAAGCCCACGTGGTCGATCTCGCTGTGCTCGGGCGGCAGGCTTTCGCCGCAGCGGTGCATCTGCGTGGCGATGGCCTCGTCGGCCATGTGCACCACGAACTCCTTCTCGCGCAGGATGTTGGCGGCCGTGTCCTTGAGGTGCCCGTCGTGCTGGCGGTTGATGCTGACCATCACGATGGGTGGATCCTCGCCCAGCATGTTGAACATGCTGAAGGGCGCGGCGTTGACCACCCCGCCCGGGCTGAGCGTGGTGATCAGCGCGATGGGGCGGGGCACGATCAGGCTGGCCATCAGCTTGTAGCGCTGGTAGCTGGTGAGCTGCTCGAAGTCGATGGCCTGGCTGGCTTGGGGAGTGGGCGGGGATTCGTTCATGGCAGGGCGCCTTCCACGCCTTCGATGTACCACTTCATGCCCCACAGCTCGGCATCGGTGATGACCTGGCCTGCGGCCACCTTGACCTTGCCGGCCTGGTCTTTGACCACGCCCTGGAAGGGGTGGAAGCTGCCGGCCAGGATGGCGGCCTTCTTCTCGTTGAAGAGCTTGAGCACGTCGGCCGGAATGGCGGGGTTCAGGGCGGCCAGCTCGATCATGCCTTCCTTCATGCCCCACTTGGTGTCCTCGGCCTTCCACTTGCCTTCCAGCGCCTGCTTGACCTTCATGCGGTAGTACACGCCCCAGTTCACGGTGTTGGCCGTGAGGTGGGCCTTGGGGCCGAAGCGCGTCATGTCCGAATCCTGGCCGAAGGCGTACAGGCCCTTGGTCTGCGCCAGTTGCACCACGGCGGGCGAATCGGTGTTCTGGTAGAGCACGTCGGCGCCCTGGCCGATCAGTGCGTCGGCGGCTTGGCGCTCGCGCGTGGGGTCGTACCAGCTGTTGATCCAGATCACCTTGGTCTTGGCGGCCGGGTTCACGCTGCGCGCACCGTGCGTGAAGGCGTTGATGTTGCGCAGCACTTCGGGGATGGGGTAGGAGGCGACGAAGCCCAGCGTGTTCTTCTTCGTCATCTTGCCGGCCAGCATGCCCAGCAGGTAGGCGCCTTCGTAGAACTTGGTCTGGTAGATCCCCAGGTTCTTGGCCATCTTGTAGCCGGTGGCGTGCTCGAAGATCACCTCGGGGTGGTCCTTGGCGACCTTGAGGGTCGATTCCATGAAGCCGAAGGAGGTGGTGAAGACCATCTTGCAGCCATCGGCCACCAACTGGCGGATCACGCGTTCGGCGTCGGTGGATTCGGGCACGTTCTCGACGTAGACGGTCTGGATGCGTGCGCCGAATTCCTTCTCGATCAGCTTGCGGCCGAGCTCGTGCTGGTAGGTCCAGCCGACGTTGGCGATGGGGCCGGGGTAGATGAAGCCGATCTGGAGCGGGCCGCTGGCGGCGTGGGCTGCGGGCCAGAAGGGCGAGGCGGTGAAGGGGGCGGCAAGCGAGCCGAGGAGGAGCGAGCGACGGCGCATGGCGGTGTCCGGTGGATTGAGTGTAATTGTATACAAACAATAATCATGCCAACAAATAATTAATTACAAGTTGTTGATTTATATGAATTTAATTGCTGTTAATATTTTTGTGCACATTTGCATTTTGGTGCGCCATGCACCACATGAGATCGTTCTGCCGCCTGGCGTGCCTTTGTGCCTCATTCAAGCGCCCGGGGGGCGGCTATAGTGCTGCCACAACGATCAGCAAAATTCAGGAGCGTGCACATGGGCATGAGGTTGTTCGCGAGTGCATCGATGCTTCTGCTGTGGCCTGAGCACGCCACCTGGGCAGATGTCTACAAGTGCCAGGTCGACGGGCAGAAGGCGCAATACCAGTCGGCGCCTTGCCTGTCTGGCAAATCGGCGGTGCTCAAAGTGGCCGCATCGCCAGCGCCAAGGCCACAGGCGCCGCATGCTGAAGCTGTGCCCACCGCGCAGGATGTGCTGGACAGCCAGAAGGCCCAGGAAAGATCCCGGCAGTTCCCGCTGGAAAACCACCTGTCGTTGAATTTGCCGAACATCCGCCTGCGCGCGGCATTGCAGGTCATCGCCGACTTCGCGGGCTATGCCCTGGTCGTGGATCCGGCCATCGTCGATGAAGGCAGCTTTCAGTACAAAAACATGCCTGCCAGCGCCATCCTGGCGGATCTGGCGCGTCGGTATGGCCTGCGCATCCAGACGGATAATCGCACCGTGGCCGTGTCGCGGCGCTGAGGGGTTGCCGGTGCCAGATGCCATGTCAGAGCATCGTGCAGTCATGAGCGGCGACTTGCCGGACGCCGCCTTGCTGCAACGCTACAAGCGCCAGGGCGCCTACACCGACTGCTATTGCGTGGACGTGCCCCATGCGGTGACCATGGCCGACTATGTGGCCGCGTTCTACACCACCCCGCTCTTCAAGGTCGAGCGCGTGATCCTGGCGTTGCTCGCGGGCAGGCGCTCATCGGATGAGGGGGCGAGGGCGCTGGCGCTTGCTCAAGCATCAACGTTTGCTGCGTGGGATGTGGAGGCGCGTGCCAGTGATCAGTTGCTGCTCCGCGATTTCCTGGGCCGGACGCGGTCCTGGCTCATGGTCGACCCGTCAGGCGGCGGGCAGGGTGGTGGCACCCGCCTCTACTTCGGATCGGCCGTGGTGCCCGCATCGACATCGGCGCATGGGAAGGCCTCGTTCGGCATGGCCTTTCATGCGCTCAAGGGCTTTCATCACCTGTACTCGAAGGCGCTTCTGGGGGCGGCGCGCCGTCGGCTGGCCGGCGTAAGGCCGTAGCCATGCCTGGGGGGGGGCAGCCAGGAAACAGCGCCGCTGCCAGATCGTTGTCCACCGAGGGCACCTCGATGCGCAGGCGCGTTTCCAGCGCCGTGAGGTGCTTGTCCATCAGCGCGATGGCGGCGGGCGCATTGCCCAGTGAGAGCAGTTCGATCAGCTCGGCATGCTCGTCGTGCTCGCAGGCGGCATCGCCCGGGGCCTCGTACAGGGCCACGATCAGCGAGCAGCGCGACATCAGCTCGCCCAGCATGCGCGTGAGGTGGCGGTTGCCGGCCAGCTCGGCCAGCGCCAGGTGGAAGTCGCCCGCCAGGCGCACCCAGCGGCTGTGGTCCTGCGCGTGCAGGGCTTGATGTTCGGCGGTCAGGCGCTGGCGAAACTGGGCCAACTTGCTGGGCGTGAGGCGCTTCATCGCCAGCGGCACGATGGCGGCCTCCAGCGCGCGGCGCGCCTCGAAGACCTCGTGCGTTTCCTGCGGGCTGGGTGCGGCCACCGAGGCACCCTTGTTGGGCACGATGTCCACCAGGCCCGTCAGGGCCAGCCGCTGCAGTGCCTTGCGCACCACGGTGCGGCTCACATCGAACACCTCGCACAGCGCGGCCTCGCCCAGGCGGGTGCCCGGGGCCAGGCGGCGCGACATGATGGCGTCGAACAGCGCGTCGTGGACGGGCTCGTCCAGCGCGACCTCACCACGCTTGAGGCGCGTGCCCGTGGGGCGTTCTAGCGGTGCGGGTGCGCGTCGTGGGGGCATCGTTCAGGGATCAGGGCTTGCGCGCGCGGACCTTGCCGTCGGCCACGGTGACCTGGGCGCCCACGGCGTACTGCGTGCGCAGGGTGTAGTTCACGATGCGGCCGTCGTCCATGCGGATGGCGGTCTTGAACACGGTGTTCTTGTTGACGTGCTTCTCGACCTCGTTGCCGGCAAAACCGCCGGCAGCGGCGCCGCCCACGGTGGCGATGGTGTTGCCGGTGCCCTTGCCCACCTGGTTGCCCAGCAGGCCGCCCACGACGGCGCCGGCCGCGATGCCCAGGCCGCTGCCGCCGTCACCCTTCTGGGTTACGGCGCGCACTTCGGTCACGGTGCCGCAGGTCTTGCACGCGGCCTGTGCCAGGCCGGCCTGGGCGCTCAGCGCCAGGGTGGTGGCGGCCAGCAGGGCGAGGCGGGCTGGGGCGAAGGTGGATGTGCGAGCGTTTGTGCGGGCGTTGTTCATGGTGTCTCCTTCGGAAGGATAGGCCCATGGCGGGGGGGCTCCCGGGGCCTGGTTGCCTTTTAACGCACGGCCAGGCCGGTGCGTGGACACACGGATGAGGGGCCAGGGGGATCAGTCGCGCGGGACCTGGCGGGGCTTGCCGTGGTCGTCGATGGCCACGTAGGTGATGTTGGCCTCGGTGACCTTGACCAGGTGCGGGTCGAGCGGGTTGCGCTCGGCCCAGACCTCCACATGCACCGTCATCGAGGTATTGCCCACGCGCACGATGCGCGCGTAGATCGACAGCAGATCGCCCACCGACACGGCCGAGCGGAACACGAACTCGTTGACGGCGATGGTGGCCACGCGGCCGCGCGAGATGCGCACCGGCAGGGCCGAACCAGACAGGTCGACCTGGGCCATGATCCAGCCGCCGAAGATGTCGCCGTTGCCGTTGGCATCCTTGGGCAGGGGCATTACCCGGGAGACGAGCTCCATGTCGGGGTGGAGTTCGGGCGGGGTCAGCAGGGTGGGGGGCGTGGACATAGGGAACAGCAGGCGAACGTAAGGCATCTCACGGCCGACAATGCGAGGTCTTCCGTGACACGCTATTGTGAACGCATGCGTCGTTTTGCACAGTCCCCCCCGGCAGAGTCCCCTGCCGCCTCATCGCCCGGAACGCCTCTTTCGCCACAAACTGCACGCTCGGACCGCCATACCCTGGCCCGCCTGTGGCCCTACCTGTGGGCCTACCGGGGGCGCGTGCTGCTGGCGCTGGCCTTCATGGTGGGCGCCAAGCTGGCCAATGTGGGCGTGCCGGTGTTGCTCAAGACCATGGTCGATCGCCTGGCGCCGGAGGCCGGCTCGCCCCAGGCGCTGCTGGCCGTGCCGGTGGGCCTGCTGCTGGCCTACGGGCTGCTGCGGCTGTCCACCTCGCTCTTCACCGAACTGCGCGAACTGGTGTTCGCCAAGGCCACCGAAGGGGCGGCGCGCTCCATCGCGCTGCAGGTGTTCTCGCACCTGCATGCCTTGAGCCTGCGCTTTCACCTGGAGCGCCAGACGGGCGGCATGACGCGCGACATCGAGCGTGGCACCCGCGGCGTGCACTCGCTGATCTCGTACTCGCTCTACAGCATCATCCCCACGCTGATCGAGGTGGTGCTGGTGCTGAGCGTGCTGGGCGCCAAGTTCGACATGGGCTTCGTGTGGATCACGCTGGCGGCCCTGAGCGTGTACATCGTGTTCACGGTGACGGTGACCAGCTGGCGCACGCGTTTCCGCAAGGAGCAAAACGAGCTCGATTCCAAGGCGCACACACGCGCCATCGACTCGCTGCTGAACTACGAGACGGTGAAGTACTTCAACAACGAGGGCTTCGAGACGCATCGCTACGACGAGAGTCTGGAAAAGCTGCGCCGCGTGGCCGTGAAGAGCCAGCAGAGCCTGTCGTTGCTGAACATCGGCCAGCAGAGCATCATCGCCGTGGGCCTGATCGCCATGCTGTGGCGCGCCACCCAGGGCGTGGTCGACGGCCGAATGACGGTGGGCGACCTGGTGATGGTCAATGCCTTCATGATCCAGCTCTACATCCCGCTGAACTTCCTGGGCGTGATCTACCGAGAGATCAAGCAGGCGTTGACGGACCTGGACAAGATGTTCACCTTGATGGAGCGTGAGCAGGAGGTGGGTGATGCGCCCGATGCGCGGCCGCTGTTGGTGAAGGGGCCGCCCTCTGTGCGCTTCGACCATGTGGACTTCGCCTACGAGCCCTCGCGCCCCATCCTGCACGACGTGAGCTTCGAGATCCCGGCCGGGCAGGCGGTGGCGGTGGTGGGGCCCTCGGGCTCGGGCAAATCGACGCTGGCGCGCCTGCTCTACCGCTTCTACGATGTGCAGGACGGCCGCATCACCGTCAATGGCCACGATGTGAAGGGCCTGACGCAGGACAGCCTGCGCCGCCAGATCGGCATCGTGCCGCAGGACACGGTGCTGTTCAACGACACGGTGGCCTACAACATCGGCTATGGCCGCACGGGCGCCACGCAGGACGAGATCGAGCAGGCGGCACGGGCAGCCCGCATCCATGACTTCATCGTGCACACGCCCGGCGGCTACGGCACCACGGTGGGTGAGCGCGGGCTCAAGCTCTCAGGCGGCGAGAAGCAGCGCGTGGCCATCGCGCGCACGTTGCTGAAGGATCCGCCCATCCTGGTGTTCGACGAGGCCACCTCCGCGCTGGACTCGGCCAACGAGCGCGCCATCCAGGCGGAGCTGGCCGCGGTGGCCCAGGGCAAGACGGTGCTGGTGATCGCGCACCGCCTGTCCACCGTGGTCAATGCGCACGAGATCCTGGTGATGGATGCGGGGCGCATCATCGAACGCGGTACTCATGTGCAGTTGCTGCACGCCAATGGCCGCTATGCGCAGATGTGGCGGTTGCAGCAGACGGGAGACCACCAGCCCGGCTGACCCCAAATGCGCGCCGCTGCTGGTGCTGTTCAGGCCTCAGGCAAAGACCCAGAGGTCTTCGGCCGGCACCTCCACCCAACGCTGCCCCGCAGGCTGTGCCTGGCGGCCATGGGCACGTACCAGCGAGTGGCCGTTGTCGAGCACGTACTCCCAGCGGTCGCCCAGGTACATTGAGGTGACCAGCTCCATCGGGATGCGGTTGGGGCCGGGGCCGTCGGCCAGCTGGATGCGCTCGACGCGCACTACACCGGTCACGTCCTGACCTGTCTGCGCGGGTGCTGTGCCGCAGGAACGCCCCCAGATCAGCTGTTCACCGAAGCGCAGGCCGACCTGATGTCCGTCGCATTTTTCCACGCGGCCCTTGAGCGTGTTGTTGGTGCCCATGAAGCCGGCAGAGAACAGCGAGTTGGGGTTGGAGTACATCTCCGTGGGCGTGCCCTGTTGCTCGATGCGGCCCCCGTTGAGTAGCAGGATGCGGTCGGACATGGCCATGGCCTCGCTCTGGTCGTGCGTGACGACCAGGGCTGACAACTGAAGGCGGATGATGAGCTCGCGCAGCCAGGCGCGGGCCTCTTCGCGCAGTTTGGCATCGAGGTTTGAGAGAGGCTCATCAAGCAGGATCACCGGCGGGTTGTAGACCAGCGCGCGTGCAATGGCCACACGCTGTTGCTGGCCACCCGACAACTGGTGCGGGAAACGGCTGGCCAGGTGGCCCAGGCCCAGGTTCTTGAGCGCATCGCTCACGCGGTCGCCTGTCTCGGCGGCCGAGGTTTTGCGCAGCTTCAGGCCATAGGCCACGTTGTCGAACACGGTCTTGTGCGGCCACAGCGCGTAGCTCTGGAACACCAGGCCCAGGTTGCGCCCTTCGGCGGGCACCTCCATGCGGGCCTGGCCGTCGAACACGGGCTGGCCCGCGATGGTGATGCGGCCATTGTGCGGCTGCTCCAGCCCGGCCACGGCACGCAGCAGGGTGGTCTTGCCGCTGCCCGAGGGGCCGAGCAGCGAGATCACTTCGCCGCGGTGCAGTTCGAGCGACACGCCCTGCAGGATGGGGTTGTCGCCATAGCGCAGGTGCAGGTCCTGCACGCCGAGCACGCAAGGCTGGGTCTGGTGGTCACGTACGTTGGTCATGGTGAGCCTCACTTGTGGAGTTTGACGCCGAAGCGCAGGGCGACGGCCAGACCGACACCCACGAGAACGATGTTGATGAGCGAGAGCGCGGCCACGATCTCGACCGAGCCGGCGGCCATCAGCGACACCAGCGTGGCGCCGATGACCTCGGTGCCCGGTGTCAGCAGGTACACGCCGGTGGAGTACTCGCGCTCGAAGATCATGAAGATCAGCAGCCATGAGGCCAGCAGGCCGTTGCGGATCAGCGGCAGGGTCACGTCCGTGATGACACGGCGCGGCGTGGCACCGGTCAGGCGCGCGGCTTCTTCCAGCTCGGGACTGACCTGCAGCAGGGCGCTTTGCACCAGGCGCATGCCATAGGCCAGCCACACCACGGTGTAGGCCACCCACACGCTGATCAGCGTGCTGCGTGCCGGGTTCAGGAAGGGCACGAACAGGAACACCCAGAACACCGCCAGGCCCGCCAGCAGCCCGGGGATGGCGCGTGGCATCATCACCAGGTAGTCGATGACGCGCACCAGGCCGTCGTGCTTGCGGTGCGCGGCCAGGCCCACGGCGGTGTAGCAGCCGATGGCCAGGGCCCCGCCCAGGGTGCCGATGAGCACGGAGTTGCCGATGGAGCGCACCATGGTGCTGTCCTCGAACACGGCGCGGAAGTTGTCCAGTGTGAGCACTTCCAACAGGTTCACGCCCTGGCCCCAGCTCGACACGAAGGAGCGCAGCGTGACCCCGGCCAGCGGGATGCCGACGGTGAACAGCAGCCACACGGCCACCACGCCCAGAGCCAGGTACTTCCATTTGCCCAGCGTGAGCGGGCGCTGGCGGGCGCCCTTGCCCTTGATGCTGGCGTAGCGGTTGGCGTGCTTGAGCAACGCGCGTTGCACCAGCACCAGGGGCAGGGTCACGGCCACGATGCACACGGCCACGGCGGCCATCAACTGGTAGCTGGGCGTGCCCAGCTTGCTGGCCAGTTTGTACAGGTAGGTCGTCAGCACCAGGTGGCCTTCAGGATCACCCAGCACCAGGGGCAGGCCGAAGATCTCGAAGCCCAGGAAGAACATCAGCACGCCGGCGTACAGCAGCGCAGGGGCCACCAACGGCACGCTCACCTGAACGGCCACGCGCAGCGGGTTGGCGCCGCACACACGGGCGGCCTCTTCAACGTCGGAGCCCAGGTTGCGCAGGGCCGACGAGGCATACAGGTAAACGTGGGGCACGTGGGTCAGGCCGGCCACCACGGCGATGCTCAGCAGCGAGTAGATGTTCCAGGGCACCACGCCGAAGATGTCCTGCGCCCAGAGCGAGACGAAGCCCACAGGGCCCATGGCCACCACATAGCCGAAGGCCAGCACCACGGGCGAGACGAACACGGGCACCAGCAGCAGCGGCTCCATCCAGCGCTGGCCCGGCAGGTCCGTGCGCACCATCAGGAAGGCCAGGCCTGAGCCCATGGGCAGCGAGATGGCCGCCATGCCCAGGGCGATGGCCAGCGAGTTGATGCCGGCCTGGTAGAAGTCGTCGTCGGCGAAGATGAAGCGGAAGGCGTCCAGCGTCGGGTGTGCACCAGGCAGGAAGAAGGCGCCCGAGAGGAAGCTCTGGTACAGGATCAGCAGCAGCGGGGTGAGCACCAGCGTGGCCAGTGCCGCGGCCACGCCCAGGCGCGGCAGGCTCCAGCCACGGCGGGCCAGCGGGACCAGGGGCGCCTGAGGCAGCAGGACTTGCCCGCTGCCCGGCCCGCCCAGCGGCACCGGGGAGGTGAGGGTGGGGGCGGGCGTGCTCATTTCGGAGCCTTCACGGCGTTCCACTGCTTGAGGAACTCAAGCCGCTTGGACTGGTCCAGGTAGGTCAGCAGTGCGGGCGAGATGGGGATGGGCTTGATGGCATTGCCCAGCCTGGCCTTGAGTGCACTGATGGTGGTCTCGCCCTGCACATCGCTGCGAATGGCAAACAGATCAGCCTGGTTGGCGATCAGGGTCTGGCCGCGCTGCGACAGTACGTACTCGACCCACAGGTGTGCAGCCGCAGGGTGGGCGGCCTTCTTGGCGATGAAGGTCACGCGGCTGAGCACCAGGTTGTAGTCCTGTGTGAAGGCCACGCCGATGCTTGGGTCCTTGGCCGCGCGCACCAGGGCATACGAGCCGATCATGTTGTAGCCGATCAGGTTCTCGCCCGAGACGATGCGCTCGAGCATCGTGCCCACCGAGGTCTGCACGCGCATGCCGGCCTGGCCCATGGCCTTGGCCAGATCCCAGAAACCGGCGCTGCTGGCCATGGCGTCCTGGCTGTGCAGCATGAAGCCCACGCCGGATTTTTCCGGGTCGTAGGTGGTGACCTTGCCCTGGAACTTGGCCTGCTTGCTGCTCAGCAGCTTGGTGAACTCGGCGTGCGTCTTGGGCACCTCGCTGGGATCGACCAGGCGCTTGTTGTAGACGATGGCGATGGGCTCGAAGGTGGTGCCGAAGGCTTCGTTCTTCCAGATCGCCCAATCAGGCAGCTTGCTGGCGTCGCTCAGCTTGTGCGGCTGGGCATAGCCATCGTTGACCAGCTTGATCGCGTGGTCCATGGCCGATGACCACACCACGTCGGCCGAGGCGCCGACCGCGCTTTCGGAGATGAACCGGTTGTAGATCTCCGTCGAATTCATGTCGTGGTACTCGACCTTGATTCCGGGGTAGAGGGATTCGAAATCCTTGATCAGCGAGGAGACCTGCTTCTGATCCGTGGTGCTGTACACCACCAGGGTGCCTTCGGCCTTGGCTTTGCTGATGTCGGCAGCGGTCTGTGCCACGCCGGCCTGGCCAAAGCCCAGCCCGGCCAGGGCGAGGGCCACGAGCAGGGGGCGGCGCTTGAGGTTGGAACTCGTCATCATGGTCTCCGGTGTGCGTTGGGTGGATCAGAATCGGTGCTGGATGCCGATGCCCAGGCCTGTCTGGTGGCTGGCAACGGGTGTCTGGTCGCGGTAGACGCCGGTCAGCGTCTGCGTGCTGTCGTCGGACGGGGCTCGCGCGATGGCGGCGGTGGCATACAGCCAGGTGCGCTTGGAGAAGTTGTAGTGCAGCTTGCCGGCCAGCATCAATGGGTCGGAGCCCGTGCCGTGCTTGTTCTCGTAGTACAGGCCGCCGAAGGCGGTGATGGCGGGGCTCAGCGGGGTGCTGGCGCCCAGCCAGTACAGCGTGCTGGTGAACTTCGGGTTGCCCGCGTTGATGGTGCCGACCGGGTCGCGGTGGGTGTTGCGCACGCCGGCGAACAGCTTGGTGCCGCCCAACGCATAGGTGCCCGAGGCGATGATGCTGCGGTTTTTTGTGGAGTCGGTGGCTGTGGCCGTGGCGCCGGTGCGGCCTTCGTCGTAGCTCAATTGGGCCGACAGCGCACCAGCGTCGTAGCCCACGGACAGTCCGCGCCCGGTGTTGGCGTTGATCGAGTCGGGCACCTCGCCCAGGCTCACATTGGCGCCGACCTTGAAGGCGCCAAACTTTCCCAGGTAGCGCAGGGCATTGCTGATGCGGCTGGTGAAGGCCGACGACGGCACCGAGGCGGTGGCCGTGACCCAGGAATACTGCGGTGCGAAGCCCATGAAATCATGGCTGATCGTGAAATCGTAGGCCACGGTGGACATGCGGCCCAGCGACACGCCGCCCCAGTCCTTGTGGTCGACGCCCACCCAGGCCTGGCGGCCGAAAAAGGACGAGCCCGTGGCACCTGTATCGACGACGACCTCGCTCTCCAGGTTGAACTGAGCCTTCAGGCCACCCCCCAGGTCTTCGCTGCCCTTGAAGCCCAGGCGCGAGGTGTTGAGGCCGCCGGAGTTTACGCGCCACTGGCTGTTTCCGTTCGCGTTGTTGTGGGTGCGGTATTCCAAGCCCATGTCAATGATGCCGTAGACAGCCACTTGGCTGGCCGGGCTGCTCTGGGCCTTTGCATGCGGTGCACTGGCCATGGTCGCCATGGAACAAGCCAGCCAGACGAGAGGCCGTGCGCGGCCTGAGATGGAGAACGGGATCATCGTGTGTTGTCCTTGTGAGCCGGACGGCGAGGGGGCGTCCGATGGGAGGCGATGATCGGCAAGCAGCCTGTCAACTTTCTGGCAATGGGCGCAGGCTGGGGCGTTTCAAGGGAAAACACCGAGGTGGCGATCCACGGTGTGGCAAGCCACAGTGACAGCGGTGCTGGCTTCGTGCTGAAATCGCGGCCTTTCCACACGCTTTTGACCGCGTGACGAGGATCCGCCATGCGCCTGCTGCTTGTCGAAGACCAGGAAGAGCTGTCCGAGTGGCTCGCGCGCGCCCTGCGCCAGGGCGGCCACGCCATCGACGTGATGGGCCGCGGCGATCACGCCGACCATGCGCTGCTGACCCAGCCCTATGACCTGGTCATCCTGGACCTGTCCTTGCCGGGGCTCGATGGCCTGGAGGTGCTGCGCCGCTTGCGTGGCCGCGGCAATGGCGTGCCGGTGCTGGTGCTCACGGCACGGGGCAGCACCGAGGAGCGTGTGATCGGCCTGAACCTGGGGGCCGATGATTACCTGGCCAAGCCCTTCGAGCTCAGCGAGCTGGAGGCCCGCGTGAAGGCCCTGCTTAGGCGCGGCAGCGGCCGTGCGCCGACCGTGCGTGTGGGACAGCTGGAGATCGACACCAGCAGCCGCCTGGTGACGCTCGATGGTCGCCCCCTGGCGTTGACGCCGCGCGAGCTGGCCGTGCTGGAGGCCTTGGTGGCCCGCCTGGGCAGGCCGGTGGCGCGTGAGCTGCTGTTTGAGAAGGTCTTCGACATGGATGCCGATGCGCGTCCTGAAGCCATCGAGAGCTACGTGTCGCGCCTGCGCAAGAAGCTCGAAGGCTCCGGGGCCACGATCACGACCCTGCGTGGCCTGGGCTACCTGCTGAGCGAGGCTGCATGATCAGCCTGCGCCGGCGCGTGGCCCGCTGGCTGCTGCCAGCCCTGGTGGGTTTGCTGCTGGTCAATGCCTGGTATGGGCAACGGGCGGCGCGCCAGTCGCTTGATCGGGTGTATGACCGTGGCCTGATGTCGTCGGCGCACCTGATCGCCGAGCGCACGTACTCGGCGCACGGCGAAGTGGTGGTCGATCTGCCTTACGCCGCACTCGATGTGAGCAACGAGCGCGTGTTTTATGGCGTGTTCTGGCCTGATGGAAAGGTCATCACCGGTTATGACGACCTGCCCCACGTGCTGGTCACCAACCGCGATTCGCGCGTCAGCGATGCGGTGTACCGTGACCATGCGGTCCGACTGGTGGTGCTGCGCAAACCTCTCTACGACCCGTTGCAGACCAGGGCTGGGCACGTGCTGGTGGCTGTGGCCGAGACGGTCGATGGCCGCTCCGAGATGGCGCACGAGTTGTTTCTGGAGGGGTTGCGCAGCCAGGCCCTGCTGGTCTGTGTGGGTCTGCTGCTGCTGTGGGTTGCGATCACCCGCGGGTTGCGGCCACTCACCCGCCTGGGTGAGGCCTTTCACAACCGGCAGGAGGACGACCTGACGCCGCTGAGCATCACCGACATCCCGTCCGAGGTGCAGCCGCTGATCGATGCGGTGAACCACCACATGCTGCGCATCGGGGCCATGCTGCAGGCCCGCAAGCGTTTCGTGGCCGATGCCGCGCACCAGTTGCGAACGCCGTTGGCCGTGCTGCTCACGCAGATCGACTATGGCCTGCGGCAGCAGGATCCCGCCGAAGGCCGGCAAGCCCTGGCGGCGGCCGGACACAGCGTGCGCCACATGCAACGGCTGGCCAATCAACTGCTGTCCCTCTCCAGTGCCGAGGCCATCAACGGCCTGGCACAGTCGAGAGACCTGGTGGACATGGTGGCATTGGCGCGCGATGTTTCCGCCGACCTGTCCCTGCTGGCCATCGAGCGCAAGATTGATCTGGGCTTTGAGCCCGGCCTTGCCGCCATGGGGCCGTTGCAGGCCTGGGGGCATGAGGCCTTGCTGCGTGAGTTGATCGTGAATCTGGTGGACAACGCGTTGTGCTACACCCAAGCGGGCGGATGCGTCACGGTGGCGGTGTCGGCCTCTGATCGGCCAGGCCACGTGCGCCTGACGGTGAGCGACAATGGCCCCGGCATTCCGCCTGAAGAACGCACGAAAGTTTTCCACCGCTTCTACCGCATCCTGGGCCGTACCCGAACGGAGGGCAGTGGCCTTGGGCTGGCCATCGTGCGGGAGATCGCCCAGGCCCACGGCGCTGCGGTGGCACTGGACAGCGGCCCCGAAGGCCGAGGCCTGCAGGTGAGCGTGGACTTGCCCAGCACACCACAGGGGCCTGGCTGAGCGCGGCGGCCATGCGCAGCCGCCGCACCCTGATGGCTGGTGGTATCAGCCGCGCGCGCGCCGCAGCCGCATCGCCACCAGGCCCAGTCCGGCCAGCACCATGGCCACCGACGCGGGCTCCGGCACGGCCGCCACCGTGCCGTTCTTGAAGCTCACCGCTACCTCGCCGTTGTCATCGGCAAAGGGCCACAGCGGCGAGGCGCTCAGCGTGATCTGCGAGGTGCCCGCGGCCAGGGCCGTGAAGGTCAGCGTGGCGGTGGTGAAGTCACCCTTGCGGCCGGCCAGGGTGTTGAAGTTCACGCCGGGCTTGGTGCCGGTGACGTTGTCGATGGGGCCAGGGGTGTCGTCCACGTAGCCCAGCTCCCAGATGGCGGGCACGACCACCTTGTCCAGGCGCAGGATGCTGGCATCGAAGCTCACGTCGTAGCCGCCGCCGTAGATGTTGTTGGCAAAGCCCTTGCCCAGGATGTCGATGGTGAAGGTGGCGCCGATGTCCACAGGCGCCAGCGGCGATTGAACCTCGATGCTTTGGGCCTGGGCCCACAGGGAGGTGGTGGCCAGCACGGTGGCGATGAAGTGTTGTTGCAGTGTCATGGTGAAGCCTTGTCAGGTTGATGGTGCTTGGGAAAGGGATCAGCGCTCGGTGTTGCTCAGGTGCCAGGCCGAGGGGCCCGGGGCCTTGCCCAGCAGCTTGCTGAAGCGGGCCGTGTCCAGCGCGTTGACGATGCCGTCGCCGTTGAGGTCGCCGGCCAGGCCGCGCTTGCCCAACTGAGCCTTGAAGACGGCGGTGTCCAGCGCGTTGGTGAAGCCGTCGTTGTTCAGGTCGGCATCGCAGGCGTTGCCGTAGCCGTCGCCATCGGTGTCGAGCTGATCCTTGTTGGGCACGGCCACGCAGTTGTCGCGGCTGTCGGGCACGCCGTCACCGTCGGTGTCGACTTCCTTGGCGGCGCCCTGGCTGGTCGTGCCGTCCGGCGAGGCCACGCGCACCAGCACGTCGTCGCCCTTGAAGTCACCCAGGTCGATGGTGCCGTTGCCCTCGTTGTCCAGCACGCCGCGGCCCAGCTCCAGGCCGGTCTTGGGGTCCAGCGCCACGGCGCTGATCCACTCAGGCGGCGGGCAGGTGCGGCACGTGGGTTCCAGGGTCACCTTGATGGTGGCCAGCGAGCCCTTGATCGACACCCACGGGAAGCTGATCTTCCAGGGCGCCTGCACACGCAGCTTCACGGTCGGATCGCCCAGCAGGTTGTAGATGTTGAGCTCCTGGCGCAGGTTGCCCACGCCGGGGCGCGTGCCGTTGCTGGACAGCGGGTGGCGGTTGGCCTGCGAGCCGGCGGCCACTTCCGAGATGTAGGACTTGGCGTAGTTCAGCAGATCGCCCAGGCGCTGCACGGGGCTGTTGGTGCCGAAGGTGGTGATCAGGCCGGGGAACACACCGTCGAACAGGCCCAGGGTGAGGTGGTCGTTGTCCACCGTGCTGCTCTGGCGCGAATCGCCGATCACGGCGAGCGCGCCGTCGGCCTTGCGCAGGAAGGCTTCGGCCCAGTAGGTGGTGGCGCTGTTGATCAGCGGGCCGCCACCGGGGGTGACGTAGTCGGCATTGACGGTCTCGTTGTCGAAGATACCGCTGGCGCAGTTGATGCTGAACACCACCGGGAAGCGGTTGTTGGTGACCGAGATGGCGCCCAGGTTGCCGGTGCTGAAGGCGGGATCTCCCCAGCCCGTCCACCAGCCGTGGTCGCGGTGGTAGAGGATGGAGGTGCCCTGGTTGACGGCGGCCACGATGTCGGCGCTGTCGGCATCCCACGCGAAGGTGGGCTTCCTCAGGGCCGCGGGGATGGATGCGCCGCCGTTGTAGAACAGCGGGTTGGCATCGCCATCGGCGTTGTACAGGCGGGCCACGCTGAAGCCCTTGGAGACGGCGTGGTCGCGCACGATCTCGGAGGTCTCCACGAACCAGCGCTTGTCGCGCGTGGGCGTGTGGTCGCCGTTCTGGCGCGACTGGAAGTAGGAGGCGAAGGTCAGGTGGCTGTAGTAGTCCTGGCCGAACAGCGGGTTGGCGGGCGGGCTGTTCTCGAAGGCCATCACCTTGGAGACGATGGTGTTGGCCTGGGCCAGCGTGTCCACCGGGAAGCGGCCGATGCCGAAGGGCGGGATGGTGGTGGCCGTGGCGCCGGGCAGGAACTGGCCGTACCACATGTCGCCAGCGTTCAGGGCGTTGTCCCAGCTGTTGTTCTGGTCATAGCTGGTGGGCAGGAACTCCGAATCGCCGACGAACAGCACCCACTTCGGGCGCACCAGGTGCGTGTTGTAGTAGTTGGCGATCCAGTTACGGATCTGCGTCTTGTTGGCGATGGCGGGCCCGCCCGTGATCTGCGCCGTGGTGACCACGCGGGTGCTGATGCCCAGGGCCTGCTTGTGCGCCTTGAGCGTGTTGGCCGCGGCCAGGAAGTTGGGGTGCGTGACGATCAGGTAGCGCGCGCCGAAGATGGCCGGGTCGATCTGCAGCGGGGGGGCGCAGCGCAGCTTGGTCAGCAGGTCCTTGTTGACGGCGAACTGCGTGGCCGGCAGGGGCAGGGCTTCGATGCGCTGGTCAATGGGGTCGAAGCCCACCTTGCGCGTGCTGCCCACCACGCCCTTGAGCTGCAGGCGGTCATAGGCGAAGCAGCGGCCCGCGTGCTTGATGGTGACCAGGTAGCTGGGGTAGTAGGTGATGATCTGGCGATCGGGCGCATAGCCATAGGGCGCCAGGCGATAGCCCTGCACGTTCGAATCGCCGCGGAACACGGGCAACTCGCCCAGGCTCTGGCCGGGGCCCTTCACGCCCTTGGCGTAGCGGTCCGGGTCGTAGGTGAACTCGGTGTTGTCCAGCTTGGCATTGAGCGGCGTGGCATCGGGCGGCTGAATAGGGTAGAGGCGGGCCTGGACTTCGGTGGGGCGGCCTTCCGGCTGGATGTTGAGCGTGGCGCCATCGCCATCGACCGGCAGCAGGGCCGAGAAGCCGGTGATGGGCAGTTCGGCAAAGCCTACTTCGCGGCTGTCGGCGATGGCGGTGTTGGCGCCGCCGCGCTGCACGAAGCGCTGGAACACGCCGTGGGGGGTCTCGACGCTTTGCAGCTCGGGCTTGGGCACGCTGATGCGCACCACGGTCTGGCCGGCATCGCTCGAGATGGTCTCGATGCTGATGGCAGGGGCGGTCTGCGCCTGGGCGCCCGTGTGGGCGCTGCTCAGCGCAAGCAGCGAGAGGATGCAGGCGGCGTGCAGGGCACGCGGCGTGAAGGGCTGTCCTTGAGGACGGATGGGTTGCATGTGAGCCTCCGGTCGGGTGGGTGAGATCGCGTGACGCCGAACGTTCGGAAGCACACGCGGACCGGAGGTTATGAATGCAGGACAAGGCGCTCAAGGCCTTGTCCCCTAGGCTTGGGGAGGCTGGAGGCGGCATGCCTCCCAAGGTGGGCCCCAGGCCTAGGGAGGCCTTCCCCAAGGCTAGGGCCCTATGGTTAGGGGCTTAGGGGGGGCGCTAGGGATCAGGGCTCGATGGCGATGCCGACGATGGGCTGGTCCGAGGCGACCGCGCCGATCAGGCGGGCCTGGCCGCTGTTGAGATTGACCTCGTACAGGCGTGAATCGCGTCGGCCCTGGCGGGTGGTGACCAGGTAGGCGGCGTTGTCGATGTCGGCGATGTCGAAGGAGGCCTTGTCGAAGCTGTCGATGCGCAGCGGCCCCACGGCCTGCAGCAGGCCCGTGTTGGGCGAGATGAAGGGCTTGGCCGTGCCCGTCGAGCCCTGGATCACCAGGTAGTTCAGGCGCGCATCGATGGCGTACTCGGTGGTGATCTTCTCGTCGGTCTTGTCGTAGGTGTAGCCGGCGGCGACGATGGTGGGGGTGTTGCCGGCCAGCAGGTCGCCAGGCTGGTAGGCCAGGGCCTTGTCGTGCTGCACGCCAGGGGTGGACGGGTCGAAATCGATGACGACGCCGGTCTCGGGGTGCAGGCGCAGGTTGGCGCCCTGCTCATTGACCACGCGCACGCGGTCCACCGTGGGGTTGAAGTCGATGCCGAAATTCTCGCCCTTGGGCAAGGCCACGGGCGTGCCGACGGGGGTGATCGTGCCGTTGGCCAGGTGGATGCGCACCAGGCGGCCCTGGGTGCTCAGGCCGAACAGCTCGCCGCGGAACACGCGGAAATCGATGCCGTGCAGGCGCTCGCCGCTGGCCAGGCCTTTGAGCGGGATCTTGCTGATCAGCTCGCCCGGAGAACTGGCGTTGAAGCTGATCAGCTGGTTGTCCTGCGTGACGGCGAACAGCACGTGCGAGCGCGCCTTGATCGGTGCCATCACTTCCTGGAACTCGGGTTGTGCGCCACCGCCCAGTGCCTGCAGTTTGGGCGACAGCTGGGGCATGTATGAGCAGGCGCCCAGCAGGCTGGCGACCGACAACACGAGAGCGCCGCGAACGGCCTGGGAAGAGATATGCATGGTGGGAGGCTCTGAAGCTGCGCCACGAGGCGCTGGAGCGGGCCATTATGGGCAGCAGGTGATGGCCTGTCCATCGTGGGGTGGCCAACTCCGGCGACAATCGAGCCCGGCGCCGCAGCGCCCCATGCCCCCAGAGTTTTTCTTCACGCCCGTGAACCCCATGAACGCGACCACCGCCCCCCAAGCCGGCACTGAGCTGACCCTGACTCGCCCGGATGACTGGCACCTGCATGTGCGCGACGGCGCGGCCATGCATGCGGTGGTGCCCGCCACCGCGCGCCAGTTCGCGCGCGCCATCATCATGCCCAACCTGCGCCCGCCCGTGACCACGGCCGCGCAGGCCGTGGCCTACCGCGAGCGCATCCTGGCCGCCGTGCCCGCGGGCGTGTCCTTCGAGCCCCTGATGGTGCTTTACCTCACCAACAACACCCCGGCCGACGAGGTGGCGCGCGCCCGCGAGGCCGGCGTGGTCGCTTTCAAGCTCTACCCGGCGGGCGCCACCACCAACAGCGATGCCGGCGTGACCGACCTGAAGCTCACCTACAAGACGCTCGATGCCATGCAGCGAGAAGGCCTGGTGCTGTGCGTGCACGGCGAGGTGACGGACGGCGACGTGGACGTGTTCGACCGCGAGAAGGCTTTCATCGACGACAAACTGATCCCGCTGCGCCGCGATTTCCCCGAGCTGAAGATCGTGTTCGAGCACATCACCACGAAGGACGCCGCGCAGTACGTGCTGGAGGCCGACCGCTTCGTGGGCGCCACGATCACGCCGCAGCACCTGCTCTACAACCGCAACGCCATCTTCATGGGGGGCGTGCGCCCGCACTACTACTGCCTGCCCATCCTCAAGCGCGAGGAGCACCGCGTGGCCCTTGTGCAGGCCGCCGCCAGCGGCAATGCCAAGTTCTTCCTGGGCACGGACAGTGCGCCGCACGCGGCGCACCTGAAGGAGCACGCCAGCGGCTGTGCCGGCTGCTACACGGCGCCCTTGGCGCTGGAGCTGTACGCCGAGGCCTTCGAAGCCGTGGGTGCGCTGGACAAGCTCGAAGCCTTCGCCAGCTTCTACGGCCCTGACTATTACGGCCTGCCCCGCAACACCGAGCGCGTCACGCTGCGCCGCGAAGCCTGGACGGTGCCCGAGGCCCTGCCCTTTGGCGAGACCGAGATCAAACCCCTGCGTGGCGGCGAGACCCTGAACTGGCGCTTCGTGGGCTGATGCATTGAGGCCCAGCCGACCGCTTCGGCTTCAAGCCGGCAGGAAGCCGTCGACCGACAGGTAGCGCTCGCCCGTGTCGTAGCAGAAGCCCAGCACCCGGGCCTTGGGGCCCAGTTCGGGCAGTTTCTGGGCGATGGCCTGCAGCGTGGCGCCGGACGAGATCCCCACCAGCAGGCCCTCTTCACGCGCGGCGCGGCGCGCCATCTCGCGCGAGGCCTCGGCATCGACCTGAATGGTGCCGTCCAGCAGGGCGGTGTCCAGGTTGCCGGGCACGAAGCCCGCGCCGATGCCCTGGATGGGGTGGGGCGCCGGCGAGCCGCCGGAAATCACAGGCGATGCGGCCGGCTCCACCGCGAACACCTTGAGCTGCGGCCACGCCTTCTTGAGCACGCGCGCGCAGCCGGTGATGTGTCCGCCCGTGCCCACGCCGGTGATCAGCGCATCGAGCCCTTCGGGGAAATCGTTCAGGATCTCCTGGGCGGTGGTGCGCTCGTGCACGTCGATGTTGGCCGGGTTGTCGAACTGCTGCGGCATCCAGGCGCCGGCGGTCTCGGCCACGATCTCCTGGGCGCGGGCGATGGCGCCCTTCATGCCCTTCTCGCGCGGGGTCAGGTCGAAGCTGGCGCCATAGGCCAGCATCAGGCGGCGGCGCTCGATCGACATGCTCTCGGGCATGACCAGGATCAACTTGTAGCCCTTGACGGCGGCCACCATGGCCAAACCGATGCCCGTGTTGCCCGAGGTGGGCTCGACAATGGTGCCGCCGGCCTTGAGCAGGCCTTGGCGCTCGGCGTCTTCCACCATGGCCAGGGCGATGCGGTCCTTGATGGAGCCGCCGGGGTTGGCCCGTTCGGCCTTGATCCACACGTCGGCGCCCGGGAGCAGGCGGTTGATGCGGATGTGCGGCGTCTGGCCGATGGTCTCCAGGATGTTCTGTGCTTTCATGCGGGGGCTCCTGTGGTCGCGGTGCGCAGGGAAGGGAACGATCGTGCCGGGCACGGTCCAATGCAAGGATAAGGGCGCCGGGCGCAAAATCGCTGTATGAAATCAACAATCCTGAGGTCGTTGTTCGTCTTCCTGCCGCTGGCGCTGATGGGGCTGCTGCCCTCGGGGGCCGCGCGTGCGCAGGACTTCATGCCGGTCGACCAGGCTTTCCAGGTGCAGGCGCGTGTCACGCAGCCCGGGCAGGTGGCCATTGACTTCAAGGTGGCCCAGGGCACCTACCTGTACCGCGAGCGCCTTGAGGCGCGCATCGATGGCCCGCCTCCCGAGCCCCTGGCGCTGACTACGCCTGAGGGTGAGCGCAAGCACGATCCCACCTTCGACAAGGTGATGGAGGTCTATCACCACGATGTGGCGGCGACGCTGGCACTGCCTGCGCTGCCGCCCCCGGCCCAAGGTGCCGATGCCGCCCCGCCGCAGACCCTCGCGGTGGTCTACCAGGGCTGCGCCGATGCCGGGCTGTGTTACCCGCCGCAGACGCGCCACTGGCAACTCATCCGCGATGCCCAGGGGCAGGTGACGGCCGTGACCTATGTGCCGCCGCAGGCCCCGCCAGCCCGTCGGGGCAGTGGCTTGTTCGGCAGCAGCGGTGATGCTGGTTTGGGCGCTTCAACGGCGCCGGGCACCTCTGCTGGCGGCAGCCCGATGGCATGGGGGGGCGGCGCCAACGCCGAGCCCCTGGGCCAGGCCTTGTCCAGCGGCCGCTGGCTGATGGTGCTGCCCGCCTTCCTGCTGGCCGGCGTGCTGCTGTCGCTCACGCCTTGCGTGCTGCCCATGGTGCCCATCCTTTCGTCGATCATCGTCGGCCAGCATGGCGGCGCGTCGGGTGGTAGCGGTGGCGCGGGAGCGGCAGGGCAGGGCGGCGGTGATCGGCCGCGTGGCTTCGCGCTGGCGCTGAGTTATTCGCAGGGCATGGCCTTGGTCTACACCCTGCTGGGTGTGGCGGCCGGCCTGCTGGGCCAGGGCCTGGCCGCCTACCTGCAGCACCCGTATGTGGTGCTGACCTTCGCCGCCTTGATGGTGGTGCTGGCGCTGTCCATGTTCGGCCTGTACGAGCTGCGCCTGCCTGCCTCGGTGCAGAGCTGGCTGGGCCGGCGCACCCACGGCCTGCCGGGTGGGCGCTTCGTCAGCGTGTTCGTGATGGGCGCGGTGTCGGCGCTGATCGTGAGCCCCTGCGTGTCGGCGCCACTGGCCGGTGCGCTGCTCTACATCAGCCAGACGCGTGACTTGTGGCTGGGCGGCGCGGCCCTGTACGCCATGGCCTGGGGCATGAGCGTGCCGCTGCTGGTGGTGGGCGTGGCCGGTGGCCGCCTGCTGCCGCGTGCCGGCCGCTGGATGAACGCCGTCAAGGTACTGTTCGGCGTGCTGATGCTGGCCATGGCCGCCTGGGTGGCGCGCCCGGCCTGGCCGGCGCTGGTGGCGGCGGTTACCGGACAGCCGGTGGTGTCCAGCCACCAGAGCGTGCTGCCCTTCCAGCGCGTGAGCAGCGTGGCGCAGCTGGAGCAGGCCGTGGCGGATGCCGCGCGGCAAGGCCGCCCCGTGATGCTGGATTTCTACGCCGACTGGTGCGTGGCCTGCATCGAGATGGAGCGCTTCACCTTCACCGACCCGGCCGTGCGCGGCAAGCTCGGCGCCGCCGTGCTGCTGCAGGCCGATGTCACGGCCAACACGCCGGATGACCGCGCCTTGCTCGAACGCTTCGGCCTGTTCGGGCCGCCCGGCATCGTGTTTTTCGACGCCGCCGGACGCGAGCTGAGCGCCCGTCGGGTGATCGGTGTCCAGAAACCCGAAGCTTTCGTGCGCAGCCTGGAGGCGGCCGGCCTGTGATGCCCGCCTGTCCTTGAGCACGGGCCTGGGAGATCGGACAGCCTGCCCCTCACGCCCAGGCCATTTCAGCTATCGTGTCAGGTTCCGCTGAGGAATCCCATGAACCCTGACGCCCGGAGCCTGTGGCGGGCTCCCCCCTGGACGCTGTCCGTGCTGCTGGCCGCGCTCGGCATGCTCGGCCCCTTCGCCATCGACACCTACCTGCCGGCCTTCGCGGGCATCGCGCAGTCGCTGAACGCCACGCCGGTCGAGATCCAGCAGACGCTGTCGGCCTACCTGTTCGCCTTTGCCTTCATGAGCCTGTTCCACGGCGCGCTGTCCGACAGCTTTGGCCGGCGCCCCGTGGTGTTGACGGGCCTGGTGGTCTTCACGCTGGCCTCCATTGGTTGCGCGATGGCCACCTCCATCGGGCAGCTCGTCTTCTTCCGTGCGCTGCAGGGCCTGTCCACCGGGGCGGGCATCGTGGTCTCGCGCGCGGTCATCCGCGACATGTTCCCGCCCGACCAGGCCCAGCGCGTGATGGCGCAGGTGACGCTGTTCTTCGGCGTGGCACCGGCCATCGCGCCCATCGTGGGGGGCTTCCTGTTCGTGCATGCCGGCTGGCAGGCGGTGTTCTGGTTCCTCACGGGCGTGGGCGTGGTGCTGTGGCTGGCCAACTGGTGGTTGCTGCCCGAGACGCTGCATGTGGATCACCGGCAGTCCTTCGCGCCGCGCCATTTGCTCAAGGGCTATATGGAGCTGGGCTTTCACCCGCGCTTCATGCTGCTCGCCCTGGCCAGTGGCGTGCCCTTCAACGGCATGTTCCTGTACGTGCTGTCGGCCCCTGCCTTCCTGGGCGAGCAACTGCAGCTGGCGCCCACCCAGTTCTTCTGGTTCTTCCTGTGCACCATCGCCGGCATCATGGGCGGTGCCTTCTGCAGCGGGCGGCTGGCCGGGCGCATCGAGCCGGCACGCCAGGTGCGCCTGGGTTTTGCCGTGATGGTGGTGACCTCGGTGCTGAACCTGACGGCCAACCTGCTGTTCACGGTCGAGGCGTGGTGGGCGCTGCCGCCCATCGGGCTGTTCGCCTTCGGCTGGGCGCTGGTCACGCCCATCGTCACGCTGATGGTGCTGGAGCTCTTCCCCCATCGCCGCGGCATGGCCGCTTCGCTGCAGACCTTCGTGGCCAGCGCCGCCAACGGGCTGGTGGCGGGCATCATTTCACCCCTGGTCATGCACGACACGGCGCTGCTGGCGCTGGCCTCGCTGCTGCTGATGTCGATCGGGCTGCTGTCCTGGATCGTGTTGCAGCGCCCGCAGCGGCGATAATGGCGGGGTGAAGTCGGCCAGACCGCCGCTGGTGCAATCGCTGAAAGGCGGCACTGGAGGAAGGTCCGGACTGCGCAGGGCGGCGTAGGAGGTAACACCTCTCCACCGCGAGGTGAGGATCAGAGCAACAGAGACGAGCCGATTCAGTTCGGGTGAAACGGGCAATCTCTACGCGCAGCAACACCAAATAGGCACACACGGAGCGGCATGGCTTGCCATGTCGCTCTACCCCTGGCCCGGGGGCCGTGTGCGGGTAGGTGGCATCGAGCCGTTCTGGTGACAGGCGGCCCAGAGGAATGGCGGTCACGGTTCAGCGTCGCGAGACACGGAGCCGCACAGAATCCGGCCTATCGGCCGACTTCACACTTTCACTTTTTCACGTCGTGCTCAAGTGCGGGCGCCGCTGGTCGAAAAAACCAGGGCCGCTGGCATCTTGCCGCTACCCGAGACACGACGATGAACCTGCCCCTGCGACCCGCCTTTCGCGTTCTGCCCTGGCTGATGCTCGGGGCTGCCGCCTGGCATGCCCAGGCTGCCGACACGGGCGCATCGGCGCCTGCGCCGGCCAAGGAGATCGTCGAGCGGGCCGATGGCAAGCCCGTGGGGTCGCCTGCGCCCGCGGCCACGCGCCCGAACACCGCTCGCAGCGGCCTGGCCCCCAGTTCACCGGCGCGTGCCCGCCAGCCCGAGGCTCCGGCCGAAGCGGCATCAGGCGTGTCCATGACGGAGTTGCGTGACCTGATCGACCAGAAGATCGCCGAAGTGCGCGCCAAGCAGGAAACGGCGCCCGTGGTCCGCGTCAACAACAACACCCCGGCTGCGCGCAAGGCGGTGGTCAAGAAGAAGGTGGCCCCGGTGGTGGCTGCGGCTGCCTCTGTGGCGGCCGCGCCTGTGATGCCGGTGGACCCGCTGGAGCAGCCCTGGACCTACAACGGTGTCCAGGGGCCGGACCGCTGGGCCCAGTTGCGCCCTGAATACGCCACCTGCGGCTCCGGCAAGCGCCAGAGCCCCATCGACATCCGCGATGGCATCAAGGTCACGCTCGACCCCATCCAGTTCGATTACCGCACCACGCCCTTCAAGGTGCTGGACACCGGCCGCACCGTGCAGGCCAGGCTGGAGGGCGGCAACAGCATCACCATCAACGGGCGCCGCTACGATCTGCAGCGCATCGAGTTCCATCGCCCCAGCGAAGAGCGCATCAATGGCCGGCAGTTCGAGATGTCGGCGCACCTGGTGCACCGCGATGCCGAAGGGCGGACGGCGGTGGTGGCCGTGCTCATGGACCAGAGCGAGCAGGGTGAGGGCCACCCCATGGTTCAACTGGTGTGGAACAGCCTGCCGCTGGAAAAGTACATCGATCAGGCCTCATCGGTGCCCATCGACATGGCGCGCATGCTGCCTGAGCAGAAGCAGTACCTGACCTACATGGGCTCGCTCACGGCGCCGCCCTGCACGGAAGGTGTGCTGTGGATGGTGATGAAGCAGCCGATCGCTCTCTCCCGAGAGCAGATCGGCGTGTTCAGCAGGCTCTATCCGATGAACGCCCGGCCGGTGCAGAACACCTCTGGCCGCCTCATCAAGGACGGCCAGTAGCCAGTCGTTCCGTTCGTGCGGGGCCGCCGCTCAGCCTTGCGAGGAGGCGCGGCGGCGTGCCGCGGCAGCACCAGCCAGGCCCAGGCCGACGGCGAACATCGCCCAGGTCGAGGGCTCGGGCACCGGCGACAGCGAGGCGACCACGTCCTGCGTGCCGAGCACCTGGGCGAACTTGCCCGTGAAGGTGCCGCCCGAGGTCACGGCGGTGACCGTGGCGTTGATGAAGTCGAAGCCGGTGGCGCCGTAGCTGCTGTTGATCACCGTGTCGGGATCCCACTTGAAGGTCACGACCTTGAAGGTGTCGAAGCCGGTGAAGTTGAAGCCGAACACCGAGCTGTTGGCGCCGAAGAAGCTGGCGGTCGTGCCGGCTGGCGTCGAGATGCTCAGCGGGTTGCCGTCGATCAGCAACTGTTCGCCGTCATCACCCAGCATGCCCGTGAAGTCGAAGGTCAGGGACTGGATGGTGAAGCTGGAGCCATTCAGGATGCCGGTTTCGATGTTGAAGCCATCGCCGCCAGGCTCGGACACCAGGATCGAACCAGTGGCGTGGGCACCGACGGACGCTGCCAGGGCGGCCACAGCCAACAAGGTCTTGACGTATTTCATGTGTTTACTCCTCCACGGGGAAACCCCAGGACATTCATGAGGGTGGCCAAGACTAAGTGATGCCAATACAGGTGTCTGTAAGGAATGCCTGACGCCCCCCCTAAATGTAGGGGGTTCCGCCCTGATCCGAGGGGGGCTGTGTCCGGAATGCGCTTGTCGCTGCGTCCGAAACTGCTCAGTACACGCGCCCGCCCTTGATCTGTGCGTGGGTGCGGCGGGTCAGCGAGGTGGCCTTGGCCATCTGGGCCATGGCGTGGCCGGCGTGGGCGTGGCAGATGGCCAGGCCCAGGGCATCGGCGGCATCGTTGTGTGGCTCGCGCGGCAGGTCCAGCAGGCGCATCACCATGTGGCGGATCTGGGCCTTGGCCGCATGGCCGTGTCCCACCACGGCCTTCTTCATCTGCAGCGCGGTGTACTCGGAGACGGCGGGCGAGGCGGGCGTGCTGAGCAGCCCGGCGATGGCTGCGCCGCGGGCCTGGCCCAGCAGCAGGGTCGATTGCGGGTTCACGTTGACGAACACGATCTCCACCGAGGCCTGCTGCGGCTCGTAGGTGCTAACCACCTCGCGCACGCCCTCAAAGATCAGCTTGAGGCGGCCGGGTAGGTCGCCCAGCGCGGCTTCATGTGTCTTGATGGTGCCGCTGGCCACGTAGTGCAGGCGCGGGCCGTCCGTGTCGATCACGCCAAAACCGGTGGTCTGCAGGCCGGGGTCGATGCCGAGGATTCTCATGTGGGGCTGAGCATACCCGCTAGGCATGGCTTGGTGCCGTGGCATTGGCCTGCGCACAAAACAAAACGGGCTGAGACGGCATGTCTCAACCCGTTGGAGGGAGGCCACTTGCCGCTACCCGGCACCGGGTGCGGCGAGCGCGGCAGGATCAGCCTGCCTTGCGGCGGCGGGCCAGTGCGCCGGTGACCATCAGGCCGCCCAGGACCATGGCGTAGGTGCTGGGTTCCGGCACGGGGGAGGGCACCAGGTAGGCGGCTACGTCGGGTGTGCTGCCCACTTGGGCGAACACGCCGGAGTAGATCCCGTTGGTGGTTTCGGCCGTGATTTTGGCGCCGATGAAATCCAGGGCGATGGCGCCGAAGCCGCTGTTGTCAGCCGTGTCCGGATCCCACTTGAACTTGAAGCCTTCGAAGCTGTTGAAGCTGGTGAAGGTGAAGCCGAACACCGCGCCGCTGCCGAAGAAGGTGGCGGTGCCGCCAGCGGGGGCGGTGATGCTGCTCGGGCTGCCATCAATGACGATGTAGCTGCCGTCGGCCACCGTGTCCGAGAAGTCGAAGGTGATCTTGGTGATGTCGTAGCTCGAACCGTTGAGGATCAAGGTTTCGATGTTGAAGCCGTCGGCGCCGGGTTCCGTCACCAGGATGGCGGCGTTGGCAACGCTGGCGGCTGTCAGAGCGGCGGACAGGATGAGCGGTTTGATCAGATTCATGAGAGACCCCTGGACGGAAATCCGTCGGTTCGACTTCTTGTGTGTTCGTGTGAACGACCTACGTCGCGGAAACATTCCGTGACGCAGTCCGCAGATTAGTGGAACAGCCCCTTGTAGGGCAAGGGCTTGCCAAGGTTTGTCCCACGTTTGAGGGGGGCTGGCAGCGCCTATCCCCCCTGTTTGGCAGGCCTTGGCATCGCCTGCGTTGCGGCTCAGTGGCGGAAATGGCGCGTGCCGGTGAACACCATCGCGATGCCACGCTCGTCGGCGGCGGCAATCACTTCATCATCGCGCACGCTGCCGCCCGGGTGGATCACGCTGGTCGCGCCGGCATCGACCACCACGTCCAGACCGTCGCGGAACGGGAAGAAGGCGTCCGACGCCACGGCCGTGCCCTGCAGCGTCAGGTTGGCGTGGCCAGCCTTGATCGAGGCGATGCGGGCCGAATCGAGGCGGCTCATCTGGCCAGCGCCCACGCCCATGGTCATGCCGTCCTTGCAGAACACGATGGCATTGCTCTTGACGAAGCGCGCCACGGTCCAGGCGAACAGCAGGTCCTTGAGCTGCTGCGCGGTGGGCTGCACCTTGGACACGACCTTGATGTCACCGACCAGGTCGATGTTGTCGGCCGACTGCAGCAGCAGGCCGCCGCCCACGCGTTTGAAGTCCAGCGCGTTGCTCAGGGTGCGGGTCGTGTCGTCCAGCGGCACTTCCAGCAGGCGCACGTTCTGCTTGGCGGCGTAGGCCGCGCGGGCTGCGTCCGTGAACTTGGGCGCGATCACCACTTCCACGAACTGCTTGTTGGCGTTGATGGCCTCGATCACGTCGGCATCGACCGTGCGGTTGAAGGCCATGATGCCGCCGAAGGCCGAGGTGGGATCGGTCTTGAGGGCCTTGGTGTAGGCCTCCAGCGGGCCAGCACCGATGGCCACGCCGCAGGGGTTGGCGTGCTTGATGATCACGCAGGCGGGCACCTCGAAGGCCTTGACGCATTCCCAGGCGGCATCGGCATCGGCGATGTTGTTGAAGGACAGCTCCTTGCCCTGGATCTGGGTCCAGTTGGAAAGAAGGCTGACCACGGGCGAGGCTTCACGGTAGAAGGCGGCGCTCTGGTGCGGGTTCTCGCCGTAGCGCATGCCCTGCACCTTGTGTAGCTGCAGGTTGTAGACGGCGGGGTACTCGGCCTTGGCGGGCACGGCTTCGGTCTTGAGCTCGCTGCCGGCTTCCAGCGCCGTCAGGTAGTTGGTGATCATGCCGTCGTAGGCGGCGGTGTGCGCGAACACCTTCTTGGCCAGGCCGAACTTGGTCGTGCGGGTGATCTGGCCGGCCTTGAGCTCGGACAGCACCTGCTCGTAGTCGGTCGGGTCGATGATCACGGCCACGTCCTGCCAGTTCTTGGCAGCGGCGCGCAGCATGGTGGGGCCGCCGATGTCGATGTTCTCGATGGCGTTTTCCAGCGTGCAGTCGGCCTTGGCCGTGGCCTGCGCAAAGGGGTACAGGTTCACCACCAGCAGGTCGATCGTGCCGATGCCGTGTTCCTTCAGTGCGGCCATGTGCTCGGGCAGGTCGCGGCGGGCCAGGATGCCGCCGTGCACGCGCGGGTGCAGCGTCTTCACGCGGCCGTCCAGCATCTCGGGGAAGCCGGTGATCTCGGCCACCTCGGTCACGGGCAGGCCCTTGTCGGCCAGCAGCTTGGCGGTGCCGCCGGTGGAGAGCAGGCGCACGCCTTGCGCGTTCAGGGCCTGGGCAAATTCAACGATGCCGGTCTTGTCAGAGACGGACAGCAGGGCGGTCAGAGACATGGAAAGGGCTTCCTTGGGAGATTGAAAAGCGTCGGGATTACTTGATGAGCTTGTGGTCCAGCAGCTTGCGCCGGAGCGTATTGCGGTTGATGCCGAGCCAGTCGGCGGCCTTGGACTGGTTGCCTTCGGCCTGCTGCATCACCACCTCCAGCATGGGGCGCTCGACGGCGGCCAGCACCATGTCGTAGATGGCATGCGGCTCGGCGCCGCGCAGGTCCAGGAAGTAGCCCTCCAGGTTGTCCTTGATGCAGTCTTGAATGTTCTTCTTGCTCATGTGGGATCAGTGCTCGTGACAGCTCGCCGCAAGGGCGTTCTGCTCTTCTTCGTCGTCCAGGCAGGCGCCGTTGTCTCGCGGCGCCGGCAGGCGGTCGTGATCGGCCGCCAACTGGTCGAAAAAATCGCCGACGGCCCGCACTTGATCAGCGCAGGTGTCCAGCAGGTTCATCTGTGCGCGGAAATCCTCCCCGCCTGGCAGGGCGCGCACGGCCCAGCCAATGTGCTTGCGTGCGGTGCGCACGCCGGCGAATTCGCCATACAGACCGTAGTGGTCTTCAAGGTGTTCCAGCAGCCACTGCTTGACTTGCAGGGTGAGCGGCGCGGCGCGGTGCTCGCCCGTCGCCATGAAATGCGCGATGTCGCCGAAGATCCAGGGACGGCCCTGCGCGGCGCGGCCGATCATCACGGCATCCGCGCCGGTGAGGGCCAGCACGTCGCGCGCCTTCTCAGGGCTGGTGATGTCGCCATTGGCCACCACCGGGATCTTCACCGCGGCCTTTACGGCGGCGATGGTGTCGTACTCGGCGTGGCCCTTGTAGCCCTGCTCGCGCGTGCGGCCGTGTACGGTCAGCATGGCGATGCCGGCCTGCTCGGCGGCGCGCGCGATGCGCTCGGCGTTCTTGTGCTCGGCGCTCCAGCCGGTGCGCATCTTCAGCGTCACGGGCACGTTGTGCGGCGCGCAGGCGTCCACCACGGCCTGCACGATCTGCAGCGCCAGCGGTTCGTCCTGCATCAGGGCCGAGCCCGCCCACTTATTGCAGACCTTCTTGGCCGGGCAGCCCATGTTGATGTCGATGATCTGCGCGCCGCGGTCGATGTTGTAGGCGGCGGCCTCGGCCATCATGGCCGCGTCGGTGCCGGCGATCTGCACGGAGATCGGCGCGGTTTCACCATCGTGATTGGCGCGGCGCGAGGTCTTGAGGCTGTTCCACAGATCCTTGCGCGAGGTCACCATCTCGCTCACGGCGTAGCCCGCACCCAGCCGCTTGCACAGTTGGCGGAACGGCCGGTCGGTCACGCCCGCCATGGGCGCGACGAACAGACGGTTGGGCAATTCGATGCGGCCGATGAACATGGGGTGAAAGACGCCAAAGCCCCGACCGGGTGAGCGGATCGGGGCTGCTTAAAAGGGAGGCAGATTGTAGCCCGCGGGCTGTCCGGCCGGGGGGCTCCATTCATGGGCTTGACATCGAAAATCCGGACAAGACGCGATGGGCTTTGTCCGGTCTGATCAGTTCCCCGTCCGGTGCGGTCAGCCGTGGCGCGTTGGGTCAAATCGTGATCAGCATGGCGACCACCACCAGCGCCATCACCGCCGTGGCCAGCCAGCCCAGCCAGCGCAGGCGCGGGCCCACCACATGGCCGCCCATCACCTTCTGATTGCCGGCCAGCAGCATCATCACCGCCATGATGGGCACGGCGATCACCCCGTTGAGCACGGCCGACCAGAACAACTCCTTCACCGGGTCGGTCGGGGTGAAGCACAGCGCCACGCCGCCCAGCGTGGCGATGGCCACGATGCCGTAGAAGGCCTTGCCGTCGCCCTGGTCCAGGCGCGAGCTCAGGCTACCGCCCAGCCCGGTGGCTTCGGACACCGCATACGCCGCTGACCCCGCCAACACCGGCACCGCCAGCAGCCCCGTGCCGATGATGCCCAGGCTGAACAGCAGGAAGGCGAAATCGCCTGCCAGCGGCCGCAGCGCCTCGGCCGCCTGCGCCGACGATTCGATGTTGGTGATGCCCGCCGCGTGCAGCGTGGCCGCCGTGCTTAGCACGATGAAGAAGGCGATCAGGTTGGACATGCCCATGCCCACCATGGTGTCCAGGCGGATGCGGCGCAGGTGGCCCGTCACCTCCTGCTGCGTGAGCAGGTGCGCCTTGCCCGAGGCCGGGTCTTCCATCTCCTGCGCGGCCTGCCAGAAGAACAGGTAGGGGCTGATGGTCGTGCCGAACAGGGCCACCACCATCAGCAAGGTGTCGTGCCCGCCTGGCAGGCTGGGCCAGACCATGTTGCGCGCTACGGCCAGCCAGTCCACATGCACCGTGAAGGCCAGCGCTACATAGGACAGCAGCGCCAGCGTGAGCCACTTCAGCCAGCGCACATAGGTTTCGTACGGCAAAAACACCTGAAGCACCAGGCACAGCAGCCCGAAGGTGACGGCGTACACGTGCGCGGAGCCGCCCACCAGCAGGCGCAGCGCCTCCGCCATGGCCGCGATGTCGGCCGCCACGTTCAGCGTGTTGGCCACCAGCAGCATGCCCACGATCAGCAAGGTCACCCAGCGCGGAAAGCTCAGCCGGATGTTGGCCGCCAGCCCGCGCCCCGTGATGTGTCCGATGCGCGCGCTCACCATCTGGATGGCCGCCATCAGCGGGAAGGTCAGCACCAGCGACCACAGCATGCCCAGCCCGAACTGTGCGCCCGCCTGGGAATAGGTGGCGATGCCGCTGGGGTCGTCATCCGCCGCGCCGGTGATCAGGCCCGGGCCCAGGCGCAAATCCCTGGTGCCATGAAACAGTTTGAGCAGTGTTGTCTTGACCATGGCCGGTCAACCTATAGTGTGTGGAGGTTCGAAGAAAAACGGCGACGAGGAGACAACCCGCCAATGATGCCCGTCTGGTTGGAAAGTGTGTTGGCGCTGGCTGCCTTGCCCAAGGTGGGCCTGCCGGCCGTGTTCGTCGTATCTTTCGTGTCGGCCACCTTGCTGCCGCTGGGCTCCGAGCCGGCGGTGTTCGGGTTGGTCAAGCTGCAGCCCGAACTGTTCTGGCCGGCCATCGGGGTGGCCACGCTGGGCAACACCCTGGGCGGCGCCGTGACGTGGTGGATGGGCAAGAAGGCCCACCAGGCCGCCGACCGCATCGCGCACCACCACATCGAAACCCGTGCGCTGGGATGGCTGGAGCGCTTCGGCCCCAAGGCCTGCCTGCTGTCCTGGCTGCCTTTGGTGGGTGATCCGCTGTGCGGACTGGCCGGCTGGCTGGGCATGCCATTGCGGCCTTGTCTGATCTACATGGCCATCGGCAAGTTCGGTCGTTACCTGGTGATGACGGCCGCCTTGCTGGGCATGTTTCCGGGCGTGGCAATTCATGTTTAGTGCATCACATGAACATGGGATTTCATCTTGTAACCATTTCGTACCATTGGTTTGAGCGCAACCCAATCCCGCCCCTCTAAACTCCACCCCGAAGCAACGCAACATTGCTTCACAAAAGGCGAATTGAAATTAAACGGCTTCGCGGCCGTTTTGAGTCAGTCCAGGGGGGGCTAATTCAAATTGAAAGGGCTCTGGAGTTTCCAGAGCCCTTTTTCTTTTGGCCGGCGCCCTGTTGCCAGGGCGCGCGCGGTTTATTTCTTCACTTCGAGCGTGGTGATGGTGAACTGCCCATCCACCTTGTCGGCAGTGAACTTCACCTTGTCGCCCACTTGCAGGGTCTTGAGCCAGCCCGGATTGGCCACGCGGTAGGCCATCTGCATGGCGGGCATGTCCAGGTTCTTGATCTCGCCGTGCTTGAGCGTGACCTTGCCGGCGTCAGCATCGACCTTCTTGACCTCGCCATCAACCGATTGGGCATGGGCCATGCCCAGCCCCAAGCTCAGGACAAGGGCGGTCAAGGGGGCGGCAAACCTGCGAGTTTTCACAATGTGCTCCATTCAGTGGGGTGCGGGTCAGAGCCGGATGGCCATGCCGTGGTTCCCCACATCCTATAGACGCATTCCCTCGACTCACGGTTGACAGGCCAGTGTTGTTGGCGCCCCATGCGGCACATGGTCGCCCCCAAGGCGAGGGGGCCTTGTTTGCAGCCAACTGTGTTTGAATGCAACCGCACCCAATTTCACGAAGTGCATTTATTGTTAACCAATCAGAGGGGCGCATGAACTGGTTGTCGAGCTTTTCGAAGCGCGTTGTCATGGCAGCGTGCATGTCTGGCGCATTGGCCGGGTCTGCCGGTGCGTGGGCCGATACCGTGACCGTCGCGGAAAACACCAGCGTGGCGATTTCGCTGCAATCCGATCTCGTCGCCCTGTTCGATCACACCAGCCTAGATGGCCATTTTGTGTTCGATGGCCCGGGCGTCTTTTCGGGTGAGGGTGGTGCCATTGCCCCGGTGACTGCCGTGACCCTGGGTTCGCAGGCGGGCAGCCTCACGGTTAACTGGGGTAACAGCGTCACGCTGAGTGTCTTCGGCACCGACGCGTTTTCGGCGACCAATTTTTCCCTGAGCGTGGCCGACAAGCTCATCTACGTCGATCTGAGCTTCGCCTTCCCGGACAGCGAACCCCAGACCTTCTCCCATATTGGCTTGTTCTCGCTGGAGAACCTGACGGGCACGCTGGACGGCGTGGCGCTGGACCAGCTCAGCGCGCCGACATCCGGCCCTGGTCTGCTGAATCTGAGCGCCTCGCTGGTGGTCAACATCGAGGCCAGCAACCTGGTCAGCGTTGCCCTGGGCGGCGGAAGCCTGCCGACCGATGGATCCGTGGTCTTTCCCATTGGCGAGTTGGCCATCGGTGTCTCGGCCGTGCCCGAGCCTGCCACCTGGGCCACGATGGGCCTGGGCCTTGCCGGGCTGATGGTGCTGAACGCCCGCAGGCGCCGCGCCATCTCCTAAAATAAGGGGTTCCCATCAGAACCTCTTTTTTCTGGATGCCCCTGCCATGACCGCTGAACCTCCCGCCGCCCAGTCAGACTCCCTGGCCAACATCGCCCCGCGCGACAAGGCCGAGATCCTGGCGCAGGCCCTGCCCTACATCCGCAAGTTCCACGGCAAGACCATCGTCATCAAGTACGGCGGCAATGCCATGACGGACCCGGAGCTGCAGGCCGACTTCGCGGAAGACGTGGTGCTGCTCAAGCTGGTGGGGCTCAACCCGGTGGTGGTGCATGGCGGCGGCCCGCAGATCGACGCCGCACTGGGCAAGATCGGCAAGAAAGGCGAGTTCATCCAGGGCATGCGCGTCACCGACAAAGAGACGATGGACGTGGTCGAGTGGGTGCTGGCCGGCGAGGTGCAGCAGGACATCGTGGGCCTGATCAACGTGGCCGGCGGCAAGGCCGTGGGCCTGACGGGCCGTGACGGCGGCCTGATCCGTGCGCGCAAGCTCAAGCTCGCAGACCGCGATGACCCGAGCAAGCACCACGACATCGGCCAGGTCGGCGAGATCGAGGCCATCGACCCCAGTGTGGTCAAGGCTCTGCAGGACGACCAGTTCATCCCGGTGATCAGCCCCATCGGCTTCGGCACCGAGAACGAGAGCTACAACATCAACGCCGACCTGGTTGCTTCCAAGCTGGCCGAGGTGCTCAAGGCCGAGAAGCTCATGCTGCTGACCAACATCAAGGGCGTGCTCGACAAGGAAGGCAACCTGCTGACAGACCTGACGGCCCGCCGCATTGATGAGCTGATCGAGGACGGCACCATCAGCGGCGGCATGCTGCCCAAGATTGCGGGTGCGCTTGATGCGGCCAAGAGCGGTGTCAACGCGGTGCACATCGTCGATGGCCGCGTGCCGCACGCCATGCTGCTCGAGATCCTGACCGAGCAGGCCTACGGCACGATGATCCGGTCGCATTGAGCTCCAGCCTCATCTGGTTGTTCGACCTGGACAACACCCTGCACGACGCGTCCAGCGCCGTGTTCGGTCGCATCAATGTGTCGATGACCGACTACATCGTGCAGCACCTGGCGGTGACACGGCCCGAAGCCGAGGAACTGCGGGTGCAGTACTGGCGGCGCTACGGTGCCACCTTGCTGGGCCTTGAGCGCCACCACGGTGTCCGCGCTGCCCACTTCCTTGCGCAGACGCACGAACTGCCCGGCATGGAAGCGCACCTACACATCCCACCGGCTGATCGAGCGGCGCTGAATCGCCTGCCGGGCCGCAAGTTCGTGCTGACCAACGCGCCGGCCGAGTACGCCAAACGCGTGCTCACGGCGCTGGACCTGGCCAGTTGCTTCGAGGGTGTGATCTCCATCGAGCAGATGCGCGTGTTCGGCCAGTTGCGCCCCAAGCCCGATGCCCGCTCGCTGCGCCATGTGCTGGCGCGCTTCAAGCTGCCCGCGCACTGCTGCGTGCTGGTCGAGGACACGCTGGCCAACCTCAAGACGGCCCATGCCCTGGGCCTGCGCACGGTGTGGATGCAGCACTACCTGGGCGCCCGCGCCAAGGCCCGTGTGCCCGGCCGCGCCCATGGCATCCAGATGGAGGGGCGCCTGCACCGGCGGCCCGCCTGGGTGTGTGCCAGAATCAGACGCCTCAGGGCGCTGCACGCCTGGACCAACCATCAACCGCTGCCATGATCGATCCTGCCGTGCCTGCTGACGACCTGGACGCCGACACCGATGTCGACGGCAGCGGCACAGCGGCAGCGGCCTCATCGTCACCCTCTCGCAAGCGCCCCAAGCCGGGCGAGCGGCGCGTGCAGATCCTGCAGGCCCTGGCCGCCATGCTGGAGCAGCCTGGCGCCGAGCGCATCACCACCGCGGCCCTGGCCGCACGACTGGAGGTGAGCGAGGCAGCCCTGTACCGCCACTTCGCCAGCAAGGCCCAGATGTTCGAGGCGCTGATCGAGTTCATCGAGCAGAGCCTGTTCACGCTGGCCAACCAGATCCTGGAGCGCGAGCCCGACCCGGCCCGCCAGATCGCGCGCGTGCTGGCGCTGGTGCTGCAGTTCGCCGAGAAGAACCCGGGCATGAGCCGGGTGATCGCAGGCGATGCGCTGGCCTTTGAACACGAACGCCTGGGCACCCGCATGAACCAGTGCCTGGACCGCCTCGAATCCCTGCTGCGCCAGAGCTACCGCGCCCTGGCCGATGCGCGCGGCTCGACCACACCCACGGTCGATGCCCAGGCGGGGGCCTCCACCGCGCTGGCGCTGATCCTGGGCCGCCTGCAGCGCTTCGTGCGCACGGGTTTCAAGCGCCTGCCCACCGAACACTTCGACGCGGAGATGCGGCTGCTGCTGGCCTGACCCTCCCTTCGCGTTGTTGCTATTGAAGAGTCTGTTGCCATGTCTTCCGCTGACATCACGAACCTGCTCGGCCGCGCCGAGCAATTGATCTCGCGCCTCGAAGGGCTGCTGCCGCACGCGCTGCAGGAGCCGGATTGGTCCGCCGCCATTGCCTGGCGCTACCGCAAGCGCGGCAGTGGCTGGGGCGGCGCCGTGCTGGATCCGATCCGCCATGTCTCGCGCATCAGCTACAGCGATCTCAAAGAGGTCGACATGCAGAAGGAGCGCTTCTCGCGCAACCTGGCGCAGTTCGTGGCTGGCCGGCCTGCCAACCATGTGCTGCTGACCGGCGCGCGCGGCACGGGCAAGTCATCGCTGGTGAAGGCCGGGCTGGACGCGCATGCCGCCGAGGGCCTGCGCCTGATCGAGGTGGACAAGGCCGACATGGTCGATCTGCCCGACCTGATCGAGCGCGTGGCCGCGCGTCCCGAGCGCTTCATCGTGTTCTGCGATGACCTGAGCTTCGAAGATGGTGAGCCCGGCTACAAGGCGCTCAAGTCCATCCTGGACGGCACCGTCTCGGCCGCGGGCGACAACGTGCTGATCATCAGCACCTCCAACCGCCGCCACCTGCTGCCCGAGTACCACAGCGACAACAAGACTTACAAGCACACCGACGACGGCGAACTGCACCCCGGCGAGGTCGTCGAGGAAAAGATCTCGTTGTCCGAGCGCTTCGGCCTGTGGATCAGCTTCTACCCCTTCAGCCAGGCCGAGTACCTGGCCATCGTGGGGCAGTGGCTGAGCCACTTCGGCCTAAGCGCCGAAGCCATCGAGGCCGCGCGCCCCGAGGCCCTGGTGTGGGCGCTGGAGCGTGGCTCGCGTTCGGGCCGCGTGGCCTACCAGTTCGCGCGTGACTTGGTTGGCCGCCAAGGGGCCCAGGCATGAGCGGCAATGATCGGGCGCAGGAAGCCAAGCCGTACCACGTGATGCCGCCCACCGACCGCGTGCCGGTGGAGGTGGCCGTGGGCGTGCTGGTCGAGCGCGATGTGCAAGGCCGTGAAACCCGCTTCCTGATGACATCCCGCCCCGCGGGCAAGGTCTACGAGGGCTACTGGGAGTTCCCGGGCGGCAAGCTCGAAGCCGGCGAAACGGTCGAGGCCGCGCTGCGCCGCGAGCTGCAGGAAGAGCTCGGCATCACCATCGGCCAAGCGCATCCCTGGCAGGTGGAAGTGATGGACTACCCGCACGCACGCGTGCGCCTGAACTTCTGCAAGGTCTACGACTGGCAGGGTTCATTCGAGATGCGCGAAGGCCAGGCCATGGCATGGCAGACCCTGCCCGTCGAGCAGGGCCCGGTGCTGCCCGGGACGATCCCCGTGCTGATCTGGCTGGCGCAGGAGCGGGGCCACGAAGGCCCCACGCACATCGGCGGCTAGCGGGTGGCGGCCAAAGGGCCGCCGGCCTCAGTTCAGGACCGCAGAGGCGGGTGTGGATGCGGCGGAAGCCGCCGCGCTGGCCGGCTCTTCGGAGTGCGAGATGCCCACGCCGTGCTGCTCACCCCCCATGTCCACGTCGGCGCCACTCTTGATCAGCAGGAACACGGCGATCACGGCGAACACGATAAAACCAGCCAGCATCTTCCACATGGGGGATCTCCTCGGGGGGTACAGGCCGAGGTCTTGTGGACCCCGGGCGCCAGAACGTCAGGCGCGACGCATTGTTAACCAGCCTGAACGACTGGGTGCCTAGGTGGCAACCCTAGGTTGGCGTGATGCTTGCTGCAGGTCAAGCCTCATGGACGTTATCCTGATGGGCTGACCTGCCGTGGCCATGAACCTCGACACTGCCCCGCCCACCCCCGTGCAACCGCTCAAGGCCTTGAAGGCCTTGCTGGCGCTGCGCCGCAACCCTCAGGACACGAGGCAGGTGTTCCTGTTGACGGAGGCCTTGCGCGGGCGCTCGCCCTTCAAGCTGCTGGCGCGGTTCCGGGCTGATGCGCAGGGGCGCGATCGCCTGGCCGAACGACGCTCCTTGCTGCCTACCCTGCGCCGTACGGATTGGCTGGCCACCCTGCCGCCGGGCAGCTTCGGGCGGGTCTATCACGACTTCCTGGCCGAGGAGAACCTGTCGGCGCAAGGCCTGGTGGACCTGGCCAAGAGCGCCGGCCTGGACCAGGGCGACGACGGCTCTGACCGCTTCTACATCGGCTGCCGCCTGCGCGACATGCATGACCTCTTCCACGTGCTCAGCGGCTATGGCCGCGACGAGCTGGGCGAGGTCTGCGTGCTGGCCTTTTCGCACCCGCACCAGGGCACCCGCAGCTTTGCGGTGATCGCCTCGCTGGGCGCCTTCACGCTGCGCCGTCGCTGGCGCGTGCCAGGCCTGCTGGGCGCCGTGTGGCAGGCCTGGCGGCAGGGCAAGGCGGCCTCCTGGCTGGCCGTGCAGCCCCTGGAATCACTGCTCACGCGCGATCTGCGTGAGCTTCGGCAAGCACTGAACATCGCGCCGCCCACCCGCTACCTGGCCGTGACCGACCAGGCGCGGGCACTGGGCCGCGCCATCCCGCAACCTCCTGGAAGGACTCTTTGATGCGCTACAACACCCTGGCCTACATCGTCGGTGACGACGGCGTGCTGCTGCTGACCCTGAACCGCCCCGAGCAGCTCAACGCCTTCACGGTGGAGATGGCCAACGAGCTGGTCGATGCCTTCACGCGCGCCAGCGACGACGATGCCGTGCGCGCCATCGTGGTCACGGGCGCCGGCAAGACCTTCTGCGCCGGTATGGATCTGTCGGTGCCGGGCAATGTGTTCGGCCTGGATGAGACTCAGCAGCCCACCTTGCAGGACATGCAGGAGCGCCTTGAGGATCCGGCCATCTTCAACGGCGTGCGCGATACCGGCGGGCGCGTGGTGCTGTCCATCTTCAACTGCAAGAAGCCGGTGATCGGCGCCATCAACGGCGCGGCCGTGGGCATTGGCGCGACGATGACGCTGCCCATGGACATCCGGCTGGCATCCGACAAGGCCCGCATCGGCTTCGTGTTCGGCCGCATCGGCATCGTGCCCGAGGCGTGTTCGAGCTGGTTCCTGCCGCGCATCGTGGGCATCTCGCAGGCGCTGGAGTGGACCTACATGGCCGACATCTTCGATGGCCACGAGGCGCAGCGCGGCGGCCTGGTCAAGGCCGTCTACCCGGCGGATCAGCTGCTGGACGAGGCGCTGAAGATCGCCCGCCGCATCGCCAGCGAGCGCTCGGCCGTGGGGGTGGCGCTCACGCGTCAGATGATGTATCGCAACTCGGCGCAACCGCATCCGATGGCCGCGCACCAGGTGGATTCACTGGCCATGTTCTACACCAGCATCGGCGATGGCAAGGAGGGGGTGATGGCTTTCCTGGAGAAGCGCCCGGCCCAGTTCAAGAGGCAGGCTTCGGCCATGCCGGCGTTCTACCCTTGGTGGGAATGAGGCTCAGTGCGGCTTTTGTCACGGCATTGCGGACAAGCCCACCCCCTCAAATGAATGCTTTGTCGGATAAACCCTGTGCGTTGCATGGAACGGATGAGGGACATTGGATGCCATGCACCAAGGTTTAACGCGGTGCACTTAATCAAATATCTGCAGATCGCTTGAGGATCTCGACAACACAACCCGAAGGACAAACATGAACGCAGTCATCAAGACCATTTCCCGCGCTGCCGTCGCCGTGGCTGCTGCCGTGGCCGCCAGCGGTGCAATGGCCGCCAACGCCACCGTGCAGCTGGACACCTCCGTGATCGCCACCAACAGCCTGACCGTGAACAAAGTGGGCGCGAACACCTATGCCGCATCCACCGGCACGCTGACCTCGGCCGTGGCCTCGGCCAGCACCAAGGTGATCGATTTCGGCAACAGCGATGGCTTCTCGATCGGCGTGAGCGTGGCCCTGGTCGGCCTGCAGACGCTGTCCTTCACGAACTTCTCCTTCGACCTGACCACCAACACCCTCTACGGTTCCCTGACCGGTACGGGCTTGGCCGTGTCGTCGATCAACTTCACGGGTGATCTGCTCAAGGCCAATACCGCCAGCAGCGCTGGCAGCATCCTGACGGGTTCCAACTTCTCCGTGTCGTCCGGCCTGCTGGCTTACCTGGCAAGCAAGGATGTGAAGCCAGAGTCCCTGTCGGCCATCACGTCGGCTGTGAAGTCCGTCTCGCTGCCCACCACCCCGGCCGTGCCCGAGCCCTCCACCTACGCCCTGATGGGTCTGGGCCTTGTCGGCATCGCCCTGATCGCCCGCCAGAAGCGTCAAGGCTGATCGGCTGCGCAGTGCCGGTGCCCTCGGGCGCCGGGCGCATGAAAAAAGGCAACCCTCGGGTTGCCTTTTTGTTTGGCGGAAGCCGGGACCAGGCCCGGGCCTCTGCCCTGGTCAGTGCGCAGCCTGGAACAGCGCGTCGCCGGCCACCATCGGATCGTTGGTCTCGGCATAGGTGCGTACCCACACCGGGTAGCTGTGCACCACCTTGTGCTGCCAGGGGTGGAAGCCGGGGCGGTAGTAATCCAGCAGCTTGAAGGTGTTGCGCGAGAACAGGCCGCCAGGGCCGTAGACCCAGCCCAGGCCCTTGGTGATCAGCCACACACGCTTGGTCAGGCTGAAGCCATCGCCCACCATCAGGCGGTTGGTCAGGCGCACGCTGTCGACCACCACCTTGTACAGCGCGTGCGTCATGGCTGCGCAGCGCTTGAAATAGCCCACCTTGGCGATCTGCTGCATCACGTCGAAGGCCACGGCCTTGTGCTCCATCTCTTCGATGGCATGCCAGGCCCACATGGCGCGCACGTTGGGGTCGGCGTCCTTCATGATGTCGCGCTTGGAGAACAGGCCCTCTGCCATCATGGCCGTGAAGTGCTCGAAGGCGGCGGTCAGTGCCAGGTTGTACTCGGCTGAGTACTTCCTGGTGTAGTCGTCGAACAGGGTCTTGGCATCGGTCAGGATGCGGTCCACATCGCAGCCCTGCTTGCGCAGCAGGTCGTTGTAGTGCGTGTGGGCAATGCCGTGCTGGCCTTCCTGGCGCATGAAGTTCTTCACGTCCTCGGCCAGCTTGCGGTCCTTGATCAGATGGCGGAAGGCGCGCACGCTGGTGATGAAGTAACGCTCGCCATCGGGGAAGGCGGCCTGCATGCCGTCGAACAGGCGGGTGCGGAAAGGATTGCCGCCGTGCCAGAAGCGCGGGGTGGTTTCGTCCAGGTGGAAGTCGAGCTTCTCGCGGGGGACGATCTGGTCGGGGCGGTCGTGTTCTTGTGTGGCGGACATGGCAGTCTCCTCATGACAACTGGCCGCAGTGTAGGAAGCGACCTGTCATCTTTGGAGCCTGCCCGCACGACAGGAAGGCATCGCGCACGACACCCAGGGTTTCCCATAGGTGTCGTGCGATGCCGTTTACTGGAGTCGGGTTACTGAGTGCGGTCCTTGATGCCGGCCTTGTTGTCCTTGAAGACTTCCTTGGCATCCTTCTTCACGGCCTTGGCGCTCTGCTTGGCGTCGTACTTGCAATCGCGCTCATCCTTGGCGCCCAGGCCGGCGGTCTTGCAGTCGGCGATCTCCAGATCCTTGTTGGCCTCGGCCACCTTCTTGTGGGCCTTGTAGTCCGCCTTGTTCTGCGTCTTGAGGTCGCGTGCTTCCTGAGAGGTTAGGGCGCCACCGGGATCGCTGGGCAGGGTGGTGGTGGGATCGGCCGCGAGCACCGACAGGCTGAAACAGGCGGCAGAAGTGGCCAGCAGGGTCTTGATGGAAGTGTTCATGTGTCATCTCCTTTGAGTGAGAGGCCGCAAGGGACGCGGCCTTGCAGGAGACAGGGCAATCGGTGTGCCCGGCCAGCTCAAAGGTGGGCGGCCCGTGGCGTGTCGGGCTGCCCCTGCTCGTAGCGGGCCACGCGCTTGAGTCGGTCGGCATCGAGCAGGCGGATGCGACCGTAGGTCAGTTGCACCAGGCCGTCGCGCTGCATCTCGCGCAGCATGGCGTTCACCGAGGTGCGGGACATGCCCATCATCTCGGCCAACTGGTCCTGGCGGATGTCGATGGTGTCGCGGGCGGTCTGCGGGTTCAGGCCCACCGACATCCACACCAGGCGGCGTGCCACGCGGGGCTGCGGCGGTGTCTTGGCCAGCTCGTCCAGCGCCAGCGAGGCAAAGCGCAGCTTCTGCGTGAGCAGCAGGGCCACGTGCTTCCAGTACACGGGTTGGCATCGAGGAACTGGCGCAAGGGGCCCATGGGCAGCCACAGTAGGGTGCAATCTTGAGCCGTGTCCACGTGGTGGGTGCGGCTGGCGCCATCGAACAGGCTGATCTCGCCGAATCATATGGGCGGGCTTAGGCGAATCAGCGCGTTGCTTTTGACGGGCTCGGCATCACCGGACACCAGGATGGAGCCCTCCAGCAGGGCGTACACGCCGGTGCTCGGATCCCCGCGCGAGAAGATGCGCCGGCCTGCCCGCACAGACTTGATCGCGGCCAGCGACAGCAGGCCTTGCTGCATGGGCAAGGGCAGGCTGCTGAACCAGGCGTCTTGCAGCAGGGCCTCGCTGGTGGCGGGGTGGGACGTGCACATGGTCGGTGCGGCGGATGGGTGCGGGTGCATCAATTATATGTACGTTAAAGTACATATGAAATCGTGCAGACCCTGACAGGGGCTGCATGTCCCATGTCTGCGGGATCTAGCGAGTGGGGGCGCCCCAGCGACGGGTGGTACTGCCCAGCTTGCGTGCCCAGCCGTACAGGCCGAGGGCCGACCATGTGAAGCGCGTCAGGTCCAGCAGGCGCGCATCGGTGTCGTCGCCCGTGTGGCGCGTGGTGTCCACGGCGAAGCGGTACATGCCGGCCACCACCATCTGCAAGGTGTTTTCCGTGGCCAGCGGCACATCGGGGTGTGCGGCGCGTATCTGCTTGAGCCAGTCCTTGATGATGTCGGCCCATTGCGCCTGGGCTTGCTGCAGCGCCTTCCGGATGGCGGGCGACGCGGCCTGGGCCTCCACGATGAAGGCCTTGGCCAGCATGGGCTGCTCGACAATGCGATCGTTGTAGGCTTTCAGCGCGGCGATGCTGCGATCGGCCAGGGATTCCGAGGTGTCGAGTGCGCTGCGGGCCGATTGCATGTGGATGCCGGACATGATCCGAAAGCCTTCCAGAAAGCAGTGCTCCTTGTCTGTGAACAGCTCGTAGAAGGTGGTGCGCGAGACACCCGCGTGGCGGGTGATGTCGGTCATGGTCGTGTCGGCATAGCCCTTGTCGGCCACGCAGTGGGCGATCGCGTAGAACAGGCGGATGCGCTGTGCGTGCTGCACGACGTTCTTGGGCAGGCTGCTGCTGCCTCGCGGAAGCTTGCGCATGACATCGCCGATGGGGGCGATCTCGGTGGGCAGGTTGCGCGCGGAGGCGGGCTTGCGGGCGTTGCTCATGCGCACGGGGGTGCTGTGAACGATGAGCCGGATTGTCGCCGGGAATCGGTGCCGTGTTGGCCGTGGTGCGGGCCGCCGTGCAGCGCGCCCGTCGTGGCGGCGGCAGCTTGTTGCGGTGCATCAAGCGCCTGCGTCCGAAGGGCCCAACATCCGTGACATCCACAGCCATTCTTCGCGTTGGGTGGCGATCAAAGTGGCGGATCATGAGCCGGAGGAACTGGGCATCGAAGGTCTTGCCGCGCAAGCCGGCCAGGTGGTTGAACTCTTGCGTGGACACTTGGCCGGGCATGGTGCCCAGGCTGCTGCACAGGCTGATGAAGCACTCGTAGTCGTCATTGCGTTGCCCGGATTGCGCGTAGGCATGCGTCATCCACCGCATCAGCCAGCCCTGCATTGCACCGATCTCGCGCAACTGCGTGTGGGCCACATCGCGCGCCCAGGCTTGCACCACGGGCGAGCCATGCACTTCCGCGAAGCGCGCCAGCAGCAGCGCCTGCTCGTGATGCTGCGACATCTCCTGCGCGAAGCCGATGCTGACGGGGGCGGGCGTGGTGTTCGTGGCGGCTGGTGTTTTGTCTGCCGCCATCACCAGGTCACCTTGTGTCTCGGCAGGCGTCGCGCGTGTGAGTCTGTCTGCGGTGACAAGGCCTGTGCCCAGCACGCAGGCCACCAGGGCCAGACCAGCGGCCTGGCGTCAGCGGGCGGCCTCAGGGGATGGGGTAGACGCCATTGGTGAACTTCAGAACCATGAAGCCGTTGTCCGCACAGGACACCCACAGCTGCCCGTTCACGAACCGGGGCGGTGACGAGCACCAGTCGGCCATGAGGTCCGCCAGCTTCAGGCCCAGCGAGCCGGTGGCTGGCGAGATGCCGGGCAGGCTGCCCAGCGCAAACGCCTGGGCATGGTCCGAGCCGGGCAACTCGGCGTTGCGGCCGGTTTGTGCCGGTGGGTTGAAGTAGGCGATCTCGTGTGGCTTGAGCGGATTGGCGATGTTGAACACCCGGATGCCCGCATTGAAGTAGGCACAAGCCAGTGCGGTGGGGTTGGTGCGGCGGTCCACATCGCAGTAGTGCGCGTCGTGCGAGAAGATGCTGTCATCAGCCAGATCCTGGCGGCGCACCGGCAGATTTTGCTCGGTCTGGATGGACAGGCGGATGTGCGAGGCCACCGTGGGAGCGCGTTCATTGCTGATGTCGATGAAGCGAACCGCACCATTGATGTTCTGCGCGCCGCCTTCATCCACCGTGATCAGGGAAGGCTTGCCCTGGTAGGTGACGGGCAGGGTGCTCTGCGTGATGCTGCCGTCGTTCCACTTCAGGCGGTTGATCTGGCGCACGCGGGGCATGCCGGCCTTGCGCTGCTGGATGTCGCTGACATCAAGGATGGCGATGCCCGCAGGGAACATGCTGGCGCAGATACATGTGCGTGCCATCGGCGTTGAAGGACATGCCGTGGTTGAGGAAGAGCGACGAGCCCCCGTGATAGACGTTGGTGGGCTTGGTGGGGTTGCTCACGTCAATGGCTGACAGGTAGCCCGTGGCATTGTTGGAGGTCCAGCTTGTCCGCGCCGAACGGCACGCCCCAGCCGGCATCCGCCAGCAGCTTGCCGTTGGGGCTGGTGCGCAAGGTTTCCCAGGTGCCAAGGTTGAAGGCGCGTGTGGTGAGTGACTTGACCCAGCGCGGGTTGGCCGGATCAGCCACATCGATCACCTGCGCACCTTGCCGCATCTTTCTCTTGCCCCATCAGTTCCATCTTGCATCGGTAGCCCTGCTGGCTGCGGCCACTGATGCGGTCTGCCGCGGGCACCTGCCCTTGCACGCCGGTTTCCGGTGCCGAGCCGGGACCGCACTGTGCAGTGGGTACCGGGGCGATGTTGGCGCTGCTGGCAGCAGCGGCTGGCACGCACGCTGTGGCGATGAGCAAGGCCGCACCCCATGGGATGCACTGCTTGGACGATGGCATGCAAGTCTCCTGTCGTTCGGTGTCGGGCGTGATCGTTGCGTGACGATCGCGTGCTGACAATCACCTTGCAGGCCAATCATTGGCCGCACGGACCGAAGCAGGGGTTCTTGCTCAGAGGTGTCTGGCAAGTTCTGTACCCGAACGTGCCAGCTGCTGCTCTTGCCATTGCAGAGGTGTCACACCCTTCCAGCGCCAAAAGGCCCGATGAAAGCTGGGCACGGCGGCAAAACCCAGCGCTGTGGCGATTTGCTTGAGGCTCTGCTTGTCCTGTGCGAGCAGGCGAGGGTTGAAGCTGATGGCCAGGGTTTTTGATCGAAGCGCAGGCCCGCGCCGAACGAGGCCACGTAGCGGCTGTGCTGATCATCGGGCAGGTGTAAGGGAAGTCCGCATGAAGGATGTCGCTGTCTTCCGCGCCGGCTCAGCCTGAGCAACTGCAGGGCCGAGATGGCCACGAACTCGGCGCGAAAGCGCCCGCTGCGTCCGCCTTGCATCACCGGGGTGATCAGCAATCGTGCGTGGGGACCGCCGTCGTTCAGATCGATCTCGGAGCGGTTCAGCACCAGCGGCGCAAAGCGCACGATGTCGTCCGGGATCTGGCGCAGGCTGGGCGAGAACAGCGCCAGCGGCGGCAGGAAGCCATAGCGCACCAGCGCCAGGCTCTTGCCCGCGATCAGGCCGAAGGATGCATCACTGGTCGAGCGGCACCCAGGCATCATCTGGCTGGTGCTTCAGATCCTGGAGGCCGCAGCGCAGCAGCACAGGCTCCGACGAGAATCCTTCCACATCCAGCGTGTGTGCCAGTGACTTCAGATTCAGCAGGGAGACGTCCATGATCGTGAGCTGTGCGGCTTACCGGGCACCCATGCGCCACCAGGTGATCATCAATCTAGGTACTGATCCGTGCATTTGAAAGACTGTTTTCCCGTGGGCGAGGGGCGGGACCTTCCCTTGCTTTGTCGAGTTCTCAACACTTGTCCGTAGGCCGCACCTGTTTTGGCGCTGCGTGCTAGGATCAAAACGCCTGGGGTGGATCTGCCCAGGGCCTGCCCCGAGGACGACCTCGGTGCCAGCACACCAAGAGGGACGGCCCTGCATCACCGATGGAGCAGGGGCACACGCGATGGCCACGTCACTCCCGCCGCAAGGCGATTCCTCCCACATTGAACAAGCGCAACGGCTGCTGACGCCCGCCGCCTGGCTGCGCCTGGGCCTGGCCTGGCTGGTGGTCGCGGGCTTCACGCTCGCAGCCGATGGCTGGCTGGGCGCGGGCATGGGGCCGGCCACGGCTGGCGTGGCCTTCGCCCTGCTGTTCGGCACCATCCTGGCCGCGTCCTTCGGTGTCGTGCACGAGGCCGATCACCTGGCCCATCAACTGGGCGAGCCCTACGGCACCTTGATCCTGACGCTGTCCATCGTGTCCATCGAGGTGATCCTGATTGCCTCGGTGCTGCTGGGTCCGGGGCACTTTCCTACCATCGGGCGTGATTCGATCTTTGCCGTGATGATGATCATCATGAACCTGGTGATCGGCGTGTGCCTGATCATGGGGGCCTCGCGCCATGGCGACCAGGAGTTCAACGCGCAGGGCGCCAGTGCCTACCTGTCGATGATCGCGCTGCTCACGGGCGTGTCGCTGGTGCTGCCCAATTACACCAGCGGGGCAGGGGCGTTCTCTGCCGTGCAGGCGGTGGGCATCTCCGTGGTCACGGTGCTGCTGTATAGCGTCTTCCTGTGGATGCAGATGCGCAGCCATCGGCGCTTTTTCGTGCAGCCGCCGCGTGGGGCCATGGCGATTCGTGTGCTGAGGCGGCCGGATCCCGGGCAACAGAGCCTGTCAGCAGCCCGGCCGCGCGACACGCGGGCCCTCATCGTGCGCTCCGTCCTGCTGTTGGCCCTGATCCTGCCCATCGTGCTGTTGTCCCATCACCTGGCGGCGGTCACGGACTACGGCATCGCCGCGATCGGTGCGCCGCCGGCGGTCGGTGGCGTGCTGATTGCCATCATCGTGTTCACGCCCGAGTCCATCACCGCCGTCAAGGCCGCGATGAACAACGAGATGCAGCGTGCGGTCAACCTGTGTCTTGGCGCCTTCGTGTCCACGGTGGGGCTCACGGTGCCGGCTGTGCTGGTGATCGGCCTGATCACAGGGCAGCCCGTGATCATGGGGATCTCGCCCGCAGAGGCCGCGTTGTTCGTGGTGACAATGGTGCTGAGCATGCTCACCTTCAATGGGCAGCGCACCTCGCCGATCCAGGGCTTCATGCACCTGGCAGCGTTCGCGGTGTTCGCTCTGCTGCTGTTCCAGCCGTGAGCTTGTGCCGGTGTGCTGGCGCATCTGGGGCCTGCAAAGGCTTGGCCCGTGCACAAAAATCGGCCAAGAGATAGAATGACATCCGGCTACTACCTAGCAGTGGGAGCCTTTTTCCAGGCCCTCCAGGAGCTTTCCCGGGGGGCCTTTTTTGTGGCCTGGCGCGGGTGATTGCCACGCGATAATCCCGCGATGACGAAGTGCGTACGGACAGAGGCCACCGGCCAAGAGGGTGTCAGGGAGATCGCAGCCACATGGTGGGATGGCCGGATCCTGCGGATGAGCAGGGAGGCCTACCTCAAGTGGCGCAAGGGCGGGGCCGAGAAGTTGCCCGCCGCCGCTGTCTGCGTTTTGTACGCCGATGACTTTGCCAAGCTGACGGCCAGCCAGCGCTTTCTGTTCGTGGGGCAGGTGGGCATCGACGTGTTCCAGTTCAATCCCGAAGCGCTGTTCACGCTGTCGCGCGGCCCCCGGTTCGCACGGCTGGACAAGGCCCGGGCGCGGGTGGTGTCCGCCACGGCGCGAACGGTAGAGATCTACGCCGACAGCCGCGTGGCCGTGAACCAGCTGCCCGACACCCGTGGAGCCTTGCGAGGCCTAGACCGCACAAGCCCCACCGGGCTCCCGGGGTTATCGAATCGGCGTCCAATCCAGGCACCCATTCTTCGAACCCCGCAGCATGACCACCTCACAGAAAATTGCTTTGGTGACCGGCGCCACCCGTGGCATCGGCTTTGAAACCTGCCGCCAGCTCGCCCAGGCGGGTGTGCTGGTGCTGCTGGCCGGGCGCAGCGCCGCCAGTGCGGTCAAGGCGGCCGATGAACTCCGCGCGCAAGGCCTGGCCGTGGAGCCCGTGACGCTCGACGTCACGAACGCCGGCCACATCGCCACGGTGGTGGCCGACATCCAGAGCCGCTTCGGCCGGCTGGACATCCTGGTCAACAACGCCGGCGTCCTGCTGGACGATGTTGCACGCCCCCCATCGCGGCAGACCCTGGCCTGCTGGCGCGAGACCTTCGACACCAACCTGTTCGCCGTGGTGGAGGTGACGCAGGCGCTGCTGCCCCTGCTGCGCGCCGCGCCCTCGGCCCGGATCGTCAACGTGTCGAGCCAGTTGGGCTCCTTCGGCCTTCACACCGACCCGGCCTCGCCGATCTACGGCGTCAAGATCCCGGCGTACGACGCCTCCAAGAGCGCCGTGAACGCCTGGACGGTGCACCTGGCCTACGAGCTTAAGGACACGCCCCACAAGGTGAACGCCATCCACCCTGGCTATGTGCAGACCGACATGAACCGGGGCGCAGGCGATCTGAGCATCGCCGACGGCGCCAAGAGCAGCGTGCAGATGGCGCTGCTGCCCGACGACGGCCCCAGCGGCTCCTTCACGCACCTGGGCCAGACGCTGCCCTGGTGAAAAAGGCCTCTTGAAACTCTCGGCCTGATCCCTATAATGCTTTTAGCACTCGACTTGCTTGAGTGCTAACAACACGTCCCGCGCGGTCTTTCAACCCCGGGGCGTCCGCTTTATCCCGTTGTCTGCATGTGAGTGCTTACTATCATGCGGGCGCGCAACAACCCCCGATGTCTCACGAGACAGGAGAAGTCATGAAACTGCGTCCTCTGCACGATCGCGTGATCGTCAAGCGCCTGGAAAACGAAACCAAGACCGCTTCGGGCATCTACATTCCGGACAATGCCGCCGAGAAGCCTGACCAGGGCGAAGTCCTCGCCGTTGGTCCCGGCAAGCGCAATGACAAGGGTGAGTTCGTTGCCCTGAACGTCGCCGTCGGCGACCGCGTCCTGTTCGGCAAGTACTCTGGCCAGACCGTCAAGGTCGATGGCGACGAGCTGCTGGTGATGCGTGAAGAAGACCTCTTCGCCGTCGTCGCCAAGTAAGCACAGCCTTTCAGGCACTACCCCACATCTACTGATTTCGGAGAATTCAAATGGCAGCAAAAGACGTCGTCTTCGGCGGTGAAGCCCGTGCCCGCATGGTCGAGGGTGTCAACATCCTGGCCAATGCCGTCAAGGTGACCCTGGGCCCCAAGGGCCGCAACGTGGTGCTCGAGCGCTCTTTCGGCGCCCCCACCGTGACCAAGGACGGTGTGTCCGTGGCCAAGGAAATCGAGCTGAAGGACAAGCTCCAGAACATGGGCGCCCAGATGGTCAAGGAAGTCGCTTCCAAGACCTCCGACAACGCCGGTGACGGCACCACCACCGCCACCGTGCTGGCCCAGGCCATCGTGCGCGAAGGCATGAAGTACGTGGCCGCCGGCATGAACCCGATGGACCTCAAGCGCGGCATCGACAAGGCGGTTGCCGCCCTGGTCGCCGAGCTGAAGAAGCAATCGAAGGCCACCACCACCTCCAAGGAAATCGCCCAGGTCGGCACCATTTCCGCCAACTCCGACGCCGACGTCGGCCAGATCATCGCCGACGCGATGGACAAGGTGGGCAAGGAAGGCGTGATCACCGTTGAAGACGGCAAGAGCCTGAACAACGAACTGGACGTCGTCGAAGGCATGCAGTTCGACCGCGGCTACCTGTCGCCCTACTTCATCAACAACCCCGAGAAGCAGGCCGCCCTGCTGGACAACCCCTTCGTGCTGCTGTACGACAAGAAGGTGTCCAACATCCGTGACCTGCTGCCCACGCTGGAGCAAGTCGCCAAGGCTGGCCGTCCGCTGCTGATCATCGCTGAAGAAGTCGATGGCGAAGCGCTGGCCACTCTGGTGGTCAACACCATCCGCGGCATCCTGAAGGTCGTGGCTGTGAAGGCTCCTGGCTTCGGCGACCGCCGCAAGGCCATGCTGGAAGACATCGCCATCCTGACGGGCGGCAAGGTCATCGCCGAGGAAGTCGGTCTGTCGCTGGAGAAGGTTACGCTGGCCGATCTGGGCCAGGCCAAGCGCGTCGAAGTGGGCAAGGAAAACACCACCATCATCGACGGCGCCGGTGAAGCCGCTGGCATCGAAGCCCGCGTCAAGCAGATCCGCATCCAGATCGAAGAAGCCACCTCCGACTACGACCGCGAGAAGCTGCAAGAGCGCGTGGCCAAGCTGGCCGGCGGCGTGGCCGTGATCAAGGTCGGCGCTGCCACCGAAGTCGAAATGAAGGAAAAGAAGGCCCGCGTTGAAGACGCGCTGCACGCGACCCGTGCCGCCGTTGAAGAAGGCGTGGTTCCTGGTGGTGGCGTGGCTCTGCTGCGCGCCAAGCAAGCTGTGGGCGAAGTGAAGGGCGACAACGCCGATCAAGACGCCGGCATCAAGCTGATCCTGAAGGCCATTGAAGCCCCCCTGCGCGAGATCGTGTCGAACGCCGGTGACGAGCCGTCCGTGGTGGTCAACGCCGTGCTGAACGGCAAGGGCACCTACGGCTACAACGCCGCCAACGGCACCTACGGCGACATGATCGAAATGGGCATCCTGGATCCCACGAAGGTCACCCGCACGGCCCTGCAGAACGCTGCTTCCGTGTCCTCCCTGATGCTGACGACCGAGTGCATGGTCGCCGAGTCCCCCAAGGACGACGCACCCGCAGCCGGTGGCCACGACATGGGCGGCATGGGCGGTATGGGCGGCATGGGCATGTAATGCCTGCCGGGGCGGCTTTGGCCGCCTCGACGCCAAGCTCCCCCGAGCTACAGAAAGGGCCGCAGCAATGCGGCCCTTTTCATTTTCCGATGTCAGGCGGGTTTCACAGGCCCCACCTACAATGACGCCACCATGAGCACCCCCCGCGAATTCGTCCTCACCCTGTCGTGCACTGATACCAAGGGCATCGTCCACGCCGTCTCGGGCCTGCTGTACCAGGCCGGCTGCAACATCATCGACTCGCAGCAGTTCGGCGACGTGCAGTGTGACGACAGCACGGGGCTGTTCTTCATGCGGGTGCACTTCGAGGCGCCCGAGCACCTGGCCGACGTGGCCACGCTGGACAAGCTCTTCAGCCATGTGCGTGCCCAGTTCAAGATGGAAGCGCAGATCCGCGGTCTGGGCGCTAAGCCCCGGGTGCTGGTGATGGTCAGCAAGCATGGCCACTGCCTCAACGACCTGCTGTTCCGCGTGCGCTCTGGATGGCTGCCCATCGACGTGCCGGCCATCGTCTCCAACCACCCCGATTACGCCGAGCTGGCCGCCAGCTACGGCATCCCTTTCCACCACCTGCCGCTGCCCACCGGCTCCAGTGCCGAAGCCAAGCGCGAGCAGGAAAAGCAGGTCGAGGCCCTGGTCGAGCAGACGGGCACCGACCTGGTTGTGCTGGCCCGCTACATGCAGATCCTCAGCCCCGAGTTTTGCAGCTTCCTCAAGGGCCGGGCCATCAACATCCACCACAGCTTCCTGCCCAGCTTCAAGGGCGCTAAGCCCTACTACCAGGCGCACGACCGCGGCGTGAAACTGATCGGCGCGACGGCCCATTACGTGACGGCCGACCTGGACGAAGGCCCCATCATCGAGCAGGACGTGCAGCGCGTGGACCACACGCTCAGCCCCGAGGATTTCACCGCCGTGGGCCGCGACGTGGAGTGCATCGTGCTGGCGCGTGCCGTGAAGTGGCACACCGAGCACCGCGTGCTGATGAACGGCCACAAGACGGTGGTCTTCCGCTGAGCTGCTTGGGCGGCGTGTAACGAACGACACGAAGGGCACAGGCCGATGACTGATTCCCGATCCCAGAAAGTGGCCCAGGCCGCCTTGATGGCCACGGCCGACGAGACTGAGGCCGCCTTCTACGAGGCCATGCAGCAGGGCGACATCGAACGCCTGATGAGCCTGTGGGCCGAGGATGAAGACATTGCCTGCGTGCACCCCGGCGGGCCGCGCCTGGTGGGCCATGTGGCCATCCGCGCGGCTTTCGAGGCGGTGTTCTCCAATGGCGGCGTGCACGTCACGCTGGCGCAGGTGCGCAGCGTGGAAGGCCCTGGCTGTGAGGTGCACCATGTGCTTGAACGTGTCCAGGCCATGACACCCGAAGGCCTGCAGACGGCCTACGTGCTGGCCAGCAATGTCTACCTGCGCACTGCCCATGGCTGGCGTCTGGCGCTGCACCACGCCAGCCCCGGTCAGCCCGACGACATGCAGGACATGATCGAGGCCTCGTCCGTACTGCACTGACGGGCGGCCGATGAAGTCCTGGCGTGCTCCCCGATGGCTGCGGGCCCCTGGCGCCGTGGGCGGCAATGTGCAAACCATCTGGCCCGCGGTGTTCTCTCGCCACTGGCCGGAGGCGGCGCCCCGCTTGAAGGGGCGCCGTGAGCGCTGGACCGCCCCGGACGGCGATTTCGTCGATGTGGACTGGCTGGCCGAACCGCCCGCACCGCAATCCCCCCTGCTGATCCTGTTCCATGGGCTGGAGGGCTCATCGCGCAGCCACTATGCCCAGGCCTTTGGCCACTGGGCCAAGGCGCAGGGCTGGGGCTGTGCCGTGCCGCACTTTCGGGGCTGCTCGGGCGAGCCGAACCTGGCGCCCAGGGCATACCACAGCGGTGACTATGAAGAAGCCGGCTGGATCCTGGACAAGTTCATGCAGGCCCACCCCGACGGCCCGCGTGTGGCCGCTGGCGTGTCCCTGGGCGGCAATGTGCTGCTGCGCTGGGCCCAGGAGGCTGGGCATGAGGCCAGCCTGCGCGTGCGCGCCGTGGCGGCCATCTCGGCCCCGCTGGACCTGGCCGCCGCGGGCCATGCCATCAGCCGCGGCTTCAACCGGCAGGTCTACAACCGCATGTTCATCGCGAGCATGAAGCCCAAGGCGCTGGCCAAGCTGGCGCACTACCCCGGCCTGTACGATGCGCATGCCCTGCGCCAGGCGCGGGATCTGTACGAGTACGACAATGCCGTGACGGCCCCGGTGTTCGGTTTTGCCGATGCCGAGGATTACTGGGTGAAGTGCTCGGCCGGCCCGCGCCTGATCAGCCTGACGGGTGTGCCGGCGCTGGTGCTCAATGCCCGCAACGACCCGTTCATCCCGGGGGGCAGCCTGCCCAGGCCGGATCAGGTCAGCAACTGGGTCACCTTGTGGCAGCCCGAGGATGGTGGGCACGTGGGCTTCCCTGGTGGGGCGTGGCCCGGGCATGTGGGCGATCTGCCCCAGGCCGTGGGCGCGTGGCTTGCCATGCACCTGCGCTGAGCCTGACTGGGCGACAAGCAAGGAGACCGCGATGGACGAGATCGTCAAGGCCGCGCTGAAGAAATGGCCCAACGTGCCCTACAGCTACGACTGGCTGGGGCTGGACGCGCGCGGCGACTGGTACCTGCGCGATGCACAGACGCAGCAGGCCGGCACCTTCCCGCAGGTCAAGGGAAGCCGCATCGTGCATGACAAGCTCAAGGACTTCATCTGCCGCAACTACGAGGCGGACGAGCAGGGGGCCTGGTTCTTCCAGAACGGCCCGCAGCGTGTCTACGTGGTGCTGGAAGCCGCGCCCTGGGTACTGGGCATTCAGGCGCAGGGCGATGGGGGCTTTCGCATCGAGACCCATACCGGCCGTGAAGCCGGGCAAGTGACGGACACCTGGCTGGACGAACAGGGGCGCCTGTTCCTGGCCACGGACATCGGCCTGGGCTTGGTACGCTCGCTGGACATGGCGGTGGCGGTGGACGCCATCGAGGCCCTGGGCTGGACGCCCCAGGACGTGGCCTTCGACACCTTGCCGCAGCGGTATGGCTATGTGCTCAGGCCGGTGGCGCCTGCCAAGCCGGCACAGACCGCGCCTGCGACCTGATCAGGGTGCAGACGCAGCGCTGGCAGCCGCATCGGCCGCACCGCTGGCTGCGGCCGCCACGGGTGGTGTCGTGAACTTGCCGCCGCCAGCGTTGGCCAGGTAGACCACCGCGCGCTTGATCTCGTCGTCGTTGTAGTCGCCGCCGCCTTGCGGGGGCATGGCGTTCTTGCCCTTGAGGGCGGCGTGGTACAGCGCCTCGACACCCTCGGCGATGCGGGCACTCCAGGCGCCAGCGTCACCGAATTTGGGTGCACCCAGCGTGCCAGTCTCATGGCAGGCGGCGCATTGGCCCTTGAAGACTTCTTCACCGGTGGCGGCGCCAGCATTGGCCGCGGCCACCTTGATCTGCACCGCGGCCACCGGCATGATGCGCTGCGCCGTGGCCTCGGGGCCCAGCGCGGTGCTGCCGGCGGATTCCTTGCTGGTCGAGTTCACGTAGCTGACCAGCAGAACGATGATCAGGATGGGCACGACAAAGGCCAGCAAGACGGCGACGATCAGCTGATTGACGGTCTTGATCGGACCTTCGTGGGGCGAGTGGGGCTCTTGGCTCATGAAGTCCTCTGGGGAAGGGGCAGATAGAGGGGCTGAAATTCATTATAGGAGTGGGTTTTTGCGTGCAACAGGGGCTTTAGCCAAGGGTTCTCCCATAAAGACAAACTCATTAATGCAGCGCAAGAAAGCTGCGATTCGAGAGGGCAGTGCGGGCGCACTGCTAGAATCGTCGTCTACGCGCCCGTAGCTCAATGGATAGAGTACTGCCCTCCGAAGGCAGGGGTTGCTGGTTCGATCCCAGCCGGGCGCGCCACTTGGCTCTTGATGTAAGTCCTTGATGCACAAGGATTTCGAAGAGTCGGGGGAGCGTGGACTGAATTTTGTCCCTCCCTGAAATCGCCTGTTTGCCACAAATTCGCCACATCGCGAAGAAAGGCAAGCATGGCAAGTTTCCGCAAACGAGGTGCGACGGGCTGGGAAGCTCAGATTCGCATGCGTGGTTGGCCCCAGTTGGCCCGCACGTTCAAGACGAAGGCTGACGCTGTCCAATGGGCGTCTGAGCGCGAGGCAGAGATGCGTCGTGGCACTTTCATCGATACGACGAGCCTACGCTCGATGAATCTGCACGACTTACTGCAGAGATACCTCGATCAGGTCACGCCAAACAAGAAGGGCGCGGACGTGGAAGGCTACCGACTGCGCGCCCTTATGCGCGAGCCGATGGCCAAGCTGACGCTGGATCGTGTGACTGCCTCCGTGATCTGTGATTGGCGTGAGGCACGCAGGCGAGCTGTGAAGGGGGACACGGTGCGCAGAGAAATGAATCTGCTGTCCAGCGTCTTCGGCTATGCCGCCTCTGAATGGCAGTTGCCGCTCACAAATCCGGTCAAGGGGTTGCAGCGTCCTAAACAGAGTGAGGGAAGGTCGCGTCGCCCATCGTGGTCCGAACTTCGAAAGGTGCTGCGAGAACTTTCTCCTCAACAGCGAGAGGACGGCTGTTGGACCGGGGCGAGGAACCCATGGGTCAAACCTGCCGTACTGCTGGCGCTGCGTACAGCCATGCGCCGCGGCGAGATCCTCAATCTTCACTGGGAGCATGTGGACTGGACTGGGCGCTGCGTGCATCTTCCGGCAACGAAAAACGGTTCATCGCGCGATGTGCCTCTGAGCAACAAGGCCGCTCTCGTGCTGCGGCGCCTTTTCAATGGGCAAAGCGTTGGGCCTGTCTTTCCCACGACGACATCTGCGTTCAAACAAGTTTTCGCGGATGCGATGACACGCTCGCAAGTTCAAAACTTGAGGTTCCACGATTTCCGACATGACGCCACCACAAGGTTGGCCGGAAAGCTAGTGAACGTCCTTGAGCTTTCGGCGGTCACCGGGCACAAGAGCTTGGCAATGCTTAAGCGCTACTACAACCCTAAGGCGTCCGATCTGGCGCAGAAGCTGGACTAAAGCGTATGGCGAAAAACATCACCAACCAAGCTCAAGCGCCGATCACCTTTGCAGTCCCAAAAGTCTTGGCAGAGGTTTTCAAACTTCAGTCGGACACCACTGCGCTGCGGAAAAGACACCGTATTCGCATAGCGCGAAGCAAGCATAAGGCGCTGTTTGGGCAACCTGATCCAGACAAAACAGATGATTGGTATCTTGCTCAAGAGCGGCCTATCGCCGAAGAGACGCAGAAGTCCCCGATGGCCACCCCAAACTGCTCCACTGTTGGCCAGTCAAACTGCTCCAGGCAGGACGGGGTGATTATGCGGGGTCGGGCGTGATGGCCAGCCGCGCGGCGGCCTCCTTGAGCCGGTAGCTCTT